>NZ_JADKYY010000001.1 GCF_015354315.1 Planobacterium oryzisoli
CCTTCCACTAATCCACATGAAGTTGATGTTCTCCTTCAAGGCCTTCTCTATCTTACGGCTCGAGTAGATATTATCCATATATCCGTAGACAAGAACTTTTAGTAGCATCTTGGGATGATACCCAGGCTTACCCTCCACACGGTAGGTACTGATAAGCTCACGTAAATCGATCTGCTCAATAATCTCATCCACTATACGAACGGGATGGTCCTGAGGTACCAACTCATCGATAGAGGGCGGGAAAAGCCAGAGTTGGTCTTGGTTGTATTCTTTGAAAGTAGGTCGCATCTTGTTGATTATCAGTAATAAAGATACAAAATACCTCCTAATTATACAACACTAAAACCTCCTAAAATGAAAAAACCGCCTCAATTTAGTATTGAGACGGCTTCTTTTTTTATATGAACTCTAGGTAAGGATTAGACCCTTCGACCTGTCAAAAGGTTAATGATGGCCAACAGGACTATGGCACCGACTGCCCCGGTTAAGATTTGACCAATAATAGCGGTTCCAAAGGTAGCTCCAAGTAGCCAATATCCTATGAATCCACCCACAATACCTACGACGATATTTCCGATTAGTCCTAAGCTTCCTCCTTTAAAAATTTGTGATCCTAGCCATCCTGCGATAGCTCCAATAATTAATGTCCATAAAATTCCCATAATATTATTTTTTTTTTGGTTCACTAAAAAGCTATCCACTCTTATGCCAGTAAGGAAAGAGATGGGAATTATGGAAAATTTTCTAAGCGCTTTTCCTTAGTTCTTATGATTTGCTATCAATCCCAAGTGGGTGAAGTGAAAACCCCGGTGGTACTTGAGTCCATAGCCCAGCATTCTGTCAAAGGAACTATGCGCTAGAAGTACTGTGCCCCCAAGTTGCAACCACTGTACTTCCACAACATGACCTGCACATAGCAGTGCTACTGCAACCCCTAAATGATGGAATGTATTGTAAAATACTGCACCAATCTTGTTGGAAATCAAGTAGCCTAGCATGGAGAGGTCCGGTGTAAAGAATAGAAGAGCAAACATCCACCAAGGGAAACTAAGGGTGGTGGAGAAATAAAGTGCAGCCAGAAATAGTGCCGCCCATTCAAGTTTAAGTAATGTATTCAATGAGGAAGAGTTTGTTAATTAGTCCCTAAGACCAGTTTAAAGTTACCGTAGTGCTGGTGAAATTTATATAAATGCAAATGCTGCCAATAGTAGATTCCCTATAATTTATTTACCTTTGCCCACGATATTTAAAAAGTTTAAATAGTAACGCAGTCAATACGGACTGCATAAGACAGTTAATTTATGAATGCTCCAGAAGCAATTATTGAAAAAGTACTTTTAAAGGATGGTAGAGAAATTACCATCGAGACAGGACGTCTAGCCAAGCAGGCTAACGGATCTGTAGTAGTAAGAATGGGAGGCACTATGTTGCTTGCTACCGTAGTAGCCAACAAAGAAGCAAATCCAGGGGTAGATTTCTTACCTCTTACGGTAGATTACCGTGAAAAGTTTTATGCTGCCGGAAAAATTCCAGGTAACTTCTTTAGGAGAGAAACCAGACCTTCCGATGAGGAGGTATTAACCATGCGTTTGGTAGACAGGGTTTTAAGACCACTTTTCCCTGCGGACTTTCACGCCGAAGTACAGGTGATGATATCGGTAATCTCTTACGATCCGGAAGTAATGCCAGAAGCGCTTGCAGGACTTGCAGCTTCCTCTGCTATTGCAGTAACTGATATTCCTTTCAATGGTCCTATGTCCGAGGTTCGCGTAGCCCGAATTAACGGCGAGTATGTTACCAATCCAAGCATGGCAGACCTAGCAAATGCGGATTTAGACATCATGGTAGGCGCAACCAAAGATTCCATTGTGATGGTAGAAGGCGAAATGAAGGAGGTTTCTGAAGCAGAAATGCTGGAGGCCATCAAGTTTGCCCACGAAGAAATCAAAACCCAGGTCGAGGCTCAGGAAAGATTGGCCGGCAGGGTAGCCTCTTCTCAAACTAAGAGAGAATACCAACACGAGACCCACAACGAAGAGATTCGTCACTTGGTGTGGGAAAAAACGTACGATAAAGTATACGAGGTAGCAAAAACACCTACAGGCAAGGAAGCACGTCACGAGCGTTTTGCCCAGGTTTTGGAAGAATTCCTTTCCCAGTATTCTGAGGAGGAGCGCCTGGAAATCGAACCTTTCGCTAAAGTATACTACCACGATGTAGAAAAAGAAGCGATGCGTCAAATGATTCTTAATGAAGGAATTCGTCTCGACGGTCGTGATTCTAAGACCATTCGTCCTATATGGAGCGAAGTAGATTATCTTCCAGGGGCGCACGGATCCGCGGTGTTCACTCGTGGAGAAACCCAATCCCTGACTGCCGTTACCCTTGGATCGGTGAAGGATTCCAATATGGTAGATTCCGTAGCAATAAACTACGACCAAAAATTCTTCCTTCATTATAATTTCCCGCCATTCTCTACCGGAGAAGCACGTCCACTCAGAGGAACTTCCAGAAGGGAAGTAGGACATGGGAACTTAGCGCAAAGAGCGCTTCAAAATATTATTCCGGCAGAAAACCCATATACAATACGTATTGTTTCTGATATCTTAGAGTCCAACGGATCTTCCTCTATGGCTACCGTTTGTGCAGGAACCCTAGCACTTATGGATGCAGGTGTTCAAATCACCAAACCGGTTTCTGGAATCGCTATGGGACTTATCACTGATCCTAAAACAGGTAAGTTTACCGTGCTTTCGGATATCTTAGGAGATGAAGACCACTTAGGGGACATGGACTTCAAAGTAACTGGAACAAAGGACGGTATTACTGCCTGCCAGATGGATATCAAGATACAAGGGCTTTCCATGGATATTATGGAGACTGCTCTTAACCAGGCGCGTGAAGGACGCCTACACATTTTGGGAGAAATGCTTAAAACTATTGATGCACCAAGAGAAGATGTGAAACCACATGCACCGAAAATGGAGATACTTGAAATCCCTAAAGATTTCATAGGTGCGGTAATTGGACCTGGAGGAAAGATTATTCAGCAGCTTCAAAAGGATACGCAGACGGTTATTGCTGTCGAGGAAATAGGTGAGATTGGACGCATCGAGATCGCCGGAACCGACCGCGCAAAAATCAATGATGCAATAGCACGAATCAACGAAATTACATTTGTACCTGTTGTTGGTGAAGTCTACAATGGCAAGGTAGTGAAAGTGATGGATTTCGGAGCTTTTGTAGCTATCGCTAAAGGAACCGAAGGACTACTTCACATCTCAGAGATTGATTGGAAGCGCACCGATAAGGTACCGTATCAAGAGGGTGATGAGGTAGAAGTTAAATTCCTCGGCTACGACGACCGTAAGAAGATGAAACTATCTAGAAAAGTTCTTCTGCCTAGGCCGCCAAAACCAGAAGGAAAACCTAGAAGAGACTCAGAATCAGGTGAAAACAAGTCGCAAGACACCCCTTCTGAGGGCATCTAAAATAATAACCATGCAGGTCTCTGATTATTTCAGAGACCTGCTTTATTTTCTGTTAGCACTAACCCAGAGAAGAAAAAATGGCGCAGTTCTTGAATGGTATGATTTAAAATAAATTATTATGAATCCAACATTATTAAGAAGACTCCTATTATGGGTAGCTCCACTGGTTATTGGCTACGTGGTAAAGAAATACGAAGAGCGTCAAACTAGAAAGCAGCAACTCAAAAGGCAGGTGGAAAAAATAACTGCCTAAAAACACAAGACACCCTATGGGGTGTTTTTTTTTGCTGATATATCTCAAATGTAATTTCTTGAGCGGCTCTATATAATACCCTAACTTTGTTATATATAGAATAATTCAAAGACTATGAGTTTTCCCACCGACCTGGAAATAGCCCAACAAGCACCCATTAAGCACATCCGTGAAATTGCGGAGAAAATAGGAATTGCCCGAGACGATTTGGAATACTACGGCAAATACAAAGCAAAAATTCCTCTATCCTATTTAAAGGAAGATAAGATAAAAAAGGCAAAACTTATCTTGGTCACCGCTATCAATCCAACCCCAGCTGGGGAGGGAAAAACGACGGTCTCGGTTGGCTTATGCGACGGACTCAATAAGATCGGCGAAAATGCTCTAGCAGTGCTGCGAGAGCCCAGCTTAGGGCCTGTTTTTGGAATTAAGGGCGGCGCCGCAGGGGGTGGCTACGCACAGGTGATTCCTATGGTAGATATTAATTTGCATTTTACTGGAGATTTTGCTGCTATTGAAAAAGCCAATAATTTACTTTCCGCTCTAATCGACAATAACCTGCAAAGTAAATCGCGTTCCCTGGGGCTGGACCCACGGACAATCACATGGAAACGGGTGATGGATATGAATGACCGTGCCCTGCGCCATATTGTGGTAGGTATAGGAGGAGCCCAAAGCGGTATCCCTAGAGAGGAAGGCTTTAACATCACTCCCGCCTCTGAGGTGATGGCTATTTTATGTCTTAGCAAGGATTTTAAAGATTTAAAGGAGCGTCTTGGAAATATATTTATAGGATATACGTGGAGCAAGAAACCAGTGTACGCCCGCGATCTCAATGCCCAAGGTGCGATGGCTATTTTACTTAGAGATGCTATCAAGCCGAACTTGGTTCAGACCCTGGAAGGAAACCCTGCGATTCTCCATGGCGGTCCGTTCGCTAATATAGCCCAGGGGACCAATACCATAATAGCTACTAAAATGGGACTCTCCCTGGCGGACTATGTGGTGACCGAAGCGGGATTTGGGGCTGATTTGGGAGCTGAGAAATTCCTTCATATAAAATGCCACTACGGAGATCTAAAACCCGATGCGTACGTAATTGTAGCCACTGTGCGGGCTCTACGTTACCACGGAGGAGCGGTACTAAAGGCGCAGTATGATGTAGCGGACCTACAAAGCGTTCAAAAAGGGATGGCCAATTTGTTAAAACATATTGAAAATGCACGGAAACTGGGATTGCAGCCTATTGTAGCAATCAATCACTTTGCAAGCGACTCCCAGGAGGAACTACAGTTTATAGAAGAGGCTTGTGCTGCTGTGGGCGTACGCGCCCTAGTCGCTGACGAATTCACGCAAGGAGGTGAGGGGATGAAAGATCTGGCCCGGGAAGTAGTACGCTGCGCCAAGGAATGCGGTAATGATTTTAAACCGCTCTACTCTGTAGAAGACTCTCTGGAGCACAAGATTGAGACGATCGCTAAGGAAATCTACGGTGCGGAGGGCGTAAATTATTCACAAAAAGCCAAAACGCAACTAAAGACCATTGAAGAACTGGGCTTTGACAAGCTCCCGGTATGCATGGCCAAAACCCAAAAATCACTCTCGGATGATGAAAAAAAGATCGGCAGGCCGGAAAATTTTAAAGTTACAGTTCGTGAGTTTGAATTTGCTGCCGGAGCGGGCTTTATTATTCCCATCTTAGGAGATATGATGCGCATGCCGGGACTTCCAGCCATTCCTGCAGCAGAACTTATGGATATAGACGATTTCGGAGTGATTACCGGTTTAAGTTAGGTCAATTTTAATTGATTTCAGAAAATAAAAACAAGCATTTGTTTAAATTTTAATGAATTGATAACGTAGTGTTTATGGTTGTTGGTGTATGGTTCACAGGGTTGTGAGCAACTATTTGGCACAATGTTTTCAAGATACTGCTCAGTAAAATTAAAATCATTAAGCAGTAAAATTTAAAATTATGAAATCATTAAAAAAATCAATTTTAGCAGTAGGTATCTTGGGTGCAGGTCTAATAAGTGCTCAGAGTGCCGATATGAAAAACATGATTAAAGTAGGAGCCAATGTAGGAATAGCAGTTCCACAGGAAAATGCATCCGCAGCATTGGGTCTGGATGTGGCGTACCAAAATCTAGTAACTCCAGGGTTTGGGCTAGGTATAGCCACGGGATATACCCATTACTTTGGTCGCGAGAACACTGTAGGTGGCTTAGCGGTAGATAATAATGATTTTGGTGTAGTTCCGGTAGCTGCATTAGTTCGTATCTATCCGAAACAAACCGGATTCTATTTTGGGACCGACCTTGGTTACGGTTTCATCACCGGGGATAAGCAAGTAGCTTCCAATACCGTAGTAGCAACCGAAAGACCGGACGGAGGACTTTATATCAAACCAGAAATCGGCTACCACAACAGAGACTGGAATTTCGCAGTGCAATACCAGAAAGTATTCACCGGAGATAAAGGTGAAATAGGAGACCAAAAGTACAATGCTGGCGCTTTAGGCCTAGGAGTATCTTATAATATTCCTTTAGGTCAGTAATTAAGTAACACAGATAATGAGAAGGACCTTTCCCACGTGGAAAGGTTTTTTTAATTTCTTTTACAAAAGTTTTTTATCTTTGAGAGTAAACCATTAAATATGAATTATAAAACATATTTTCCACTGTATTCTCCTGGAAGAGAGTGTGAAATAAACCGTAATAACACCCTTCTCACTGCCGATGTACGCTCGGAAGAAAGTACTGTGGCGGTTTTCGAATGCCGGCAGGGTGAAATTGTGGAGAAGCAGTCCCTTACGCTAAGTACCCAGGAGTACACTTCCCCATCCGAATTGTTGGCCAAAGCCATAGAAAGCCTAAAAGCAGAGCACGTTAAGAGAATTTCTCTTGCTGTACCGGGCCCGGTCATTGCAGGATACTGCGAGACGCCGAACCTACCTTGGAGTGTAGATGCAGGAAAGATCAAGGAAGAGATGGGCTTTGACAAAGTATATCTTATCAATGATCTCGAAGCCACGGCGTACAGTCTTGCGGAAACCAATGGTGCGCAAATGCAGCTTCTTAACGGCTCCTCCAAGGCCCATTCTGGAAATGTAGCTATTTTGGCTCCCGGCAACGGACTTGGCGAGGCAGGACTATTTTTTGACGGGGCGTATCTGCGTCCTTTCGCAACCGAAGGGGGGCATACCGAATTTGCACCGCGCAATGACTTTGAGGTCCAGTTCTATCAGTTCCTAAATAAAATATATGGAATCGTAACCTGGGAAAAAGTCTTAACAAAGGAGGGGTTGTACAATATTTACCGCTTCCTGCGAGACATAGGGCGCCATCCAGAGGAAGAATGGCTTCAGCAGCAGATTGCTGCCGAAGGGTTTTTGCCCGCTCTGATGCACGCTGCACAGGAAAAAAAATCACGCCTGGTGAAACTAACAATCAATATGTTTTTAGAACTATTGGCACGTGAGGCGAATAATCTGGTCCTAAAGCTTAAGGCCACGGGCGGATTAATAATTACAGGAGAAATAACCGATGTGCTTTATCCCTTGATTGACAAAAACAAGTTTTATAAGAGCTTTTTGATATCCGACCGTATGGAGCACTTACTGGAGGATATACCGATCTATGTTCTAAGCAACGAAAAAAGTATTCTCGAAGGAGCGGCATACTACGGTATCTTTTTTGAGCATCAAGATTCCTAGAATTAAATGAAGATATAGGCCCCTTAGTAGGGCCTTTTTGTATGGAAATGATAGTGTATGTAATTTCAGGCCTGGGCGCAGACTATAAAGTATTAGAACGACTGGAGTTTCCTGAAGGTTTCACTGTGCAGTTTATTCCTTGGCTTATGCCCCAGCGCAATGAGACCTTTGAGAGCTACACCAGCCGTATGGCAGAGAATATAGACGATTCCAAACCTTTCGTGCTATTAGGCTATTCCTTTGGAGGTATACTGGTTCAGGAAATTCACCGAATTAAACCGGCTGTGAAAGTTATTATTTTGGCTTCACTGCGCTCAGGCAAGGAAAAATCGGTACTGCTAAAGGTGGGTTCTTATACCGGAATAACCAGGCTGATTCCGGAGGGTCTTTTTAAAAACGAGTCCAATTACCTCTACCGCTATTTCCGAAAGCTTATCGCCTCGGACCATCCCCGTCTTAACGAGTATTTCACTCAAAGAGATCCTTACTATCTGAAGTGGAGTGTAGAGAATATTTCGCGGTGGAATGCCGACCCTCAAGACAAGGTAATACAAATCATGGGAGACAAGGACCAAGTATTTCCAATAAAAAACTGCAGACCTGATTTCGTTATTCAGGGAGGTACGCATCTTTTTCCCGCAACGAAAAGTAGGGAAGTAAATAAAATACTTTTTTCTGTGTTGGAGAAATGTAAGACACTGAGCATATAGCAGTTAGCTTTTTGTTTATGCCAGCCAAATACCGGGTTTTTTAACTTGGCTAAATTGTTATATTTGCACGAGATCAGATAGTATGCAGTCAATAAGTATTTTTGAGATAATTAAAGTGGGCATAGGGCCGTCTTCTTCACATACCATGGGACCCTGGAATGCAGCCGAGATGTTTTTAGATAAAATAAGAAGGGAGAAAAGCCTGGAGGAGGTGGAAGAAGTACATGTGGTTTTTTACGGCTCACTTGCTAAGACCGGAGTAGGACATGGAACCGACATTGCAGGAATGCTAGGACTAAGTGGTGAGAATTTCAAAACTATAGACACCGCACAGATAGATTCTAAAGTCGAACGGATTAAACAGAGTGGCTTTCTAATTCTCGGAGGTGAAAAGTCCATACCCTTCCGATACGGTGAACATCTGGTGCTGGATAAAACCAAGTCCTTGCCCTTTCATCCTAACGGCATGATCTTCACTGCCACGTTTAATGACCACAGTAAATTAGTAGAGGAATACTATTCTGTAGGAGGTGGGTTTGTAGCCACACCTGAGGAGAATTCTATTGAGCAGGTCTGTACACGCACCCTGTATCCATGCCATAGCGGTGCCGATATCGAACGCTACACCAAGGCTCTGAATCTCTCGCGTGTATCTGATCTGGTTTTTCTCAATGAAGAAAGTTGGAGGAGCGAAAAGCAGACACGCGATGAAGCCTTGTATATCTGGCAACAGATAAAAGAATGCGTCTATAAAGGGACACACCGCACCGGGATACTTCCGGGCGGTCTAAATGTAGTGCGCCGGGCCGCGGATCTTAATAAGAAACTACTGTGTGAGGGAAATTATTCGGGATTGGAAGAGTGGATGGAACTCCTTCTAAAGTGCGAGCATTCCTTTAATACCATAAATAAGTGGGTGTCCTGCTTTGCACTGGCCGTGAATGAGGAAAATGCAAGCTTTGGAAGGATAATTACAGCACCTACCAACGGCGCCAGTGGTGTGATTCCTGCCGTTCTGATGTATTCGCAAATCTTTACCCGTTTTCAGGGCGAGGATGCTATTATAAGATTTTTATTGGTGGCGGGTGAGATAGGAACACTATTTAAAAAGAACGCCACCATTTCTGCTGCTATGGGAGGATGCCAGGCAGAGGTGGGTGTGTCCTCGGCCATGGCCGCTGCCGGACTGACTGAAATTATGGGAGGATCGGTGGGCCAGGTCCTGATGGCAGCAGAGATAGCTATGGAACATCATCTTGGTCTTACCTGCGACCCTATAGGAGGGCTGGTACAGATTCCTTGTATTGAGCGCAACTCCATGGGCGCAATCAAGGCCATTACGGCGGCAAATATTGCCATAGAAAGTGATCCTTCGAAGGCGCGTGTGACCCTGGATGAAGTGACCCGATCTATGTGGGACACTGCCCAAAGCATGAGCGAGCGTTTCAAGGAAACCTCCGAGGGAGGTCTGGCCATTGCCGTAAATGTACCTGAATGCTAACGCAAGGGTTTATGATCTAGTACAGCGCGTATAGCATTAGCCTTCTCAATTAGCTCTTCAAGTGCGAGTTTATCGCATTTTTCAAGGGCACTTTGGAAAAGTTGGAGCTGATGGATGTGCTCTCCAAGAACTTCCAGCACGTTGGTACGGTTCTGCATTAGAATGGGAACCCACATTGCGCCGTGGGACTTAGCCAGTCGCACGGTACTGGAAAAACCAGAACTTGCAAGCTGAAAAATCGTCTCTTCTTCCTGTTCTTTCTCCAGTACAGTATTGGCAAGTGCATAGGAGGTCACGTGCGAGATATGCGAGATGTATGCGGTATGGATATCGTGTTCACGGCTGCCCATATAAAGCAAGTGCATCCCTAGTTCCTTAGTGAGCTCTTGGGTTAGAAGCAGTGCATCGTGCGCACTGTACTCTGCGTCGCAGATTACTCCCGCCCGTCCTTCAAAACTTTGCGTAGTGGCAAACTCCGGACCGCTGTTTTCTGTACCCCACATGGGGTGAAAAGCCACATACCGACGTCTGTTGGGATGCGTACGCACCACACTGCAAATCTTCTCCTTGGTGGAACCCACGTCGATCACTGTGTGCTTTTCGGTGCACAGATCCAATATTTTAGGCAAAAGGGTAAGGGAGGCATCAACCGGTACTGCCAAGATAATGAGCTCAGATTCTTCCACAGCCTCGGCAAGTTCTCTCTCCGCATCAATTAATCCCCTCTGAAATGCCTGCTGAAGGTGCTTTGGGTTCTTATCTACTCCCAGTACGTGGGTGACTTTCCCTAGCTGCTTGAGTCTAAGAGAAAGAGATCCTCCGATGAGTCCTACTCCTATTAACGCGCATGTCATCTACCGTACCGATTTTATGCTTTTAAAAACGGCCTCTTCCTTACACTTTATATAGGTAATCTCCAGGCGTGGATTCTCTTCTGGATACTGCAGTAGATAGCTGGGACAAGGTTTTTTCTGTGCCTGGCTACGGGTAAAATCAATGGCTCCCTTCGTTAGGATGCTGTCGCGTAGGAATTCCTCAGAGAGCTTTAAATTCTTCAGACTTGCAGAAAACGTGGGTTCGTATACAAATTCCTTGCTGAGGGTTTCGGCAATGACCCTGCTGTTGGGAAGATATCCCGAGCAGCTGGCTCCTTTTTTATTGAGTATGAAGGCCACTAAAAGGAGGCCGGGAATAAGTCCTAAAAGAAAAAACTTGAGCTTGCGCATAGAATAGAAAATCTAAAAGTAGGGTAACAGTGCGTTAGAAAATAAGAAGATTGATATCGTGGTAGGTTAAGTTAAAGCGCTCGCAAATACTTTTTTTAGTATGACGTCCCTTATACATGTAGAGGGAATCCTTCATCTGATTGGTATGCACCAGCATGTTTTCAAATCCTCCCTCCTGATCGTAATTTAAAAGATAGGAAAGGAAGAAGTTGGAAATAGCTTTGGTGGTAGTCCTAGGGATTCTTGAAGTCAGGTTAGGCAGGCCGCAGTGGATGACTTCATGCTTGATGAAATACGGCTGCTCCATAGTGGTGAGTTCCGAAGTCTCCGAAACCTTTCCGTGGTCGATGGTAATGTCTATGATTACACTGCCTTTTTTCATTTTGACCACCATTTCCTCAGTGATAACTGGCTGTTGGTTCATACGTGCCAAGGCACCGATGACCACATCGGCTCTGCGAAGACTTTTTGCAAGCTCTTTAGGATCAATAATGGAAGTGGGTACTCTTCCATCTACCAACGTATGGAGTCTTCTTAGTTTAGAGAGTGAGTTGTCAAAGACCTTGACCGTGGCGCCCAGTCCTATGGCCGCCTTGGCTGCAAATTCACCCACGATTCCTGCTCCGATGATTACTACTTCGGTGGGCCGCACACCGGTAATCCCTCCAAGCATAAGACCGTTGGAGAGGGAAAGTAGCTCGCTACTGTACAGTACCGATGCGGTGCCGGCAATTTCCCCAATGAGACGCACAAGAGCGCGCTGGTGGTAGTCGTCGGTGATGAACTCAAATGCAATGGCATTGACTTTTTTCTCCGCAAGCTTCATGAAATACGCCGTGTCCCGTAAATTGATCTGGAGAGCAGAAATAAGGTAGGTGCATGGCCGGAGCATATTGATTTCTTCCAAAGTAGGAGGATTGATCTTCATTACCAAATCTTGGGAAAAAGCCTCCGATGGAGAATCTACAATAATAGCCCCTGCCTCGCTGTACTGCTGGTCGGTAAAAAATGAACCTAAACCCGCACCGGCTTCGATTCGTATTTCGTGCCCGTGCTGGGAGAGCACCTGGACCGCATCGGGAGTGATGCACGTGCGCCTTTCATTCAGACAGGTTTCTTTGGGTATACCAATACTGAATTTGGGATTTTTTTTGATGACTTCCAGCTTCTCTTCTTTAGGCAATAATTCCTGTTCGCTGAATGGTGTGAAAATGTTTCCGCTCATAGCCGGGCACTGTAATGGATTAGAGTGCAAAGATACAATATTCCCTCAAGGAAGGTGCCTTAGTTGAAAGTTACACTGCGTACATCGTCTTGGACGCTGATTACCATGTGGTGGTGGGGATAATGCTGGAGTTCTTCCTCATAGATTTCCGGCCATTCGATAATGCATAGGTATGCGTCTCCAAAGTATTCTTCCAGTCCTATATCCATTACCTCTTGCATAGATTTAAGCCGGTAGAGGTCAAAATGAAAAACCTTTCCAAGAGGAGTGTGGTACTGGTTAACTAAGGCATAGGTAGGGGAAGAGACCTCATCAGAACTTCCCAGTGCGCGCAGCAGTGATTGCGTAAAAGTGGTTTTTCCTGCACCCAGGTTCCCTTTGAGTAATAGTAGAGGATGGGTTAGCTCAACGGCTACTTTCTTAGCAAAATCTTCCCAGTCCTTTAGCGAATATAGTACGGTTGTCATGAATTGTCTTACGGTTATTTGTATATAAAAGTGTAAATCGTACCCGACTCCGTGATATACCCTCGATACATTCCTGCCGTATTGAACGGTAGGGCCACATTTCCTTTGGAATCCAGCGCTATTAAGCCTCCGTCTCCTCCTAGGGATGCAATATGTTCAATAGTCTGTGATGCTGCACTTGCTACATCCAGGCCCTTATACTCCATTAAGGCGGCCAGGCTTCGTGCTGCAGTGGTACGTATAAAAAATTCTCCCCAACCCGTGGCAGATACTCCTACCATATGGTTTGCGTAGGTTCCTGCTCCTATGATCGGTGCATCACCAATTCGGTTCCAACGCTTATTGGTCATCCCGCCGGTAGAGGTTCCCGCAGCCAGGTGCCCTTTTTGGTCCAGAGCTACGGCACCCACTGTCCCAAACTTGTAGTCGTGTAATGCCTGCGCCTTTATACTGTTACTTGCGGAAGGGTCTTTTTTCTCGGATTGTCTGGCTTTTTCCAGCCCTTTCCAGCGCTCCTTGGTGTAGAAATAACTCGGGTCCACAATCTCGAGTCCTACGGACCTGGAAAACTCCTCTGCACCTTTCCCGGAGAGCATTACATGTGGGGAGTGCTCCATCACAGCAATCGCTGCGTTAATGGGGTTTTTAACTGTCTGTATGCCACTTACTGCGCCTGCTTTAAGAGAGTGTCCCAGCATGATGGCCGCATCCATTTCGTTTTTACCTTCGTGGGTGAATACGGCGCCTTTTCCTGCGTTAAACAAGGGAGAATCTTCCAGTACCATTATGGCTTTTGACACAGCCTGCTGGGCATCTTCACCATTTTGGATTGCGGTAAATCCCGCCTTTAAGGCCTGTGAGAGGGCTTGGTGGTAAAGTCTTTCTTTTTCTTCTGATAGCTGGCTTTTAAGGATGGTCCCGGCGCCTCCATGAATGACCAGCACGTATTTTTCCTGCCCTGTGAGCAGTCCTGCCCACAAAAGGACAAGAAATACTATGGATTTGTACATGCGAATAGATTTGATTCAAATGTACTAAAAAAGACATTTAATGATTGGTTAGGATCCCGAATTTTCCTCTCGGTCCTTCACCTTTCCAAATACGAGCTTTAAGATCACTGGAAGGGTAGTTACCAAAACTAGTACAAGGACGATAGATCCTAAATGGGCCTTGAGATCGATTCCAAATTCTACTATAAAGAGTCGGTCCAAGTAATGTCCTGCAAAGACAAGGGTATAGGACCAGAGAAATGCCGAGAAGATATTATCGAACAAAAACCTTTTTTTGTCCATCTTGACGATTCCTGCTACAATGGGAACAAACGTGCGAACAATAGGAAGGAAGCGGGCCATGATGATGGCCAAACTGCCGTGCTTTTCAAAAAAGTCATGTGCCTGAAAAAGATACTTTTTTTTAAAGAAAAACGAATCTTCTCGTTTATAGAATGCGGGTCCGGTTTTATACCCGAACCAGTAACCTACCTCGTTGCCTAGAATGGCGCACAGTGCTATACAGGTGGAAAGTATCGTAGTATCGAGAAATCCACTCCCCGTAGACCCGAAGGTCGCCGAGATAAGTTCCACGGAATAAATTCCCGAAATAAACAACAGGCTGTCTCCTGGTAGGAAAAAACCTACAAAAAGCCCGGTCTCTGCAAAAATGATGAACATTACCAGCCAAAATCCGCCAAGCTTGATGTAAAATTCAGGATTAATCAGATCTTTCCAACTCTCAAAATGTTCCATGCAGTAATCGAATATCTACAAAAATAGCGGAAAAAGCGCTTTGCTAAAACAAATTAAGATTTTTTAACAACACGAATATTAAAGTGGAAAGCCTCATGCGCATTTCAGCATTCCGCCTGTCCTTTTTCCAGCTTGTGCAGGAAACTGAGTGAACCCGCACGCTAAAGAAATTGTAAAGAGGTATATGAAACGGTACCACTACGGCTTTTAAAGTTCCATTGAATCGCTCTGAGCCCCTGATCCATCGGCCATTAAGAAAGCTTTCAGGAAAGGCGTGAGCCCTCCGTTCATCACACTTTCTACATCTGAAGTCTCATACCCGCTCCTAACATCCTTGACTAATTTGTAGGGGTGCATGACGTAATTCCGTATCTGGCTTCCCCATTCAATCTTCATCTTATTAGCCTCGATTTCATTACGCGCCTGCATACGCTGTTCGAGTTCAATTTCGTAAAGACGTGATTTGAGGAGCTGGAGCGCCTTCTCCTTGTTTTGAAGCTGCGAGCGGCTCTCTGAATTTTCAATGATGATTCCGGTCGGGGCATGCCGAAGACGAACGGCCGTTTCCACTTTATTGACATTTTGACCTCCAGCACCTGAGGAGCGCATCGTCTCGAAGGAAATGTCGGCAGGGTTGATCTGAATGTCGATCGTATCGTCAACTAACGGATATACGTATACCGAGACAAAAGACGTATGGCGTTTGGCATTGGAATCAAAAGGAGAAATACGAACTAGCCTGTGCACTCCGTTTTCTCCACGCAGGTACCCAAAAGCAAATTCGCCTTCAATTTCGAGTGTCACCGTCTTGACTCCTGCCACATCGCCCGCTTGGTAATTGAGTTCCTTGATTCGATAGCCCTGTTTTTCTGCCCACATGCTGTACATGCGCATAAGCATCGAGGCCCAGTCGCAGCTTTCTGTTCCTCCAGCACCTGCAGTTATCTGCAGTACTGCGGATAGTTCGTCTCCTTCGTTAGATAGCATGTTTTTAAATTCCAAGTCCTCAATCTTCTCCACGAGCCTTGGATATTCCTGTTCGAGTTCCTCAGCACTTTGGGGGTCTTCTTTTGAAAATTCCAGTAGGACTTCCAAGTCTTCTTGCATGGTGGAGAGAGTCTCGTACTGCTCTACCCACTTTTTCTTGCTTCGAAGGTTCTTTAGAAAGGCCTCGGCTTCCTTGGGGTGGTCCCAAAAGGTAGGATCAGCCGTTTTCTCTTCTTCGTTAGATATCTCAATTCGCTTCTTCTCTATTTGGAGGTAACGGTATAAATCATCGATACGCGCCTTGGAATCACGCATTTGGTCGGTACTAATCAATGGTCGGGTATTTTTGCAAATATACTATTTTTTAGGCTCGAGGATAGCAGAGACTCAAGGGGTGGGAGGCATCTTATGGTGGTCAAACCCAATCTTTCTGCGAGGCGCTTCTTTTACACGGTAGGTATCAAGTTCCTTTTTAAGCGCTTCAATTCGGCGTGCAAACACATCGTAATCGCTTGCAGATACTTCCCGAATAAACTGCTGGACGGAAGAGAGATATTCGTCGGTAAGTTTGGTAGCTGCCTGGCGCAGGCTGTAGTCGAGCATAGTGGAGTCAATTCGAAGTTGGTTGCTCTTGTGGCGAAGGTACTGCGTGCGGAGCCGTTTTTTAAGGCTTTGTGTAAAATCAATGACCATCGTGTTGCTAAAGAGCCGCATCTGCGCTGCATAGTTCTGCCAGAAAGGTTTTTTGTCTGCACCATTGAATTTCAGTATTTCCATCAAGGCCGAGTCCTGCTCCAGGTTTAGTGTCATATAGCGAAGAATCATCTGTGCACGTTCGTCGGCATTGGGCGGGAATACCGGTATTCGGACATCCATGCGTCCCGGTGCAAAGACCTCATTGTCCATACCCTCCAACTGATCTGCCGAGACGATCATTAATAGATTCTCATTAACAAAATGGTGAATGCTGTGCAGAATCATGTCCTTGGTGTGGGCATATTGGGAGTCCACACCCGATTCTGCGGCAATTTGATCAAAGTTCTCCAGGAACAGCACAACCTTATTGCCTTTCATCATGCTGCTGAGATAGTCATTAAAATTAGTTTTATGCCCGTCCACAAAGGATGTGCCTAGGTAGGATTGTTTCACTTCCTTGAATTGGTACCCAATAATCTGCGCGATCTTTCGTGCCCAGAAAATACGTCCCGATCCTTTTGGACCGTAGAGAATGATCCCTGCCGGCTTATTGATGCCCCAATCGTAAGCCTGCTGAGGATCGATGAAAGGATTAAGCATTTCTGTGATGTAGAAAAACAAATCCCGGTAGCCTATAAAATCCCGGCGCGCCAAAGGCGTCTTTCTTCCGAAATAATCGTATACAAATCGGTAATTGCCTCCCAGTTCGTGGTCAATCCCGTAACTGGATACTGAAGAACGGTACATGCCGCTCTCATAGAGGTTGGGAAGTTTACGTTTTATCACCTGCTCCACCTTATCCACCGGTTGGTTGATTTCCTGGGCTATCTGGTCGGAGGTTTTCTCTTTACTTAAGTCCTTTTCGTAGTTGCGCAGAAATTTTTGATTCTCCCTGGCAAACTTGAGAAAATCTGGCTTGACGGTTAGGTCTGGGTGCAAGCATTCGGAAAGTTCCAAATCAAAGTCTTCGATAAACTGTTTTATGCTTTCGGTACTAACCTCAAGCTCTTGGGCAAGTTCAGTGATTTTCATTGGAAGGAAGATACAAAAATGATGCAAAATGAGTGAATGCGGTCGGCGCTAGGGATTTGGAGATGGTTTTAAAGGAAAATATTCGCTAAATCCTGAATGAATTTCTTGCAAGTCTACACAAACAAATTAGTAAATTTGCCCCTTATCGGGACTTAGGAGCCCATTAAAGGAAAAGCACACCACTATGACATCGAACGAAATACGCCAAAAGTATCTGGATTTTTTTGCCTCTAAAGGACATACCATAGTTCCTTCTGCACCCATTGTACTTAAAGACGACCCCACCCTTATGTTTTCCAATTCAGGAATGACCCAGTTCAAAGACTACTTTCTTGGATATAAGGCGCCTTCCAGCCCGCGAATCGCGGATTCTCAAAAATGCCTTCGCGTTTCTGGGAAGCATAACGATCTGGACGATGTGGGACGCGATACCTACCACCATACCATGTTTGAGATGCTGGGTAACTGGTCTTTTGGGGACTATTTTAAAAAAGAAGCAATTGATTGGGCCTGGGAGCTTCTTACCAAGGAGTACGGTATTTCTAAGGACGATATCTATGTGACGGTATTCGAAGGCGACACGGCGGAGGACTTAGCTAGAGACCATGAGGCTTTTGACTACTGGCTTGCCCACGTATCTCAGGAGCGTATTTTAAACGGAAACAAGAAAGATAATTTCTGGGAGATGGGAGAGAGTGGCCCTTGTGGCCCTTGCTCGGAAATCCACTTGGACCTTCGTACCCCGGTGGAGAAAGCACTTCTTCCGGGAAGTGAACTGGTCAATCAGGACCACCCTCAGGTTATCGAGATCTGGAATCTGGTTTTCATGGAGTACAACCGTAAAGCAGACGGGTCGCTGGAGAAATTACCGGCAAAACATGTAGATACTGGAATGGGCTTTGAGCGCCTCTGCATGGCACTCCAGGGTAAAACATCCAATTACGATACCGATGTATTTACGCCCCTTATTGATAAAGTAGCCCAGCTAACAGGCAAGCAGTACGAAGGGATTTTGCAGAACGACAAAGATACAGCCATTCGGGTGGTAGTTGACCATATCCGTGCGGTTGCATTTGCCATTGCCGACGGGCAGCTTCCTTCCAATACGGGAGCAGGTTATGTCATTAGAAGGATACTTCGCCGCGCCATATCCTATAGTTACCGCTTTTTAAAAGCGAAAGAACCAGTGCTTTTTGAATTGGTCGAAGTACTTGCCACTCAGATGGGATCGGCCTTCCCGGAACTGGTAAGGCAGCAGAAGCTGATCTCTGAGGTCGTACGCGAGGAAGAGCAATCCTTCTTAAAAACCATTGAGACCGGACTTGTGCGTCTTGACCATATCCTGAAAGAAACCGTAAATTTAGGCTCTAAGGTAGTTTCCGGAGAAGCCGTCTTTGAGTTGTACGATACGTACGGATTTCCTGCCGATCTTTCCCGCATCATTGCCGAGGAGAAATCCCTTAGCATAGACCAGGAAGGATTTGAAGCGCAAATGCAGCTGCAAAAACAGCGCTCAAAGAAAGACTCTAAATCCAAGGTATTCGACTGGGTGATCCTGGAGAATGCAGCACAAAATTTTGTGGGTTACGATCAGTTAAGTGCCACCACACAGATTGCACGTTACCGGAAAGTAGAAAATAAGGACGGGGAGTTTTATCAGATCGTCCTTACCACCACTCCTTTTTATCCTGAAGGCGGTGGACAGGTGGGCGATAACGGTATTCTGATCCCTAGCTACGCTGAAAACTTCAACATAGACCATCCAGAGCATTTTGATCCAGAGCTAAGTGAGGAAGTGGTCGAAGTCCTAGAAACCCGTAAAGAGAATAATCTTATCATTTCGCTTATTAAGACTCTTCCTAAGGATCCAGGAGCAGTCTTCTACGCGCAGGTTAAATCTGCTGCGCGCACCAGTACGCAAAGCAACCACAGCGCCACCCATTTGCTTCACCAAGCACTGCGAGAGGTTTTAGGAACGCACGTGGAACAGAAAGGCTCGTATGTGGGACCGGATTACTTGCGCTTTGACTTTTCGCATTTCTCCAAAATCACTCCTGAGCAACTGCAAGCCATTGAAAATTTGGTAAACGAGAAGATACAAAGTGCACTGCCTCTTGAGGAATTTCGTGACATTCCACTCCAGGAGGCATTATCTAAAGGAGCAATGGCTCTGTTTGGAGAGAAATACGGAGATTCCGTTCGGATGATACAATTTGGAAGTTCCATGGAACTCTGTGGAGGCACCCATGTAGGGAATACCTCGGAGATCGGAGCATTTAAGATCCTTGCGGAAGCATCCGCAGCTGCGGGCATTCGTCGTATTGAAGCGATCTCTGGAGGGGCACTAAGGGCGCACCATCAAGCAGTAGAGAAAGCCATGAACGAGCTCTCGCAGATGCTTAAGAGCAAGGACGTGCTTAAAGCAGTGGAGAAGCTCCAGTCGGAGAACACCCAATTGCGTACGGAACTCGACCAGCTAAAAAAGGAGCAGACCAAGAATGTACTCTCTGCTTGGAGTCAGGAGTTCACTCGGCAAGAGGGTAAAAACCTTCTTGTAAAACGTACTTCCCTGGATTCTCAGAGCGTGAAGGACATTGTATTTACTCTTAAATCTCAGGTAGAGAATGCCCTTATTGTCGTGGTAAGCGACCATGGAGGTAAGCCCCTTATTACGGTGGGCGTTTCTGCTTCACTGGAAGCAACCTATGCTGCAGGATCGATCGTTAAAACCCTATCTAAGGAAATTCAAGGCGGAGGCGGCGGAAATGCAGGCTTTGCCACTGCAGGAGGAAAAGATCTGAGTGGAATTGAGCGCGTAGTAGAGAAGGCACGGCTATTATAAAAAAAATCAATGCGCGGTATACTTAAGTCGGTTCTGCTTTGGGGCCTCTGTAGCAGTCTTACCCTTCTCAAGGGGCAGAGCAGTGGCCCGGAATCAATGCTGCGTGAAGGATCCATTGCTTCCCTGGAGATTCAGAACAAAAGCGACCCCAGGGCGCTGGATTTACTGCGCAAAGTGGAGAAAAAGGCCTTTGAGAACTCTCCCGAGAGTTTGGAAGGCTACCGCTTTACGCAGTACGAGAAAATGCGCTTCGATTTGCATCCCGATTCGGTGCAAAGTTTTAACCGCTCCACGCGCGCACTAACTCTGGAAAAAGCTACGCGTACACAACCATCCAAGAAGCAGCGCGATTCGCTTCGCGCCCTAGAGCTTCTTAGCCTCAACCGCAGCAGTGCTTTGTTTCTGTTTGAAAGGGCTCAGGAATTTACCTATAGCAAAGGGGCGGGACTAAAATCCCGAGTACTGGATTCGCGCATAGCTGGTCTGAAGGATCCTCCCTATGCCCTGCTTGCACTACGTGGAGAAACACAGGGGCTTGCAAAGGAGCTACAATCAGAGAGTTTTCCCATCTATCGTTACTTTTTATCCGACACCATACAGACCGAGGGTCGAGAGTATTGGGTGGTTCGTTTCCGGGAGGTTAAGAAAAACCGGCCTTCTGGTTCTAGACGCTACAGCGGCTCGGTTTGGATCGATTCAAGCACTTTGGGCGTTAGAAGAATAGAGAGTCAGGGCACTGGACCTTTCGAAGCTTCCAAGGTTAGGGACTACCGATTGGTAAGTGGAAAATGGTTTCTCCAGCACGAATCACTACGGTTTGAATCCGAGCGTTTTTCCACTATGCTTGCCCAGACGGCCGGGTTAGGTTCCGCGGATTTTGCCCGTTATTTCACTCTTGAATCTTATTACAGCGACTTCTATGCAGGTCCGGTTTCTCTTCCAAGGCAAATGTATGAGCTAAGCGTCGATTCCCCATCGCAAGACGCATTGGCCTTGTACCGCCAAGAGGAGCTATCATCAAGGGAAGAAGCTACCTACCGAGTGCTGGATAGTGTGGGAAGAGGAAAGCAATGGCAAGGGAAAGCGAATTTTCTAGGGACGCTGCTTAAAGGCAGGATCCAGCTGGGTCCGGTGGATATTTTGGCCGACCGTCTGCTGGGCTTGAACCAGGTGGAAGGACTGCGCACCGGTGTGGGGATTGAACTGAACGAACATTTTCATCCTCGTTTCAGGCCCTCAGGATACCTGGCCTACGGTTGGAAGGACCAGAGGTTAAAATACGGACTGGAAATGAAATACCGCACTTCCAAAATGTGGCACAGTATACTTGGAGTTTATTACAAAGACGATGTGAAGGCAGCAGGAAGGTTTAGTGAGACGCTTTGGAATTTTCGTATGAAGCTGCTCAATGCGGGTGTGAATTTAAAGAATCCCCGTTTCTATTCTTATCAGGGGGGTGGTGTATTTTACGAATACGATGTAAGTTCGGATCTTTCCTTTCGCCTGGAAGCAGACCACTACCGTGAAGAGGCGCTCTTTCCCTACACCTTCAATAGGCTTGAAGGTCCGCTACGAAATACGCAACTAAGTCTTACGGCGCATTATGCGCCCTTTAACCGCAGTGTGATGACGCACCAAGGGAAATACACCTACCAATACCAACTGCCTGAAGTTTTCTTTAATTTTTCCCAGGGTCTGAAAGCAATGGATGGAGCCCACCGGTATAGTAAGATACAGCTCCTAGCCAACCACCAGCTAAAGAGCGCATTAGGAGAAAGCCATATACGCATGTACGGAGGACTAGTGAGTGGGTCGGTGCCTCTTTGGCATCACTTTGAAATGAATGGGCTGGCAGGAAGCGATCCAGGACTGCATTTCAATCTTACTTCCTATTTAGGCTTTGCTACCATGCCTGCCGGAGTGTATTACAGTAGCAAGATGGCCGGCACCTACCTTTCCCATGAGCTTCCCTTTACCTTCAAGAGCCTGGGGAGTCACTATTCCAGCTTTAATGTGGTGTACCGCGCAGCGATTGGCTCCAGTATAGACCCCACCATACACCAGCTAGCTTTTCGGTCGCTGGAAAAGCCCTACCAGGAAGTAGGTCTAGAGTGGAATAATTTCTTAAGCACACGCTTCAATTTGGGGGCATTCTACCGGGTAGGGCACTACCAAACCAATACTTTTAAAGAGAATTTTGCACTGCAACTCAAGTTCAGTCTCTTAGGTTTTTAGAGGGCAAATTTCTAGACATGCGGGTTTTCCAGGACCACGGCATAGCCCTGACCTACTCCTATGCACATGGTAACCAGTGCATAGCGCTTGTTTTGAAGTGAAAGTTCCAGTGCAGCAGAATGAAGGATACGTGCCCCGCTCATACCCAGAGGGTGTCCCAGAGCGATGGCGCCACCGTTGCAATTAAGACGTGGATCCTCAGGGGAGATTTGCATTTCTTTCAAGCACGCTAACACCTGCGCAGCAAAGGCCTCATTAATCTCAATGATATCCATCTGCGCCAGAGAAAGTCCTGCGCGGGAAAGAGCCAAAGCACTGGCCTGTACAGGACCTATGCCCATCACGGAGGGTTCAACGCCACTTACCCCGGAAGACACGATGCGTGCCAGCGGGCTAAGTCCGTAGTCTTTTACGGCGTAGTCCGAGGCTATAAGCAGTGCAGCCGCACCGTCGTTGAGGCCTGAGGCATTGCCGGCGGTAACCGTACCGTTTTTCTTGAATGCCGCACGTAAACGTGCAAGTCCTTCCATGGTGGTATGTGGTTTGAGAAATTCGTCCTTACTAAATTCCAGGGGATCGGATTTTCGCTGAGCAACAAGCACAGGAGTGATTTCCTTGGAGAAACGTCCCCGTTGCTGGGCAGCAAAGGCTTTTTGTTGCGACTGCACGGCAAAGGCGTCTTGCATTTCGCGGCTGATGCCGTAGCGTTCTGCCAGGTTTTCTGCCGTTTGGCCCATCCCTTCGCAACCGTAAAGTGCTTCCATCCGGGGATTGATGAAACGCCATCCAAAGCTGGAATCAAACATTTCCTGGCCCGTGGAATATGCCTCGTGCGCTTTTGAAAGCACGTACGGAGCACGGCTCATACCCTCCACGCCGCCTGCTATAAACAGGTGGCCTTCCTGGGCGCGAACCGCCCGGTGGGCCTGCACTACCGCACTCATTCCCGAGGCACAAAGGCGGTTGATCGTCTCACCAGGTACTTCCACGGGCATTCCTGCCAAAAGCAATGCCATCCTTGCTACATTACGGTTGTCCTCCCCGGCTTGATTGGCACATCCAATCAGTACATCGTCCGTTTTCTCCCACGGGACGTTTGGGTGCTTTGCCAGTAGTGCAGCAAGGACCTGCGATAGTAAATCGTCGGTACGAACGGCCGAGAGGGTACCTTTAAAATTGCCTATGGCAGATCTAAGACCTGAGATGATGTACGCGGAGTTAGAAGACATAAAGAATGATGTATTTTAGTAGGGCAAAAGATACATATTTTCGGTTTTCCCGCAAAGCTCTTCGTATTTTAAGCGGTGCAGTCGGGGGAGAAAAAAAACAGATATTTATCAGTAAGAGGATTTTAGACTTTAAAAATTCGCTACCTTTAAGTAGTTTAAATTGTTCAACCTTAAAAACATACAGCTATGCACGAGAATGTAGTCGTTAAGCAGAGACTTAACGCACCTGTAGCAAAAGTTTGGAACGCGCTCACGGACCGCGAGGAAATGAAGAACTGGTATTTTGATATTCCTGATTTCAAATTGGATATGCATCATGAATTCAATTTTTTTGAACCGGGAGGGGAAAAATTCCACCACCATGGCGAGATTTTGGAGATTATACCGGAGCGTAAATTGAAACACTCCTGGTCGTATCCTGAATTTTCCAAAGAGAAAACCCTGGTACGCTGGGAATTGGAACCTGTGGGCGAGTATACGGAGGTGACTCTCACCCATAAGGGTTTGGAAAATTTCGAGCACCTAGGCGTAGACTTCCGCAAGGAAAGTTTCGAACAAGGCTGGAAAGACATAGTGGGTAAGCAACTAAAGCAATACGTGGAAAAATAGAGTTCAAAGACTTTTTCGTTAGGCACAACTCCAGGCCGGTCCCCATAAGGACCGGTTTTTTTTGGCAGGACCGGCAGTGTGATGGATGTAAAAAACAGTAACTTTGCTGCAATAAACTTTAATCCATCAGAATGAAACAAACGCTGATTTTAGCTCTTGTAGCTTCTCTTTTTCTTGTAAGCTGTACAAAGGACAAGGAAATTTTAAATGTTCTAAATACCTACAACCTCGAAATGGAATCTAAGGGTTACGTACTAGGGGAGACCATTGAACTACCCCAGGAAGTAACGCAGAATGCCAAGACAATAACGCTTAGTTTCGGGGATCAATCGACCGATAAATTGGTGGTCGACCCCAAGTTCTTTCTTCTTGGAGACAACGCAGTGACTTTTCAGGTGGAGACCTCCTCAGGAGAGGTTCTTTCCCAGGATGCTACCATCAACGTATTTGCAAAAAATCCCGAAAAGGAGCAAAACTTCGAAATCGTACAGCAGTACCCCCACGACACCTCCCTATTTACTCAGGGGTTCTATTTGGAGGGAAATACCATCTACGAAAGTGACGGAAAGAACGGGGGGTCCCGCTTGGTAACTTATCCGCTGGGAAGCACAACCCTTTCCCAAGTAACGATGCAGCCTCAGGATGTTTTTGCGGAAGGACTCGCCGTGGTGGGTGATAAGATCTTTCAACTTACCTGGTACAACAAGAAAGGATTTATCTATGACAAAAATACCTTAAACCTTCTTGGTGAATTCCCGTATCCTGGAATGATGGGAGAGGGCTGGGGTCTTACTTTTGACGGGAAGCAGCTAATCGCCTCCGACGGTAGTAAGAATCTCTATTTTCTAGATTCAGAGAACCCTTCCACTATCCTTAAAGTCATTGGAGTGGCAGGGCATAAAGAGGTATTCTCGCAGCTCAATGAGCTGGAATACCATAAAGGTTTTATCTATGCCAATGTATGGCAAAAACCCATCGTGCTGAAGATCGACCCTGCTTTTGGTGAAGTGGTGGCAACGTATGATTTTTCCCAGCTTGCCTTAAAGCACACTACCGGAAACGACGATGTACTCAATGGGATTACCTTCAAAGGCGAGAATATGCTCGTTACCGGAAAGAACTGGCCTACCATCTACGAGGTACGAACCAATTAATTAAAGTAGGAGCAAAGTAGGATAAAATCTACAGTACACTCTTGTACGCGTCGTAAAAAGTGCTTTATCTTTACCGCTTTGTTTGGATCCACCCCTGGACTGCGGCCACAGGATTTTACTAATTAAAAGCAATTACAACAACAGAATGCATATAGCTATTACCGGAAATATTGGAGCAGGAAAAACCACTCTCACCACTATGTTAGCCAAGCACTATGGCTGGGAGGCGCAGTTTGAGGATGTAGACCACAATCCCTATCTAGAGGATTTCTACGCCGATATGAGCAAGTGGAGCTTTGCGCTTCAGATTTATTTTCTGGGAAGCCGATTCCGCCAGGTGAAGGAAATTCGCGAAAGCGGTAAGAACATCGTACAGGACCGTACGATTTACGAAGATGCCCATATTTTTGCAGAAAACCTAAGTGATATGGGACTGCTCACCGAGCGCGATTTTAAAAATTATTCCTCCGTATTCGAGCTGATGAAGTCTTTTGTTCTTGCACCCGATCTGCTTATTTACCTCAAGAGTGATGTGCCTAATCTGGTAAAAAAAATATACAAAAGGGGTAGAGACTACGAGGCCTCCATTTCCATTGAGTACCTCTCTAAACTGAACCAGAAGTACGAAAAATGGATATCGGGATACCAGGAAGGAAAGCTGCTGGTAATTGAGGTGGACGAGCTGGACTTTGTAGAAAGACCGGAGGATTTTGGGTATATTCTCGAGCGTATCGAATCCCAGATGCACGGATTGTTTTAAAAGAAAGTACCATGCTAAAGATTTTGCACCATCCATCGTGTTCCAAAAGCAGAAAAATTCTGGAAATTCTCGACGAGAATGCTGTGGAGTTTGAACTTATAGATTTTGTCGCAGAGCCTCTCTCCCCCGAGGAGATTCAGGTACTTGTACGTAAGCACGGTGAGCCCTACGAATCTTTAGTGCGAACGCAGGATCCACTATTCAAGGAGCGATATGAGGGTATGGAATTCTCTGCGGAAAATGTGGCTCGTCTCCTAGAGCAGTCCAGGGAGCTTCTCCAAAGACCCATTGCCGTGTCGGGTGGTGTGGCCATGGTGCTGCGGCCGTCCGAAAGGCTCTACTATTTTTTCAAAAAATAAGGAGTTATGGGAACTGCAGAGAAGATATATATCAAAAACATGGTGTGCAACCGGTGCATACTAGCTGTGGAACGGGAACTTGAGCTCATGGAGCTTTCCGATTTTAAGGTACTTTTAGGAGAAGTACATCTGCCCTCTGCACTTAGTAAATCGCAGCAAAGCCACTTGCGGATGCGCCTGGAGAACCTTGGATTTGAAATCCTGGACGAGCGTAAGGCGCAACTCATAGAACAAATCAAGCAAACGGTACGCGCAATGGTATACCGCGAGCCCGGGGCCCCAGCAGTCAATCTCTCTCAGCTCATTACCGAGAAGATACCCTACGACTATTCCTACCTTTCTTCGCTATTTTCCCATACCGAAGGTATTACAATAGAGAAGTACACTATTGGAGTGAAGATCGAGAGGGTGAAGGAACTTCTGGTGTACGGAGAGCTCTCCTTAAGCGAAATAGCCCTTACTATGGACTATTCCAGTGTGGCCTACCTAAGCAATCAGTTCAAGAAAATTACCGGCCTTTCGCCCAGTCATTTCAAAGCCATTGGTAAGATTAAAAGAACGCCATTGGATAAGATTTAAAGGCAGTGGTCCAAAAACTTCGTAATTCAAATCCTAAGTATTACAACAGAGGCTTGTACATCTTATCGCATCTTTGTATCTACAAATAGATACTAAGTACACGATGCAATCAAAATCCTATACTATACCGCTCCAAGGCGTGGACAGTGCCCACTGTGCACAAATTATCGAGCGCGCACTATGCAAGCTTCAGGGCGTGGAATCGGCCACAGTGGAAGTAAACAACAACCGGGCAGTAGTTCTGGCCACAGGACCCAAGTCGCTCGATGCGGTTATTAAGACGGTACGAAGCCTAGGGTATGAGGTGCCTACCGCACAGATCGCGTATCCTGTCTTGGGCATGACCTGCGCTTCGTGCGCCACAAGTGCCCAAAAGGTGGTTTCCCGCCAGCCGGGAGTCATTGAGGCTTCGGTAAACTATGGAAACGGTATGCTTTCCGCACAGTATATGGTGGGAGAGACCAGTTCTAATGAGCTGAAGGCGGCCCTGGTGAAAGCCGGTTACGATCTGCTCCTGGAAGAAGCCGACCAAAGGGCCGTTTCCCTGGAAACCATTCAAAAGGAAAAAGTACGCGAGCTTCGCCGTGCCACCTACTATTCCCTGGCCCTAGCACTGCCTGTAGTGGTTATTGGAATGTTCTTTATGAATATGCCTTATGCCAATACCATCATGCTGCTCTTCTCCACCCCGGTAGTGCTTTATTTCGGACGGGGATTTTTTCAAAACGCGTGGAAACAGGCGCGCCACGGGACTGCAAACATGGACACCCTGGTAGCGCTCAGTACAGGTATTGCCTATCTGTTCTCGCTGGTGAACATGCTGTTTGCTAAGCAACTAATGCAGATGGGCATTCATCCCCATGTGTATTTCGAGGCCGCTGCAGTAATTATAGCCTTTATCCTTCTTGGTAAATTACTCGAAGAGCGGGCCAAGGGCCAGACCTCCGAGGCTATTAAAAAACTTATGGACCTCCAACCACAGCAGGTACGGCTGGTGCGCGGGGACGGCACCTTTCATACCGCACCTTTGCAGCAGGTGGGCACAGGAGAGAGAATTGCAGTGTTGCCTGGAGAGAAAATCCCGCTGGACGGAGAGGTGGTAGCAGGGGAATCCTATGTAGATGAGAGCATGCTCACGGGGGAGAGCATAGCGGCCGTAAAAAAAATGGGCACCGCTGTATTTGCAGGTACCATCAACCAGAAAGGCAGTCTGGAGATTGTAACCACAAAAGTAGGTAAGGATACGCTGCTTTCCAAGATCATCTCCGCGGTTCAAAGTGCGCAAGGAAGTAAAGCGCCCGTACAGAAGATTGTGGACCGTATTGCCGCAGTATTTGTTCCCGTAGTTGTCTTACTCTCTGTCCTGACCTTTGTGCTCTGGTCTTTTTCTGGCGTAGAAAATGCCATGGTTCAGGGACTGATTGCAGCAATCACGGTACTGGTTATCGCATGTCCTTGCGCGCTTGGACTCGCTACCCCTACGGCAATAATGGTAGGTATGGGCAAAGGAGCGCAGGAGGGAATTTTAATCAAAGATGCACAGAGCCTCGAGCTTTCAAAAAAGATAACGGCTGTGGTACTGGACAAGACAGGAACGATCACCAAGGGGGCACCGTCGGTAAAGAAGACCTACGCAGCAGAAACTTCTGTACAGTGGCAGAGCATTCTCTTTTCCCTAGAGCACCAAAGTGAACATCCTCTGGCGCAGGCCATTGTTGGTTTCTTTAACAAGGTTTCTTTGCTTCCCGTAACGGATTTTAAAAGTATTACGGGTCGAGGTATTTCCGGAACGATTAATGGCGAGCAGTATTTTGTTGGTAACAGGGACCTTATGGTAGAACAGCAGCTCACCATCGGGGAGGAGTTCGAGCAAAAAGCAGAGGATTGGAGTAAGCACGCCGTCACTGTAGTGTACTTGGCCTCTGCTACCGCAGTGGTGGCCATTGTGGGAATTGCGGACCAGATCAAAGCCACTTCCAAAAGCGCCGTGGCTGATCTACGCAGTATGGGCATTGAGATCCATATGCTCACGGGAGATAATGCGTGGGTGGCCCACAGTGTGGCAGATGAGGTGGGGATTAAACATATCAAGGCCGGAGTTCTTCCAGAAGAAAAGGCCAATTATGTCAAGAATCTCCAGAAAGAGGGCCATACGGTGGCCATGGTAGGGGACGGCATTAACGACAGTACGGCACTTGCCACAGCCGACGTGAGTATTGCCATGGGGCAAGGAAGTGACATTGCGATGGATGTGGCCATGGTTACGCTGCTAACATCAGACTTATCCAAGGTACCTGAGGCTATTCGTCTTTCCCGAAGTACGGTGGCTACCATTCGTCAAAATCTGTTTTGGGCTTTTGTATACAACGTGATTGGAATACCAATTGCAGCAGGTATACTGTATCCGGTGAATGGATTCCTGCTTAATCCGATGCTGGCCGGAGCGGCCATGGCCCTCTCCAGTGTAAGTGTGGTAAGTAATTCGCTGCGTCTTAAGCTAAAGAGCATCCGCTAGGATACTAAAGACACAGAAAAAAAATAGAAATTCATAGTAAATTAACTAGCTAAACCAAACAACTAAACAAACTTGATTATGGAACAAGACACACTGAAATTCAAAACCGATTTAAACTGCGGTAACTGCGTAAGCAAAGTACAGAAAGAACTCGATACCTTACTTGGAGAAGGTAACTGGAAAGTAGATACCGCGCACGAGGACAAAATCTTAACCACCACTTCCACGCAAATTGACTCAGAACAGATCATTGAGGCAGTCGAGAGCTACGGCTTTGAAGCGGAGAGGATCTAATACCTAATACAGAAGTTTACGAAGGGCGGGTTCCAGTTTTGGATAAAGCAGGGGAATTCCCGCCTTTTCCATTTTTTGATTCGAGACCCGGCTGCCTTCCAAAAGTATGCTGCTCATTTCTCCGAGTACGCCGCGCAAGACTACTGAAGGTACGGCCAACGGGATAAATAACTTCCCATTAACTTGGGCAAGAGTCTTCATAAATTCACGATTGGTAGGAATTTCGCTTGCAACTGCGTTGAGTGCACCCTCTATCTGCGGATTTTCGAGACTGTGGAGGTATACCGAAACCAAATCTTCTATATGGATCCATGGAAAGTACTGCCTGCCGCTACCGACTGGAGAGGAGAGGTGAAAGTCTGAGAGCAATTTTAACGGTTTGAAACTACCCCCGTCCTTACTAAGTACCGGGGCCGTTCGAATTTTTACTACTCGCTCGCTATGGGGAGAAAAACTATCGGCCGCTGCTTCCCACTTTTCACATACTAGGGAAAGAAAATCCTTGGAAACGGCAGGGTCCTGCTCGGTGAATATCTTGGTAGTGGTTACAGTACCGTAGTAGTTAGTACCTGAGGCACTTATAAAAGCTTTTAACTTCTGTCCGGTTTTTTCAAGCTGCTCCCGCAGGAACTGGGCCGAATCTACCCTTGAGGAGAGAATTTCCTCCTTGTATTTCTCGGTCCAACGTTTTGCTATACTAGCGCCTGCTAAGTGCACTATACAGTCCACTCCGTTAAGGGCACCCGGATCTATTTGCTTTTTTTGATAGTTCCATAAGAATGTGCCGGGATCGTCCGATTTTGCACGTACCAATATCCGGACTTCATGTCCGCGCTGCTTAAGTTTTTTAACCAGTGCCGTTCCGACAAGACCGGTCCCGCCGGTTAATAGTACCACCATAACTTTACTTTAAAGCATAATCACTCCTTCGATTTCAGAGACCTTCTTATAGAGCTCCACCACATGGTTGGCATCGAGTACAAACGCAGTGATACTGGCCGAAAGGTATTTGGCATTTTTACTCTCCCGGGTGGAGATCGTGTATTTCACCTTATCGAAAGCTTGGTAGAGCTCAATGAGTTTGGTGTGCTCGTTAGGAAATATGAATTTATAATGGTAGTCTTCAGGAAAATTGTGGTTCTCCTCCAATTTCTCTTTCAGTGAGCGGTAAAATTCCTCGGGATCCTGCCCCGAAGTATCCGCATTTAGTAGTTTACTCATAATACAATTTAAGGATCCTTATTCTAACCGGAATGGATCACCAAAGTTAGAGATAATTTTTATTCCCTACTGCTTTTGAATAGCATCCAGAAGTTGGATGGAGTTTTGCTGTTCGTGCTGCTCCACAAGCTTGAAGAGTCCGTTGACTAGCTGCTCACTGGCAAGTCTACTTAAAGGTGAGGTAGCACTCATTGCGGAATTCGAACCCAAAATGGATCCCAGTATCTGGTTGCCTTGCAGAGCCATATTGATGGAACTAACGATTCCAAATTCATTGAGCTTCTGATCCACTTTAGGTTGGATTGCCAGCATGAGCTGCTCGGCGGTTTTCTCCTTAAGTAGCATCGTGGCAGCACCTTTTCCGCCATTAGCAACCCTTTGTACATCTTCGGCAGTAAGGCTGTTTACTGCATTAACCAAAATAGGTTCGGCGATATTTACAGTATAGGCAGCCGCCTCAGCTATGTACTCCCTTTCTTTCTGCACCAGGGAGGGTGCGATTTTTTCCAGTACCGAGTTGATTTGCCTTAGCTCGCTGGGCAGTGCCTGATCGATTAGATTGTTTTGTAAAAATGCATTCTTGTCAGCGAATATTCCTAATCCCTTAGTAATTCCCCCCAATAGAATTTGCTTTAAAATGGATAGCCCTATGCTAGAAGTAGCCAGTGCAAGGCAGGACTGTGTGGTGGTGGCTAAGGTCGCTACCCCCACAGTGGCAATCATTACGGTCTTGATTTTCATTTTGTGTCTTTTTAGAGTGTTGGATAAGAGGACTTTCAAATATTACGCCAAGATGAATATTGCGCAAAAGTAGTTAGATGTTATGCTGTAAATAAATCCTTTACTAATGAGGATTTTTGTAAATTAATTTCTAAATTTGAGATAATATTTCTGGTGTTCAGAAATCAAAGGCCATGAAAAATTAATTCAAATGCTAACTATATGAAAAACAGTAATCTTAAGTTTCCTTGCCTGATTGCCGCTTTCTACTTTGGAGTAAGTGTACAGGCACAGACGACTCAGGACACGGTACGCGAACAGCGTATCGATGAGGTGGTTGTGATCGGTTACGGTACTGCCAAGAAAAGGGACCTAGCAGGTTCGATTGTCAAAGTGGACGGTCAGCTTGTAGCGGACAAACCCTCTTCCAATCCGGTGAATGCGCTGCAGGGTAAAGTTGCGGGGGTCTCCATTGTGAACTCCGGGCAGCCAGGCTCCCAGGCCGACGTGAGGATCCGTGGTACGGTGACGATCAACCAGACCCAGCCGCAATACATTGTGGACGGGGTTTTTGTAGACAACATTGACTTTGTTAATCCCAACGACATTGAGTCGATGGAGATTCTTAAGGATCCTTCGTCTTTAGCTATCTTCGGAAGCCGCGGTGCGAATGGTGCCATTATCATTACGACCAAAAGAGGGCGTAGCGGACGTACTAATGTAAATCTTTACTCCTCGGTAGGAGTGAAATCATTTGACGGCCGGCCGGACGTAACCAATGGGGACCAGTACCGCATGCTCTACAACGAAGACATGGTAAACCAAGGTCTTTCACCGTACGATGGCTTTAATATGTTCAACGCCAATACCAATTGGGTGGACCTTATCACCAATAAAGGAGCGATGGTAGCCAACCACGGGGTGTCTATTTCTAACGGTAACGATAAAAACAGGGTAAGCTTCTCTTTTGGATACCAAACAGAAGAAGGTTCCATTAAGTACGAGGACTACTCCCGTATGACCCTCAAGTTCAACGACGATCTTAAGATTACCGATAATATCCGTGCAGGGGTAGGGTTTACGGGTTCATTTTCAAAGCTTCCACAAACCCGTTCCTTTGGTTCAGCTCTAAATGCTACGCCAGTAGTTGAGCCGATCAATACCATGGCTGGAGATTACTACGGTATGTATAATTCGCTTCCGCAGGAATTAGGTGCGGCGCAAATCGCCAACCCTCTGGCTTTCATAGAAGGACAAAAACATACCCAGAAGGACAAGGAGATGCAGTTCAATCCAAACTTATACTTTGAATTTGACTTCCTGGAAAATTTCACTTTCCGCTCCAGTTTCTATGGTCAGTTCCGTCAGAGAAACGGAAGAGGGTACGATCCTATATTTGACCTCTATGTGCCGGAAACCAATTCCACGACTCCATTTATAAGTAGAATCCTTACGGGGGTGCGTCAGCACGAAAACCGTACGCAGTCCTTCCAACAGGACCACTTACTTACCTATAGAAATCGTTTCGGAAAACACGATCTGACCGCCATGGCTGGTTTCACCAGTATGTACGACGACTATTATGCACTAAGTGCTTCAGCGCGCGGAAGTCTCTCCTCACCGCTAGGTCAGATTCCGTACGATCCAAGGTTCTGGTACATCAGTTCGGATTATGTGGATTCCACAACCAAGGAGGTGAAGAGCGAGCAGAACAAAGCGACGCAAACTGCCGTCCTGGGTCGAATACTTTATAACTACGACAATAAATACATCCTTAACGGCTCTATTCGTAACGATGCGTCCTCGCGACTTTCTCCAAGCAACAGAAACCAGATGTTCTGGTCATTAGGTGCTGCGTGGGAAGTAACAAGAGAGAGTTTCATGGACAATCAAACCGTATTCGATCTTTTAAAACTTAAGGGATCTATAGGAACACTGGGTAATCAGTTCGTTCCTGAAAACTATCTGTACTATCCAACATACCAAGAAGGAGGTACCGGTGTGTTCAACGGGTTTTTATATCCTGCATTTATAAAAGCGTTTGAGGAAAATGAAAATCTCAAGTGGGAAGAAATTGAATCCTACGAAGTGGGCCTAGAGTCTATGATGGTGGGCCGTAAGCTGTCTTTCGATGCCACGTACTACAACAAGCAGACCAACGATCTTCTCACCTACGTACAAGGAACTACCAGTTTCTTTACCAATGCGGGTTCTATCCAATCCAATGGTTTTGAATTCACCGCCGGATGGAAAGACAGAATCTCGGACAATTTTAATTATTATTTAAATGCCAACCTTACCACGACCAACACGGAAGTGTTAAGCGTGTTTGAAGACGGGTACGAAGTGTTCTCCGGTCCTGCCATATTTAGAAAGGGAGCTCCTGTAGGAGCGTTCTACGGCTATGTGGTGGACGGGGTATACCAGTCCTATGCCGACATTCTCGCCTCTCCACCCACTACCATCGGTGACGTAGGCCCAGGTGATTTGAAATACCGCGATATCAACGGGGACGGCTCCATTACTCCGGACGACCGTACCATTATTGGAGACCCAACTCCTGATTTTACCTACGGTTTCAGTGTAGGAGGAGACTACAAAGGGTTCTACATGAATGCTGATTTCTTTGGTGTGTACGGAAACGAAGTGTTCCGGACATGGGGGAACGGGAATTCATTTGCACCGTTTAACTACCGTACCGAACGTTTGGACCGCTGGACAGGACCTGGTACTTCCAACTGGGAGCCTAGAAGCTACAGTAAATCTGCGTACAACCGTGAGAACTCCACCTATATGATTGAGGACGGTAGCTTCTTTAGAATCCGAAATGTACAGTTAGGATATAATTTTAACAGAGATTTAATCGAAGGTCTTAACATTCAGGCCCTTAAAGTGTATTTTAATGTTCAGAATCTAAAAACGTGGGATCATGTGAACGGATTTACTCCGGAATCAGGAGGTTCGGCCCTTCAGTTCGGAGTGAACGGCAGCGGCTATCCAAACCCTAGGGTGACCAGTTTTGGTGTGAATGTAACTTTCTAAAAACAACATTATGAATAAGAATATAATCCGAGTTTTCCTGCTTGCAGGACTATTAAGCTCTACGGCAGGAGTAGTTAGCAGCTGTAGCAGCGATTATCTTGATCTCAAACCGGAAGGAAGACCTACCGTGGGCGAAGTTCCCATCGGAGGATTTGAAGCCCAGGCCTTCGGTTTGTACAGTACCTTACGTACGGAAGGAGGTATTGCAGATTTCACCAAAATATGGGTTAGTATCATCAGAAGCGACGATTCCAATAAAGGTAGCTCCGAATCCGATGCGGCCAACGACGGCAACGTTTTCGATCGTTTTGCCTACGTCCCTACCAACGGACATATCACCAATACCTGGAACGGCCACTACAAACTGATATTTGACGCCAACGAACTCATCAATGACGCGTTGGAATCGGGCGACACCTCACAAGGGACCCTGACCAACATAGCAGAAGCAAAAGCCATACGCGCCTACGCCTATTTTGAACTGCGCAGAAACTATGGGGAAGTTCCGGTGATCTTAAAATCCATTGACAACCCACAGGACGAAATCGCTCCCAAAAATACGGTAGCAGAAGTAGATGCGCAGATCGAGAAAGATTTCACGGAAGCCATCGAATCCCTTCCGGTACAGTGGCCTTCCGCGTATTGGGGACGGGCAACTAAAGGGATGGCGCAGGCCTACCTCGCCAAACTCTACCTTTACCAGCGTAATTGGTCCAAAGCATTAGAACTTACCGAGGCCGTCATTGGCTCTGGAGCCTACACCTTAAATTCTTCCTACGATAAGGAATTCTCCAAGGAAGGGAACAATTCCAGGGAGTCGGTGTTCGAGGTGCAGAAAACCTACGACTATCCTACCAAATATAGCAACAATTTCTACGAATCGCAGGGGGTTCGTGGTTCCGGTGAATGGGATTTAGGATGGGGATTCAATGTGCCTTCCGAGGATTTTGTGGCTGCGTACGAGGCAGGTGACCTACGTAAGAAAACCACTATACTTGAGAGCGGTAAGCCGGATATCTACGGAATAAAAACCCTACCGGATTCTCCACCACTGGCGCAGAAATACTGGAACGGTAAAGCCTATACACTGCCAAGTGAACGTGAATTTTATGGCCAGAATAAAAACCATTGGGAGAACATTAAATTCATGAGATACGCGGATGTACTGCTTATGGCTGCCGAGGCCGCCAATGAGATTGGCCAGACTTCGAAAGCCGCTACGTATGTGAATCAGGTGCGTGTACGCGCAGGTCTTTCTAATACGACGGCTTCAGGTCAGCTGGCCATGCGCGATGCGATCAAGCACGAGCGAAGAGTTGAGTTTGGAATGGAATTCGAGCGTTTTTACGACTTGGTACGTTGGGGTGATGCCATTACTGTTTTGGCTTCCAAAGGGTATACCGACCGTAACAAATACCTTCCTATCCCGCAGGAAGCCATTGACAAGAGTCAGGGAATACTAACGCAAAATCCAAATTATTAACCGTTAATTTAAACAGCAATGAATAAGATTGTAAGTCAATTATTATATGTGCTTTCCTTCCTTGCGGTATTTTCCTGCCAAGATTTGGAGAGACCGGAACTGGGAGACTATCCTACGGATGCCAACCCGGTTGGAGGGCCTTTGAAGTTCTACGTAGCTTTTGATGGAGAGAGCACCAATCCGCTGATGAACGCGGTGGACAGTATACGTGCAAAATTCCCAAGCAGTAATCCACTTACTTCAGTAGAAGGAGCGAATGGACTAGCCGTTCAGGGGGAGCAGTACAAATATGTGAAATACACTAGTGCAAACGATTTTGCAGCCACTGCAGGCAGTTTCACTGTATCGGTTTGGGCTAAGAAAGGGGAACTTAAAACCGACCATATTTTCAGTATGCCGGCTGTATCAGGTTACCACTGGTCTCAAGGTTCCATGTTTCTTCTTACTGAAGGTTCGGTGTCTTCCCCGGTTGTGAAGTTTTTCGTAAAAGATGCTACGGGTGAAAAATGGTTTGAATGGTTAGGGGCCAATGCAGTCGCTGGACTGTACGACGGTAACTGGCACCATCTTGCGTTCGTCTACGACGGTACTACCTCCAAGATGACACTTTATAAGGACGGAGTAGCGCTAGGATTTCAGCCAGAATGGACCAACCATGGGAATGTAAAACTCGAGGAATCCAAAATTACAGGTCTTAAGATTGGCGCCGGGCCACAGGAATTCACTGCCGAGCAGATTGAAGCAGGTGCAGGGGATTGGCTGAAAAACTCCTGGACGGGAGGAATCGATCAATTCCGTATGTATTCGGTGGCGCTTTCTGCGCAAGAAGTACAGTCGCTGTACACACAAAAACGTTAATTAACTATCTAACTTCAGGTATGGAAGCCTATACGCATGGGCTTTCATACCTTTTTTTTTATGTTGGGATTTAAAAATTTTCTTCTAGTCAGCAGCATTCTAGCCCTTCTCTCTTGTAGCGGATCCGAGGAGTCGCCTGCAGTGAAGCCTGAACCCGTACCTCCAACACCTCCGCCTCAGGCAGTACTTACCGAAGCGGAGCTGATGGACAAGGTCCAGCGTGATGTACTGAGGTATTTCTGGGAATACGCACATCCAGAGTCGAAGCTAACGCGGGAACGCTACCATGTGGATAACCCTGGTTTTGATGCCTCGGTGCTTTCGGCCGGAGGATCGGGTTTTGGTATGCTTAATATCCTGGTGGGTATAAAGAATGGGTACGTGCCGCGCAGTGAGGCGGTAGCACGGCTTACCACTGCCCTTACTTTTCTACAGAATGCAGACCGGTTCCACGGCGCCTGGCCCCATTGGATCAATGGATCTACAGGAAAAGTTCTGCCTTTTTCTGCCAAAGACGATGGAGGAGACCTGGTGGAAACCGCCTTTATAGCACAGGGTCTTATTGCGGTACGTGAGTATTTCAAGAACTCGGCTAATGCGCAGGAAAAAGAGCTTTCCGAAAAAGCCGATACGCTGTGGCGCGCAATCGAGTGGAACTTCTATACCCAAGGAAAAGAGGAGGGCCTGTATTGGCACTGGTCTCCCAACTACGGATTTGAAATGAATATGAAACTGCAGGGCTTTGATGAGACGCTGGTAACCTATATACTTGCGGCCTCCTCGCCTGAGCATTCCATCTCTAAGGTAAACTACGAGCGTGGCTGGGCTCGGTCTGGAGCGGTACGCAGTGCCTCTTCCCAGTACGGAATACCGGTTCTGGCCCAACACAACGGGCAGGGCACTGGGGTAGGGCCCCTCTTTTGGTCGCACTATTCGTTTCTGTGTCTAAATCCAATGGGACTCCAAGACGCGTATCTAGACTATGGAAAAGTAACTACAAACCATGCCCAGATACAGTACCAGTACGCATTGGCCAATCCTAAAAAGTGGAAAGACTACGGCGCCAAGCACTGGGGACTGACCGCAAGCTATTCACGTGCCTCGGACGGGGGTACTACCTATAATGCCCATTCACCCCAGAACGATCTGGGAGTAATTTCTCCTACAGCAGCTCTTTCCTCCATGCCGTTCACTCCTAAGGAGAGCATGCAGCACCTGCGTATGCTCTATGAAGAGAGAGCCTCTTCGCTGGTGGGTGTGGCAGGTCCGTACGATGCCTATGCACCGCATTATAACTGGGTGGCAAACCGCTACCTTGCTATAGACCAAGGAACCATTGGGGTTATGGTAGAGAACCACAAATCCTCTTTTCTGTGGGATTTGTTTATGAATGCACCGGAGATTAAACTGGGACTCAAGAAGCTGGGTTTTACTTCGTCCCGATATACACTTTAAAAATAATTCGCTTATGAAAAAATACATTCTCGCAGTGGGTGTACTTTCCCTAGGTATTGCCTCCTCTTGCCAAAATATGCAAAACCCTGTGGCCAACCACCAGGGGGTGGAGCACAACAAGGAGCAGCATCTGATGGATCAGGTACAAAAGGATGCACTCAAGTATTTTTGGGATTTTGCCGAGCCCAATTCCCTTTTAGCCAGGGAACGCTACCATCAGGACGGAGTTTATCCCCAAAACGATTCGGATGTGGTAACCACTGGCGGAAGTGGTTTTGGTCTAATGTCTCTGCTGGTAGGGGTGGAGAGAGGCTTTATTCCCAGAGCCGAAGCAGTGGATAGACTAACCCATGTAGCGGATTTTCTGGCTTCTGCGGAAAGGCACCACGGTGCATGGTCGCATTGGATCGATGGAAGAAATGGTAAGACGGTTTCCTTTGGTAAAAAAGACGACGGAGGAGATCTGGTAGAAACCGCCTTCCTTGTTCAGGGACTTATTACCGTAAGGGAATACTTTAAGAATGGAACTGCGAAAGAAAAGGCGCTTGCTGAGAAGATGGACGCGCTTTGGAGAGGGGTTGAATGGCAGTGGTATACCAAAGGGGAAAAAGTACTCTATTGGCACTGGTCCCCTAACTACGGATGGGAAATGAATTTTCCTTTGGAAGGATACAATGAGTGCTTAATCACCTATGTACTGGCCGCCTCGTCCCCGACCCATCCCATTGACAGTGAAACCTACTATAAAGGTTGGACCCGTAATGGAACCTACCTCTCAGAGAACAGCAAATACGGTTTAAATTTAATAGTACAGCACAACGGTGCGCAGGAATATGGAGGCCCTTTGTTTTGGGCGCATTACTCGTATCTGGGACTGGATCCTAGGGGGCTATCCGACCGTCTGGTTAAAGATTATTTTGAACTTAACCGCAACCACGTTCTAATTAGCCACCGCTACGCATTGGAAAACCCTAAGAACTTTAAAGGATACGGTGAAAACTATTGGGGTATGACGGCCTCCTACACACGAAATCCCGACGGTTCGGTTGGATACACGGCGCATATGCCTTCCAATGACCGTGGAGTCATTACCCCGACGGCTGCACTTAGTAGTTTTCCATACACCCCTGAGGAATCGATGAATGTGCTGCGGTATTTATACGAGGAGAAAAAAGAATTTATCGGAAGTGCAGGACCGTACGATGCTACCTCCGTGCATTACGATAACTGGACCACTCCACGCTATTTGGCTATCGACCAGGGTACTATTGCACCAATGATTGAAAACCACCGAACGGGCCTTCTTTGGAATCTCTTTATGAATGCACCGGACATTAAGCAAGGTCTTAAAAAACTAGAATTCACCTCTACTAAACACCCTTAATTACCACCATGATGCGTATAAAACAAACACTACTGCTGGGTCTGCTCTCTATTTCCTTAGGGGGAACCCTAGCAAAGGCTCAGGAAACTAAAGCGTATTTTGACCAAAAGATCACCGAGGAAAAAAAGATCGGGTATGTACTAGATTACCCTAAGGATGTAAAGGGTAAACTTCCTCTTATTGTATTTCTCCACGGTTCTGGTGAACGGGGGGACGATTTGGAAAAAGCCAAAGCGCACGGACCTTTTAACTACAAATCGCTACTGGGAGAACCCGTAGCACTGCTGGCCCCACAAACCCCACTTAACGAGTGGTGGGATACCCAGGCCGTATACCACCTAATTGAAGATATTGCTACGCGCTACAATATCGACAGGTCCCGGATTTATCTTACCGGTCTTTCCATGGGGGGATGGGGAAGTTGGAAACTTGCCAATGAACATCCTGAGCTCTTTGCAGCTCTGGCCCCGGTCTGTGCTCCTTCCGATCGCTGGATGCAGGCTACCATCCACCAGTACAAAGACCTTCCTATAAAAATCTTCCATGGTGGTAACGACGATATTGTATCGCCAATGACCTCAATTGATATGTACCAAAAGATCAAACGTATCAATCCTAATGTGGAACTAATTATCTTCCCAGACGATAATCATAATTCGTGGGACTCCACTTATTCCGATCCGGCATTTTACCGCTGGTTGCTCTCGCAGAGAAAACCTCAAATAGTAAGTAATTCAAAAAAATAGTTATGAAAAAATTCATTGGAATTGCACTGCTCAGCCTTTCACCACTCTTTATGGCACAGCAGATTATAAACCAACCGGTACAGACCTTCCAAACGGCTCAGTACCAATCCACTAAAAAGGCTTTTATTGATAATTTAATTGCCCAGATGACGCTTCAAGAGAAGATCGGTCAGCTTAATCTTCCTACCTCAGGAGACTTTACTACCGGACAGGCGCAGAGTTCCAATATTGGAAAGAAAATAGAGCAGGGCCTGGTAGGAGGACTTTTCAATATCAAGGGGGCAGACAAAATTCGTGCAGTACAGAAAGTTGCTGTGGAAAAATCCCGCCTAAAGATCCCTATGATCTTTGGCATGGATGTGATCCATGGATATGAGACCACTTTTCCGATTCCCTTAGGTCTTGCAGCTACTTGGGATACGGACCTGGTCCAGCAGTCTGCGCAGATTGCCGCAAGGGAAGCTGCAGCGGACGGGATTAACTGGACCTTTTCTCCTATGGTGGACATCTCTAGGGAACCCAGGTGGGGAAGAGTCTCGGAAGGTAGCGGCGAAGACCCATTCCTAGCCAGTGAAGTGGCAAAAGCCATGGTGTATGGATACCAAGGAAAAGATCTGGCCCTTAAAAACACCATCCTTGCCTGTGTGAAACACTTTGCTCTTTACGGAGCACCGGAAGGTGGGATGGACTACAACACGGTGGATATGAGCCATACCCGTATGTTCAATGAATATTTCCCTCCGTACAAGGCCGCTGTGGATGCCGGGGTAGGCTCGGTTATGGCGTCCTTCAATGAGGTGGATGGAATACCAGCGACAGGTAACAAATGGCTGATGGACGAGGTCCTTCGCAAGAAATGGGGCTTTGACGGCTTTATCGTAACGGATTATACCGGAATTAACGAAATGGTGGAACACGGCATGGGAGATCTGCAGCAGTCTTCTGCTCTTGCACTCAATGCGGGAATTGATATGGATATGGTAGGGGAAGGCTTTCTCACTACATTGGAAAAATCCTTGAAGGAAGGAAAGGTGAGCGAGGCGCAAATTACCCAGGCTGCACGTAGAATTCTGGAAGCCAAATACGATTTGGGTCTTTTCCAGGATCCGTACCGGTACGGCAATGCAGCGGAAGCCAAGAAAGAAGTGTTCAGCCAGAAGAACCGTGACGCAGCGCGCAGCATAGCGGCGCAGAGTATGGTCTTACTGAAGAATGACAATCAGGTACTTCCATTGAAGAAACAGGGAACTGTAGCTGTTATAGGCCCATTGGTTAATAACTCGGTGAATATGCCCGGAACCTGGAGTGTTGCAACCAAACACGGTTCGGCTGTCACGCTAGTAGATGGTTTGAAGCAGGTGGTAGGTAAAGACGTGAAAATACTTACGGCCAAAGGCTCCAACGTGGAAGATTCAGAGAAGTTGGAGAATATTTACGCTGCACACGGTAAGGTGGTAGACCGCGATAATCGTGGTAAAGAAGTACTACTCAAGGAAGCCGTAGAAGTTGCCTCCAAAGCCGATGTCATTGTCTTGGCTATTGGTGAGAGTGCCGAAATGAGCGGAGAATCCTCTTCAAGAGCGGAAATTACCATTCCTCAGACGCAGGTCGATTTACTCGAGGCTCTTAAGAAAACCGGTAAACCCATCGCCATGGTACTATTCACTGGTAGGCCACTTGCACTATCCAACGTACACGAAACTCCGGATGCTATACTAAATGCGTGGTTTCCTGGAACCGAGGCAGGACTGGCAATAGCCGATGTGCTTTTTGGAAAAGTGAATCCTTCGGGTAAACTCCCGATGACATTCCCTAGAAGCCTGGGACAAGTTCCTATCTACTACAACCATAAGAATACGGGAAGGCCATTGAATCCGCAGAAAGTAGAGAAATGTGAATACGAACGATTCCGTGCCAACTACATGGACGAGTGTAATACTCCGCTTTATCCTTTTGGTTATGGATTAAGCTACACCTCGTTTACCTATTCGGAGCCGCGCGTCTCCAAAGAGCGTCCTAAAGGAAACGACAAACTCCAGGTAAGCGTGGATGTCTCTAACACAGGATCGTACGATGGTGCCGAAGTGGTACAGCTATATGTTAGGGACCTGGTAGGTTCCAATACCCGTCCTGTGAAAGAACTGAAAGGGTTTGAGAAGGTGCTGCTTAAGAAGGGAGAAACCAAAACCGTTACTTTTACCCTGACCCCGGAAGATCTGAAGTTTTACGACCACAAGCTTAATTACGAGTGGGAAGAAGGTGAATTTGATATCATGGTAGGAACTAATTCCGCTGAGGTAAAATCCAAACGCATCTACTGGTCCAAATAAGTAAAAATCAATCATAGAATTCTGCTCCTGTACGTTACGTATTCAGGGGCAGTTTTTCTTTTGAGACAGTATAATTTGCTACGTACTCCCTGCCGCAATTCTTTTCTTTCTCGAGAAATTTGACTAATTTTGTCGTAGATCAAAAAACGACTAATTTCGATGAATTCGTACAAAAATCCTTTGGAGGAGCGTTATTCCAGTGAGGAGATGCTTTTTAACTTTTCCCACAACAATAAGTTCCGCACCTGGCGAAAGCTATGGATTGCTTTGGCAGAGATCCAGAAGGATTTAGGTCTGGATATTACCGAGGCACAGATAAATGAGCTTAAAGCGGCTCAGGACTTGATTGATTACGATCTGGCTGCCAAGTACGAAAAGAAGTTTCGGCACGATGTAATGGCCCATGTCCACACCTACGGTGATGCTGCCCCAGGAGCTAAGGGCATTATTCATCTGGGCGCTACATCGGCTTTCGTTGGAGACAACACAGACTTAATTCAGATTCGCGACGGTCTTCTCATACTACGTAAGAAACTGGTCAACGTGATGGAAAGTCTTAAGGACTTTGCGCTGGAGTATAAGGATCTCCCTACACTGGGATTCACCCATTTTCAACCGGCCCAATTAACCACCGTAGGAAAGAGAGCCACCTTATGGCTTCAGTCACTTGTTTTGGATTTGGAAGAGATGGAGTTTTTCCTCGATACCTTGCGTTTTCGCGGTGTAAAAGGTACTACCGGTACGGCAGCAAGTTTTTTGGAACTCTTCGAGTCGGATTATTCCAAGGTACAGCATCTGGACCGAGAACTTTCCAGAAGGTTTGGATTTGAAAAAGTGTTTGGCGTTTCGGGTCAGACCTACGACCGTAAAGTAGATGCCAAAGTGGTGGCACTGCTCTCCAATATTGCGCAATCGGCCCATAAGTTTACCAATGATTTACGTCTGCTCCAGAATCTAAAAGAAATAGAGGAGCCGTTTGAAAAGGACCAAATAGGTTCTTCCGCAATGGCTTATAAAAGAAATCCGATGCGCTCGGAGCGTATCGGAGCGCTTTCCAAGTATGTTATGTCCCTCTCATCGAGCTCTGCAATGGTGGCTTCCACGCAATGGTTCGAACGCACCCTGGACGACAGTGCAAACAAACGACTCACCATCCCACAGGCATTTCTGGCCGTGGATGCGATTCTTCTTATCTGGCACAACATCCTGAACGGAATTGTGGTATATCCCAACCGTATCAAGAAACATATCATGGAAGAGCTTCCTTTTATGGCTACCGAATACATCATCATGGAAGAGGTCAAGGCTGGAGGTGACCGACAAGAGATCCATGAAATTATCCGTCAGCACTCTATGGAAGCAAGCAAGAAGGTTAAGATGGACGGAGAGGAAAACGACCTCTTGGAGCGGATTCTTGCAGATACTACGCTGCGCCTGGACAAGACCAAGTTGATGCAGGTACTGGACCCTAAGAATTTTATTGGCTTCGCACCCGTCCAGACGCAGGAATTTATTGATAACGAAATAGCGCCTCTGCTGAAAAAGTACGCTCAGGATCTGGGCATGCAGACCGAACTTAAAGTGTAACCTACATGCAGTCTTCTGGGCTGCATATTTTTTTAAACGGCCTTGTTGTAAGATGCCATTTATTATTCCCTGTGAGGAAGAACTGCTATGAAAAAAAGAATATTTGTTGAGAAGCGTGGTCTCTTTGATGTAGAAAGTCCTAAAGTGATGGACGAGATTAAATCGATAGATTCCTCCATCACTGGGGTTAAGGTGTATAATATCTACGATATTTTTGGTATTGAACCTAGCCAGTATGAGAAAGCTCTATACAGCACCTTCGTGGACCCGGTGATGGATCAGCTCCATGAGGAAAATCCTGCCCAGGCCCACTATTTTGCGATGGAATACCTTCCGGGACAGTACGACCAGAGAGCGGACTCCGCGCAGCAGTGCATTGCACTTCTAACCGGTAATACTACGGCGCAGGTGCGCAGTGGAAAGCTCATTGAAGTACTCGGAGCTTCCAAGGCGGTGGTAGAGGAGGTGGCAAAGTCTCTAATCAATAAAGTGGAGAGTCAGGAAAAAGACCTTCAGATACTGGAAATCCCGACGCAAAGTACGCCACAACCAGTACTCTACCACGAGGGCTTTACTACCTGGGGCCCCAGCGAACTGGAAGCGTTTTACTATCAGGAAGCGTTTTCCTTTGGCCTAGACGACTTGTATCATATCCAGAGTTATTTTATTTCTGAGAAGAGAGATCCCTCGCAGACCGAGCTAAAAATGCTAGATACCTACTGGAGTGACCATTGCCGACATACCACCTTTGAAACGGAGCTTACAGACATTGAATTCCAAGGCCCCTACAAGGAGGTTCTCGAGCGAATCTTTACCCACTACAAGCAGACGCGCAGAGCCTTAGGGCGAGAGCACCGCTCGATTTCCCTTATGGATATCGGTACTTTAGCTGCTAAATACCTCTACCAGAACGCACAGCTGTCTAACTTGGTAATCTCCGAAGAAATCAATGCATGTACGGTAGAAATAGAGGCCGAATACGACGGTAGGAAGGAACCTTGGTACCTTCTCTTTAAAAACGAAACCCATAACCACCCCACCGAGATAGAACCCTTTGGGGGTGCTTCGACGTGCCTTGGAGGCGCCATCAGGGATCCCCTCTCGGGACGTTCCTATGTCTACCAAGCGATGCGTCTTTCGGGCGCTGCCAATGTGCTGGAACCTCTCGACCAAACCCTCAAGGGCAAACTGCCACAGAGAACCATTTCCAAACAGGCAGCCAACGGATATTCTTCCTATGGAAACCAGATCGGACTTGCCACCACACAGGTAAGTGAAATTTACCATCCTGGCTATAAGGCCAAGCGTATGGAAGTAGGGTTTGTAGTTGGGGCCGTACCACAGGATTGGGTGCGCCGTGAGACGCCTGTGCCTGGTGATAAAGTCATAGTTCTGGGAGGAGCTACCGGAAGAGACGGTGTGGGTGGCGCAACAGGAAGCAGTAAAGAGCAGGACGAGACCTCCATACACACTCTCTCTACGGAGGTGCAAAAAGGTAATGCGGTCGAGGAGCGCAAGATTCAGCGTCTTTTCCGCAATCCGGAGGTCACCAAACTTATTAAAAAATCCAACGATTTTGGTGCAGGGGGAGTGAGCGTGGCCATTGGGGAGATAGCCCAAAGTCTGGAGATTAATCTAGATACCATGCCTTTGAAGTATGAGGGACTCAATGGTACAGAACTCGCTATTTCCGAATCCCAGGAGCGCATGGCCGTGGTCGTCTCGGCCGGCCAGGAGAAAAAGTTTATTGAACTGTGTGCAAAGGAGAACATTCACGCCTTCACTATTGCTGAAATCACAGATACCGGAAGGCTGCGTATGTATTGGAGAGGAGAGAAAATTGTAGATCTAAGCAGGGAATTTCTAGATACCAATGGGTGCAAGAAAGTACAAGCAGCAAAGGTTACCCACCTTAAGCCAGTGCAAAGCATTCCAAAGAGTTTCTCCATGACCGCGCTCAAAGAAGAACTTAAGCAACTCAATACTGCCTCCCAGAAAGGCCTAAGTGAAATGTTTGATTCCTCGGTAGGTGCTACCACTGTAGCCATGCCTTTTGGAGGAACCTTTCAGCAGACGCCCATGGAAGGAAGTGTCCAGACCCTCCCCGTGTTAGGAGCCAGGGACATAGAGACGGTTTCTCTGGCAAGCTGGGGATTTGACCCCTACCTGTCCGAACAAAATTCTCTGCTCGGCGCCTCGTACGCCGTAGTGGAAAGTGTGGCCAAAGTGGTGGCCATGGGTGGGGAGCGAAAAAATATACGACTGAGTTTCCAGGAATATTTTGAGAAGCTAGGCACCGACTCCAGTAAATGGGGCAAACCACTCTCTTCGCTACTGGGGGCCTTCGATGCACAGATGCAACTAGGACTTGCTGCCATAGGCGGAAAAGACAGTATGAGTGGAACGTATCAGGATTTGACTGTTCCTCCGACCCTTATTTCGTTTGCCTGTGCGCACGGCAGAAAAAGCCATATCATTTCTCCGGAATTTAAATCACCCGGAAACACCCTATACTTCTACCACCACAAAGCACAAAGGGATGCAATGCCTAACTACGAGGAACTGAAAGAGGTCTACGACCTAGTGCACAAAGCCATTGCAGAGGGGAGCATCGTAGCGGCCAAGACCATTAAAGACGGAGGCCTTGCCGGCGCACTGTCCGTAATGTCGTTTGGAAACAAATTAGGAGCGAAGGTTACGGCTCAGGAGCAGGTCCTGTTTGAGAAAAACATTGGTTCTTTGGTACTTGAGGCCCAAGGCGAAATAGACCATCCGCTGCTTAAGAAAATTGGAACGGTCTGCTCTTCTTCACTTTTAGAGATCAATGGGGAAGTGATGGAAATTGATGATCTGTTATCAGCTTATACCTCTACTTTTGAGGAGCTCTTTCCCACTAAAGAAAAGACCAGAGTGATTCTAGAGCCACCCGCAGGGAAGGCAACAGGTCTACAGGTCGTGATCAAGAAGCATGGCTTTGGAACTCCGCAGGTATTTGCACCTATTTTCCCGGGAACCAACTGTGAATACGAAACCCAGAATGCCTTTGCACAGGAGGGCGCCCGCGTGGTTAGTTCCCCACTGGTGAATCTTTCTGCCCAGCATCTCAATGAAAGCATTGCTACTTGGGTAGAACATATAGAGCGTTCGCAGATCGTGGTTTTTTCTGGAGGATTTTCTGCAGGGGACGAGCCGGATGGTAGTGCTAAATTCATTGTCAACGTTCTAAAGAACGATCGCATGCAGGATGCCATTGCTGCTCTCTTAGAGCGCGACGGGATGATTTTAGGAATTTGCAACGGTTTTCAGGCCCTTGTGAAGTCTGGTTTGCTGCCTTATGGACGCATAAGGGATTTAGATCAAAATTCACCGACTCTAGCGCACAATGCCATCGGTCGGCATATCTCCCAGATGGTTCATGTAAAGGTACTCAACGACCAAAGTCCTTGGCTTACAGGCGATAAAGGTAAGGTCTTCACAGTCCCTATATCGCACGGAGAGGGCCGTTTCGTTGCCTCGGAGTCGGTGCTTGCATCCTTGTTTGAAGCGGGACAGGTGGCAACGCAGTATGTGGATTTGGAAGGACAGGTGGCCCATGGCATGCCTTTCAACCCGAACAATTCGCTTATGGGAATCGAGGGTGTGACTTCAAGAGACGGAAAAATTTACGGAAGGATGAGTCATCCGGAACGCGTAGCAAAAGGCCTGATGCGCAATATTCCAGGTGCAGACTATCATAATATTTTCCGAAACGGCGTACTCTATTTCAAGGGGTAGAGCACAGCCCACTGTTTTACCGCAGTAAAAGAGCTGCAACGTAGGGGTAGTATACTACAACTCCTACAATGAGTGCCAGTGCGGCGCAGAGTAAAACAGCTCCTGCGCATAGGTCCTTCACAAGACCTATGATGGGATGGTGGGAAGGATGCAAAGCGTCGCAGAGTTTTTCTACCGCCGTATTAAGTGTCTCGGCAAAGAGAACCAAAAGACAGACCGAGAGAATCATCAATGTCTTTAAAAGCGGTACTTCTAGTACTACGATCAGTACAAGATTTAGTAGAAGAGCTGCCACCTCAATCTGAAAATTCCGCTCAGAGCGTAGAAGGTGTACAAGGCCCGACAAGGCATTGCTTAGGCTGCTGGCAAAGGAAGTTTTTTTACTGCGCATAGAGTAAAGATAAGAGATTTATAGAGACTGGAAACAGGCAGAGAGTTCTGCGGCTTGAATCCTAAAAAGTAAATGTTTCCTATGGTCTAATGTAGAGTCAATTTGTTATATTTGTAAAAATTAATTCAAATCTATGAAGTTTATTGTTTCAAGTGGAGAACTGCAAAAAGCGCTTCAAACCGTCAGTGGAGTGATATCCAATTCACAATCCCGGCCTATCCTGGAAAACTATCTGTTCACACTGGAGCAGAACAGTCTTCAGATTACTGCATCGGACGGGGAGACTACGCTGGTTACTTCCCTTGAGGTAAAGTCCGAGAACAGCGGAAAGATAGCTGTACCGGCAAAAATATTTCAGGACTTTTTAAAAACCTACGGCGAGCAGCCGCTGACCCTTTCGGTAAAAGACAATCCAGAATCGGGAGGAAGCTTACTTGAGATTCTTGACGAGAAGGACAATTTCGCCGTGGCGCTTGACAATGCCGAGGACTACCCTGAACTTCCTGAATTTGATGCGGCGCGCAGTGTGACCCTTCCGGCGGGAGTGCTCTCAGAGGCACTGTCCAATACCCTTTTTGCCACTTCCAACGATTCGCTTCGCCCGATGATGACCGGAGTACTTTTCCAGTTTACGGAGAACGAAACCAATTTTGTTTCCACGGATTCCCACCGCCTGGTGGTATACAGCCGCAAAGACTTGGTAGCCGAACCTATGGAATTCATCCTACCTAAGAAGCCCCTGAGCCTTTTCAGAGGTATACTTTCCAATTCCTCAGAGGATGTTGTGATCGAATTCAGTGATAATATGGCTAAATTTTCCTTCTCCACTCATGTATGGATTTGTAGGCTGATTGACGGGAAGTTCCCTAATTATGCTGCGGTTATTCCTAAGGAAAGTCCTAATGTGCTTATAATCAATCGTAATTTATTGCTCGGCGCTATTCGTAGAGCATCCATCATGTCCAATAAGTCTACTAATCAAGTTCGTTTCAAGCTTTCAGGCAATATTCTACACCTTCATGCGGAGGATACCGAGTTTGCAAATAAAGCGGACATGCAGATTCCTTGTGATTACAATGGTGAGGATATCAATATAGGGTTCAGTTCGAAGTTTCTAACGGAAATGCTAACAGTATTGACTTCGGAGGATATTACCATGAAACTTTCCCAGCCAAACCGTCCGGGAATTGTAGAACCTCTTGATGGACTGGAGCAGAGTGAGCATCTTTTAATGCTATCCATGCCTGTGATCGGCATGTAAGGAATACTCCCAAACAAACTAATGAGATCCGAACCCACGTTCGGATCTTTTGTATTTTGGAGGCATAATTTTCCTGTGTGCCCTAAATTCACGATATTTGCACTCGAAATTAACGCAAAACACAGACTGCATGAAGATCTCCAGTAACTGGCTAAAAGATTATATAACAACGGACCTCAAGACCGAACGTATTGGGGAACTTCTCACCGACATAGGCCTGGAAGTGGAAGGTATCACTCCGTACGAGAGCATCCCTGGAGGGCTTTCTGGAGTGCTGGTAGGGAAGGTACTCACCTGTCAAAAGCACCCCAATGCAGACAAACTAAATACCACAACGGTAGATGTGGGTGGAGGGGAAATTCTTTCCATTGTCTGTGGAGCGCCCAACGTGGCTGCAGGCCAAACCGTGGCAGTGGCAACGGTAGGTACAACTTTGTATGGCGACCAAGGACAGGAACTGGTAATCAAGGAAGCTAAAATCCGCGGAGAGAAGTCCCAAGGGATGCTCTGCTCGGAGAAGGAACTTTCCCTTGGCGAAGACCAAAGCGGTATACTAGTTCTGGATCCCGCCAAGTACCAGGTAGGTACGCCTCTTTCACAGTACTTTGATTTGGTTTCGGATCAGATTCTTGAAATTGGACTTACTCCAAACCGCACCGACGCCATGTCCCATTACGGTGTGGCACGGGATCTTCACGCCTATCTCACATCGAACGCCTTAAAATCCCAACTGGAAAAGCCTTCTAAATTCTCCCTGGAATCAGAAGGTGAGAGCGGTATTTCATTAGTAGTGGAGGATAGTGAATTAGCACCACGTTATCTAGGCGCCGTGCTTGAGAACGTAACCGTAGAGGAATCACCAGAGTGGCTCCAAAACCGACTCCGCTCTATAGGTCTTGCACCGATAAACAACGTAGTAGATATTACCAACTATATCCTGCACAGTGTGGGACAACCACTTCATGCATTCGATGCTGCGAAAATAAAAAAAGCGCAGGTACGGGTTGGAACAGTTCCTAATGGAACGCTTTTTACCACACTCGACGGCGTGGAGCGTATACTTCAGGGTACGGAGATACTTATTAAGGACGGTGAAAATAACCCACTCTGTATTGCCGGTGTTTTTGGTGGAAAAAATTCTGGAGTGGAGAGTTCCACTACCACGGTCTTTTTGGAAAGTGCCTACTTTGACCCCGTTGCAGTACGTAAAGCAGCTAAGGCCCATGGTCTTAGTACCGATGCCTCATTTCGATTTGAGCGCGGGGTAGATCCGGAAATGGTTCGCAGCGCCCTGGGCATGGCGGTACACCTTATACAGGAGATTGCAGGAGGTTCCCTTGTTGGAAGCATTCTGGAAGCCGATACGCTATCCGACACAGGGCATTATGTGGTTCTTCGTTACTCCATGTTGGATCTGATCTTAGGAGTAAAGATACACCGCGAGAAGGTCAAAGAAATTCTTCGTTCTTTGGAGATTGTTATACTCAATGAGATCACTAACGGACTGGAACTTCAGGTACCTGCTTTCAAAGCGGATGTCACCCGCGAGATCGATGTAATCGAGGAGGTACTTCGCATTTACGGCTACAATAAAGTAGAGGCACCTTCAAAATTTAATTTCACGCCGCATAAAAAAGAGAAATCAACCAAGGAGCAGCTGGAGAATTATCTTGCGCGGATGCTTCAAGGAAATGGTTTTTTCGAAGTGATGAATAACTCCCTCACCTCCCTAAAAGATACTCCTAAAGCAGTAAAATTATTAAATCCCCTCTCCAATGAGCTGGCTATGATGCGCCAATCTTTACTGGAAGGTTTGCTGGAGAACGCCGCATACAACAGCAACCGTAAGTCTTCGGACCTTAAGTTATTCGAACTGGGTAAGATTTATTATAAAGAGGATGGTTACCAGGAAAGAAAGCAGCTTGCACTACTACTTACCGGTAAAGAAAATACAGAGAACTGGATACAGAAGAAGGTAGTGAGTGACTTTTACTATCTGAAGTCTTATGTACTGCTTCTTTTAGAGAAACTCACCCTTCCATTGGAGGAAGAGCATCTTGAAGACAGCCGTTTTGTCCAAGGACTCCAGATCCAGGCCCAGGGTAAAACGCTGGCCCGGATGGGGCAAGTTTCCACTGCACTGTGTAAGGAATTTGACCTGGCACAGGACTGTTTTTATGCAGAGCTAGAGCTTGAGAATCTCCACAGTTTGCTTTTAGAAACGCAGCTGAAGTTCCGGACCCTTCCGAAATTTAATGCGGTACGAAGGGATCTTGCTCTACTGGTGGATTCCACTACTACGTTTGGGGAACTGCAAAAGGCATCATACAGTATTAATTCGCCGTATTTACGCTCTGTGGGGCTTTTCGATGTATACGAAGGGGCAAACCTCCCAGAGGGAAAAAAATCCTATGCGCTGAACTTTTCTTTGCTTAGTGAAGAAAAGACCCTAGAAGAAAAGGAAATCGCACAGGTGATGCAGCAACTTGTTGCACTCTTCGAAAAGAAATTTACGGCGCAGCTAAGAGGGTAGTACTTTCGTAGCTGTAAGAACTGGAAGGCAAGTGGCATGTGCTTTGTAACGGTAGTCTCAGAGCGTCTGATTTACAATAGGCATTCCGTTTTTATTTCTTAAATTTGAATTAAATACCTGTTTATGAAAAAAGTACTGTTGTTCGCACTGTTATTTGTGCTTGTAGTTTCGTGTAATGTACTCCCATCGGGAAGTAAGGTAGGTTCTAAACAAGTAGCGATCAGTTCCACGCAGTGGCAACTGGCGGACCAGGTAAAAGGCAAGACGCCCACCCTTATTCTCGAGCAGGACCGCATCTCAGGAAATGCGGGATGTAATAATTATTTCGGTACGCTTTCTCTCAACGCCTCTAATGGTGGTTTTTCCGTAACTCGTATAGGCTCGACAAAAATGGCTTGTGAGGATATGATGACTGAAACAAACTTTCTGCAGGCTCTTTCCCAGGTGGATACCTATGTTGTGAATCAGGGAGTACTTGAGCTCTATAAGGGCAATTTGCTGTTGATGAAATTCAATCGTTTTACTCCATAGATTTTCTTTAGTGGGCTTTTGTCCACACTCCATAAAAGAAGGCCAACCTTAATGAATTTAGGGTTGGCCTTTGTGTATGAATTCGTAGGGAAATTATTCCTCGTCTTCTTCTTCGTCGTATTTAGCAAGTTCCTCATCACACCATACGAAAGCTTGTTCTACCACCTTGGTAGCTTCATCGGCCATGGTTTCCTCATCGTCACCTTCCAAATCATCCAACCATTCTACTTCTTCCTCTTCTACGTTAAGGATGAAACGTGGATATTCGGTGTGTACTACAAATAAATCTTCCGGCATTTCGGAATTATCGGCAAGTAAAAATTTAGGTAATTTCATTTTCTTAGGGTTTATTTTAATCAAAGATAAACAAATTTGCTTTAGCGAAGGTGGAGCGTTTTTTAAATTATGTTAAAATTCGGGTCCGAACATTGTGGATACTTTCTCTGCTTTTTTGCTCTGGGAGTAGTCGTAGAAACCCTCTCCGGACTTCACGCCTAATTTTCCAGCCTGCACCATATTGACCAGTAAAGGATTGGGTGCATATTTAGGGTTCTTAAAGCCATCGTACAGTACATTGAGAATGGCAAGACATACGTCCAAACCAATGAAATCGGCAAGTTGCAGCGGTCCCATTGGGTGCGCCATTCCTAATTTCATAACGGTATCGATTTGCTGGACACCCGCTACTCGGTTGTAGAGGGTTTCAATAGCTTCATTAATCATTGGCATCAGTATACGGTTGGCGACAAAACCAGGATAGTCGTTGGCCTCTACCGGCACTTTTCCCAAGGTTTCAGAGAGGTTGTAGATCTGTTCGAAAGTCTGCTTTGAAGTAGAATACCCTTTGATCACTTCTACCAGCTTCATGACCGGAACCGGATTCATGAAGTGCATTCCTATCACTTTATCCGGTCTCTGTGTAACGGAGGCTATCTCAGTAATGGAAATGGAGGAAGTATTGGTAGCAAGGATACATCCCTCAGGAGCCAGAGAGTCCATTTCTTTAAATATGCGAAATTTCAGTTCCTTGTTTTCTGTTGCAGCTTCCACAATGAGTTCCGCTTGCCTCGCAGCCTGGGAGAGCTCGGTATAGGTATTAATATTTGCAAGGGTGTTGTCTTTGTCTTGGGAAGAAATGGTCTGCTTGGACACCATGCGGTCCAAATTCTTTTCAATCGTCTGCATTCCTTTTTCCAGCGCTGAGGCCGATACATCCACTAAAGAGACGCTAAAACCGCTTTGTGCGAACGTATGGGCAATTCCATTTCCCATGGTTCCTGCGCCGATTACTACAACTTGTTTCATTGGATTTTGATTTATTATTAGGTGTTATTTGTTTCTGTACGTTTTGTGCTCCTCCAGCAGGGTTCTTTCCTTAGAGTGGGTTTCAAAATAGGTCGGTAGATACACTTTCTGCCCAGAAATGCGGTGTAAGTATACCCCAAAGTGCAGATGCGGTCCACTGGAATATCCTGTATTTCCGCTTTTTGCCAGAAGGCCGCCTTTCTCAATATACTGTCCCTTTTCTACCACTGCGCTCTGAGGATAAAGGTGGGTGTACTGTGCAAAAGTACCGTCTTCGTGCAGGACGATTATTTCATTATTGTACTTAGCACACTCCGGCCTATAGCAGTGCGTGGTATGTTGGTCCTGGACAAAGACCACTCGGCCTTCTCTAGCAGCATGCACGGGGCTTTTTTCTGGCATCGCAAAATCCAGCGCATGGATTCCTTGGTGGGTACGCGTACCATTGTAGCCCTGTCCTACCGCATATGAAGCTCCCTGCTTAAAAGGTAGGGAATAGATATATAGGCTGTCGTAGTGCTTTATTCTGGTGTCCCCGTAATTGGAGAGTGTTTTATAATGGAAGTGGGTTTTTCCCTTATTGATGGGGTTAAATCGCGTGATTTCCTGGCGCTGCGTACGGGGAGATAATACCACGGTATCGCCTGATTTAAGCTTAGACTTCATGCCGATTAGTTGCAAAGTTAGCTGACTGGATATGGGGGTGTACTCCTCATTGTCGGCATAGAGTATAGCTTGGTACCCCTTAATTTCGTGGTAAAATCGTACCTGAAATTTTCCCTGTCCATAGAGTGGTAGTAGGGAACAAAGCGTAAAAAGTAGTAGGGCAGTGCGCAATACTGTCATTGCGGATTTTCCTTGGTGATAAGTCGCATAATCTCTAAGGCTACCTCCAAGGCCAGCATACCATCTTCTAAGGAGACCTCTACATGCTGGTTGTTTTCTATTGCTTGTGCGAAGGCGTTAAGTTCGTCCAAGATTGCATTGTTGGATTCGATCTGCGGATACTCAAAAACTATCTGATTCTTCTCCCCCTCAGCATTTTCTATGATCATATCGAATGGAGAACTCTGGGCACTTACCGGCTTCATACGAATCACTTCGGCTTTTTTTTCCAGAAAATCTACCGAAATATAGGCATCTTGCTGGAAAAAGCGGGATTTACGCATGGCTTTCATAGAAATACGTGAAGTGGTTAGGTTGGCCACACAACCGTTTTCAAATTCAATGCGGGCATTGGTGATGTCTGGTGTTTTGGAAACCACACAAACACCGCTGGCATGTATCTGCTTGATTTTTGACTTCACTAGGCTTAAAAGGATGTCCAGATCGTGGATCATCAGGTCCAGTACTACCGATACGTCCGTACCGCGGGGATTGAATTCTGCCAACCGGTGGATTTCAATGAACATGGGATTCTGTATGTAGGACCGGGTGGCAATGAATGCGGGATTGTAGCGCTCCACATGGCCTACCTGGGCTTTGATGCCGTATTTGTTACAAAGAAATACAATGTCCTTAGCCTGCTCGAGCGTTTGGGTTACCGGCTTTTCCAAAAAGAAGTGTTTGCCCGCTGCGATTGCTTTCAGTGCATAGTCGTAATGGTAAAGAGTTGGGGTGACAATGTCCAGCATGTCGATTTGCTCGAGAAGGGAATCGAAATCTTCAAAATAACGGTATCCCAGCTCTTTTTCAATGGCCTTTCCCACGTGTGGATCGGCATCGTGGAATCCAACAAGCGAGTATTTCTCACTTTGCTCCAGTAGTTTCAAATGAATTTTCCCCAGGTGTCCAGCACCCACAAGACCCGCTCGTAACATGGTATAGATAATTTGTGTAAATATAGTAATTAGCTCAGGAATTTACCGTATCGGCCTGCCCTTGCAGTCGCTTTTTTCTCGGTTTAACTCTGGTAGGAATGACTCTAAATCTTTACTTTTGTTAGATGCAGGATTCATTTTTACATAAGGGACACCGGAAGAAGCTCGTGGAGTACCTCAGGGACCACTGCAGCATTACTAGCCCGCTGGTTCTGCGTGCCATGGAGCAGGTGCCTAGACATCTGTTTCTAGAAAGCATTTTTCATGAATACGCCTATCAGGACCGAGCCTTTCCCATCGCTTCGAACCAAACGATTTCCCATCCCTCCACCGTGGCGGAGCAAAGCCAGTTGCTTGAGGCTAGAGAAGGAGACAAGGTACTGGAAATTGGGACCGGTAGTGGGTACCAAACGGCGGTCTTGGTAGCGATGGGTCTGCAGGTATATTCCGTGGAGCGTCAAAAGGAGCTGTTTGATTTTTCCCACAAAACCTTAAAGGAGATAGGACTACGGCCTAAGTTTCAAAGTTTTGGCGATGGCTTTCAGGGCCTGCCCACGTTTGCTCCTTTTGACAGTGTTTTAGTGACCTGTGGTGCGCAGCAGCTTCCAAGCGAGCTGTTAAAACAGCTGAAAGTAGGCGGGAGGATGGTGATTCCCCTAGGTCCTTTGCAGGAACAGATACTGTATCGATTCACCAAAATTGCACCAACGGAATTTGAAAAAGAGTCTTTCGGGCGGTACCGGTTTGTACCGATGCTGGGATCGACTAACTAATATGTACTATGGAAGAAACGAATTTCAAAAAGTTAATACAACAGGGGATTCCTGAGAACTTACCCGAACCAAGGCCACTGGACCCTTCCGTGAACAGGGCGCCCCACAGAAAGCAAATTCTCACTGCACAGGAAGAAAAACTCGCCCTGGAAAATGCACTGCGCTATTTCCCGGCAAAATGGCACGAAGAATTAATAGGAGAGTTCTTGACCGAATTACGTACCTACGGTAGGATCTATATGTATCGCTTTCGTCCTACCTATCCCATCTATGCGCGCAGTATTTCCGAGTATCCCGGTAAATCGCTCCAGGCGCAGGCTATAATGTTGATGATTCATAATAATCTTGATCCCCAGGTAGCACAACACCCCGAGGAACTGATCACCTATGGAGGGAATGGTGCGGTCTTTAGTAATTGGGCCCAGTATCTTCTTACGATGAAGTACTTGTCGGAAATGGAACCCACCCAAACCTTGGTGATGTATTCGGGACATCCTATGGGACTTTTTCCGTCCCACCCCGATGCCCCCCGCGTAGTAGTGACTAACGGGATGGTAATCCCTAATTATTCGCAGGCAGACGACTACGAGCGGTTTAATGCCCTTGGGGTAAGTCAATACGGGCAGATGACAGCAGGTAGCTATATGTATATCGGTCCCCAAGGTATTGTGCACGGAACCACCATCACGGTGCTCAATGCGTTTCGCAAGATAGGCCTTAAACCACAGGGAAATGTATTTGTTACCTCGGGGTTAGGGGGAATGTCAGGAGCCCAGCCTAAAGCGGGTACTATCGCAGGCTGTATCACGGTTTGCGCGGAGGTGAATCCAAAAATAACCCAAATCCGACACGCCCAGGGCTGGATTGACGAGATATTCTCCGACCTACAAGAACTCACTAAGCGCGTGCAAAAGGCACAGCATAATGGAGAGGCCGTTTCTCTTGCCTACTTAGGAAATGTAGTAGAGGTGTGGGAATATTTTAAAGAGGTGGGAATTTTCATCGCGGTCGGCTCGGATCAGACCTCCCTCCATAATCCGTGGGCCGGTGGGTACTATCCGGTCTCCTTGAGTTTTGAGGAGTCCAACCGTATGATGGCCCAGGATCCCAGCGCCTTTAAAGCCCATGTACAAGAGAGCCTAAGAAGACACGCACGAGCCATCGCCTCCCATACCAGCGAAGGAACATATTTCTTTGATTACGGAAACGCCTTCCTGCTAGAAGCGGGAAGGGCAGGGGCCGACGTAATGGCCTCCGAGCCTACCCTTGGAAGGGAATATAAGTACCCTAGCTATGTGCAGGACATCATGGGTCCCATGTGTTTTGATTATGGGTTCGGACCTTTCCGTTGGGTATGCGCAAGTGGTAGTGAAAAGGATCTGGACAAAACCGATGCCTTGGCCCTTGAGGTGCTGGAGCAATTAGCTAGGCAGGCTCCGAGTGAGATTGCCCAACAAATGGCCGATAATATTCAGTGGATTCAAGGAGCGAAAGCCAACCGATTGGTGGTGGGCTCCAAGGCGCGAATACTTTATGCCGATGCCCAAGGTAGGATTCAGATTGCTCAGGCATTCAATGAGGCAATTGCGCGTGGGGAGATTGGTCCGGTAGTACTGGGCCGCGACCACCACGATGTCTCGGGAACAGATTCTCCCTACAGGGAAACTTCCAATATCTACGACGGATCACGTTTTACCGCAGATATGGCCATACAGAATGTCATTGGAGACAGTTTCCGTGGAGCTACCTGGGTTTCCATACACAATGGAGGTGGTGTAGGTTGGGGAGAAGTAATCAACGGAGGGTTTGGCATGCTGCTGGATGGAAGTAAAGAATCGCAGCGCCGTTTGGAATCCATGCTTTTTTGGGACGTTAACAACGGTATAGCCCGGCGTAGCTGGGCGCGTAATGAGGGAGCTATGGATGCCATTAAGCGAGCCATGGAGAGAGAGCCTCAGCTACGCGTGACACTGCCTAATCGGGTAGATCCCGGCTTACTTAGCTCCCTATAAACCCTAACAAACTACAATTACGGAAACTGCAGATGCCATCAGGCGCCGTCGGGCCGTGCGCAAATTTGATACTTCCCAACCTTTGGATTCCGATAGGGTGCGCAACTGTCTTCAGCTGGCGCATACCTACGGTGTGGAACTTTTGGCACAAAAGAGGACCTTAAATGATTTCTACGGAATAATGGCATATACACTAGGGTATTCGGAGTTTACCAATGCTCAAGGTACCTACGAACCATCAAGTTGGGACAGTAGGCACATACTTTCCCTCACGGCAGGAAAATACCTTAAAAGAGACTGGAACTTGGCTGCAAGGTTCCGGTTGCAAAGTGCCTTGCCTGAGACCCCTTACGACCTTTCACAAAGTGCACGGGTGGTGGTATGGAACGTAGCCAATGCGCCGGTGAAGGACTTTACTCTGCTCAATTCTCAGCGGGGAAATCTGGTGCACCAACTGGATCTGCGCGCAGAGAAGAAATGGACGTTTCCCTCCTGGCAATTTACCTTCTATCTTGATGTGGTCAATGCCTATGGTTCCGATAATCCCAGCAGACTGCCGGTACTTGCCCTATCACGTGATGCGCAGGGTAATGGCATCATAACCAACCCCGATGCCCAAAGGGAGCAGCAAATATACCAGCTGGAGACTGCGCAGAACGACCGCTCCACGCCGCTGCCTTACTTTGGATTTATCTTTGAGTTTTAGGTCTGGAGATTCTCTTAAGGATCCTATCTACGGCAGCATCACGCGATGTGCCAGGCAGAAGGGAATCTGTAGGTAGGTTAAGGTCGGGATCTACACCGTGGCCTTTTCTATGCTCTTTTCCGTGGGTGTAGCTCGTTACCTTCATAAGTCCAATAGGGAGAAGCAGCCTACTGTGGGGTAGTTGCTTCACGGCGTATTGTCCGGCCACCGCCCAGTTTGCAGCACCTCCTGTTTCTTCGCCTAAGATCTCTGCCCTCCCTGCGCTCTGGAGTTTGCTGGCCAGGGTAGAGGCTGCGGAGAAACTGCTGCCATTGACCAGAACATAGAGAGATTTCGTATAGGCTGTCTTTTTTGGTTTTTTGGGGTAGGTCCAGTAGGTACTTGAGAATACATACCGGTCTTGGTGTTTTCGTACCAGTAGATAGGAGCCCAGACGGTAGGGAATGTAGAAAGTCCACATAACTGGTCTTAATACTTTAGGGAATAGTCTCTGGTAACTGCTGTGAAGAAGTGAACTACGGCTATTTAATTCTATGGGTTCAATGAGTTTAAAGCGCTGCTCCAGACTTACGTAGGAGTAGAGATCATGAATTTCTGCCAGAGACCCCCCTAAGTTATTACGAAGGTCCAGAATAAGGTGCTCCGTACGGTTGTCTTTGAGCTCCTGAAAACTGGACTTATAAAAACTACGTGCGCCCCTATAGGAAAAACTACGTATTTTAAGGAGTGCTACCTTGCGGTCGGCATCGAGGTATTCCAACGTGCGGTTGTAGGATTTTGTAAGGGGATTATAGTCCCGGGTCTTTTCCGCTGCTTTTTTCTTTTTCTCCTGCTGATCCTCCTTTAGATCCTGTGGAGTCTTGGGAGCACGTACCAGAGTGAGTTGCTGCAGGGAATCATTCCTTTTAAGGGTAAGTTGCAGTGAATCGTTCAAAGAGTGCTCGGCCGTATAATATACGGGCCAGCGCCGGGCCAGCGCGTAGGGCAAAAATGTGGTGTTGTAGCCGTCACGGCTTACCAGTCTGCTGTAGGACTGCAGTAGTTCACTGGCGGATTTTCCTTCTATCTGAGTGAGTTCGGACTGGTTGTAGTGGGCCAAGGAGGGATCCTTTACGGCTTTGATGTAGATGCGCCCGTCTTTAACCTGGTAGGAGAACTCGGAAAGCAATCCTTTTTTGTTTTTTAACGCCTTGGACTCTTTAATAGTAGAACGCCTTTGCGCAGGTTGTAGCTGCAGATGGCCCTGACGTACTTCGGTAATAAGTGGAGCCAGCCTAAAATAGAACTCGCGTGGAGTGAGTGGCCTGTTCAAGGTCTCTATTAGGGAATCCTTCTTAAAGTAGAACGTTTCTTTGGGTGTATATCCGTAGAGTTCTGGATGTAATTTTTCAAGCTGCTCCAGGGCATACTCCACGTCTTGGTGCAGTTGGAAGGGTTCCAGAGGCGTGTCCAACCTGCTGTTGTGCTTCTGCACACTGGTGCAGGAAAGCATGGCGGTGAGAAGAACTAATGAAAGCCGTTTTTTCAAGGAGAGTGTTTTAGTCAAAAATAAACATTTGTTCCTATTGGAACGATACGATAAAAAAAAACTCCGCCGTAGCGGAGTTGAAAATTTAAAGCAGAGAGATGATTTGGTTCAGCGTGGTGCTTGGGCGCATGGCCTTATCGGTCAGAGCGAAGGTAGGGTAGTAGTACCCCTCTATATGCTGGGGGCTTCCCTGCGCAGCGATCAGTTCGTCGCTTATGGTCTTTTCCTCTTTTTGAAGCTGCTCTGCTACGGGAGCAAAAGTTGCAGCCAGATCCTTGTCTTCACTCTGGGAAGCCAGTGCCTGCGCCCAGTAGAGGGCAAGGTAAAAGTGTGAACCCCGATTGTCTATACCACCCAACTTACGTGCAGGCGATTTGTCCTTGGCAAGGAATTGGGCATTGGCCTGATCAAGTGCCTTGGCTAGTACTGCTGCTTTGGTATTGTTTTGTGTTTGGGACAGATGCTCCAGGCTGGCCTGCAGGGCTAAGAACTCCCCTAAGGAATCCCACCGCAGGTACCCTTCTTTAAGAAACTGCTCCACGTGCTTAGGTGCAGATCCACCGGCACCGGTCTCAAAAAGTCCTCCGCCGTTCATAAGAGGCACTATGGAGAGCATTTTTGCCGAGGTTCCCAGTTCTAAGATCGGGAACATGTCGGTTAGGTAATCCCTAAGTACATTTCCAGAGACAGATATGGTGTCTTTTCCTTCCCTAGCACGCTCCAGAGTGAATCTCATAGCGTCCTTGATATCCATTATACGGATGTCCAGGCCAGTAAGATCGTGGTCCTTCAGGTAGGTCTCTACTTTAGTAATCATTTGTCTGTCGTGCGCGCGGCCCTTATCGAGCCAGAATACCGCTGGGGTATTGGACAGCCTTGCACGGTTGACGGCCAGTTTTACCCAGTCCTGAATAGGAAGGTCTTTTACCTGGCACATACGGAAGATATCCCCTGGGGCTACCTCCTGCTGCAATAGTACCTCTCCCTGCTCGCTTTCCACCGTTACGGTTCCCTCTGCCCTCATTTGGAAGGTTTTGTCGTGTGATCCGTATTCCTGCGCTTTCTGCGCCATCAGACCCACGTTAGGAACCGATCCAAAAGTGGTAGGGTCAATGGCTCCGTGTTGTTTCATGTCCTGGATGATAGCCTGAAAAAAGCCCGCATAGGTGCGGTCTGGAATCATACACACGGTGTCTTCTTCCTTTCCGTCCTTATTCCACATTTTACCTCCTGCCCTAACCAGTGCAGCCATGGACGCATCTACTATTACATCCGAAGATACATGGAAATTTGTGATGCCCTGATCGGAGTTCACCATAGCGATGCGCGGTCCCTGCGTAATAGCCTCGGTAATGGCGCTTTGGATCTGCTCCTGTTTCTCTTCTCCTTGTATTTTCTCGTAAAGAGTGGCTAGTCCGTAGTTGGGATTAATATCTAGAGACTCAAAAGTATCCTGGTATTTAGAAAAAACGTCTTTGAAATAGGTCTCTACAATAGCTCCGAAAATGATAGGGTCGGACACCTTCATCATAGTGGCTTTAAGGTGCGCTGAGAGAAGTACATTCTGTTCTTTTGCTCGTGCTATGGCCCTTTGCACATAGGCCTTAAGGGCCTTTATTCGCATCACGGCAGTATCGATAATCTCGCCCTTTTGTAAAGGAGCGAGTTCTTTAAGCACCGTACGCTCCCCCTCTAGACTCGTAAATACAATCCGGTAGGATGTGGCCTGGGTCAGGGTGGTGGAGTTTTCCGTACCAAAGAAATCTCCCTCTTCCATAGCGACTACTTCCGTTTTGCTTTCAGCACTCCAGGATCCCATACGGTGCGGGTTGGCTTTTGCGTACTCTTTTACGGATTTTGGAGCACGTCGGTCGCTGTTGCCCTCTCTTAGGACTGGATTTACGGCAGAGCCCAGCACTTTGGCATATCGCGCCTTAATGGCCTCTTCCTCCGGAGTCTTAGGTTCTGAGGGATAGTCCGGAAGAGCGAATCCTTTGGATTTAAGTTCTGCGATGGCTTCTTCGAGTTGGGGCACGGAAGCGGAAATATTGGGTAATTTGATGATATTGGCCTCAGGGGTGGTGGCCAGTGCGCCTAAAGCGGCCAAATAATCCGGGATTTGTTGCTCCTGGGTGAGATAATCCGGAAAAGTGGAGAGTATACGTCCTGCGAGTGAGATATCCGGTACTTCTATGGTGATTTCTGCGGTTTTGGTAAACGCTTTGACAATAGGAAGAAGGGAATGCGTCGCCAGCATAGGCGCCTCGTCGGTAAGGGTGTAGTAAATTTTGGCCTGTGACATTATTTGGTAAATTTTTATAAAATTAAAACCACAAATTTAATGTTTTTTTAGCCATTATACGGTATTGTACGAAAGGTATTAGCCAGGAAGAAAAACCTTTTTTAAGATATATTTAACCTTTACAAGCAAGTTTCTAAGGGGTAAATTGGTTATTTTTGGTACAAACAATAATAAAAATAGAATTATGGCAAATATTACTTTAAAGGGCCAGCCGGTGCATACCGTGGGCGAATTACCTTTAGTGGGAACCACCGTACGGGATTTTGAGTTGGTGAACGAAAATTTAGAGGTGAAAAGACTCTCGGACTATAAAGGTAAAAAAGTGATTTACAATATTTTCCCGAGTATTGATACCGGTATCTGCGCAGCCTCGGCCCGTGCATTCAACGAGAAGGCGGGAGCGCTGGAAAATACCGTGGTGGTGAATGTCTCCAAGGACCTTCCTTTTGCCTTGGGTAGATTCTGCGCCGCGGAAGGCCTTGACCATGTGGAGACACTGTCGGATTTCAGGTCCAATTTCGCCGACGATTATGGAGTGCGTATTACCGACGGTCCTATGGAAGGACTTTTAAGCAGAGCGGTAGTCGTTACCGATGAAAACGCGCAGGTAATTTATACCGAACAAGTAGGTGAGATTGCCCAAGAGCCCAATTACCAGGCAGCACTCGATGCTGCAACTTCTGCGTCTTAAATTATAATTGTTATCTATCAGCAGACGCTCTTGCAGGAGCTGCTCGCAAACGTGCACTGTGTAAGGCTCCTTGCGATCAGCCCTGTTTTTTTTTTAATATAAAATGCACAACTATGTCCCCATTATTTGAGAAAGCCTCCCTTTTTACCTTTTCCCAACAGATAGAATACAGCAAAGGCGGAGTAGTCAGTAAACAGGTCCTAAAGAACCAAGGAGGAAACATTACCTTGTTCGCTTTTGATATGGGTGAAGGCTTAAGTGAGCATACCACTCCTTTTGATGCCCTTCTCCAGGTACTTGAAGGAGAGGCGGAAATCTCCATCCAAGAGCGTAGCTTTACCGTAGAGCAAGGCCAGAGTATCATTCTCCCGGCCTCGGTACCCCACGCCGTGCATGCCACGCGCCCCATGAAAATGCTTCTTACCATGGTTAGGCCCTAAAGCATTTGTTTTTTGCTATATTTAACGAAGCTAATGCCCTAGGTATGGAAAAAATTAAAAAGGAAATAGTGCTTTTAAAAGGCAAAAAGCAGGTCTGGGACCTTCTGGTTGAACCCACACATGTGAAAGCATGGTTTGCTCTTCAAAACGACTGGCACGGCCAGCAGGCTGTGAACTCATTACGTGAGGGAGGAGAATTTTTATACCAAATGGCTTCCAAGAATGCAAAAGAGCTGTATGAGCTGAAAGGTACCATTTCCAGGGTAGACCCCGGGAATGTATTGCAGGTGGACTTACGTGAGGGCCGCACGCTTAGCTTCGCGCTCCATGCAATCGATCCAACCACTACAAGGGTGGAGTTTGCTATAGACCCAGAAACGAAAAATACTGTGGAATCCCAGAAACGACTCTGGGACGAACTCTCCAGCCAGTTCGAATCGTATGTCGAGCGGCATTGATGCCTGTTATTTTTGCGACGAATCTTCGTACTGTCTTAGGGTAAAGTAGAGTAACTTCCGAACAATCTCGCCCATCGTCGTGCACTGTAGAAACTTGGGTTCTTTAAGCTCCCTAGCCAGTTCCTGGGAAAGTTGCTGAATTTTCTCATCCGTGGAGAGCTTCTCTTTAGAGAGGGCTGCAAAAAGCTCTTCCATTCGGTCTCGTGCCACAATCATACGTTTGCTCATCAGAGAACGTTCCTCATGTTGGTACTGCTTTATGGAGGAGGGATCAATATAATCCATTACAAACTGTACGTACTTCGAATTTTCCTTGAAGAATTGCGGCTTGTAGAGATTCACGCGCGGCTCGTAGGATTGCTGGTCAAAATCAATACTACGGATACGGTACTTGATCTCATCAAAGTCGGGAGTGAGTACGATGACAAAATTATAGGAGCGCTGGTCACCCAAGAGGCGTAAGAAACACCGTTCATTGAATTTTACAAACTCTTTGGCAATCCTTTTTGGATTTTGGTTCTCGTCCATCCACTTGTCCAAAAACACATCGCCAGGGATTCCCGAGACATGTTCCTCGATGAGGGTATCGGAATCGACCAGAAAATCAATTCGGTTGGGAGAGAGCAGATATTCCAGTTCCAAACCAAAAACCCGTGATGCATCGGCTTTCTTTACATAGAAATAGTCGTGGATGTCGTTGTGGAGGTTACGGATTTTGATGCGGAAGGGATTGGAATTACCAAAAGTGCAGTAATCAATACTGTCTACGATAAGGTGCGAGCGCGCCTCTTTGTTGCCGTCCGAGCGCAGGCGCTGGTAAATATCCAGAAGGCCCGAATGTATTTCCTCCATTTCCCTGTAATCGTAGAATACCCCCTCCCAAAGCGTGTCCTTACCTTCCCGGTCCAGGATGGGGAAGTGGTCGCTGTAGCGCATCAAATCCTGGTAGGTGATAGGAAGGCGCATCGTGCGGTCGTATTTTTTAAGGTACGCACTAAGAGAACTGGAAACCGGGAAGTGCCGCTTTTTTTTGCTTATATTCATCAGTGAATCTACAGATCCCCGCTGGGGGTAGTGGCACTAAATTAGTTAAAAGAATTTACAATGCGTATTTTTACGCTTTAGTTATACACGTTGAAGAACTATTATTATTTTCTTGGCCTAGAGCCCACTGCCACAAAGGAGCAGATAAAGGCTGCCTACCGAAAGCTCTCCCATAAGTACCATCCGGACCGTAACCCGGATGATCCGTTTTTTCAAAAACGGTTCATGCAGCTGCGCGAAGCGTATGAGACGCTCACCGAGCCTGCCCAGAAGGCACTGTACGACCAGCAACTCGAAGCCTTGAGCTACCACCAGAGAAGTATGCTGCCACCGGTCATCAAGTCTTTTTCGGTAAGCAAACGCCGTGTGGCCTCCGGCGAGAAGGTCATTGTCACGTGGAATACCTTGAACGGGGATGTAGTAAAGTTGCTGCCCTATGGGCTGGTACGCGGCTACGGGGAAAAGACTATCGTAGTGGATTCGTTTGAAAACGGGGAATTTCAGTTACTGCTTCATGTGCACAATACGCTGCTTAAAAAAACTGTGGTGCAGTCTCTGGTGCTTCAGCAGGTAGTTGAAAATTTGCAACCTAACTCAGATGCCGAACCCATACTCCGTGGCAGGGAGAAAGTGCCTGAAAGTAAAAAGCCCGGCTATCTTTTGTGGATTCTACTGGCGGTTGCAGTAGTGGTATTTTACTATCTTTTATTTGGTTGAAAAAAGATGATATTTATCATGAAATCTTTAATCTTCCGGGACATTTCTTGCAACGTTTGCCTTTCTTAAATTTTTTGCAGCAGTTCTTTTTTCCGCAGAACATCTCAGTATTGAAGCCTTGTGCAGGTGCCAGGGGTGCAATTTTGAAGGGTACAATGGAGCTAATCATGCAGCAAATATAAATCTTATTTAGAATAAATCAAAACAAGTTGAGCGATTCCTTAGTCGCTCGTGGAGGTACGTTGCTTATCCCACACAATTGTCGTATTTTTACAAGACAAATCTCACTTGTAAAAAAACCGATTTAAGTATGAATACCCAACAGTTTGTAAACCGCCATATTTCCCTAAATGAGGTGGACCAATCCGCTATGATGCAGAAAATTGGCGTAGATAGCCTTGAGGAATTAATTTCCCAGACCATACCGGATTCCATTAGGCTGGAGAAGGATTTGAATATCTCCAAACCGCTATCAGAGTACGAGATGATTCGCCATTCACGCAGCCTTGCCAACAAGAACAGTGATTTTGCAAATTATATTGGGTTTGGTTACCACAATACGCTGCTTCCTGCAGCCATTAAGCGTAATATATTTGAAAACCCTTCGTGGTATACAGCCTACACACCCTACCAGGCAGAAATCGCGCAAGGCAGGTTGGAAGCTCTTCTTAACTACCAGACAGTAATTACCTCCCTCACGGGCCTTCCTATTGCCAATGCTTCGCTACTGGATGAATCTACTGCCGCAGCCGAGGCCATGAGTATGTTTTTTGGTTCTAGGACTAAAGAACAGAAAAAAGGAGCAAACCGGTTTTTTGTTTCGGATCTTGTACTTCCACAAACCGTGGCCGTTTTAAAGACGAAAGCAGAAGGATTGGGAATCCAGATCGTTGAAGGCGACCATGCTTCGATGGAACTGGACAGTAGTTATTTTGGTGCACTGCTTCAATATCCTGGAAAGAACGGTATTCTCATTGACTATACAGACCTTATCGCATCCTACAAGGAATTAGACCTGCAGGTTGCTGTAGCCTGTGATCCACTGGCATTGGTGAAGGTAAAATCGCCCGCATCCATGGGTGCAGACTGCGCGGTGGGTACCAGCCAAAGGTTTGGTATCCCCATGGGCTACGGGGGACCGCACGCGGCCTTCTTTGCCTGTAAAGAAGACTATAAAAGAGACATTCCCGGCAGAATCATAGGGGTTTCTCAGGATGCTTACGGGAAAAGAGCCCTGCGTATGGCACTACAGACCAGGGAGCAACATATAAAGAGGGAGCGTGCTACCTCGAACATCTGTACCGCTCAGGTACTTCTAGCCGTGATGGCAGGTATGTACTGCGTCTACCACGGGCCTAAGGGTCTTGCCTACATTGCCGATCAGATTCATTTTAAGACCAACGCACTGGCTAGTGCGCTTTCTATCCTTGGATACGATATCGTAGAGGAACCGGTATTTGATACCGTAAAATTCCGCCTCTCGGAGGAGGAAAAGGGCCGTTTGATGCGGCTGATGCGTGACCGTAGGATCAATCTGAATTATTTTTCCGAAGGGTATGTAAGTATAGCAATAAACGAGAGTACCACAGTGAAAAAGCTCGACTATCTATTGGAAGCTTTCGCGCAGTTCTTAGACAAGCAGGCCTTTAAACTCACCATTAAAGAAGAGGGCAGCATTCCACAAGAGCTTCTACGCACCGATGCAGTACTTACCGAGGAAGTGTTCAACAAATACCATACGGAAACCGAACTTATGCGTTACATCAAGCGTCTGGAACGCAAGGATCTATCCTTGACCCACTCTATGATTTCGCTCGGTTCGTGCACCATGAAACTTAATGCGGCTACCCAGATGCTTCCACTTTCCTGGGGTGAGTGGGGAAGTGTCCATCCGTTTGTTCCTACCGAACAGGCCGGGGGCTACCAGCAAATGATTAAAGAACTGGAACGTGATCTATCGGAAATAACCGGTTTTGCGGCCACTTCCCTTCAACCCAATTCCGGGGCACAGGGCGAATATGCCGGACTCATGGTGATTCGAGAGTACCATAAATCCCGCGGCGAACTGCACCGCAATATTGTACTTATTCCACAATCTGCGCACGGAACCAATCCTGCCTCTGCGGTACTTGCCGGCATGAAGGTGGTGGTGTGCAAGAATTTGGAAAATGGTGAGATCGATCCGGTAGACTGGGCAGAGAAAGCATCCCAACACAGTGAAAACCTAGCTGCGGCAATGATTACTTATCCTTCCACTTATGGGTTTTTCGATGCAAATATCCGCGAGATCATCGAAATCGTTCATACCCACGGAGGACAAGTGTACATGGATGGGGCCAATATGAATGCGCAGGTAGGATTCACCAGTCCCGGGCATATCGGTGCCGATGTTTGCCATCTAAACTTGCACAAGACCTTTGCTATTCCGCACGGTGGCGGAGGTCCGGGTGTGGGTCCTATTTGCGTTGCCAAGCACCTAGTGGAGTTCTTGCCTTCCAATCCCAACATACGCATTGGAGGAAAAAATGCCTTGGAGGCAATCTCTGCGGCGCCGTACGGCTCTTCACTGGTCCTTAATATTTCCTATGCCTACATTAAAATGCTGGGTACAGAGGGCCTTAAGAAAGCCACCGAGCATGCCATCCTTAATGCCAATTACCTTAAGGAAGTCCTGGCAGAACATTATCCTGTGCTTTATCAGAACGAACAGGGCCGTGTGGCCCATGAGTGCATCATTGATTTCCGCCAGTTTAAACCGTACGGTATCGAAGTGGCCGATGTGGCCAAAAGATTAATGGACTACGGTTTCCACGCTCCTACCGTTTCTTTCCCAGTAGCAGGTACCCTAATGATTGAACCTACCGAATCGGAATCCAAAGAGGAAATTGACCGATTTGCTGAGGCATTAATCAGTATCCGTCAGGAAATTGAAGAAGTGGTGCAAGGACTTGCCGATAAAGATAATAATGTACTGGTAAATGCACCGCATACCGAGCAGGTGGTCATCTCCGATACTTGGGACCGTCCGTATTCCCGTGAGAAGGCTGCATATCCACTGGAGTGGGTTAGAGAAAGAAAGTTCTTTGCCTCAGTATCCCGAGTGGACGAAGCGTTCGGCGACCGCAACCTAGTCTGTACGTGCGAGCCTATTGAAGCATACATGTAAACAGATTAAATACTATTTAACGCCTCCGAATTTCTAAGAGAAGTTCGGAGGCGTTTGCTTTACAGTCCAAAGGTAAGGGTGTATTTCTTAGTGGTCTGCCAGCCCCTAGGGGTCTTCTCTCCGGAAAGAGTACCCGTGCCTACTTGGTCAGAGAAATCCATAAAGAGCACGCCCGGGTAATCCTTATAGGTTTGGATTCGGCTGTATTTTATGGGAAAATACGAATCGATGACATCCATTTTAAGTGCGGCTTGGTCCTCTGTCTTATAAAGCAGGAGCCGCTGGTGATCCGGATGGACTGCTAGGAAGTCTGGGCAATCGGTTAGAATCTCTATAAATTCATAAGCAGAGCGTAGTGGAGTCTGCTCCTTTAGTATTTTCAGGTACAATCCGGTAAGGTCTCCGCTGCTTGGTTTGTATCTTGGATTAGGGTCTTCACTATCGTTAAGTCCATCCCCGTCGCTGTCTTTACGGAGTGGATGGAGTCCTAGGAATTCCTCGAAGAGATCGTTGTAGCCGTCCCCATCACTGTCCTTAAATAGTGTCGAGAGTGGTATGCTTAGTTCCTGGCTTTCTTTCAAGACTTTGTAGCGTGGGCGCATCGGAACCCGCGAGAGCCGCTCCATGGTAACTAACGCTCCGTCTAATACGATACGGTCTTCTCTTAGGAAGGGCTCATCTCTCTTGTAAAGGTTGTCCACATAGTAGGAAGGGGTAAGTCCCAAGAAATAGGGTTTGGGTCCTGACGTTTCGCTGCGAACAATCCAAAGTCCGTAACGGTTCTTTGCTAGGGTTAGTCCATTTTGTGTGGAGAGAAAGGTAAATCCTGGCAGAGCCTTCTCTAGGGGCCCGTATTTTTGCTTGTAGGAAGCACTGCCAGTAGATTCCTCCAACTGCTGTTTTTCTAACTGACGCTTTTGCTCTGAATAGGAAAATGCCCGGAAGCTGGGGGAGGTACTGGCCGTGATGTGTGCAGGAAAGGCCTGTTGCTTAGTATAGCCTAGTGGCATCTGCTTAGGACGGTCGTAATTGATTCCTTCCTTACTTTCATAGCAGAGATCTTCCTTAGTGTCCGTAGTAGCAGTGCCGGTAGGAGCTTTTTCGCAAGCGTAGAGTAGGAGCAGACTGCATAGAATAAGAGGTTTCATTACAAAATCGGATTTACCTTAAATTTAAGGCTTATTTTTGTCTTTGCATTATGATTTTAAACAGCTTATATACCTCGGCACGAAGTGGAAGTGCCCCGTCCTCCGTGGCAAGTAGGACAGACTATCAAAGGGATTTTGACCGCATTGTGTTTTCCTCGGCTTTCCGTAGGCTTCAGAACAAAACACAGGTTTTTCCATTGCCCGGCAGCGTCTTTGTCCATAACCGTCTTACCCATTCACTGGAAGTCTCCTCGGTGGGGAGAAGTATTGGAAGTTTAGTGGGAGAATTCATTCATACGCGCTACTATAACGACTTAGACCTTCCCTCGCGGGAGTTTTATCTGCACAACTTAAGCAATGTACTTGCAGCAGCCTGTCTTTGCCACGACGTAGGCAACCCTGCCTTTGGTCATTCGGGTGAGGATGCCATAGCCACCTATTTTGAAAAAAACGAAGAGGCACTACGCTCTTTGTTTACTGAGGGCGAGTGGATGGACCTGGTGCATTTCGAGGGTAATGCTAATGCAATGCGCACACTCACACACAGACAAAACGGTAAAGATCAGGGAGGAATACAGCTTACTTTGTCCACTTTAAGCTGCATTGCTAAATATCCATGTGAATCCCTGGCAAAAGACAAGAAGGTGCTTCACCGGAAGAAATTTGGATTTTTCCAGAGTCAAAAGCAGGTATTTATGGAAATGGCCCACCGAACGGGTATGCTAATGGAGAGTTCTGCACCGTTGGTATTTAAACGCCACCCCTTTGTGTGGCTCGTGGAGGCTGCAGACGATATTTGCTACAACATCATCGATATGGAGGATGCCCACCGCTTGGGTATTGTATCAACCAGCGATGTAGAAGACCTGTTTCTTCAACTGATAAAGGGTAGCCAAAGCGACCACTCCCGAGTGAAACAGCGTATGGGTGTTCTTACCAATGCCAACGAAAGGATTTCTTACCTTCGGGCAAAGGTGATCAATACCCTTGTCTCCTCCACTGTAGAACTCTATAAAGAGCAACTTCCCATTATTTTAAACGGAACCCTCTCGGAGTCTCTTGTGGATACCTACAGTAGGGAGAATCCCGCCATAGGGGCCATACAGAAGTTTTCCCGTGAGAAGATCTACCGCCACCGCTCGGTAGTGGAAATTGAAAATGCAGGATATAATGTAATGTACGAACTTCTGGACCATTTCATTCCTTGCGTCATTAAGCCAGTAGAAAAGCGTAAATCCTATGATAGAATTGCCTTGGAGTTAATTCCCCCGCAGTTTCTCTATCCCCAGGCCTCCCTCTACGAGCAGGTACTAGGCGTAGTGGATTTTGTAGCCGGGATGACCGATAATTTTGCTACCGACCTATACCGCAAAATTAAAGGGATCGATATTGGTATGACCATGTAAGGACCGTCTTTTTTCTGCAATTTTATCGTATCTTTAGACAGGAAACACTTTTAACCCCGAAAACACTTTAATTATGTCTTACGTAGCAATATTGGTCTTTATAGGCCTTATTATCTTGTTTGCTTCTTTTTTTACAGTCAAGCAGCAAACCGCAGCCATCGTGGAGCGCTTTGGAAAGCTCCAATCGGTGCGACATGCGGGATTTCACCTGAAAATCCCACTAATTGACCAAATTTCCAGACGCATCAATTTGCGTATTCAGCAGCTGGACGTGATTATCGATACCAAGACGCTCGACAACGTGTTTGTAAAGATGAAAGTATCAGTTCAGTACCAGGTCATTCGCGAACAAGTCGCCGATGCATTTTATAAACTGGAATATCCTGAAGGACAGATTACCTCGTACGTCTTTGACGTAGTTCGCGCAGAGGTGCCAAAAATGAAGCTTGACGACGTATTTGTAAGAAAAGACGACATTGCCATTGCAGTAAAAGGCGAATTGCAGGATGCCATGCAGAGCTACGGATACGACATCATCAAGGCGCTTGTAACGGATATCGATCCTGATGAACAGGTAAAACACGCAATGAACAGAATAAATGCCGCGGAACGTGAAAAAACAGCTGCTGAATACGAATCCGAAGCGCAGCGCATCCGTATCGTTGCCGTGGCAAAAGCCGAAGCGGAGTCCAAGAAACTCCAGGGGCAAGGTATTGCGGACCAAAGAAGGGAAATTGCAAAAGGGCTTAAGGAGTCGGTAGAGATGTTAAACAATGTAAATATTAATGCAGCCGAAGCTTCTGCTCTGATAGTAGTTACGCAGCATTACGATACTCTTAACTCAGTAGGCGCCAACAACCGCAGTAATCTAGTTCTATTGCCCAATTCTCCAACTGCTGCCAGCAATATGCTGAACGATTTGGTAGTGTCCATGGCTGCCACCCAGCAGTTCGCGGATCTGGATAAAGCTAATTTACAGGGTTCTCCCAAACGGTAGAAAGCACCGTAACAAGCAAAAAAAAAGGGCTTTCGCACCACGCGAAAGCCCTTTTTTAATGTCCGGTCCTAATTAATTCTTTTGCCATACGCAGTCCCGCGCGAAAGGTCCATAAGGGCGCTTTGGTGCCTACCGGTCTGGACTTTTCAAAGAGTAAATGGGAAAGCCAGGGAAGACCAAATCCCACTAGGGGTACATAAAATAAAAACCGCTCTTTTCCCGACAGAAGTACATAGGTTACTACATACACTACCAAGACCAGCGAAAGCATATGTATTATGCGTGTGGCAAGCTTTGTATGGGCTGAGAGGTAGGATTTATAAAATGTTTCAAAATCTTGGGCAGGTTTAGTCATAAGGGGATTTAATTCAAATCTCCATTCAAATCCTGTTCCAGTTTACTATTGCGCATACCGTAGAAAAAATAGATGATCAAACCGATAGCGAACCAAATGCCGAACCAAAACCAGTTGTCGTGGGTCATCCCTGTCAGTAAATACAGACACGAACTTAACCCGAGTAATGGAAGCAGGTTCAAATTCTTGAGAAACGCCAGTACCACTAGAACCAGATTAATCACAATAAAAAGAAATACGGAAAGTCGAAACTCCCCTTCATTAGGATCGTGCCAGTCCATCAGATGATGGAAAAATTCAGGTTGCCAATAGTAGAATCCAAACAGCCCTCCTAAAAACAAGACGGGAAAGGAGTATTTAGCATTGACATAAGGCAAATGGAAGCGTCCTGTGAGTTTCTCTTTACGCGGCATGAGAAGGATACCTCCATTGACCAGTACAAAGGCGAATATGGTGCCTATACTGGTAAAATCCAGTATGAAGGACTTATCGGTAAATAGAATAGGCAGACCCACTGCTACTCCAGTAATCACGGTAGCAAAGGATGGGGTTTTGTATTTAGGGTCAATAGTTGCAAATTTTTTAGGTAGCAGTCCGTCGCGCGACATGGCATACCATATGCGTGGCTGTCCCATCTGAAAAACCAGTAGCACAGAAGTGATTGCAATGATGGCAGTCACTGCCACTGCAAACTCCATCCACGGCATGTTGGCATTTTCTGGAGCAAAGATAAACGCTAAGGGATCACCCACTCCGTCGAATTTCCGATAGTCCACCATTCCGGTAAGAATAAGTGTGAGGGCCATATAAACCAGGGTACTTAACGCCAAGGCGATGATCATACCACGAGGCAGGTTCTTTTGCGGATTTTTGGTCTCTTCAGAGAGTACACTAAGTGCATCAAATCCTATATAGGCAAAAAATACGCCCGATACCGCCGCCATCACACCGGAGAATCCATTGGGCATGAAACTGGGCTCTCCCTCTGCACTGATGGGCGTCCAGTTTTCTGTATTTATATACCCAATACCTACAAAAATGATTAGAGCTATCACTGCCAGTTTAAGTAGGACCAGTAGGTTGTTGATATTTTTACTTTCCTTAATACCTATGTATACCAGTGCTGTGATTAGTGCATTGATCATAAGGGCGGGTACATCCAGTATAACCCTTAAATTCCCGAGCATGGGCGCCGTATTCCAAGCATTGATAAGGTCTTTATTCTCAGATGCCCCTTCGTAGGCCTTTCGCGCCTCGGGATACGAGGTAGAAAGATAGTCAGGGACATGCACGCCCAGACGCTCCAAGAAACTGGTAAAATAATCACTCCAGGAGAAGGCCACATAGATATTTCCGAAGGAGTACTCCATGATCAGGGCCCAGCCTATGATCCAGGCGATAAGTTCCCCAAAGCTGGCATACGCATAAGTGTATGCGCTCCCGGCTTTTGGAATGCGGCTAGCGAACTCGGCGTAGGATAGTGCGGTAAAAGCACAAGCAAAACCGCAGATGATATACAGGGACAGCACTCCTGGGCCTCCGCGAAAAATAGCTTCCCCCAAGCTGCTGAAGCTACCTGCGCCAATGATTGCGGCGAGTCCAAAAAAGACAATGTCCCAGATGCCCAGTACGCGACGAAGACTCGTGGACTGGTCGTTGGCATCGTAGGTTTTTCTTCTGAAAAGTTGGTTCATAGTTTTGTTGAAAAAAACAAATGTAAGTAAAAATGTTTTTTATTGGTTAAAAACCCCCGAGGGTGGTGGATTACCTATGGGGTTGCTCGCCCGAATTTTTAGATAACTTTAACAGTTATCCACAAACTAACAACCTACCCAAAACTTGCATAGATAAGAAGTTTTCTATACTTTCGTTGATCAAATGTGATTAACTTTTTAAGTGTTAAAACATGAATTCGAATCGTTTAGCCCTAATTGCGGGCCTCTTTTTTGCCGCTCAAGCGCAAGGGCAACAATCCTCTTTCTTTACCGACCGCGAAGCCTACCGTTTCCAACTGGCGGAGAATCTATTCCAATCTAAAATTTACAAGGCTGCGCAGCATGAATATGCCCGACAGTATTTCTATAACCAATCCCTTTCCAACTCCCAAAAAGAAGCAGCCCAATTTTTTGATAACGTCATTGGGGTAGTCCTGGAAAAACAGTACGCAGAGAAGGGACTGGATGCTTTTCTCTTGCAGTATCCTAATTCGGCTTATTTCGCCCAGGCCAGCATGCCTCTGGCCGACTACTACCTGGCAAAAAAAGAATTCTCCAAAGCACTCGACATACTACTGGACATCAATCAATACCAGTTGTCCCGTGAAGATAATGCGCGCTATGTCCTTAAACTCGGATACAGCAAATTCATGACCGGGGATACGGCCGGCGCCACTGAAGCATTGCAGGAAGCCTATGCCCAGAGCTTCGGACAGACCCGTTCCCAGATAGCCTATATGCTGGGACATCTATATTATGCCCAGGGAGAAAACCAACAGGCTTTCACGTATTTCGAGCAGTTAAGAGACGAGCCTACCTACAGTGCTTTGGTTAGGCCTTATTACGTGCAGCTACACTACAATGAAAAGCAGTACGATATGGCCATAGAAGCGGGTACTTCCTTACTGAACGACGTGCTTTCAGAGGAGTACCGCGCCGAGGTACACAAGATAATTGGAGAGAGCTATTTCATGCAGAATGAATATACTCAGGCGTATCCACACCTTAAACATTATGTGGATTTCACACCAGAGCCTACGCATAGCGATCTCTACCAAATGGGTTTTGTGGCAAGTCAGATAGGTAACTTCCCGGAAGCGGTCTCGTACTACAACCGAATCGTCAACACCGATTCGCCACTGGCACAAAATGCGTACTACCAATTAGGTAATGCCTATTTACAGGCCGATCAGAAACTTGAGGCCTTGTCGGCCTTTCGTTCCGCGTACCAAATGTCCTACGATGCGGATGTGAAAAAGAAGGCCCACCTACAATATGCAAAACTCTCCTACGATATAGGAAATCCTTTCGAGGCAGCCCCTACCGTACTGCAAAACTATTTGGAAAACTATCCCGGGGAACAGGCAAGCACAGAGATCAGTGCATTGCTGGTAAAATCCTACCTCTATTCCGGAAATTATAAAGAAACACTCGAGGCCATAGACCGATTACCCTCTTCGACCCCTACTACCGATAAGATTGACCAGGAAGTTTCCTTCCTTCTAGGAACCGAGGAGTTTAACAAAGGTAATATGGATGCCGCCGAGGCCTATTTTCTCCGCTCCCTTGAACACAAAGCTAATACCGAATTCAATTTGAGGGCTCAGTACTGGCTGGCGCAAACCTATTATCAGAAACAACAGTACGAGCAGGCACAAAAGGGATTCTTGGCCTTAGAGGGCAAGCAGTTTGAAGAAAGTCAGCAGCTTGCTTACGACCTGGCGTACAGCTATTTCAAAAACAAGCAGTTTGATTTGGCGGAACGTTATTTCACCCTGTATCTAAGCAATCCGAAAGAGGAGTTTTTACAGGATGCAAGACTTCGCCTTGCCGACACCTATTATGCCAACAATAAACTCTCGGAAGCCCTGGCCATTTACGAGGAGACCGAAAATCTTTCGGACTATTCCCTGTATCAGAAAGCCATGGCATTTGGATTCAAAGGCGATTCCATGGCTAAGATTCAGCACCTAAAAGAATTGGTGGATCGCTATCCGGATTCAACCTACAAAGGGGATGCGCTCTACGAATTAGGGGTAGCCTACAGTTCGAACGAAGACTACAAAAATGCAGAAACTTATTTTAGCAGGGTAGAGAAGGAATCCTCCGACATGCAGTTAATAGCCAATGCCCGCATTTACAGTACGCAGAACCTTGTGGACCAAAACCGAAATGATGAAGCGCTTAAACGGTTCGAAGACCTGGCACTGGAATATAAAAATACTGCGGTGGCACAAAGAGTCGTACTTGCGGCGCGTCCACTCTATCTTCAAAAGGGTGATGTGCAAGGGTACCAGGCACTGGCCGAGCGGGCAGGTGTTGCCTTGGATCAGGGCGCCATTGAGGAGATCAGTTTAAGTGCTGCAAAAGCGCTCTATGCGGAGAAAAAGTACCAGCAGGCTATTCCGCTCTACGAAAAGTACCTCATCGAAAATCCTTCCGGGCAGAACCTGGCCCAGGCTCAGTTTGAACTGGGAGAAAGTTTCTACTACACACAGCAGTATTCAAAAGCGGTTTTGGTGTTCCAGGCAATCACTACTTCACCCAACGACTATACCGAGCAGGCGCAGGGACGCCTTGCGCAGATTTACCTAAGAGAGGAGAATTACGAGCAGGCAAAACCAGTGCTTACCGCACTGGAAAAAGCAAGTGCTCCGGCACTACGCAGCTACGCCCTGGTGGAGCTCATGAAGCTTGCCGCACTCGAGAAAAACTGGAAGGAGGCCGAACTACTTTCCCAGCGGGTACTTCAAGACACCAGTAATCCACAGTCTATCAGAGAACTGGCGCAGGCAATCGAGGCCCGGTCTCTTATGCATAGAGGACGCGATGAGATGGCTAGAAAAGCATACGAGCCCCTTGAGCGCTCTTCAAACACTGAGGTTGCAGCAGAGGCTCTTTATGCAAAAGCGTTCTATCAAAATAAAGCTAAAGCCTACAAGAGCTCCAACGAGACCGTATTCCGCCTAGCCAACAATTATGCTTCCGAACAGTACTGGGGCGCCAAAGCATTGGTAGTACTTGCCAGCAACTACATAGGACTAAAAGACAACTACCAGGCCAGCTACACTATTGATCAGATTATAGAAAATTATGGTGATTATCCCGATGTGGTTGCCGAGGCGCGCGCGCTGAAAAGTAAAATAAAATAGAAATTGATTACTGCCCCCAAAGATTTTGGGCACATTCCAATAAATTATGAAAAAAGCATTACCTACATACCTATCGCTAGCCACCTTTTTAATCATGGGGTACTCCTACGGTCAAATTGGAGAAGAGCGTCTCATACTGGATAAACAAAGAGAACCCGAAGTTAATAAGATCGATAAGAAAAAGACCTCGGTGGAACGTATAAAAAACTATCCACCGGAGGAAAAAAATGCGGTACCTATTGAGTACCAAATTGAAAATGTTCCTGCGATCTCAGACTTCAAAACATCGCTAATTCAGGGACGGGATATTACTCCTACTATAAAGCAGGACTATAAGAATAATTATTTCCGGATTGGATACGGTAATTATGCACGGATTCTGGCCGATGGTAATCTCTCTGCTGCACTGGATGAAAAAACAGATGTTGGTCTGGATATGCATTTTCTTTCCACCGATGGACTCAAGAAACTTTATCCGTGGAACTCCAGTGCAAGTGATGCTAAGATTGGCGGATATCTGAATTCGTACGCCGAAAAAGGAAAATTTAATTTATCTGCGGACTATGGATTCAAAGACTATAACTACTACGGCATTTATGCCATGCAACCAGACTCTGGTATAGACCTGACGCAAAAGACGAATGTGATTGGAGTGCGTGGACACTATGATTTCTATTCCAACGAGATACTTAACGATGCGCGTCTGGAAACTGGATTCCTGTCGGACCACTTTGATGCTAAGGAAAGTCATATTTCGGCCGGAATCAATCTCTCTAAGCATGGAGTAGCCCTTGGAGGAGAAGAATTTTTGCTTAATGCAGATTTAGGTTTGGGCGTGGAGTCTCTAAGCAATGAGTTCCTGCTGGCCTCCAGGTCAGAAAACAAATTAGTGAATTTAGCAATTACCCCTAGCATAACCCTAGCCCGAGGAGAGTCGTATCTGCGTTTAGGAGCAGGTTTTGATTTTCTTTCTTCTCAATATTCCACAGTGAATACACCGGGAAGTACAAACGACAAGACGTATTGGTTCCCTCAGGGAGAGCTACTTATAGCGGCAGCTCCTGAATTTAAATTTTTTGCAGGGGTTAGGGGAGGAGTACATATACATTCCTATGCTGATATGCTTGAGGAAAACCCTTTTCTTCTTTCTGACCAGCAGACCAAATCAACAATCGAAAAGTACCATGTGTATTTCGGACTCAAAGGGGATCTTTTGGAGAATTTAAAATACGAATTTAAGGGAGGATTTGGAAAATTACTCGATGCGCAGTACTTCCGAGCCAATTCCCTTTTGGACAATAACTACACACTAAACCGTTCGGCTTATAATTTTGCAAATACGTTTTCTGCGGCCTATAGCGATGCCGACCTCTCTGAAGTGACCCTTCAGGTGCAGTATTTCCCGTTCGCAAACCTCGCTCTTGATGCGTTGGTGGAATACCAAAAATACAAACTGCCAGATGGTATGCAGATCTACTACAAGCCGGAAGTGGTTTCCTCCCTTGGTGGCCGCTATACACTTCTGGACAATAAATTGGATTTAGGGGCGCGTATATTGCTTTCCTCTGCACGGTATACAAACGCTTTTACCATCGGCAGCGAACCAGCAGATCCTATGCAGGAAGCTATGCGTTATACCTGGACGCAGGTGGAAAACGAAAAACTCGAAGGATTTGTAGATATGAATGTTTCTGCAGAGTACCGAATTCATAAAAATTTCAGTATTTTTGCGCTCGGAAATAACCTGCTCAACAACAACTACCAGCAGTTCAAAGGATACAAAGTGCTGGGAGCTCAAGTAATGGGAGGGGTAAAGATTATTTTCTAAAAAAAATATCGCCGGGCCCATAGTTTAATGGATAGAATTAAAGATTCCGGTTCTTTAGGTTGAGGTTCGATTCCTCATGGGCCTACTGCAAAGGAAAAGCGTCTGTTTTTAACAGCGCTTTTCCTTTTTTTTATTTCTGGCGAGACTAAGGGTGTTCTAAGGTATTAACGGTATTATTTTAAGCCAAAGTACGACTCGATATACCGCTGTAGTGCCATATCGGGTGAGGTTTTGTACCATTTAAGTATATGGTTTTTGTCTGCTTCCATCTCCTTGTAGTACCCAAGCACGCGGGGAGCCTTCTCCTGGGAGATATACCGCATTAGCCTGATTTCCACATTGGAAGGATCTTTGCGCACTGCGGCACTCATCTGTTCTTTTCCGTTTTTAAAATGTTTGTATTTATTAAGGACATTGGCGTCGTGTTTGGCCATAAAGAAATAACCCACCGCCAAAAAACTCTGGTAGATCGGTAGCTTGGTTTTATTGTAACCTGCCATGGATCGCGCAATAAGCTGCTTTCCCGCGGCCGCGGATTCTTCGCCCTGTTTAAGATAACCACGAAGCTCGGGAATTGTTTGACTTTGGCTGAGCATAGCTACAGATAATAGGATGAAAGTAAAAAATTTCTTCATAATCATTCGATTAACCTTTTGTGCGTAGGTTAAACCACTTCCTTTAATAAGTGTCCCATTTGCTTCTTTTTTACACTAAGGTATCCCTCACTGTGTTTATTGGCTTTTATTTCTAAGGGTATGCGGTTCATTAGGGAAATAGTACTACGTTCAAATATGCGCATTTTCTCCGGGTTGTTGGTGAGCAGATTTACTTTTTTTATGCCCAAGAGTTCAAGCATGGTGATCCCAATCGTAAAATCCCTATTATCGATCGGAAGTCCCAGATGTAAATTGGCCTCAATGGTATCTAAGCCTTGCTGCTGCAATTGGTAGGCGCGTATTTTATTGATAAGTCCAATGCCTCTTCCTTCTTGTCTAAGGTAGATTAGTACGCCTCCGTGTTTTTGGAAATACGCCATCGCCTCATCAAGTTGTGCACCGCATTCGCACTTGCTGGAATGGAAGATCTCTCCCGTAACGCACTCGGAGTGAAAACGCACATTCACAGTTGCATTCAAATCGGTGCCTTTAGCCACTAAGGCGAGATGAGGCATCCAGTTCTCGTCTGTTGCGGAGAAAGCAAGCATTTCAAAATCGCCAAAATCTGTAGGTAGGTAGGACTTAGCCTGAATTTTTAATGGTATTAACGTAGGTTGTGGTATAGTTATCATTTTAAATTGGTTTTATTTGGTACAAATATATACTAATTATTTGTATATTTGTATAAAATAATACTAAATAATACAATACAATGATACCAAAACAAGAAAGAGCTGAGCTTCTCAAATCCTATAGTACCTATGTACTAGACCATGGGAAAAGGCCCGACAATGTCTATCAATTCACAAAGTCCATAGCAATGGAGGAGAATATGTTCTATACATTTTATGCCTCCTTTGCGAGTTTAGAGGCCGATTACCTACAGGTCCTTTTTGAGCGCTCGGTAGAGGTATGCAGCTCCACCACCTCCTATCAAAACTACGCGGTAAAGGAATCCTTATTAGATCTGTACTATATCTTTTTTGAAAACATGGCACTAAACAGGAGCTTTATCCTCTATTTACTCCAAGGTCCACCCCATCAGAGACTTATGGTTCTTGGAAATTTAAAAAAGCCCTTTTTAACCTTTCTAAAAGGTCTGGCGTTCGGAAGTCTTCGCGTAGAGGGTTCGAAAACGCTCCAACGCTACTTAGAGAAGGGACGTTATGAAGCACTTTGGCTCCATTTTGTCTCTGCAGTGGAGTTTTGGATGAAGGATAATTCTGCGGATTTCGTCGATACGGATATTTATATCGAAAAATCGCTCGATACTGCCAGTGCAGTACTAGAAAACCCCGCAGCAAAGAAGGTGGTGGATTTTGGAAAATTTATGTTTCACAAGAACAAAATGTGGTAAAATGAAAACAGTAGATTCAATACCTGTCTCCAAAGCCGCACGCACTGGTACCCTTTTGAAAGCCGGCGCAAAAGTGGGAGTCAACTATCTGCGCTACTATGGAGATAGAGTACTAGGAGACAAGGATCAGGCGCAGGAGAAGTTGGAGCGTAGTAACGCAAAGGATATATATAAAAGTCTGGAAACCATGAAAGGTTCTGGTCTTAAGGTGGCGCAAATGCTAAGTATGGAGAAAACGCTCCTACCCCAAGCGTATGTGGAGCAGTTTTCCCTCTCCCAGTTTTCTGTGCCTCCCCTTTCTATTGCGCTAGTTAGAAAGACCTTTCGCAAAGACCTTGGAAGTAATCCTGAAGAACTTTTCGACTCCTTTGCCAGTGACGCACTTTTTGCCGCAAGCATTGGACAGGTGCACCGTGCAGAGAAGAACGACCATACCTATGCGGTGAAAATCCAGTACCCGGGCGTGCGTGATTCGGTGTCTTCTGACTTGCAGTTGCTGCGTCCTTTCGCACTACGTATCCTAGGACTTCCGGAAAAAGGTTCTGAAATTTATTTTAGTGAAGTAGAGCAGAAGTTACTCGAGGAGACGGATTATGCCTTGGAGTGTATGCAGAGTCAGTCCATAGCCGCTGCTTGCAGTCATATTCCAGGATTGCGCTTTCCTAAATACTATCCGGAGCTCTCCAGTCCACGTATCTTAACTATGGACTTTATGCAAGGACAGCATATCTCGCAGTTTGTAGACGATAGGGCTAATGAACCCCTGCGGCAGCGTGTGGCCCAGTCCCTATGGGACTTTTATATGTACCAGTTCCATGTGCTTCGAAAGGTGCATGCCGATCCCCATCCCGGTAATTTTATAGTTTCTTCGGAAGGTCAGTTGCAACCAATCGATTTTGGATGTATGAAAGAACTTCCGGATGCATTTTATAGGCCTTATTTTTCATTGGTGCGGCCGGAAATCATAGAAGACGAAAGAAAATTCAATAATGCGCTGTACGCTCTTGAGATTTTGCGTACGGAAGATTCTGCAGAAGAAACTGCATTTTTTACCCAGCTATTTAAAGAAATACTCGTACTTATAACCCAACCTTTTTCTCAAAGCACATTTGATTTTTCCTCTAAAGAGTTTATGCACAAATTAACCACTATCGGTGCAAGGTATGCTAAGATGAAAGAGCTACGTTCCTACAATACCAACAGAGGTTCCAAGCATTTTATTTATATGAACCGTACACTGTTTGGTTTGTTTCAGCTTATGCACCAAATTAGCACCGGTCCCATTCTGGTAGAGCGTTACAAGAATTTTACTAATCCAACGCATACGGTGGCAAACTAAAGAGTTATGGAGAATGAATTTTACCATGCGGCGCTTGGTACCATTACGGATTTTCTTGCCGAGCAAAAAGCTGGAAAAGCAACTATGGAGGAGTTTCGTCAATACCTCAATCAAAAGCACTTTTTAAGTCAAAGTCCACTCAGACTAAGTTCCAAAAGGGAAAGCGAGCTTAGTGACAACGATCTTGCAAAGCAACTTATCTTACTCAGTAGATTTTCCAAACAAATGCTCCGTAAAGCGCTTAAGGAATTTCCTGCTCTTCAAAATGAGGAGTTCACCTATCTGTACCGGTTGAAAGATGAGCCACTGCTTAGTAAGAGTGAACTCATTGAGCGTAACGGACATGAAAAACAAACCGGTACCGAGATAATTCGTCGACTGGCACGCTCGGGACTAATCGAGGAATGTACTGATTGCAAGGACAAAAGAATCAGACGCCTTCGGTTATCACCTAAAGGCGAGTCGGAATTTGCTCAAAGTTTTAGTCAGGTCTCTAAAGCGGCTCGTCTTATGGTTGCAGTACTGGAGACAGAAGAAAAGCAAGCCTTCTTGAAGCAACTTAAAAAGCTCAATACCTTCCATTTCACTCTGTACACGAGTATGCGGAAGAATGATTTCGATTCGATTGTTAAAAAAATAGCATTATAGTATGGCAAATTATTTAGTAATAGGTGGAGGCAGTGGTTTCGGTAAAGCGATAGCCAAGGACTTACTATCTAATCACAACGTATGGGCAACGTACCACACCACGCAGCTGGACTTTACACCTACCCATATGCAGCGCCTCAATGTATTGGATGAGGAGTTAACTATGGAACTACCCCAAGTGCTTGATGGGTTGGTTTATGCGGTAGGAAACATTCCTCTCGGTGGGTTTCACAGAAGTAGTCCAGAGGATTTTTTAAAGGATTATTCGCTCCAAGTGCTGGGTGCGATAAAGGTGCTGCAAAGGGCTCTGCCGGCTTTAAAACGTTCAGAAAATCCTTCCGTAGTACTTTTCTCAAGCGTAGCGGGGAAAAAAGGTTATGGGTTTCACTCGGTTGTGTCCACTCATAAAGCAGCTTTGGAAGGCCTGGTGCGTTCCCTGGCGGCAGAATTCGCGCCCCGTATTCGTTTTAACTGCATTGCCCCAGGACTTAGCGAAACTCCTTTGGCGTCCAGGTTACTTGACAGTCCAGAAAAGAAAGAGAAAATGGCCCAGCGTAATCCCATGAAAAGGATTGGTTCAAGCAAGGATGCTTCCTCATTGTGCCGGTTTCTTTTAAGCGAAGAAGCATCATGGATCACAGGCCAGTGCATTGCACTCGATGGAGGGGAGTCCACTTTAGGAATATAATAGTTTTCCCACGTTAAAGTTTGTGAAGTTTTGGATGGAGTAATTGCAGTACGCAAAGTAAAATGTATTTTTGCACTTTCATTAAAATACCATGGAATTACTTCAATCTGCCCTAGACTTCTTCTTGAATCTTGATAAACACCTTTTCACAATGATTGTGGACTACGGGGTCTGGGTATATCTAATCCTATTTCTAATCATATTTGTGGAGACAGGGCTGGTCATCATGCCGTTCTTACCAGGGGACTCGCTCCTTTTTGCAGCCGGCACCTTTTGTGCGGGAGTCATTGGTCAAAACGGAGAGACGGCGAGTTTAAATCTTTTCCTGGTTTTATTTCTGCTTATCGTAGCAGCCATTCTTGGCGATACGGTCAATTATACGCTAGGGAAAAAGGTAGGACTTAAAGCCCTGGCTTGGAAAATAGGAGACAAGCAACTAGTGAATCCAAAGTATATTTTGCAAACGCAGGAGTTTTATAAGAAGAACGGTCCTAAAACTATAATTATTGCGCGCTTTGTTCCAATCGTACGTACTTTCGCCCCGTTCGTCGCTGGCATTGGTAGTATGCACTACAGCACTTTCATTCGGTACAATGTCATCGGTGCGTTAGTATGGGTGCTAAGTCTTACGCTGGCCGGGTACTTTTTTGGAAATATCCCCATTGTTAAGGAGAATTTTGAAACGGTGATTTTTGGAATTATCGGCATATCCTTACTACCCATGGTATGGGAGTTTATAAACGCGAAGTATCTTACTAAGAAAGAAAAGTAAAGAGAATTCCTCGACGCTGGCGACAGTGATAAGTGTCATATTGTGCTGGGCTGTTTTTAACCGTAACTTTAAGTAACGCTTAAAAACACACACATATGGAAAACCATACACTTCGAAACGAATTTCCCCAATACCAGCAGCGCATCGAGAAACTAAGAATGCGAAGCGAGGAATTCAAGAGCCTCTATGTAAATTACGAAGAAGTTAATGCTATAATACAGCATTTTGAACGTGGCGGCTTTTCTCATACCTCTGACACTCATCTTAACGAGCTAAGGAAGAGACGGTTAAAGCTCAAAGACTCTATTTATAAACATCTCTCATTAGAGCCGAATTGATACAAAGTGGTTGTATAGTGCCAGAAGCCTGTCCCTCAAAGGACAGGTTTTTTTTGTTTAGTCCGGTGTATAGAAAAAGCACCAGAGTACGCTAACCACTTTAAGAAAACCAAGTGATTACGAGCTGTCGTTAAGAAAAAATTAATTTTTTAAGTTTTTTTTATCAATTCGCTAATAATCACTACTTTTGCACCGTCTAAAATTCAATATGCTAAATATCAGAAACATCGCGATTATCGCACACGTTGACCACGGCAAGACGACTTTGGTTGACAAAATCATTCATGCCACCAGTGTTTTCAGAGACAATCAGGAATCCGGTGAGCTTATAATGGACAATAATGACCTGGAGCGGGAAAGAGGGATCACCATTCTTTCTAAGAACATTTCCGTTACCTACAAGGACACTAAGATCAATGTAATAGATACTCCTGGCCACGCCGATTTTGGTGGGGAAGTGGAGAGAGTACTTAAAATGGCCGATGGGGTTTTACTACTTGTAGATGCTTTTGAAGGGCCTATGCCACAAACCCGTTTTGTACTACATAAAGCTCTGGAGTTAGGTCTTAAGCCTATTGTGGTTATAAACAAAGTGGACAAGGAAAACTGTCGTCCGGAAGAAGTACACGATAACGTATTTGACCTTTTCTTTAATCTCGATGCAACCGAGGAGCAACTGGACTTTCCTACATTTTACGGCTCTTCCAAGCAAGGGTGGTTCAACTCTTCTTTAGAAACAACCGATTCGATCCTTCCCCTGTTGGATGGTATTCTTCAATATGTTCCCGAACCAAAGGTGGAGGAAGGAAGCTTACAGATGCAGGTTACCTCACTAGACTATTCCTCATTTCTAGGTAGGATTGCCATAGGCAAGGTAGCACGCGGAAGTGTGAAAGAAGGGCAGTGGATTGGTCTTGCACAGGAGGACGGAAAAATTGTTAAAGGAAAGATCAAGGAACTATATGTGTTCGAGGGATTAGGGAAGAAAAAAGTAAGTGAGGTTAGTGCAGGGGATATCTGCGCCATTGTAGGATTTGACGCTTTTCAAATTGGAGATACCTTTGTAGATCTAGAAAATCCTGAACCAATGACCCGTTTGTCGATTGACGAACCTACACTTAACATGACTTTCTCAATCAATAATTCCCCTTTCTTTGGTAAAGATGGGAAGTATGTGACTTCGAATCACCTAAAAGAAAGACTGGAAAAAGAACTGGAGAAAAACTTGGCTCTACGGGTGGAGCAAACCGACGATGCCAATACCTTCCTTGTATTTGGTCGCGGTATACTACACCTTTCCGTACTTATCGAAACCATGCGCAGAGAAGGATACGAAATGACCATTGGTCAACCTCAGGTAATCTTAAGAGAGATCGATGGAGTAAAATGTGAACCGTACGAAAGTATGGTGGTGGATGTTCCTGAGGAATACGCAAGCCGAGTGATTGATTTGGCCACGCAGCGTAAGGGTGATTTGCATATTATGGAAACCAAAGGAGAAATGCAGCATTTGGAATTTGAAATTCCTTCCCGAGGACTTATTGGTCTACGTTCACAAATGCTAACCGCTACGGCAGGGGAGGCCATCATGGCACACCGATTTGCAGAATATAAGCCTTTCAAAGGGGCAATTGCAGGCCGTAACAACGGAGTGTTGGTTTCTAAGAACCAAGGGCCGTGTACTGCCTACTCCATTGAAAAACTTCAAGATCGGGGTCGCTTTTTTGTTGATCCAGGAGAAGAGGTGTACATGGGTATGATTGTTGGGGAACAGAACAAGCCAGGTGACCTGGTAGTAAACATTGTTGAAGGAAAGCAGTTGAACAACATGCGGGCATCCGGAAAAGACAAAGACGGAAATATTGCGCCGAAAATACTCATGTCTCTAGAGGAATGTATGGAATATATCCAGGCCGATGAAGCGATCGAGGTGACGCCGAACTTTATAAGGATGCGTAAGAAGGTCCTCTCTGAAGAGGATAGAAAACGTGCCGACAGACAGGCAAAGTCCGAATCGTAATTTCTAATAGTACAAATATAAGGCGTCTTTTGGGCGCCTTTTTTTATTGTAAAAAATGTTAAACTTCGTACTGCTACTACTAATTTCTGTTACTTTTGCCCTATGAAGAAAATGCACATTCATCTACTGTGGCTGGTACTTTTTGCCCTACTTTTATCAGCCTGTAAATCGAAAACAGTTGAAAAAAGGCAGACTGTACTCGATAAAGACAGTACGTTCACTCCCCCCGTTTCCAGTAAAGTACCATCGGAGAAAGAGGTACTGGTACTGCCTGAGGTACCCAGAGAGTTTAGAGCAGCCTGGATAGCCACAGTGGCCAATATTAACTGGCCCTCCCGAAATTCCCTAAGTGTGGCAGAACAAAAGAAGGAAGCTATTTATATTCTGGACAGGCTTTCTGAGGCCAACTTCAATGCCGTAATCTTTCAGGCTAGACCTTCTGGAGATGCTTTTTACGAAAGTGCCATGGAACCCTGGTCTTATTTTCTTACTGGAACCGTAGGAAAAGCTCCAGAACCTTACTACGATCCTTTGCAGTTCTGGATTCAGGAATCCCATAAAAGGGGTATGCAGCTCCACGTATGGATCAATCCGTATAGGGCGCACCATACGACCGGCGGGCCGATTACTTCGGCGAGTCTCGTAAAGAAGATGCCGGAACAAATTAAAAAGCTCCGTAACGGAATGTACTGGATGGATCCTTCCGATCCTCAGGTACAAGACCACGTATCTCGTGTTATAGCGGATATTGTGCAGCGCTATGAAATTGATGCCATACACATTGATGATTATTTTTACCCTTATAAGGAGTACAATGGAGGTCGGGATTTTCCGGATGAAAATTCTTGGATGGCGTACCTGAACTCAGGAGGTACATTGACTCGCGCGGACTGGCGTAGAGCCAATGTGAATAAGTTCATTAAGCGAATCCATACGGAGATTAAAGATATAAAGCCTACTGTAAAATTTGGGATTAGTCCTTTTGGAATTTGGAAAAGTGGATATCCTCAAGACGTGAAAGGTACCTCGCAGTTCGATGAACTGTATGCAGATGCCAAACTATGGCTTAATGAGGGATGGTTGGACTATTTCTCTCCTCAACTGTACTGGAAAGAAGAGGGGCCTCAGCGCTTTAGTTCTCTATTACGTTGGTGGCAACAGGAAAATTCGAAAGGGCGACACCTATGGCCTGGACTCAACACCGTCGGGGTGAAAAATGTGGAGAGTCGTGCTAGTGAAATTCAGGGCCAGATGAGTACGATCCGACGTGAGCTTCTAAAAAGTAAGGGTGAGATACATTACAGTATTGCAGGAGTACTAAAAGATCCACTCATGTACCAGACCATTAAAAAAACCTACGAGCAGAAAGCACTGGTGCCTAAAAGTCCTTGGATAAATGCTCCTGTCGTTCCTGCGCCCAGGCTCTTTGCCAGCGGGCAGCAGAGCTCCCTGCGCGTGGAATGGCGCACTGCACAGCCTGATAAGGTATTTGGATGGATTCTTTACGCAAAATACGATCAACAGTGGCAGTCCCATATCTTAGGTAAAGAGCAGCTGGTTCAAACACTGCCACGCACCAAAGACGGCAAGACACTCAAGGCCGTAGCATTAAGAGCGGTCGATCGTCTTGGGAACGAATCCGACTACGAGCACCTTGCAGTGGACTAATGCACTGAGCAGCAAAGCTTCCCACTTTTAATGAATTTTATATTCGTAGCAGGTGGTTTGGAATTTAGTTGTATCTTGCACTCAGTTATTAAGTTGAAATATCAATAGATGTTCATATGTCCGTTCGTTGATTTCAATATTATTAATCAGCAATTTTTATTATTTATTTATTATGAACATTTTTATTTCAAACCTCAACTACAACACTGTTGAGTCCGAGTTGCAAGCATTATTTGAAAACTACGGTACCGTAGATTCCGCTAAAATCATTTCCGATAGAGAAACAGGCAGAAGCCGTGGATTCGGATTTGTTGAAATGCCGGATAACGAAGAAGCACAAAAAGCAATTGAAGAATTAAACCAAAAGGAGTTTAAACAAAAAGTCCTTAATGTTTCCGAGGCACGTCCAAGAGAGGAGAGACCAAGAGGTGGTTTCAATTCGGGTGGTGGTTACAACCGTGGCGGAAACGAAAGAAGAAGAGACTGGTAGTTTAACTGCACATCCTTCATAAGAGCTTCAGGAAACTGGAGCTTTTTTCATTTCAAAATCCCTATATTTGCGCCAAAATTTAAGGTGCTGGCACCTTGTTCTACTCCGTTAATTTAAATATATGAAATGTGGTATCGTAGGACTTCCCAACGTGGGAAAGTCCACCTTGTTTAACTGTCTTAGCAATGCCAAAGCGCAGTCCGCCAATTATCCCTTCTGTACAATCGAACCCAATTTGGGAACGGTATCGGTTCCTGATCCAAGGCTTTTTGAGCTTGAAAAGCTGGTCAAACCAGAGCGCGTTCTTCCGGCGGTTGTTGAAATCGTAGATATTGCCGGACTCGTAAAAGGGGCTAGTAAAGGGGAAGGCTTAGGAAACCAATTCTTGGCCAATATCCGCGAATGTGAAGCCATTATTCACGTTTTGCGGTGCTTTGAAAATGGGAATATAGTGCACGTGGAGGGAACAGTAGATCCTTTGCGCGATAAAGAGATAATCGATATCGAGCTTCAGCTAAAAGATATAGAAACTATAAGTAAAGCGGTAGAGAAAGCCAAAAAATTTATAAAATCCGGAAAGAAGGAGGATGTCCTTACTTACGAGACACTACTTTCTCTTCAGAGCTTTCTTGAAGAGGGTCGCAATGCAAGAGAATTTGAAACCAATGACCTTACCAGGTCCATAATAGAAGATATTCAATTACTTACAAAGAAGCCGATTCTCTATGTGTGTAATGTAGATGAAGAAGGTATTAAAAACGGCAATCCGTGGATCGAGAAGATCCAGGAAATGGCCTCACAAGAAGGGGCAGAAGTGGTCGTGCTTGCAGCACAGATCGAGGCCGATATCAATGAACTAGAGACCTTCGAAGAACGGGAAATGTTTCTTGACGAACTAGGTCTAAGCGAACCCGGGGTAAACCGCTTAATACGTAAGGCATACGCCCTTTTAAAACTTCAGACCTACTTTACTGCAGGAGTTAAAGAGGTCCGCGCTTGGACCATAGGCCAAGGATGGACTGCTCCTCAGGCGGCCGGAGTAATCCATACGGATTTTGAGAAGGGATTCATCCGGGCAGAAGTTATTAAATACGACGATTACATTCACTTTGGTTCGGAGGCTAAAGTAAAGGAAGCCGGCAAAATGGGGGTGGAAGGAAAGGAGTATATTGTTAAGGACGGAGATATTATGCATTTTCGATTCAACGTATAATAGGAAATTTGCTCTACATCTATAAAGGCGGACATTGTCCGTCTTTTTTTGTAAATAATAACAAATTTTAACACAATCTTTCCTTTCAAATTTGTAAATTAGAAATACCAAATAACAGATTATGAACAATTTAGAAGGAAAGGTAGCTATGGTTACTGGTGCCGGGTCAGGTATAGGACTAGCTACTGCACAGTTACTTGCCCGCCGCGGCGCAAGTGTGGTTTTAAGTGATATAGACCAGGAAAGTGTGAAGAAAGCCACCGAGGAGTTGATTCAAAATGGAATGACGGCCGCTTATTTCAAGGCCGACACCTCTAGTTTAGAAGCGCATGAAGCTATGATGGTTTTCATAATGGAGAAATTCGGAAGGTTGGACATAGCAGTCAATAACGCTGGAATTGGTAGTAAATTTGAGAAAACCGCTGAAGTGTCGGCTCAGGACTGGCAAAAAGTTATTGATATTAATCTCACCGGAGTGTTTTACGGAATGAAAACCCAGATTCCCGCAATGATGAAAAGCTCTGGAGGATCCATTGTGAACATAGCATCAATTTTGGGCCAAGTCGGATTCTTGGGAGCTGCCGCGTATATTGCCTCTAAACATGGGGTGGTTGGGCTAACCAAGGCAGGTGCTCTAGACCACGCTTCCGATAAGATAAGAGTAAATGCTATTGGACCGGGCTTTATCTATACCGGCTTAGTGAATGAAGAGACCATGGGCAAGGAAGCCATTACGGATTTGGAACAAAAGCATGCATTGCATCGGCTAGGTACTCCTGAGGAGGTGGCAGCGCTCTGTGCGTTTCTAGCTAGTGACGAGGCTTCATTTATTACTGGTAGTTATTATCCGGTGGATGGAGGATACTTAGCGATGTAGAAAAATAAAAATAAAGAGCATATGAGTAAAAAAATTGCAGTACTTGTGGGAAGTCTTAGGAAAGACTCTTATAATCTAAAAGTGGCCGAGTTCTTTAAGAATTTGGAGAATGGAGATTTGGAACTAGAAATTATTGATATCGGGCATCTAGCGCATTACAACGAGGATTTGGATAAGGAGCCTCTGCCAGAAGGCTGGGAAGAATTTCGCACCAAGATTAAAGGTGCAGACGGTTTTCTTTTCGTGACTCCTGAATACAATCGTAGCGTACCTAGTGCACTAAAAAATGCTTTGGATATCGGGTCAAGGCCATACGGACAAAATGCATGGGCAGGTAAGCCCGGAGCAGTTGTGAGTGTTTCACAGAGCGCTCTGGGTGGCTTTGGAGCAAACCATGCGTTAAGACAAAGTATGGTTTTCTTGGATGTGCCTTTAATGCAACAGCCAGAGGCGTATATCGGTCAGGTGCAGAACCTGTTACAAGACGATGGCTCCTTTGTAAAGGATACACAGGAATTCTTAAAGCAATTTATGCAGGCGTACCAGAAGTGGGTTAGTAATTTTTAAGTGGAAATTTGCATATAACCAGCAAAGCATTGAAAGGGCAGTGGCTCGTTCAATGCTTTTTTGTTTTAACTTTGACGATACAAGCTTTTCACCATGCGAACCCTTTTTTCTCAGAAAACCATCCTACGGAGTATGGTTTTGCTAGCACTATTCCTGCTGCTAGTCTTAGCTTTTGAGCTTAAGTATTTTACCACCGGTTTCCTTGGAGCCATTGTACTTTATGCGGTCGTACGCAGATATTTTTTATACCTAACTGAAAGAAAACGTTGGAATAAACTTGTCTCTACGTTATGGATTCTTTTTTTGATTATTGTGAGCTTTGGGGTGCCTTTATGGCTTTTGCTTGAAATCTTAATTCCTCAAATAAATGATGTCATTGACCATCCTCAGGAGATTATCAAAAAATTTAACCCGGTAGTAGAATTCATACAGGGCAATGAGTATATCCAGCGACTGGATTTTCAAATAGATAATGAGCAGTTAATAACCATTGTAAACCGAGTTCTGTCTTATATACCTTCAACGTTGAACTGGGTAGGTAATTTCTTTGCAAATATATTTGTGGCACTCTTCATTCTCTATTTTATGCTGATGAGTAACCGCACTATGGAAGCGCAAGTAAAAGCGTTAGTACCACTCTCAGAAGGTGCCAAAAACTACTTTATCACAGCAAACCTGGAACTGATTCGCTCCAATGCCTATGGAGTTCCTATCCTTGCGGTCAGCCAGGCACTCATCGCCATAGTAGGATATAGTATTTTTGGCGTTGAGAAAGCAGTGTTCTGGGGACTGCTTACCGGTGTTGCTTCCATTGTTCCGGTAGTTGGAACGATGGTAGTATGGATTCCAATATGCATTTATCAGATAGCAACAGGTCAGATGGATCAAGGGCTTATGCTTGCACTGTACTGTTTTATATTGGTTGGTGGGATAGATAATGTCTTACGCTTTACACTATTAAAGAAAATGGCCGATATTCACCCTTTAATAACGGTATTTGGTGTTTTGGTAGGTCTTAAGCTTTTTGGTGCCATGGGCTTGGTTTTTGGACCTTTGCTTCTTTCACTTCCATTTGTACTATACCAGACCTATACTATAGAACGAGGACAAAGGTTAGAAGCGGGTCCCTATCCTGGTCCTATTGATAAACACTCTTCTTAACTGATTGGAACGTTTTTTACTAACAATTAACTTTACGGGTGAAGGAACTTGTGCTATCTCATAAAGGAATTCGTGCGATTATTTGTGGCGCAATAGCGTGGCAGAACCATAGCAGTAACCTTGCTCTTAGTATGTAACAGTTAGTGAATTTACCCTACTTATTGGTAAAAAAGTACACTATGAACAATCATGAAATAGACTACACAATTCACGGTGAGGAAATGCAATGCGTTGAAATTGAACTGGATCCCCAGGAGAGTGTTATCTCTGAACCTGGCAGTTTTATGATGATGACCGACGGGATAGAAATGAAGACTATGTTTGGCGATGGAAACGAGAAGGGAATCATGGGTAAATTATTTTCTGCAGGCAAACGGCTTCTAACAGGAGAGAATCTGTTTATGACCGTCTATACCAATCATTCTGCAGGAAAGAAACAAGTAAGTTTCGCAGCACCGTATTCAGGTAAAATCATTCCACTGGATCTCTCAGAACTGAATGGGAAAGTTATTTGTCAGAAAGACAGTTTTTTGTGTGCAGCTAAAGGTGTGGCTGTGGGAATTGAATTTCAGAAGAAATTAGGTACGGGCCTCTTCGGAGGCGAGGGATTTATCATGCAAAAGCTCGAAGGCGACGGAATGTGTTTTGTCCATAGTGGAGGACATGTCATCGAAAAAGTGCTTTTACCTGGGGAAGTATTAAAGGTGGACACGGGTTGTATTGTAGCATTCACCCAAGAGGTAGATTACGATATACAGTTTGTGGGTGGAATTAAAAATACCCTTTTCGGTGGAGAAGGTCTTTTCTTTGCACAACTTCGCGGACCGGGTAAGGTATGGATCCAGACACTGCCCATATCGCGACTTGCGAACAGGATTCTACAGTTTGGTACGCAAAAGAAAGGAGAGGAAGGTTCATTACTAGGAGGGTTAGGGCGGATGCTGGACGGTGACGGTATGTAAAACTGCACTATCGTAAACGCTCGCTTTGCTAAAGAATACACAGACCCAGGAGAACCTGTCTTCTCTGGGTCTTTTTTATTGGATTTGTGAAGAAACTTTCTCTAAAATATTTTCCAATTCCTTTGTATTTCAATACTTTTGTAGTTATGCGGCTTTATAACTGCAAAACTCCAAAACTAGATAAATCCAACGTTTTTAATGAGCGATAACAATACAGTGCAATATACTGAGGCTAATATTCGGACTCTGGATTGGCAGGAACATATCCGTCAGCGTCCGGGAATGTACATTGGTAAATTGGGTGACGGTTCTTCGGCGGACGACGGCATTTATATCCTTTTGAAAGAGATCATTGACAATTCAGTCGATGAATTCGTGATGAAGTCTGGAAAACGCATTGAGATTAAAATCGACGAAGGCAGAGCGCAGATCAGAGACTATGGAAGGGGAATACCTCTTGGTAGCGTTGTGGATGCGGTATCCAAGATGAACACTGGAGCAAAGTACGACAGTAAGGCTTTTAAGAAGGCAGTGGGATTGAATGGAGTGGGTACCAAAGCAGTGAACGCACTTTCCGAATACTTCCGTGTACGTTCTTTTCGGGACGGACAGATGAAAATTGCCGAATTCTCACAAGGTACTATAACGCAGAACCATCAAGAATCTTCAACCTCAGAGCGCAATGGTACCGAGATTACTTTTATCCCCGATGCGACCATTTTTACGCATTTCAAGTTCCGCAAAGAGTATATCGAGCGAATGCTCCGTAATTATGTATACTTAAATCCTGGTTTAAAGATTCTGTTTAATGGAGAGACATTCTATTCAGAGAACGGTCTGAAAGATCTGCTTCAAGAAGAACTGGAAGAAGAAATTTTGTATCCCATCATTCATCTTAAAGATGAAGATATTGAAATTGCCATCACGCATTCCGACAAAAGTCAGTCCGAGACTTATTTTTCATTTGTCAACGGTCAGAACACAACTCAGGGCGGTACTCATCTCAATGCATTCAAAGAAGCCTATGTAAAGACCGTACGTGAGTTTCTTAACAAAAACTACGAAGCAGCCGATATTCGCAAATCCATCATAGCCGCAGTTTCTATTAAAGTCATTGAGCCGGTGTTTGAATCCCAGACTAAAACAAAACTAGGCTCCAGTGATATGGAACCGGGAAAGGAAACTATACGCGCTTTTATGATCGGATTCTTAAAGAAAGCGCTGGATAATTATTTGCATAAGAATACTCCTACTGCTGAGGCGCTTCAACGCAAGATACTTGTCTCTGAAAGAGAGCGAAAGGAGCTATCCGGTATTCAGAAACTTGCTCGTGAGAGAGCTAAGAAAGTATCTCTGCACAATAAAAAATTAAGGGATTGCAGGCAACACTATAACGACCAGAGGGCTCTTAGGAAAAGCGAGTCACAGATCTTCATCACCGAGGGAGATTCCGCATCGGGATCCATTACTAAATCAAGGGATGTGGAAACGCAGGCTGTTTTTTCGCTTCGCGGAAAGCCTTTGAATTCTTATGGCCTTACCAAAAGAGTGGTTTATGAGAACGAGGAGTTCAACCTGCTCCAAGCTGCGCTCAATATTGAAGATTCATTGGAAGATTTGCGTTACAATCAAGTGATTATTGCCACCGATGCGGACGTGGACGGTATGCATATCCGATTGTTGATGATTACCTTCTTTCTCCAGTTTTTCCCCGATCTCATAAAGAATGGCCATTTGTATATACTGCAAACCCCCTTGTTCCGTGTACGGAATAAGAAGGAGACTAGGTACTGTTACAGCGATGCAGAGCGAATAAAAGCACTTAATGAACTAGGTAAAAATCCGGAGATCACAAGGTTTAAGGGACTTGGAGAGATCTCACCGGATGAATTTAAGCACTTTATAGGAAAAGATATCAGGTTGGAACCCGTCGTGTTAGGTAAAGATCAGACCATAGAGCAGCTTCTTGAATTCTACATGGGAAAGAACACTCCGGACAGGCAAAATTTCATTCTTTCCAACTTGGTGATTGAAGATCCTGAAATTGACAAAAAACAGCAACTAGAAGAAACCTTATAACCTTTAGAACCAAAGAGGACTTAAAACATGTCTGAAGAACATTATAACGAGGGTGAGAGTTTAAAGAAAGTCTCCGGTCTGTATAAGGACTGGTTTTTGGATTATGCTTCCTATGTAATCCTTGATCGCGCTATTCCATCCGTATTCGACGGATTCAAGCCGGTACAACGTAGAATCATGCATTCCATGCGTGAACTGGAGGATGGTCGCTACAACAAGGTCGCAAACATTGTAGGTAATACCATGAAGTACCATCCCCATGGTGATGCATCCATAACGGATGCTATGGTGCAAATTGGTCAAAAAGAACTTCTCATCGATACGCAGGGAAACTGGGGAAATATTTTTACAGGGGATTCTGCAGCTGCAGCGCGTTATATTGAAGCGCGTCTGACCCCATTTGCACTCGAGGTGGTATTTAACCCCAAAACGACACATTGGGTCAAGTCCTACGACGGTCGTAATAATGAACCCGTGGATCTTCCCGTAAAGTTCCCGCTACTTTTGGCGCAGGGTGTAGAAGGGATAGGTGTGGGTTTGTCTACAAAGATTCTACCGCATAATTTTAACGAATTGATTGCGGCCTCCATTGCGCACCTAAAAGGAAGGAAATTCGAACTTTATCCTGACTTCCTTACCGGGGGGCTACTGGATGTCTCTGAATATAATGACGGGGAGCGTGGCGGTAAAGTTCGTGCCCGAGCAAAGATAATTCATAAAGAGAAGAACACTCTTTCAATCACTGAACTTCCGTACGGAAAGAATACCGGCGATTTGATAGATTCGATAGTTAAAGCCACCGAGAAGGGAAAAATAAAGATCAAAAAAATAGAAGATAATACGTCTTCGAAAGTAGAGATACTTATTCATTTGCACAATGATGTTTCCCCGGATAGAACCATCGATGCGTTGTATGCATTTACGGATTGCCAGGTGTCGATTTCTCCAAACGCCTGTGTTATTGTAGGAGATAAGCCCATGTTTCTGTCGGTTTCGGAGATATTGAGGATGAACACCGACCATACGGTCGGACTATTAAAGAGAGAATTAGAAATTGAACTAGACGAACTTCAGGAGAGCTGGCATTTTGCTTCCTTGGAACGTATTTTTATAGAGAATAGGATTTACCACGATATAGAGGAAGTAAAGTCGTGGGATGAGGTGCTCTCTACCATTGAAACTGGACTAAAGCCACATACCGGCCATCTGCTTCGTGCGGTAACACAAGAAGATATAGTAAAACTTACGGAGATTCGTATCAAACGTATATCCAGATTTGACTTGGACAAATTCAAAGAAACCATTGCATCTTTGGAAGAGAAGATTGCGCAGTGCAAATTCCATCTTGAAAATTTAATTTCCTACGCAATAGAGTACTATACACGGATCCAGAAAAAATACGGTAAGGATAAGATACGCCGTACGGAGCTACGCGTTTTTGATACCATCGATGCTACTAAAGTTGCTGTAGCCAATGAGAAATTCTATGTAAATAGGGAAGAGGGCTTTATAGGAACGTCCCTGCGCAAGGATGAGTATCTGTTCGATTGCTCCGATATTGACGATATTATAGTGTTTCGCAGAGATGGAACTATGAAAGTAGTCAAAGTCGAAGGCAAGACCTTTGTAGGCAAGGATATTCTCCATGTGGGCATCTGGAAAAAAGGAGACCAGAGAACCGTATATAACATGATATACAGAGAAGGCAAGGAAGGACCTTATTATATGAAGCGGTTTGCAGTCACTGCCGTGACGAGAAATACCGATTATGCATTGGCTTCAGAAATGAAAGGCTCCAGTGTACTTTATTTTTCTGCCAATCCCAATGGCGAAGCTGAGATTGTATCAGTGCTTTTAAAACCCAACCCACGCGTACGCAAAAGTCGCATGGATGTGGATTTTTCAGAGCTAGCAATAAAGGGAAGAAGCGCACGAGGCAACCTGGTCACTAAGTATGCCGTGAAGAAGGTTGAACTCAAGGAAGAGGGAGTCTCCACGCTGGCGCCACGAAAAATCTGGTTTGATGAAAAAGTGCGGAGGCTTAATGTGGAGGGGCGAGGCGTTTTACTTGGAACTTTTAAAGGCGACGATAAAATTTTAACGGTAACCGACCAAGGGGAGGCACGTCTGGTGAATTTTGATCTTTCCAACCGGTTTGACGATCAATACCTTATTCTTGAGAAATGGCATCCTGAGCAACCTCTGGGGTGCGTGTATTTCGACGGAGAGAAAGGTATATATTATATCAAGCGATTTATTCTGGAAAATAATTTTTCAACACAGAGCTTTATGCCATCGCAGCATGCAAAGTCCTTTATCGAAGCAGTTTTTGTGGGTAACGGTGTACAAGCAGAGTTGGTATATTCCAAAGAAAAAGGTAAAGAAAAGGATAACGATATTATTGCAGTAGATGAGTTTATTGCAGTAAAAGGAATAAAGGCCATAGGAAACCAGCTCACAAAGCATAAGATTAGGTCCGTAGAATTACATTATCCCCAGGAATCTTTAGTGGAGAGTGGTTCTGAGCAAATCCTTTCCGAGCCTGAAGCGGAAAATAGTGATCTCCCTGATGAAGGCATTATTGGTAATTTGTTCGAAGAATAACATAACGATTTATGGATCAGATTTTATTAATCATTATAGTACTAACCGGTGTTATTAGCTATTACGCTTTGAATAACCAAGCGGTATTTGAAAAATACAAGTTTAATGTAGGCGATATAATCCACCGAAAGGAATATATTCGGTTACTGTCCGCTGGATTTTTGCATGCAGACTTCATGCACTTGGCATTCAATATGCTGACGCTCTATTTTTTCGGACCCATTGTCCTGGAAGCCTTTGGGGTAATTGGGTTCTTGCTGGTGTATTTAGGATCTATACTGCTTGGTAACCTTTTCTCATTGTTTCTCTATAAGCACCAGGGTTGGTATAGTGCGATCGGTGCGAGTGGAGGAGTGTCCGGGATTCTCTTTAGTGCAATTGCTGTCTATCCCCAGATAGGCATTTACTTTTTCTTTATTCCCATTGCTATTCCAGGATATATTTTCGGCTTACTCTACTTTGGGTATTCGGTATATATGATGCTTAATCCACGCCCTCACGACAATATAGGACATGCAGCGCATTTAGGTGGAGCGTTCTTTGGATTGGTCTATGCCATTGCAGTACTGCCGGAACTGGCCCTTGGGAATGCCCGCTATATACTTATTATGTCCCTGCCACTACTGTATTTATCGTACCAAATCTTCGTGCGAAAAAAGATTTAGCTACCTACTTTATACCCACCACGAAACGGTCGTTGCCGGAAAGGTCCTGAATTAGTTCAGTGCGGGTACATACCTTATTAAATAAGTCCAAGGTCTCATTACCTAATTTCTGGTTTATTTCCACTAGAACTAGCCCACCGCTACGAAGGTGGGATTGTGCATCTTTAGCCAACTTCCTATAGAAAACCAGTGGATCAGGTCCCGGGGCAAAAAGAGCATTGTAGGGTTCAAAACCAAGCACATTGCGCTCAATGTTTTGGAGTTCTTCTTCTGAGATGTAGGGTGGATTGGAGATTAAAACGTCTACGTTTTGTACAGGAAAACTACTACGAAGGTAGTCCATGCAAACAAATTCGATTTTCTGCAAGTGGCGCTGCGCGTTACTCTTCGCTATCTCAATCGCTTCTGGGGATACGTCTATTCCCCATACCACTGCGTGCGGCTGATGTATCTTGAGAATTATTGGTATAACTCCTGAGCCGGTCCCGATATCTACTATGGTAAGGTGTTCTTTGAAATCTTTTTCTAGTGCTATCCTCTGTAGGGCTAGTTCCACAAGTTCTTCGGTTTCAGGTCGTGGTATTAGAACGGAGGGAGTAACCACGAAATCTTTTCCATAAAAGGTACTCTCACCTATAATATATTGGTATGGTTCTGATTGCTCCAGCCTTAATAAAGCATTCCTAATTTCGCTCTCTCGAGTAAAATGGCCGCTGATCTGTTGGTAGAGAAACCTTATTTCGGATTGTGAATAGAGATGTTGAAGCCTACGATCAAATTCCAACTGTAGCGAAAATGCATCCATATTAGCGAGTGAAAGTGATTTTTTGATCGGTTGATAAAGACTCCTCGTACCGGTAACCCTCCAGATTAAACCCAAAGAGCTGTTCCTTTTTGGTAACTTGATGTATTGCGCAGTAACGGACCATTAATCCCCGTGCGTGTTTGGTATAGACTACGATGTTTTTGGGTTTGCCTGATTTTAATTCCAAGAATTCTACATCCAGCACCTGATTAGTAAGTTGTTTGAAATCGAGTGCCCTTGCATATTCAGCACTTGCTAGATTTAAAATAATTTCTCCTTTTTTCAGTTCTTTGGATAGTCGCTCAGTAAGGATTTCTTTCCAGAAAGAGTATAGGTCTGAATGACCTTCTATTGCAAATTTCCGGCCCATTTCCAAGCGGTAAAGCATAATACGGTCCGAGGGACGTAACAATCCGTAAAGACCTGAAAGAATTCGGTAATTCTTTTGTAAGTACTGTAGTTCCGCCTCGCCCAGACTTGAAGCATCAAGGCCTCTGTATACTTCTCCCTGAAATGCAAAAATGGCCTGGGCGCTTTCAGATGTTTTGGGATGGGGTACCCAGTTTTGAAAACGTTCCCAATTTTCATCAGCCAGTTTATCGGAAATCTCCATCAGTTTTTTTAGGTACTGAGGAGTCTTTGTTTTTATAACTTCATGAAGAGCGGTTGCCTGCTCAATAAAAAGGGGAGTGGAAGATCTTAAAGGAGATTCCACTTTGTGGCCGGTCTTCATTAGTTTTGCCGGAGAAGTAACTATCTTCATTTACGGTATTTTGTACTATGGTTGTAGTATAATTATAACTGCCCTTTACCTTCACGGATGATCTCAGGTTCACCTGAGGTTAGATCGACCACAGTGGAGGCGGTGTTGTCTCCAAATCCCGAATCAATTACGACATCTACCAGATTCTCGTATTTTTCGGCTATCAACTCAGGATCTGTGGTGTATTCCAAAACTTCATCGTCGTCTTTGATTGAAGTGGAAGCGATTGGATGGCCTAACTTTTCCACAATTAGCTGAGGAATGTTATGCTCCGGAACGCGTATGCCAATCGTCTTTTTCCCTTTATAGGCTAGAGGAAGATTTTTGTTTGCTTCCAAGATGAAAGTGAACGGGCCGGGGATATTATTCTTAAGAATTCTAAAGATGCTTGTGTCGATCGGTTTAGTATACGCGGATAAGTGACTCAGGTCATTGCATATAATAGAGAATTGCGCCTTTTCGAGTTTTACCTTCTTGACTTGAGCCAAACGTTCCATGGCACGGATATTATTTATATCGCATCCAAGAGCGTACACAGTATCCGAGGGATAGATTATAAGACCTCCGTCTCTTAAGACTTTTACCACCTCGTCTATAGCGTTTTGCTGTGGATTTTCAGGATGTATTCTAATTATGCGTGCCATTAAGCAAAGTTACTAAATTCTCTTCTGAGCCCAATAAAGCTTCACATTATTTGCAAAATGAAAGAAATTGTGTATATTTGCAATCCAATATCGCGGGGTAGAGCAGTAGGTAGCTCGTCGGGCTCATAACCCGGAGGTCGCACGTTCGAGTCGTGTCCCCGCTACTAATTCTACGAAGTTTTCATTTGCGGATGTGATGGAAATTTTTATTACCAAACACCGCGGGGTAGAGCAGTAGGTAGCTCGTCGGGCTCATAACCCGGAGGTCGCACGTTCGAGTCGTGTCCCCGCTACTAAGAAAATACAGAGAATCACAAAGTGGTTCTCTGTTTTAATTTATGGTCATGATTGATTTACCGGGTTTAGCAATAAAAGATTATTATGAGCAAAATCGTTCAAGCAGACTTTATGTGCACGATAGGTTTGGGCCCAAAGTTCTTATGCCGGTGTCTTTGTATTTTAGAAGTTTTGCACAAATGCCCGAGCTGGAGCAGTTGGCAGTGCGTAGTAGTAAAGGGTCTGTTTTAGATATTGGTGCTGGAGCGGGTTCACATGCCCTTGAGCTGCAGGAAAGAGGATTGGACGTGTGTGCCTTGGAGATCTCAGAAAGTGGCTGCAAGGTAATGAGAGATAGAGGAGTGAGGGAAGTAGTATGTGCAGATTTTTTTTCATTTTCAGGTAGGAAGTACGACACACTGCTACTGCTAATGAACGGCATAGGCTTGTGCAGCGATTTACAGGGGTTTGGGGTTTTCTTAGAAAAAGCCAAAGAGCTTCTAAAGACAGGCGGGCAGATTATTTTCGATTCGTGTGATATTAAGTATATGTACGAAGAGTTCATCCTTCCTTCCAATTATTATTATGGTGAAGTGGAGTGTAGTTACCAGTACGGTTCTTTAAGGAGTGCTTGGTTCAAATGGCTCTATATAGATTACAGTACCATGCAAAAAATAGCCCGCAGTAAAGGGTTTGAGTCGGAGCAATTAGCTAAAGATAGTAACCATCAATATCTCGCAAAATTAACTTTAAGTGCTTTATAGGATATAATTTATAAGTACTTATAAATGAATAAAATATATAATTTATATCAGAAGATACTTTAAAAAAAAGCATCGGTTCTAAACCGATGCTCTTTTTAAAGTTCTTTTTCTTTTTATTTCATTTTCTTAGAATCTTCTATAAACTGAGCGAGTCCTTTGTCTGTTAAAGGGTGATTCAATAAACTTAAGATTGGAGCCAAAGGAGATGTAATTACATCGGCGCCAAGTTTAGCACAATCAATTATATGCATGGAGTGGCGAATCGACGCTGCAAGAATTTGTGTAGGGTAACCGTAGTTGTCAAAAATAGTACGGATTTCATTAATAAGGTTCAGACCGTCGACAGATATATCGTCCAGTCTTCCTAGAAATGGAGAAACGTAGGTAGCCCCGGCTTTTGCTGCTAACAAGGCTTGACCAGCGGAAAAAATTAGGGTGCAGTTGGTTTTTATTCCTTTATCGGTAAAATATTTAAGGGCTTTGATTCCGTCTTTTATCATTGGAATTTTCACAACAATATTAGGATGAATCGCCGCAAGTTCTTCTCCCTCTTTGATCATTTCCTCGTAGGTAGTAGATAGGACTTCGGCTGAGATGTCTCCATCAACGATCTCGCAAATAGCACTGTAGTGTGCATTGATAGCCTCATTGCCGCTAATTCCCTCCTTAGCCATAAGGCTGGGATTGGTAGTTACTCCATCCAGGATACCAAGATCCTGTGCTTCTTTGATTTGCTCTAAATTAGCAGTGTCGATAAAAAATTTCATTGTAAAAGTGGGTTTTTGCTTTCCGACAAAGATATGAAAATCGTCTGGCAGAAGGTAGTAAAGTTTTAGCCAAGAAAGCTTATTTAAAGAATAACCCGCACAAGGTTCGAATGGTATAATGTATGCGGACCTCTCGCAGAAAATCGCTATATTTGATAGGAAGTTTATTTTTTCTTACGCATGAAATCCTTTTTATCTCTCTCATTGCTATGCGTGTCAACAGCAGTTGTCTTTGCACAACAAGAAACCTATTGTAATCCCATCAATATAGATTACGGGTATACTCCCTTTGAAGTTTTTTCCAAACAAGGAAAGCATAGGGCCACTGCAGATCCAGTCATTGTGAACTTCAAGGACCGTCTCTTTCTCTTTTCTACTAATCAGGAGGGGTATTGGCACAGCGAGGACATGCTGAATTGGAAATTCGTTTACCGTAAGTTCTTGAGGGATGACAAATATATACACGATTTAAATGCTCCAGCAGCCTGGGTTATGGACGATGCTCTTTATGTGTACGGTTCTACCTGGGAATCGGATTTTCCTATATGGAAAAGTAAGAATCCCACCAAAGACGAATGGGAAATTGCAGTGGATACACTTAAAGTGGGTGCTTGGGATCCTGCATTTCACTACGATCAGGACACCAAGAAGTTATTTCTTTATTGGGGTTCTAGTAACGAATGGCCTTTATTAGGAACAGAAATTAATACCAAGACGATGCAGAGTGAAGGCTATGTGAAACCCATTCTACGACTAAAACCTGAAGACCATGGGTGGGAACGCTTTGGTGAATACAACGATAATGTATTTCTGCAACCATTTGTAGAGGGCGCATGGGTAACAAAGCATAACGGAAAGTACTATATGCAGTATGGTGCTCCCGCTACTGAATTTAGTGGCTATGCAGATGGAGTGTATGTGTCAAGCAATCCACTGGAAGGATACCAGTACCAAAAGCACAACCCATTTTCCTACAAACCAGGCGGATTTGCAAGGGGTGCGGGGCATGGATCTACTTTTCAGGATAAATATGATAATTACTGGCACGTATCAACCATTTTTATCTCCACTAAAAATAATTTTGAAAGGCGGTTAGGAATATGGCCTGCAGGATTTGATAAGGATGATGTAATGTACAGTATTACGGCGTATGGAGATTATCCCACGTACACTCCAGAATACGCTCAAGGTCAGGACTTCACAAAAGGACTGTTCACTGGATGGATGCTGTTGAATTATAACAAGCCTGTTCAAGTGTCCTCCACCCTGGGAGGCTACCATGCCAATTACGGAGTGGATGAGGATATAAAAACATACTGGAGTGCCCAAACCTCCGGCAAGGGAGAGTGGTTTCAGACTGACTTGGGTACTACCTCTACTGTGTATGCGATTCAAGTGAATTATGCTGACCAGGATGTTGAGTTCATGGGAAAAACCCTTGGAAAAGCGCACCAGTATAAAATTTATGGTTCACTAGATGGTAAGAAGTGGTCAACAGTGGTTGATAAGAGTAAAAATACTACGGATGTTCCGCACGACTATATTGAATTAGAGAAACCGGTGAAAGCGCGTTTTCTCAAGATGGAAAATAATAAAATGCCAACCGGAAAGTTTGCTCTAAGTGGTCTTAGGGCGTTCGGAAAGGGATCCGGACCCGTGCCTGCTCCCGTGGAAAATTTTGTACCCTTACGAGCAGATCCTAAAAAACATGGAGAACGGCGCAGTATTTGGATGAAGTGGCAACAGAATTCTCTTGCAGACGGATACGTGATTTATTTTGGAAAAGATCCTGACAAGCTCTATGGAAGTATAATGGTTTATGGTAAAAATGAGTATTTCTTTACTGGAGCCGACCGTACGGATACATACTATTTTCAAATAGAGGCATTCAATGCTAATGGAATTTCCGAGCGTTCACAAATATATAAATCAGAGTAACATGAAAGCCACCTTAACATTATTTCTTCTCTGTATCGGCCTGTGCTGCACGGGACAAATTAAAAACTTACGAATGCAAAGTTCGGGTTCACAGCCTCTGGTGCTGGTAAATAACACCATTTGTGGATTTGGTTTTTATAAATCCCTTCAAAATGCATTAATAGAAAGTATGCATGTGTACAATAAAAAATTGCCTGAAGACATGAAAGCTTTCGGTTCGTTTCTTTCTCGAGGTATCATCTCTATTCAAACTACAAAGCCGTTAGAAGCGGAGCCCTCATTTACCTTGCAGCAACTCAATCAAATGAACGGCATTGCAAAGGACAATCCTGTGGAAGTGGATGGAGTAGTCATTTCCGATTCACAAGTCAGAGTTTTTGCAAAATCCATAGCCCTGCTAAAAACGCAGAAGAAAAGTCTGGAACCACAGCTTATTGTACTAACAGAAAATAATGCGAACAATTACCGCTCCATTATAATGCCCCGTAAGGACAGTTATTTAGAGCAGACCTCTACTACTTTACCGTGACTGTTACTAGGAATGTAGTCTGGTCTAATGTTCTTTCCTTCTTTCATAATTGTACGAGCCCTGCCATTTGGTATTTAACTGTTGTCGTATTTTCTCTTCTGTAGTATTATGACCAGGATGGTAGTATACCGTTCCATCTAATTGATCTGGCAGAAACTGTTGCTGCGTGAAGTTTCCTTGATAGGAATGTGCATACTTGTAATTTTTTCCATAGTCCAGAGATTTCATCAACTGTGTCGGCGAATTTCTAAGATGCAGAGGTACCGGGAGATTTCCCGATCGTCGTACTTCCTCGACAGCCGCATTAATCGCTGTATAGGTACTGTTGCTTTTTGCCGATACTGCTAAGTATACTGCGGTCTGACTTAAGATTATTCTAGACTCAGGATATCCAATGACGCTCACTGCTTGAAAGCAGGAATTTGCCATGGTCAGTGCCTGCGGATTAGCTAGACCTATATCCTCACTGGCTAAAATCAATAGCCTACGTGCAATGAATTTCAAATCCTCACCCGCCTCAATCATTCGTGCTAGCCAATATACCGCTGCGTTGGGGTCAGATCCACGGATGGATTTTATAAATGCTGAAATAATGTCGTAGTGCTGCTCTCCATTCTTGTCGTAGAGTACAATATTTTCCTGCAGCGTTTCCTTGGCCATCTCCGAGGTTATTAAAGTGGTGTCCGTGGATAGGTATTGGCCTAGGACAAGGTCCACGGCATTAATCAGTTTACGTGCATCGCCGGCACTGTAATGTTTAAAGACAGCAGTATCCTCAATAGCGAACTGGCTATGGTGCAGTTCGTTAAAACGCTTGGTGGCCTGATGGGCTAACTGATCTAAATGCTCGTTCTCTAAAGGTTTAAGAACATATACCTGTGAACGTGACAGTAATGCCGACACCACCTCAAAACTAGGATTTTCCGTGGTAGCGCCCACCAGGACAATCCATCCTTTTTCCACTGCATGAAGAAGGGAGTCCTGCTGGGATTTATTAAAACGATGAATTTCATCAATGAACAATACAGGAGCTTTCCCAGAAAAAAGATGCTGATTTTTTGCCTTTTCAATCACTTCACGTACTTCCTTGACTCCACTACTCACTGCTGATAGTTTATAGAAATCCCGTCCCGACTGGCTCGAAATTATTTCTGCCAAGGTGGTTTTTCCTGTACCAGGGGGTCCCCAGAAAATCATCGACTGCAGATGGCCACTTTTCAACATACGGGCAATCGTACCTTGATTACCTGTAAGATGTTGCTGGCCAAGTACCTGATCAAGTGTGGTGGGTCGCATTTTCTCTGCGAGCGGAATTTGACTGTGCATACTCTCTACTTTATTTCTCAAAGTTAATAAATCTACAAAGGGATGTGCAAGGTGAAATATTTTAAGTTATTTTTGTACTGGTATGAACTCGAAATTTCAGCGAATCACAATTTTGCCTCTGGTTTTCCTGGTGCGCGCTTACCAGTTGTTTCTATCTCCATTACTTGGTAAGAACTGCCGGTACCACCCCACGTGCTCCACTTATATGTTGGAAGCACTGAAAAAATACGGACCCCTAAAAGGGACCTATCTTGGATTAAAGAGGATAAGTAGGTGCCATCCGTGGGGAGGAGAGGGCTACGACCCGGTACCTTAATAGATACTTAAGCAAAAAAATTTACTATGAATAATATTATTAGAAAAACGGCATTTCTCATTTTACTACTGTCAATAGTCGTTGTCAAAGCCCAATTGTATCCTTCAGGTCTTTCAACAGGACGAATGGTTGTGGATAGCAAAGAACTTCCAGTTCAGATTTTTTCCACTACGGATATACCTGCTTTTATTGATTTTGCACAAAAAGAACATTCCAATTCGGTATTGGTGATTCTGAACGATGTCGTGAAGGCTTATGCACCAGGCGAGGTATTCACGACCTATACCAGTAACGGGTACCAACTGTTAGATGATCGTATGCAAGTGCTGCCTGCAGCAAATGCAAGTGCTCCGCAAACTGTTAAATACCTGTACCACCCTAGCGGTCCTGCGGAGGTTATAACTCCTGATAAGACTGCTGAACTACGTACGCCCTTTACTATTTGGGATCCTTCCACTGGCATTAACCTTGGTCCTATCACACTACATTACTATAGTCTAATGTTCATTCTAGCTTTTGGTCTAGGTTATTTCCTTATGTCCAAGATCTTTCAGCGCGATAGGGTCCATCAAAAATACCTCGAACCATTGTTTACATGGACCCTGTTGGGTACAATACTAGGCGCAAGACTAGGCCATGTGATTTTTTATCAGCCGGAATTATTCAAGCAGGACTTTCTTTCGGTTTTTCTACCGATCCAGACGCAGCCCGAATTTAAATTCACCGGCTTTTCAGGTTTGGCAAGTCACGGTGCCGCAATCGCACTGATTTTTACTACGCTTTATTACGCCTACAAAATCATTGGCAAGAATCCTTTTTGGGTATACGACCGTATAGGTATTGTGGTGGCTTTGGGAGGCGCATTCGTACGAATAGGGAATTTTTTCAATTCGGAGATTATTGGTAAACCCGTACACCAAGACTCACCTTTAGCAGTCCTTTTTCCGCAGATGAGTAGCGAATACGGGTTAACGGTCCCACGATATCCCACACAACTACTCGAAGCAGGAGGGTATTTCTTGCTATTTATAGCTCTATGGTTCTTATATAGATATACCAACAAAAAGTATCAGCAAGGGTGGCTGTTCGGCCTGTTTTTTATTGTACTTTGGTCTATTCGTTTGTTAGTAGAATTTTTAAAGGAACCTCAGGGAGAAGAATTTATAGGATTTCTCGGACTCAATACAGGTCAGGTTCTGTCCTTGCCATTTATAGTAGCCGGGGTTATTATCATGGTTACATCCAAAAATCGGAAGATTTCGCCAGAAGAGAATTCCAAGCCGGAATAACTACAAAATGCAAAGGGCCACAATTAAGGCCCTTTTTTTATCTAATTTATTTCACTTCAAGAATCTGAATCGCTCCCTTATGGGGGTGGTAGAGCAAACAAACGTACTCGTCCTTTGGTGGGGTACATTTATCCAAATCTTTATAGACTACATTTATTGTACTTCCTTCTGTGTAATTTTCAAGCATATCTCTGTTACAGACTTTATAGTCTTCTCCTTTAATTGTCAGATACGTGCCACTGCAGTTTTTCACTACGGTAGCAGTGGGATAGGACTGTTGGGCGGCACAACCTGCAAGCAACATCATAACTGGGACTGTAAGTATTTTAATAAATCTCATAATTCACTTTTCAGCAACGCTGCAAAGTTGATGCCGTGCTGTTTTAGAAGTTTAGAGGATAAGGGGCCTCTACTTCGTAGGGAACTTTCCCAGGTTCAAAGATTCGGGTAGAACAGGAACCTTCTATCAGTAGTTTTTGGTTCTTTTTGCGTATCCAGTTTCCTTCGCGAAGTCCAAGAACAGGAATGTTGTTTTGCGTTAAGTATTCCATTATGCGGGTTTCGCGTGTCTCACCGTTGTGCTTTAGTGTAGGGTCAGGATCCAAATAATGAGGATTTAAATTGTAAGGAATCAGACCCATCGCATCAAAACTTGGTGGATAGACTATTGGCATATCATTGGTTGTCTTGATGCTTAAACCACCAATATTACTTCCCGCACTCGTTCCCAAATAAGGCTTGCCTGTTTTTACTTGGGTAGCAAGCAGTTCCATAAGACTGTGCTCGTGGAGCATTTTGGTTAACAAAAAGGTGTTTCCTCCTCCTGTAAAATAGGCCTGCGCTTCTTCAATAGCCTTTTGGGGATTTGAAAATTTATGTAAGCCTACTACTTCAATCCCGAGGATTTTAAAGTAGGCAGATGCTTTTTCGGTATAACTTTCGTGCGAAATCCCTGAAGGCCTAGCATAGGGAATGAATAATAGGGTGCGGATCCCACTGAATAGTTCCTGTAGGTGAGGTGTTAAATACTCCAGGTACTGACCGCCGTAAAGGCTGGAAGTGGAAGCAAGAAGAAAGTTTTCGTTCATTAGTAAGTATAAATTTAGGTGGTCGTGCTCCAATAAGGTTTTAGTAAGGAAGCTAGAAAGTCAGGGCATCGTACTATTTTCTGCGTTTCTGCACATAGAAAATAGAGTGTTACCTTAGCAGTGGTAATTAACTCTTTAGAAGGATTATAAATTTCGTAGTCAAAAACAATTCGCACTCCGGGAAATTTTTCTACACGAGTTATTATGTTTAAAATCTCATCGTATTTTGCAGGTTTCAAATACTTTATCTCGTACTGTGAAACTGGCATCCAAATTCCCCTCTTTTCAATCTCTTCATAGGACAAACCTATGGTGCGCATTAGTTCAACACGCGCAACCTCCAGATACTGAGCATAGTTTCCATAATAGACGTACTTCATAGGGTCGGTCTCTGCGTAACGTACTCGTAATGAGTGTGTTGTTTCGATCATTGGGGTGTTGTTTGATTGAACATACAAATATATTTATTAATAATCAAGTTCCGTTTTATTTTTTTTTGAGAATAATTTTTGTCATCTTTGTTTCTCTACTTCTCAGGTAGTCAAATATATATTTTCATTTCGATTTTACGTGTAATTTATGGATCAAGAGTTATCATTGGTGTGGGAAAAGTGTCTGCAGTTTATGCGGGACAACCTAAATGCGGCAGAGGATAGCAACGATCTAAAGAAGCTAGAAAAATCCTTTGATCTGTTATTTGACAAGGTTACTCCGTTATCCTTGGTAAACCAAAACTTAACTCTACTTGTTCCTAGTGATTTCTACAAGGAATATATCGAAGATAATTATCTATCCCTTCTTTCCGCTGCCTTGAGAAAAAACTTTGGAAAAGGAATTAAACTTTGGTATTCGGTTATGGAAAATCGGCCTTTGGGTAAGGAAAAACCCATTGTGCAGAATGTGAAAGGCAATTCCACACCACCTCCGAAAGTCCAGGAAGCCTTACCAAGGACTAAGAATTTAGTAAATCCATTAGTAGCGCCAGGCATAAAGAAGGTTCATATTGAGTCTAATCTGCTTGCCCATCTATCTTTTGACAATTTTATAGAAGGGGAGAGTAATAAATTTGCTTCCACTGTGGCGCGCTCTATTGCTAAAAGGCCAGGTGCGACTGCATTCAATCCTTTATTTATCCATGGTGGTGTGGGTGTAGGAAAAACCCATCTTGCGCATGCAATCGGCCTGGAAGTAAAGAATAATTTCTCCGATAAGGTGGTATTGTATCTTTCCTCGGAAAAATTTATTCAGCAGTTTGTATCTGCAGCAAAAGCCCAAAATAAGACCGATTTTCAGAATTACTACCAAATGGTGGATGTACTGATTATCGACGATATTCAGTTTTTATCTGGTAAAGCCGCTACCCAAGACAGCTTCTTCCATATTTTCGATTATTTGCACCAAAACGGTAAGCAGATTGTTTTGACTTCTGATAAGGCTCCTGTCGATATCCAAGATATCCAGGAAAGGATAGTCTCTCGATTTAAGTGGGGTCTGTCCGCCGAGGTAAAATCACCCGATTTCCTAACCCGAAGAAAGATTATCGTGGATAAGCTTAGCAGGGACGGTATTGTCTTAACCGAAGACATGGTAGATTATCTTGCTGGAGAGGTTAAATCCAATGTGCGTGAACTAATCGGTGTGATTAATTCTGTGATTGCATATTCTACAGTATACAAGTCGGATCTTAGCTTGGAATTGCTCAAGGATACAATCAATAAGATTGCCTCCACACAAAAGAAAGTAATCAATATACCCTACATCCAAGAAGTTGTATGCGAATATTTTGGAATCGATCGTGATCAGTTGTTGTCTAGATCACGTAAGAGAGATATTGCCTTACCGCGCCAATTGGCTATGTACTTCTCAAAGGAACTCACCAATGCCACTTTTGCAAAAATAGGTGAGGAAATGGGTGGTAAAGACCATTCTACCGTGATGTATGCGTGCGAGACAATAAAGGATGTCTCTAAGATTGACAAAGAAATTAAAAAGTACGTTAAGGACCTTTCGGACCGTATTAAGCAGTAATTTTACTTGCCTAACGCATCTACGGCTGCGTCTCACTTATAGCTTATCTTCTTCCAAATGAAAATTTTAACGGTTTGTCTTGGCAATATTTGCAGAAGCCCATTGGCAGAACTTATCATGAAGGAATCTCTTGGCTCGGATTTTCATGTGGAAAGCAGAGGGACCATTGGAATACATCAAGGTCGAAGTGCGGATCGTCGCTCGGTTGCTATCGCACAGGACAATGGGCTGGATCTGCAACCCCATAGAGCTAAGATGCTAACGACAGAAGATTTGGAAAACTTCGATCTAATCTTATGTATGGACCACAGCAATCTTGCGGATGTGCATTCGCTTTGCGCTTCGGAGCAAATGCGCCGAAAGGTTCGACTCATTTCCCCCGATAATCTACCGGTACCAGATCCCTATTACGGGAACAGAGAAGATTTTGAGCGGGTTTGGCAATTACTGCAAGACGCTGCTAAGCATTGGTCCCATACACTAAATAACATGTAGTATGTTAGTACTCATTCCCGCATATCTTAGCCCTGAAGCCAACGTGGACGAAATTGCGCCTGTAATTAGGGACTATATCCGCTCAATTGATCATTATTTTGTGGAGAATGAGAAAACGGCCCGGCGTATAATTAAATTTTTATGTCCTGAGAAAGTACAAGCAGAACTTAAGCTTTATCTGCTCGATAAAGATACAGTAGTTTCTGAACTTTCCGATGCTCAGGACTTGCTTAAGAGTGGTGTGGACTTTGGTGTTCTTTCTGAAGCAGGAATGCCCTGCATTGCCGATCCGGGGCACATCATTGTGCGATGGGCACACCAGCATCAAATCAAAGTGCTTCCCCTCACGGGACCCTCTTCTATACTACTTACATTAATATCCAGTGGTTTTATTGGCCAGCAGTTTACTTTCCATGGATATTTACCAATTGATAAGTCCCAACGTCGGGCGCAGATTTTACAGATGGAATCCGTGGTAAATAAAGCAGGATATACGCAGATATTCATGGAAACTCCCTACCGTAATAATGCACTTATAGAAGATCTTGTAAAGATTTTATCTCCTGAGACCTCGCTTTGTATAGCGGCCAATCTTACCCATCCTAAGAGCGAATCTATTAAGACTCTAAAAGTAAAGGAATGGAGAAAAAAGAAAGTGGATTTTCATAAAATACCTGCAGTCTTTGCAATAGGGAGGACTTAAACCCGCACAACTCACAATTCCAAACCGTAGTTTCTTTACTCCAATAGACTTAAAATTAACACATGTTAACTAGGATGTAGCATCATCTTTGGATTACTATTTTTGTCAAAAAGATTAATTAAGCCCAAAGTGTCTTATAAAGAGCAGTTTACAAGAACCGAAAATGCCATCGGTAGCGATTTAGTAATGGTGCTTACTGCACTCTCTTTCAATTGGAAAATCATTAAATTACATACATCATTGAAAAATCAACTTAAATTTAAAGCGCATTTAGTCTAAGAGAGAAATTGACTTAGTTGACAACTTCCGCTGTAATATTTCTACCGATCTTGATTAAATCAATCATTCATCCCCGCCAAGGCCAATATTAGCCTGAAGAACCTTTAACATATCCTTTGATGTAAATGGTTTGGACAAAAAATCGTTCATTCCCGCCCTAACGCATCGTTCCATTTCGCCAGAGACATTTCCTGCACTTACCGCTATAATTGGTATATATTGATATCCTGGCAATAAACGGATATGTCTCGTAGCATCATAGCCATCCATAATAGGCATTTGTACGTCCATTAAAATGAGTTGGAATATCTCCTTTTCACATGCTTCAACAGCTTGTTTTCCATCACTCACTTGCAGAAGTCTCGCACCAGGAACTAACATCTCTAGCATCTTGTGATTCAAAGCCCTATTAACCGGATTATCATCAGCCAATAAGATATTTATAGGTTGTTCAAAAATTAACAGATCCCTGTTCGAGAAATCTTCTTCTCTTTTAGTTTTAACGCTCTGAGAGGTTTTAGCAAGTATTCTATATAATTCATCAGATTTAATTGGCTTGAGTAAACAATGCGAATTTTCATTCTTTCTGAATGCTGATCTAACATCATGTTCTTCCGAGGAAGTATGTAATACCACAAGAGGCACAGTTCTATTATTCTGTTTAAAAATCTCTTTCATCTTATCTATAGTTTCAAGCCCTGAAAGTATTGGCATATTGTAATCCATTAAGATAGTATCGAAAAACTCTCCATTAATTAAAAGCTGAATAGCTTCTATACCATTAGCTGCCGTAACACAAGTGATATTTTTATACTCTAACATATGTTTAAGAATGGTCCTATTGTTCTGGTTGTCATCAACAATTAAAACCCGACCAACATTCAATTCTTCTTCTACTTGTACCAAATTTTGCTCATATCGTACTTCAATATCAAAATAAAAAATAGACCCTTTATCTAATTCACTCTCAAGCTTTAGATTACTACCCATATATTTTAATAGATTATTAGATATGGTTAGACCTAAGCCTGTTCCTCCGTATTTTTTGCTTACCGAACTATCTTCTTGAGTAAAAGCATTAAAGATTCGTTGCTGCTTTTCCAAAGGAATACCAATTCCCGTATCGCGAACAGAAAAACGCAAAATAATGGTTTCTTCATTCATTTGGATTTTCTTTACAGAAAGCTCAACCTCACCTTCTGGAGTGAACTTAACAGCATTTCCAAGCATATTTACTAACACTTGCGTTAAACGCGCCTCATCAATCCAGATATCCTGAGGCAAACCTTGTTCTACGTTTAATAACAACTCTAAATTTTTATGTTGCGCTTGATAAAGAATAATATTTACAATCTGGTTAATAACTTCATAAACGTTATATCGATCGATAAAAAGTTCCAATTTTCCTGATTCTATTTTAGAAAAATCAAGAATATCGTTTATCACACTAAGAAGTATATTTCCAGAATCTCTAATATAGTTTAGGTATTGATATTGTGTGTCATTTAATTCTGTTTTAAGCAACAGATCTGCAAACCCAATCACACCGTTAAGTGGAGTACGGATTTCATGACTCATGTTAGCTAAAAATTCTGATTTTGCTTTGTTTTGTAGATCGGAAATTTTTCTTTTTTGTTCTAATTCTTCAGATAGCGCTTGTAATTGGATTTGCGCCAAATACTGAAATGTGAAGTCTGTGAACACCCACATACGTCCTTTTACGTTTTGAGAAACAGCAGGAACACAAGTGACATTAAGCACTAAACTTACTGGATCACCAAAAATCCACTTCCAATCGTCAATTTTTTGACCAGAGGAACTAAATAATCGCAACCCACCCTGATTAATTTCTTCTTTGTTTACAGCAGTACTTTTTAGTTTTTGCATTGCTTGAGCAATAGCAATAGGACTGTTTTTTCCTTTTGGGATTTCTAAAATTTCAGAAGCCTTTCTATTCACCCACCCATTCTCACCACCATCATCAACAAAAACAATTCCTTGAGGAATAGTTTCAAGAATAGTATTGAAACGCGTGCTGAACTCTTCAATCACTAAATGTTTCTGAATAGTGAAACACGTATCTTTAAGCCCTTGGTGCAAAGAATTTAAAAAACTCTTATACGATATGTCTAAAGAAAGAGACTGCTCCACCGTTAGCAGAAATCCCCCTCTAAGCCCCTTTTCCTGTAATGGTAAAAAAACAACGACTTCAGATTGTTCCTTTTGATTCAAAAAATCAACATTCAAGACAATATCCTCTTGCGCAAGAAAGTCAAGAATTAGCTGAACATCAAACAAATTGTTTAGAAGTTCTTTTGAGGTACTATATACTATACGTGCAGTTATATTGTCTTCAATTCTTACAAATGAAACTACCCTAGCCTGCGAATGCATTTTAAGCAGATTCGTAGATTCACATAAAACCTCCTTATAATCTGTTTTCTTCTTAATTGGGTACAAGCCAGTTAAAAAACTAACCGCTTCATAATTCCAATCTATATCGCTCAGCTTATTCAAAATATTAAATAAATAGTTTAATCTCCTTAATGATTTCTTCTGGAGCACTCATATGTGGAAAATGTCCAAAAGCATTTACGACTTTCAATTTGCTATTTGGAATATTATCGTTCATATACTCTGCAACACGCAAAGGCACAGCAATGTCTTCTTGTGCCTGTATAATTAATGTGGGCTTATCCAATTTTCGTAATTCTCTACGGTAATCTGACTGAAATATAACCCGCGCTACAGATTGTGCAATATCAGGTCTAATCGCTTTAAGTGTTGATGCGAAATTTTCTGCCAATTCAGGATTTTCTGGGTTAGCCATTGCAGCAACAGAAAAACCACTTACCCAAGCGAAATAATTATTTGACATAGTCTCAAATATTAGATTCAACTCCTCCTGATCAAATCCACCTTGATAATTAAAATCATTTAGATATCTTGGAGAAGCACCTATCAGCACTAATTTGGAGAAAAGATTTGGTCTTTTTAGCGTAGCAAGTATACCTATCATTCCACTCACAGAATGTGCTATGAGTATGGCATTTCTAACTTTATACGTTTCGCAAATAGCAATAAGATCTTCAGCATAAGGGCTAAGATTATTGTATTTATTTGGACTATATGCCTGGGGATCAGAGTTTCCACTTCCGACATTATCAAAAAGGATAAGCCTGTATTCAGACAGAAATGCTTGTTTAACGCCGTCCCATGCGCTTTGATCTGTCCCGAATCCATGAGCAAATACAATAGTAGGTCCACCTAAGTTACCTATTTCTACAACGTTGTTTTTATTCATTAGGTATTATTTTATCATACCACCATTTAAAAAAGGGCTTCCGAACACAACCTGCAAACATACAAAATTTAATAATTTGTATAAAGTATACCTTAAATTAAAGGGTGCGTAAATATACTAATTCCACCAGATGTTCATTGATTAATAATTTAGATACCCGGAGAACTCCAGATTTAAAATTGATATTATGTCAATTACAGCACCTAGCCTAAAGCCGATTATATATTAAGTAAAATAATGCTATCTTCTAGCTCAATCTAAAATTCATAATGAGAAAAGGGTAAAATAATCTACCTTCTATTTCGAAGAAAGATAGTGAACTATATTTTAGTACATGACAAAAAATACAACCGCCTGATTATCAGGTAATTATTTCATGATAAATTTGTTTAAAAGACTGATATTCAGTATATTAAGGAATTATTTTCAACGTAATGTCCTTAAGCACGAATACCAGTCAGTGCGATAAATATACGGATTTATTAACCATATTTAAAGCCCATCTAAGCAAGGATCTCAATCTTTCCAGGATCCGCCTGGTCTGTCTTTTTATAACTGCTCTATGCAAAGTTAAGTCAGTAAACTATTCCAAATTGTCTGCAGAATTTGATTCTCCATCCGCCGCCAACTGTTGTTTTAGGCGAATCCAGCGCTTCGGAGCAAATGCGCCGAAAGGTTCGACTAATTTCCCCCGATAATCTACCGGTACCAGATCCCTATTACGGGAACAGAGAAGATTTTGAGCGGGTTTGGCAATTACTGCAAGACGCTGCTAAGCATTGGTCCCATACAGTAAATAACATGTAGTATGTTAGTACTCATTCCCGCATATCTTAGCCCTGAAGCCAACGTGGACGAAATTGCGCCTGTAATTAGGGACTATATCCGCTCAATTGATCATTATTTTGTGGAGAATGAGAAAACAGCCCGGCGTATAATTAAATTTTTATGTCCTGAGAAAGTACAAGCAGAACTTAAGCTTTATCTGCTCGATAAAGATACAGTAGTTTCTGAACTTTCCGATGCTCAGGACTTGCTTAAGAGTGGTGTGGACTTTGGTGTTCTTTCTGAAGCAGGAATGCCCTGCATTGCCGATCCGGGGCACATCATTGTGCGATGGGCACACCAGCATCAAATCAAAGTGCTTCCCCTCACGGGACCCTCTTCTATACTACTTACATTAATATCCAGTGGTTTTATTGGCCAGCAGTTTACTTTCCATGGATATTTACCAATTGATAAGTCCCAACGTCGTGCGCAGATTTTACAGATGGAATCCGTGGTAAATAAAGCAGGATATACGCAGATATTCATGGAAACTCCCTACCGTAATAATGCACTTATAGAAGATCTTGTAAAGAATTTATCTCCTGAGACCTCGCTTTGTATAGCGGCCAATCTTACCCATCCTAAGAGCGAATCTATAATGACTCTAAAAGTAAAGGAATGGAGAAAAAAGAAAGTGGATTTTCACAAAATACCTGCAGTCTTTGCAATAGGTAGGACTTAAACCCACACAACTCACAGTTCCAAACCGTAGTTTCTTTACTCCAGTAGACTTAAAATTAACACATGTTAACTAGGCAGTAGCATCATCTTTGGATTACTATTTTTAACCAAAAAAATAGACTTATGGATACAAAGAAAATAGCTGCAATATGGCTAGATAGTGAAAAAGCAATTATCGTAAAGAACCACCACGATCAAAGCGCTCATGAATTTGTTATTGTCGACGAAATTCTTCATGAAAAGCAAGTGGGTAATACCAGCGAGCATGCTGCCAATAATTCTGAGCAGACCACTAAGGCGAAGTTTTTTAAAGAGATCGACAAACAGTTAGATAATACGCAAGAACTTTATATTACAGGTCCAGGTACTATTCAAGAAGAATTGAAACATTTTCTTCTGGACACTGCGCAGTTTAAAAATCTACCCATTACTCTAGGAGTGGATCAGCAATTATCAAATGAGGCTTTCTTATCTCAAGTGAAAGAGATGTACGCGTAACAATCGTGATGTAATTACCTTATACTACCTCTATCTGTCCTTTGAATTCCAGTAGATTCAAAGGACATTTTTTATAGTAAGACTTAGGATTAATTATATTTGAAGAAAAATAATTAAGATGAAAGTACTTTTTTTGGTTTGTTCCATTGTCTTTTCGGTTGCAAATGCGCAACATGTAAAGCAAGACTTACAAAATAGGATTAATGAGGTAATGTCCAAACCAGGTGCTAAGAGTGCAAGTATAGGGATGTATGTTGAAGATCATTTGGGAAATACCGTTTTCGCCCTAAATGAACAACAGGGTTTCACCACAGCCTCCACGCAGAAGCTTCTAACCGCGGCGGCAGCTTTAGATATGTTGGGTGCAGATTTTACATGGATGACCACTGCTAGCTATACAGGCTCTATCGAAGGGGGTATACTCCATGGAAATATTATTTTAAGGTCTAATGGCGATCCAACCCTTGGAAGTTGGCGCTACCCTGGATTCAAGCCGGACGAGGTAATGAATTCACTCTCGCAAGCCTTAAAAAATAAAGGCATTACTTCCATCGATGGACAGCTATATGTGGATGATTCGGCTTTTGATTTTCAAACCGTACCAGGTGGTTGGCCATGGAACGACATGGGTAATTACTACGGGGCAGGCGTCTGGGGATTAAACTGGAGAGAAAATCAATTTGATGCTTTTTTTGATAAAGGGGTTTTAACTGGCACTAATGTGCATCTTCCAGACCTTAAGTGGGTTAATAACTTGAAAGTGGGTGGTAACAGTGATCAGAGTATCATCTATACTGCTCCCCATTCCAATGTAGCGCTTATAAATGGCACGTTGCCTAATCGAAAGATAACTGTATCGGGTGCCATGCCTAATCCTCCTATTACATTTGCGTCCGAATTGATTGCTTCGTTAAATTCTCAAGGGATTAAGATAAAGAAGGGTGCTCATTCTTTTTCGCAAAACCTTGCAACCGGGGACTCGTTTTCTAAAGAACCGGAGAATGTGATTTGGGAGTGGAAGTCACCTCCACTTCGTGAAGTCGTTTACTTTTTTCTAAGTAAGAGTGTAAACCTTTACGGAGAAACGTTGGTTAAGACAATCGGAAAAGAACGCACTGGAGAAGGCTCTTTTGAAAGAGGGGTGAAAACAATAAAAGATTTTTGGTCTAAGAAGTCCATCTCTTCATCCGAACTAAATTTTATTGACGGGAGTGGACTGTCTCCTCAGAACTATGTATCGCCTCGTGCACAGGTAAAGGTGTTGCAATATGCCTTGAAGCAGCCTTGGAGCTCCGATTTTACCAAAGGTTTTCCTACACAGAATGGTATGAAGATGAAGAGTGGAACACTGGGTAATGTCAAATCATTTGCAGGGTACCATACTTCTAAATCGGGGCAGAAGTACACCTTCTCCATTATACTCAATAACTATCAGGCTCCAGACCTCTCCGCTTCGCTATTCAAAGTACTGGATGGGCTAAAATAGATTAGGGATTTACTCTTTGGTACTGTAGATAATAGTTGGAATTAAAGAGAGCTTGAGGATCTGCACTGCACTTTACTTTCTTAAAGGCACTCGTTGGCTCTAGTACCAGTCCGTTAGTAAGCCGTATGGGCAGGTTTAGGTGGGGCACGGTGTTCTGATAGCGGTAGTACAAATCTCCGTCCTTTTGATAGTATTCCAGCACGGGAATTTTAGTGGTCCGCAAATATTGGTCAAAAACGGTAGAAAGATCTACTCCAGAGTGTTTAGATATGTAGTTCTCAATTTGAGTGGAAGAGGGAGTCTGAAGCCTAAATTCGCTATTTAGCCCCCGCATAATTTGCCGGAACTTCCCATCGTCATTAATAATCTGGCGGATGGTGTGAAGCATGTTGGCACCCTTGTAATACATATCACCACTTCCGGACTGTGCTACTCCGTAGTGCCCAATGATAGGACGGTCGTTTTTTATATTCTGCCGTGTTCCCTGCACATACCTATTGGCAGATTCAGTGTCCAGGTATTTCTCCGTAAAGAGTGTCTCACTGTAACTAGTAAATGCTTCATGTATCCACATGTCGGCTTTTTCCTTTGCTGTAATATTATTAGCAAACCATTCGTGCCCAGTTTCGTGTATGAGTATAAAGTCCCACTTGAGTCCTACGCCCGTGCCAGAGAGGTCGCGTCCCAGGTATCCGTTGCGGTACCCGTTCCCGTAGGCAACATTACTTTGGTGCTCCATTCCTAGGTATGGTGTTTCCACCACTTTATAGGAATCTTTATAGAATGGATAGGCTCCGAACCAGTACTCGAAGGCTTGTAACATCGGCTTGACTTGCGTGAATTGGCGCTGTGCCTTTGGAAGGTTATAATCCAGAACCCAATAGTCCAGATCCAAGGTCCCACCTTCTCCATTAAAAGTATCTTTAAAATTCACATAAGAGCCGATGGAAGGTACAATGGAGTAACCGTTGATAGGGCTCTCAACCCTCCATGTATAGTATTTTTTTCCTTGTGATGACTCTAGTTTGACAAGCCTTCCGTTGCCCACACCCACTAAGGACTCCGGTGTTATTATAGTCATGTCCAGACCTCTGTCCGGTTCATCGTCCCAAGTATCTTTCAGTGGAAGCCAAACAGAGGTTCCGATTCCCTCTTGTGCTACACTGGCGAAAGGTCGTTGTAAACTATCTCTTTTAAAAACCCATCCTCCGTCCCACGGGGCATTTTTTGCCTCTGTAGGTACCCCGTGGTACGATAGAGTTACCGAATGACGTGAACCTTTGCTAAAACGTCCCAGAGCTTCAATGAAGATGAAATCTCCTTCGCGCCTGTGCGTTTTGTAGGGAAATGAACTATGGTCAATTGCATAGTGCATTGGTTGCTGTAAATCAATTTGAAATACAGGGTTGGTGCGCTGCTCGGTGACTTGGAACTCGATACGGTTACTACCTTTTAACGACTTTTGATCGAAATCAGGTTCTACAGTAACTACGTAGCGTTGCACATCCCAGAAATTACGGAATTCGGTATTGGAACCGCGTAATGTGTCCTGTCGATTAAACTGCTGTGCAAAAGTTGGTGTGCTAAGTAGTGCACAAATAAAAAACAAAAGGCGCATAAGTAGTGGGATTAAGAGTCTATAATACAAAAAAAATTTGGCGCTTTTAATCTGGGGATTTAGCATCAAGGTTCTCTTTCAGCATTTTCTTATAGGTACGCAAACTTAGCGCAATGCTGATTTCGTAGAGAGCAAGAAGCGGAATGGCCGCCATTGTCATGCTTAATACATCGGCAGGGGTAATTACGGCCGCAATAACCATAATTAGAATTATAGCGTGCTTGCGGTAGGTTTTAAGGAATTGAGGAGTGAGAATTCCGATACGCGTCAAAAAATACACAATAATTGGAAACAGAAAAACAATACCCATTCCCACTACGATCTGAAAAAAAAGTGCAGCGTAATCGGAAAGGTCGTATAGCGGCTCAATAATATCCGAAATCTTGAAAACCACTCCAAAGTTTATCGCAAAAGGTAGAATAAGGAAATAGCCACACATAACACCGGTGAGGAAGAGTATCCATACTCCGTTAATTAGAAATGTGGAATTCTTTCTTTCGCTAGGGTGCAATCCCGGAGCAATGAATCTCCAAAGTTCCCATACGATATAGGGAAAGGCCAGCACCAAACCGCCTACTACAGATACGGACATCATTACATTGAACTGCTGGTAGAGTTTCTGAACACGAACAGGGAAATCAGCAGGTAACTCAATGGCATTGGTTCCCGCAATTTGCTGAGAGAGGTAGTTAATGAACCGTATAGTGGGGAAGTCATTTCGGACGGGGCCAAAAAAAATCGTATCGATAATCCATTCGATATTGAATCCCACTAGGAAGGCACCTAGGACGACTGCTATTATGCTTCTTATAAGATGTCCTCGCAGTTCTCCAATGTGGCCCATTAAGGACATATCTTTCTCTTCACTCATAGTATTTGGGTAGCGTGAATAACTAAAAAAATTAATTTTTCATTATCCACAGTCTGAAACTTGATTATTTAAATGATGCCCTCGTCCAATAATCGATGCAAATCGATAATGCCATGATATGTGCCATTCTTGGTGACGACAAGCTGGCCTATGTTGAACTTTCGGAGGGTTTGCATTGCTTCTTTAGCCAGGGCGTTGTACTCAATAGTCTTAGGGTTTTTACTCATTATATCTTCCGCTTTGAGATCGGAGATGTCTTGTGTGTTTAGTAACATGCGTCGGATGTCGCCATCGGTTATGATACCAAGTATCTTATCACCGCTTTGCACAACACTCACACCATGCTTGGAGCCACTCACGGAGATAATGACCTCGCGCGCGGAGGATTCTGGCAGCACACTAGGTTTTTGCTCAGAGAGAAACTGTTCCACTTTTGCTGTTAGATTTTTACCCAAGCTACCACCTGGATGAAAGCGCGCAAAATCATGTTCTTTAAAACCTTTTCGCTCCATAAGGCACACTGCAAGTGCATCGCCTAAAGCCATCTGAACGGTAGTGGAGCTAGTGGGTGCTAATTTATTGGGACATGCTTCCTTTTCCACAGAAGTATCAAGGACCACATCACTGCCAAGGGCCAACTTGCTCCTTATATTTCCTGTCATAGCTACTACAGCACTTGAATATTCTTTTAAATAAGGAATTAAGTTTACTATTTCCGGAGAGTTGCCTGAATTGGAAATACAAAGTACCACATCCTGTTTTTGGATTAAACCCAAATCACCATGAATGGCTTCTGCAGCATGGAGAAATTGGGAAGGGGTACCAGTGGAGTTTAATGTGGCTACGATTTTATTTGCGACATGTGCGGATTTTCCTATACCCACAACAATCAACTTGCCCTGGGCCTGTAAGATTAACTCCAAGGCATGTACAAAATTCGTGTCAATCCGTTCCTTGAGATTTTCCAGCTCCTGTATTTCGATTGCAATTGAATTCTTTGCTAAATCGATCATTGTTTGCGTGTCCAAATGCGACTTGTTTACAATAGATTATTAAGCTATATTATGATTGATTTGTACCATAATATTTAGTAACTTTGATTAATATGCAAATTTAGCAAACAAAATCAGATGAGTAGTAAAAACGCCGATTTATCCAAAGAATTAAAGAAATATTTCGGTTTTTCCACCTTTAAAGGTCCTCAAAAAGAGGTAATGGAAACATTGCTTGAGGGTAAGGATGTATTTGTACTCATGCCTACCGGTGGAGGAAAGTCCCTCTGCTACCAATTGCCGGCACTCATTTCGGAAGGTACGGCAATCGTGGTTTCTCCCTTAATAGCTTTGATGAAAAACCAGGTGGATGCGGTAAATAGCCTTGCATCGGGTCATGGCATTGCGCATGTACTTAATTCTTCCTTAAATAAATCGCAGACAAATCAGGTATTCACGGACATTAAAAGCGGCAAGACTAAATTGCTTTATGTGGCACCTGAATCTTTGATCAAGGAGGATTATGTAGATTTTTTGAAAGATGTCACGATTTCCTTTGTAGCCATTGACGAAGCCCATTGTATTTCCGAGTGGGGGCATGATTTCCGGCCAGAGTACAGAAACTTAAAACTGATCATAGACAAAATAGCCGATGTGCCGATTATTGCCTTGACTGCTACAGCTACGCCTAAAGTCCAGGACGATATACAAAAAACTTTAGGTATGCAGGATGCGCAGGTTTTTAAGTCTAGTTTTAATCGACCCAACCTGTATTACGAGGTTCGTCCTAAGGTTAATGTGGATAAGGAAATTGTGAGATTTATTAACCAGCGTAAAGGGAAATCGGGAATTGTATACTGTCTTAGTCGTAGGAAAGTGGAAGAATTTGCCCAGCTTCTTCAAGTAAATGGTATCAATGCTTTGCCATACCATGCGGGATTGGACCAAAAGACACGGGTATCTAATCAAGATAAGTTCCTAATGGAAGAATGCGATGTTATTGTTGCTACAATTGCATTTGGAATGGGAATCGACAAGCCTGATGTTCGTTTTGTGATTCATTACGATTTTCCCAAGTCATTGGAAAGTTACTATCAGGAAACAGGCCGTGCTGGCCGTGATGGAGGGGAAGGGTATTGTTTGGCCTTTTACGACCCTAAAGATATTGAAAAACTGGAGAAATTTTTAGCGCAGAAGCCAGTTTCTGAAAGGGAGATTGGTCTGCAACTGCTTAATGAAATAGTAGGATACGCAGAGACCTCCATGAGTAGGAGACAGTATTTGCTATACTACTTTGGAGAAGAGTTTGATCCGGTCCATGGGTTAGGTGCCAAGATGGATGATAATGCGCAGCATCCCCCTGTTCTTAAGGATGCAGGGAATGATTTATTATCGGTTATTCAGATGGTAAGTACCCTTGAGGAAAAATTCAAAACAAAGGATCTTATCAGTTTAATAATGGGTAAGGAGAATTCAGTTACCAAATCGTATAAATTAGAAACAACAGAATTCTTTGGTATCGGAACCCAGCAGACTGAGAATTATTGGAAATCTATTATTCGGCAGGCAACAGTGCAAGATTATTTGACCAAAGATATTGAAACGTACGGCGTGTTGAAGGTTTCATTGAAAGGTAAAGAAGCTCTTGTAAAGGGAAGAGTTGAGAATTTCTTTATTTCGGAGGATAAAGAATATAATCTGGAAGAACTACGAAGTGTCGCAGAGAAAAATGAACTGCAGGCAGCAGGTGGATTGGATCAGGTGCTTTATTCACAACTTAAGGAACTTCGCAAAACACTTGCAAAAAAACATGGAATTCCACCCTACACCGTTTTCATGGATCCCAGTTTGGAAGATATGACCGTACAATATCCAACAACGGTCGAGGAAATTTCTAAGATTTATGGAGTAGGTGAAGGTAAGGCGCGTAAATTTGGGAAAGAGTTCTCAGATTTTATAGCCCGTTATGTTGAAGAAAACCAAATTGAGCGTACGCAGGATATGGTTCTCAAGCAAGTGGCAAAAAAATCCAGCCACAAGGTCTTTATAATCCAGACAACAGATAAGAAAATGGATTTAGAAGACATTGCCAAAGCCAAACATCTTTCCATGGACGAGCTGCTCAAAGAAATGGAACGGATCGTATACCAAGGAACCAAGTTAAATATTGACTATTATATTGATGAAAATATTGATGAAGACTTGGTTGAAGATTTCATGGAATTTATGAACGAGAGCGAAAGCGATAGCATGAAAGTACTTACCGCAGAATTCGGCGATGAACTCAGTGATGAAGAATTACGGATGTTAAGGATCAAATTCATATCTGATGTAGCAAATTAATAAAAATTTCAATTCTTAAAATTCAAAGTTTGCAATTATTTGCAAACTTTTTATATATGTGGAAAACTTAATTAATTGATATAATAGCATTTAGGTTTAAAAAGTTGTTTACTTATTGTGCGGTTAATTATTTTTTATAACTTTAAATTTGAAAAATAACCGCACATGGAAAGCTCGACAATTGCAGAAAAAAGAAAGGAAATTTCGTATGAAGAAGCTAATAGATATACCCTTGAGTATTTTAAAGGGGACGATTTAGCCACAAGAGTTTGGGTAAATAAATACGCCTTAAAGGATTCTCAAGGCAAAATTTACGAGCGTACCCCTGATGATATGCACTGGCGTATCGCATCAGAAATTGCTAGAGTAGAAGCAAAATATCCTGATGCATTGTCCAAGCAGCAAATTTTCGACCTTATTAAGAATTTCCAATATATAATTCCCCAGGGCAGTCCTATGACTGGGATCGGCAACGATTTTCAGATTGCTTCACTTTCCAATTGTTTTGTGATAGGAAATGGTACGCAGAGTGACTCCTACGGGAGTATCATGAAAATTGACGAAGAACAAGTGCAGCTAATGAAGCGCCGGGGAGGAGTAGGGCATGATTTGTCCCATATAAGGCCTAAAGGTTCTGCTGTGAAAAATTCAGCCCTCACCTCCACAGGACTTGTTCCTTTCATGGAACGTTATTCCAATTCCACAAGAGAGGTTGCTCAGGACGGCAGAAGAGGAGCTTTAATGCTTTCGGTATCCATCAACCACCCTGATGCTGAGGATTTTATTGATGCAAAACTTGAGCAAGGTAAGATTACAGGGGCGAACATATCGGTTAGGATAGACGACGCTTTTATGGAAGCTGTCCGTCAAGACAAAGAGTATACGCAGAAGTATCCTGTGTTTAGTTCCAATCCGAAATTCTCAAAAACAATTAAAGCGCGTGAGCTATGGAATAAAATAGTTCATAACGCTTGGAAAAGTGCAGAGCCTGGAATTTTATTCTGGGATACTATCCAAAAAGAATCCGTGCCTGACTGCTATGCAGATCTCGGATTTGAAACTGTGTCGACAAACCCTTGTGGAGAAATTCCATTATGTCCGTACGATTCTTGTCGCCTGTTAGCAATCAATCTCTATTCCTATGTTAAGAATCCATTTACCCCTGAGGCAGAATTTGATTTTGAATTATTTAAAGAGCACGTGGGTTATGCGCAGAGGATGATGGATGATATAATCGATCTTGAAACTGAAAAAATTCAGACAATTTTAGAAAAAATCGATTCCGATCCGGAAGGGGATTCCATTAAATCCACTGAGAGAACACTATGGGAGAAAATTCAAGCCAAAACTTTAGAAGGTAGACGTACTGGAGTTGGCATTACTGCTGAAGGCGATATGCTTGCTGCACTAAATCTCAAGTATGGCAGTGAAGAAGCCGTGAAATTTTCAACTTTGGTGCATAAAACGCTTGCCCTTGCAGCATACCGCTCCTCAGTAGAAATGGCAAAACAACGGGGGGCTTTCCCTGTTTATGATGCAACCAAAGAAATGAGTAATCCTTTTATTCAGCGCCTTCGCCAAAGTGACCCGGCACTTTATGAGGAAATGGTTCAGCACGGTCGTAGAAATATAGCGCTCTTAACTATTGCGCCTACTGGCAGTACTTCGCTCATGTCGCAGACTACTTCAGGCATTGAGCCAGTATTTTTGCCGGTATATAAGCGCCGGAGAAAAGTCAACCCCAACGATAAAGATGTACGGGTGGATTTTGTGGATGAAGTAGGCGACTCTTGGGAAGAATATATTGTGTTTCACCACCATTTTAAAACGTGGATGAAGGTCAATGGAATCGATACTGATAAGAACTACTCTCAAGATGAAATTAATGAACTAATAGAAAAATCACCGTACCACCAAGCAACTTCCAATGATGTGGATTGGTTAAGTAAGGTAAAAATGCAAGGTGCGATTCAAAAATGGGTGGATCACTCCATTTCAGTCACTATTAATGTACCTCATGATGCTACTGAAAAACTAGTGGATGAACTCTATCTCAAAGCTTGGGAGGTTGGTTGTAAAGGAGTTACCGTTTATAGAGATGGATCGCGCTCGGGTGTACTAGTATCTACGCAAGAAAAGAAAGCAGCTTCAGAACAGACGGTAGAAATGGCTCCCTCATTTCCTACAAAACGTCCTCAGATTTTGCAGGCAGACGTAGTGCGTTTTCAGAATAATAAAGAGAAATGGATTGCTTTCGTAGGGTTAATTGATGGAAGACCGTACGAGATATTTACTGGACTTGCCGACGATGAAGAAGGTATAATGATTCCGCGATGGGTTAATGAGGGAGTGATAATTAAAAACAGAGATGAAGACGGAACTTCGCGGTATGATTTCCAATTTAAAAATCTACGCGGTTATAAAACCACTATCGAAGGGCTCTCTCATAAGTTTAATCCGGAATTCTGGAATTATGCAAAACTTATTTCCGGTACATTAAGACATGGAATGCCCTTAGAGAGCGTAGTTGAACTTATTAACCGGATGGAGCTTAATCTAGAATCGATCAATAACTGGAAAGCAGGTGTAGCGCGCGCCTTGAAGCGTTATATACCTGATGGTACGCAAGTCTCTGGACAGAAATGTACCAATTGCGGTTCTGGAGAGGTCATGTACCAAGAAGGATGTTTAACGTGTAAGAGTTGTGGAAGCTCTAAATGCGGTTAAAGTCATCCAATATAAATAGATAGGAGTTCACTGGGGCATGCTTCCAGTGAACTTTTAATTTATAGTTGAGAAGCAGACAATTTTTGTATTTTTGTACTAGTACTATAAACTTTGAATCAAACAATAAAAGAAATGAGTCAATTTGATGTAGCCATCATAGGTTCCGGCCCTGGTGGATATGTTGCAGCCATCCGTGCTGCACAACTGGGTTTTAAAACCGCAATCATTGAGAAATATTCAGTAATGGGTGGCACTTGCCTGAATGTAGGTTGTATACCTTCAAAAGCTCTGCTGGATAGTTCCGAACATTTTCATAATGCGGTGCATAATTTTGACTCGCACGGAATTAAAATACAAAGCCCTGTTGCCGATATCGAGCGCATGGTCGCGCGTAAAAATGAGGTAGTGGAGCAGACTACCAAGGGAATTGAATTCCTTATGGATAAGAATAAAGTTACCGTGTATACTGGGATGGGCTCATTCAAGGATGCCAATACAATTCTCATTAGCAAGCAAGACGGTTCCACAGAGGAAATTCAAGCTAAGTACAGCATCATTGCAACAGGATCTAAACCTTCCACACTACCATTTGCTCAGATAGACAAAGAGAGAATCATTACTTCCACAGAGGCGCTAAGCCTTAAAGAAATTCCTAAGCACTTGATTGTAATAGGAGGTGGAGTGATAGGTCTTGAGCTTGGCTCTGTTTACCGTAGGTTAGGTTCGGATGTAACCGTGGTGGAATATATGGATAAAATAATTCCAGGAATGGACGGCGCGCTTTCTAAAGAATTACAGAAAGTTCTAAAAAAGCAGGGAATCAAATTTATGCTTTCCACTGCTGTATCTGCAGTAGAAAGAAATGGAGAAGAAGTATTGGTAAAAGGAAAAGATAAGAAAGACCAAGAAATTGAAGTTAAAGGCGACTACGTACTTGTGTCAGTAGGAAGAAAACCGTACACGGATCAATTGGGGCTTGATAATGCAGGAGTTGAACTGGATGAGCGGGGAAGAGTAAAAGTCAATACCCAACTCCAGACCAATATTTCCAACATATACGCCATTGGTGATGTGGTAGCTGGACCAATGCTTGCGCACAAGGCTTCTGAAGAGGGAGTTTTTGTGGCAGAAGTACTGGCAGGACAAAAGCCGCATATTAATTATGATCTTATCCCTGGTGTAGTGTACACTTGGCCAGAAGTTGCAGGAGTTGGTAAAACCCAAGAGCAGCTTACCGCAGAAGGAAGAGCTATCAAAGTGGGTAGTTTTCCAATGCGTGCACTAGGTCGTTCCAGAGCTTCAGGGGATCTGGACGGTTTTGTAAAAATAATTGCAGACGAGAAAACCGATGAAGTATTAGGTGTTCATATGATAGGCGCGCGCGCAGCGGATATGATTGCGGCAGCGGTAACAGCCATGGAATTCCGTGCAAGTGCGGAAGACATTGCACGTATGAGTCATGCGCACCCTACATTTGCTGAAGCTATCAAGGAAGCGGCCTTGGATGCCACTGCTAAAATAGCAATACATATGTAGAACATACTATTGATAGAAGTTAGCTGCTCTTTACAAGGGCAGCTTTTTTTTTACATGGTAGCAATGAAGTCGTTTGTAATGGTATTTGACCTAGTACTTTTATTTATTAAAATGTAACTTTGCAGCAAAGCGAATTTTTTATGTTTCCAGGAAAAACCCAAACACTTACTGTCTCTGAAATGAATTCATCTGGTTACATGCTGACCGATGAACATGAGTGGAAAGCATTCCTACCAAAAGTTTTTATAAAGGAGGATCGTTTGATTGGCGATCAAATGGAAGTGTTTGTTTATCAAGATGATGGAAAGTTAAAAGCTACTACAGAGATCCCTTTGGCTGAAGTGGGTGAATTTGCCGTAATGACTTGCGTGGAAAGTTTGCCTAGCGGCGCGTTCATGGATTGGGGTATAATAAAGGACCTTTTCATACCCTATAAGCAACAAAAATCAAAAATAGTAGAAGGGAAACGTTACATGGTCTATATTTATATAGATGAGGCTACGGGATTGATTACTGGAACAACTAAATTCAAACGGAACCCGCAGTACTCTTCACTACCTTTTACCGAAGGTGAGGAGGTGGATTTACTCGTGATGGGAGAGAGTGAATTAGGCTGGAACGTAGTCGTAAACAAAAAGTATATTGGGCTTATTTATGCCTCTGATGTGTACAAGAAACTTTATCCGCTCTCGCAGGAGAAGGGATATATTAAATCCCTGCGCGAGGATGGAAAAATTGACATTTCCTTACAGCCGCATGGATACGACCAAATCGATGTTTTCCAAAAAATGATACTGGATAAACTTGAAGAAAATTACGGTCTTTTACACTTAAGCGATAGCTCTAGCCCGGAGGAGATCAAAATGCAACTTGAAATGAGCAAGAAAAATTTCAAAAAAGCAATTGGAGGACTCTACAGGAATAAGGTTATCGAAATATTGGAAGACCGTATTCGTCTGCTTTAAAGTGCTTTATACTTCGATGTGGCTCAAAAGTCTTTTTTAACTATTGCGACGGATGAATACTTGGTTAAAAGGACCAATTTCGTAAACCAGATCGTACACGATATGTTTCGGCTGTCCATCTTTTTCCTTATGCATAGATGTACAGTAACCAAATTCAAATCCAAGACCCGCCAGTTCCGAGACGCTCAGGTTATTTTCCTTTAGTAGTGTGTTCATCAGTATGCGGTGGTTTCTCCTTAAGGTGTTGTGCGTAGTGCGCATCAGATTACTATAGTCCCGGTTTTGACGGTTATTAAAAGTGTTGCGGCAAAAATCATCACAGAATTTTTTGTCTGAGCGACCTACCATTTTTGCATTACATTCTTTGCAGTTCATATCTATTAGTTTTTTGTAAAGCTAAAGTTAAACTTGTTACTAAACAGCATCTTTTTCTGTTCTGGACTGTAAACTTTAATTCTGGACTCAGCTGGACGTTTTGGGGCTCTATTTTGTCCATTATAGTTTTTTTCATCTGAAAAGTGAATACAAATAATTAGCGTACGACTATCCGTTATTATTCTATCAATCTTTGCTGAAGCTGTCAAGGAGACAGAACTAATAATTTAAAAACAATATTATGGCAATGAGAAACAGTGTAAGTTTAATTGGAAGGGCTGGTAGCAAAGCAGAAATTATAACTTTCGAGAAAGGAGGAACTAAAGCAAGTGTAGCGCTAGCGACCCATGATTATTACATTAATGCTTTGGGAGATCGAGTAGATGAGACCCAGTGGCACAATTTGGTGGCTTTTGGAAGAAATGCCAATTATATGCAAACAGCAGTTAACAAAGGATCGCAGATGGCGGTGGAAGGGAAGTTGATACATCGCAGTTACGAGACTGCCTCCGGAGAGATCCGCTACGTGACGGAAATCCGAGTCAACGATGTTGTGGTCTTTGATGTGGAGCATGATGACCAAAAGCAAAACGCCAAAGTAGCACAGTAAGGAGGATTAGTGATTCATACTAATTTTGTTTATTTTTGCAACCGGCTGCACCACAAAACTATGTGCAGCAACTCGATTCTATGAAGCCATCCTTAGCAAAAGGTACGCGAGATTTTGTTTCGCTTGATGTTCTTAAGCGCCGAAGTGTAATTTCGGTTCTTCAGAGAAATTTTGAATTGTTCGGTTACCAACCGCTGGAAACACCAAGTTTTGAGAATTTAAGTACGCTTACTGGAAAGTACGGTGAAGAAGGGGACCGATTGATTTTCAAAATATTGAACTCGGGGGACTATCTAGCTAAAGTGAACGACCAGGATCTAAATAGCAGAAGCTCTCAGAAACTTACCAATCAAATTTCTGATAAAGCATTGCGGTATGACCTTACAGTACCTTTTGCCCGGTTTGTAGCTATGAATCACGGTAAACTCTCCTTTCCTTTCAAGAGGTATCAAATTCAGCCGGTTTGGAGAGCCGACAGACCGCAAAAAGGTAGATTTAGAGAATTCTACCAGTGTGATGCAGATGTTGTAGGAAGTACTAGTTTGTTTCAAGAAATTGAGCTTTTACGATTGTATTTTAAGACATTCCGTGAACTAGGCATTAAGATCCAGGTGCATATGAACAACCGGAAGATCCTTTCCGCTCTCGCTCAATATGCAGAAATTTCCGATCAGTTGATTGATTTTACTGTCGCTCTGGATAAACTTGATAAAATTGGTGAGGGAGGCGTTCGTGAAGAACTTAAAACTAAGGGAATTTCGGATGAAGCGATTGCTAAATTGGAATTTTTATTCGATAGCAACAGCACACATGAGAAGATAGTCCAAAAACTACGCGAGATATTCGAGGGGATACCTATAGGCCTTGAAGGAGTAGAGGAACTGGATTTTGTATTTTCAGCGTTTGCCGATTCCTCTGATTTGGTTTTTAACATTACTCTAGCCCGTGGACTTGATTATTATACAGGAGCAATCTTCGAGGTGAAGGCCCAAGAGGTAGAGATGGGCTCTGTTGGTGGTGGCGGCAGGTATAACAATCTTACAGAAGTATTTGGTGTAAAAGATGTGCCAGGAGTAGGAATTTCCTTTGGTTTGGACCGAATAGTCTTGGTGATGGAAGAATTGGGGCTTTTTGAAACAATTACGGCACCACCAGTACAATACCTTTTTGTTAATTACGGCTCAGAGGAAGCCCTTAAAAGCCTTACAATAATAGATAAGTTGCGGGAACATGGAATTTCCTCTGAACTCTATCCTGAGGCTTCAAAACTTAAAAAACAATTTGCATACGTTGAGAAGAAAGCCATTCCTTATATGGTATTTTATGGTTCCAATGAAATTGAGAATAAGGAACTAACTATCAAAGACATGGTAGTTGGATCGCAACACACAATTCCAATCGAAACTTTTTTCTCCACCTTATAACTAAAAACAGCCCTTATGTGGGCTGTTCTAGTATAATATAATATTAAGTATGAATGTGATTTGGTGAATGCTACATATGTTGATTTACATCACTACGTACTTCACTTGCTTTTGTTTCCGCTTTTGCGCTAAATTCTTCTGCTTTTGACTTCGCTTGAGCAGTCAAATCTCCCGCTTTACTTTGGACTTGAGAAGCTAAATCGTTTGCTTTCGTTTTCAGATCACCTCCCCACTTATTAAAATTGTCTTTAGCATTGCTTAACTGATCTTTTACTTTTTGCTGCTGCTCAGGAGTGGAATTTTTGTATTTCCAAAAAGCAAATGCTCCTAAACCTAGTAGTGCCAAAAGGCCGTTTCTTTTATTTCCCATAATTCAAATTTTTAAAGATTTAATGTTACCACTATGTATGTAAATTACGTGCCAATAACTATATCATCTTATTAAAATTTTGTTAAAATAAAAGCTGTAGTATCAAGAAAATATTTCAAGAGCATCGCCATCGAAACAAGCAAAAACCATTTTAGGGTGTGAATCTTTGTAGTAATGTTTTCCAGTGGAATCAAGTACTATTGCGCCGGCAAAACCATTAAATTGCTCTAGTTCTCTAAATGTTCTCTCCACCGCTTGTTCCACCGAGTTCCCGTCTGTGACCCGGGTCACAATTTTCACTGCTGTAGCATTGCTAACAATATCTTCTCCTACCCCAGTGCAGCTTACTGCGGCATGTTGGTTGGCGTAATTGCCGGCAACAGTTGCTGAGTCCGAGACGCGTCCTGGGATTTCGAAACCTTTTCCACCGGTAGAAGTTCCTGCGGCCAACTTGCCCTCATGGTCTAGTACCACACACCCTACAGTGCCTCTTCCCAATGATTTCTTTTTATCTAAGTATTCCATCTCGCGCTGTGGAGTCTTGGGATTGTAATAACCGTAGCCTGCCTCGCGGGCAAAATCGTTGGCCCCAGCACCACTTAAGATTCGATCGTCTAGTTTTTCATTCATTATGCTTTGGGCAACGAGGATAGGATTTCTAACATTCTCTATATTGATTACCCCGGTCATCATTTGATTTGACCCGTCCATCAATGCTGCGCTCATGCGTACTGTTCCGTCGCTTTGTATTTGGGAACCAGTACCTGCGTTAAAGAGGGGGTCGTCTTCGAGTTGGCCAACTGCATAAGCAGCCGTTTCTAAGGCAGAGTGAGTCTGAAGATAGTTCCACGAGGTACGGATAATATGTTCCAGAGCGCTTTGTTTTAACAGTTTGGTTTCTGTGCTCTGGTCACTTTCAGAGAAAAAGCCACCGTGTATAAGTAGTTTCATAAAGGATGGGGGTTAGTGAGTTGGGGCTGGTATTGAGAGTTCACAATATGCATTTCCTTGGTAGTTAAGTCAAAGAAATCATTTTGAGACATTACATGAACTGTGAGGTTGTCTATTGAGATGGGTTCTCCGATATTTATATTAGTAAGGTTTGTATCTTTAATAAACCTGCCGTCCACAAGAATCACGAGACCTGAACCTACTGCAGTCATTCTGTTTTGGTATATAAAAAGACCTGTATCCTCGCCCAAACCAATGCCTAGCGTTCTAGGATTGTTTACAACGGCTTGAAAAAGCCTTCCTATTCTTCCTCTTTGTACAAAGTGGGTGTCAATGAGCACATTGTCAATGAAACCTAAACCCTGAGTAGTTTTAATTTCGCCTTTAAGGAGTGCTTCACTACTAGATCCTTGGTAAATCATGTTTTCCGATGCCGCCGCTGCACCAGCGCTGGTACCTGCGTACACAAAGTTTTCATTAATATATTTATCCAAGATAATGTCATGAAAACGTGTCCCCCCTAGAATGGAAGTGAGTCGTAGCTGATCTCCTCCGGTAAACATTACCACATCTGCCTCACGGGCTCGTTTCATGAACTCTTCACTATTAGCTTCCTCTCGTCGTGTAAGATCCATAATGTGTACATCTTTTGCACCTAAGAACTCGAACGCTCTCTTGTATTCAGGACCTACGATTTGTGGAATTTGCGAAGCGGTTGGTATGACCTCAATACGCGATTCTATTCCTTTACAAGATTCATCTATGATCTTGCGCATTATACCTTTTTCAAAGAAATTAAGGTTTTGCTCGATATTAGCATCGTAATCGGTCTCTGCGAAGCTGCCTTTATTAACAGCACCACCTATAACTATTAGTTTTCCTGCTGGCGTCATACTTTAATATTAAAACAATTTTGCGCAACAAAATTCGCTCCGAATCTGCGAACTTTGTAGTAATTAGCAGTTCTAATATAATATTTTCCTTTGAAGGTTACACTATTTTCACGCTTGAAAATAATATGGGAAGAGATTTACTATATCTTTGGTACCAAGAAAGCTAATAACATTAAGAAATAAATGAAAATAGAGAAAATACAGGTTTTACGAGGTCCCAACATCTGGAGTATTCGTCGTAAGAAACTAATCCAAATGCGTCTGGACCTTGAGGAGATGGAACAGTCTCCGACAAATAAAATTCCTGGCTTTCGGGAGCGTTTGGAAAACATAATGCCCAGTCTTTACTCACACCGTTGTTCTGAGGGCAAACCTGGTGGGCTTTTTCAACGCATTGAGATGGGAACTTGGATGGGCCACGTAATTGAACATATTGCTTTAGAGCTTCAAACTCTAGCTGGTATGGATACGGGATTTGGACGTACCCGCGAAACCAAGACACCAGGGGTATACAATGTTGTATTTAGCTATATAGAGGAAAATGCAGGAGTTATGGCGGCTAAGGAAGCTGTAAAATTAGCTGAATGCGTCATAGACGATAGAGATTATGATCTACAGGAATGCATTTTTAGGTTAAAACAAACTCGAGAACGAGAACGGCTTGGGCCTTCGACCGGGAGCATTGTGGAAGAGGCGGAATCTCGTAATATTCCATGGATACGCTTGGGCAAAAACTCTCTGGTCCAATTGGGTTATGGGATTCATCAGCAGCGTTTTCAAGCAACAATAACTGGTAATACAAGCTCCATTGCAGTGGATATAGCTTGCAATAAAGAGCTGACTAAGAAGATGCTAGATGAAGCCGCTATTCCTGTACCCAAAGGGGGACTGGTATACTCTATTGACGAACTTGAATCGACCATTACTAAAATTGGATATCCTATAGTACTAAAACCACTCGACGGAAACCACGGTCGTGGCCAATCCATCAACGTGAATGACTGGGATACGGCAGTAAAGGGTTTTGAACTTGCCCAGCAAATCAGTAGTAGGGTAATTGTGGAGCGCTTTATAACAGGATATGATTTTAGGGTTCTTGTAGTGAATCACAAAATGGTTGCTGCAGCCAGAAGAATGCCTGCAAATGTGGTGGGTGACGGTGAAAGAACCATTTCTCAGCTCATTGACATTGAGAATAAAGATCCCCGGCGGGGCTACGGGCATGAAAATATGCTTACTGAAATAGTAGTGGATTCCTCGACGTTGGATCTTCTGGAAAAGAACGGCTTTCATTTGGAGTCCGTACCTCAAAAAGGAGAGATTGTTTTTCTCAAATCCACCGCAAACTTGTCCACCGGGGGGACTTCAAGTGATGTAACGGACATGATTCACCCGGACAATATTACTATGTGCGAACGTATTTCTAAGATTATTGGTCTGGACGTATGCGGAATTGATATTATGGCTGAAAATCTAACTCAGCCACTTAAGGAGACTGGAGGATGTATCCTTGAAGTAAATGCCGCGCCAGGCTTTAGGATGCATTTATCTCCAAGTGATGGTCTGCCGAGAAATGTTGCTGCCCCAGTGGTGGATATGCTTTATCCCCCGGGTAAGCCTTACCGCATTCCGATCATTGCAGTAACTGGAACCAATGGAAAGACAACTACCACACGGCTGATTTCACATATTGTAAAAAACAATGGATACCGCGTGGGTTTCACTACCTCAGACGGGATTTACATTCAAAACACCTTACTAACGAAAGGAGATACTACCGGTCCGGTCTCTGCCGAGTTTATACTAAAGGACCCTACGGTCGAGTTTGCCGTGCTGGAAACAGCAAGAGGAGGAATCCTTCGCTCTGGTCTTGGCTTTGGAACTTGTGATATAGGAGTATTAACCAACATTAAGGAAGACCATTTGGGTATGAACGACATCCATTCCCTACGGGATCTTACTAGAGTAAAGCGGGTAGTACTTGACAGCGTTAAGAAAAGTGGTTGGTGCATACTCAATGCGGATGATGAATATTCGATGAGACTATCGGGTGATTTGGATGCAAAGGTAGCGTTGTTCAGCTTGGACGAAAATAACCCCCACATTGTAAAATTATCCAGGGAAGGTAAGACTACCTGTGTCTACGAGGAAGGTTTCGTCACCATAAAGAAAGGAGACTGGAAAATAAGAATTACTAAAGTTCAGAACATTCCTATCACCATGGAAGGAAAAGCCAAATTTATGATTTCCAATGTTCTGGCGGCCAGTTTGGCAACCTACCTGTACGGATTTGCAATAGAAGATATAGCAATGGCTCTTCGAACTTTTATTCCCAGTGCCCAACTTACACCCGGACGACTCAACGTCTTTAAATTCAAGAACTTCAAAGTAATGATTGATTTCGCACATAATCCTGCAGGTTACGAGGCCATTGCGGAATACTTAAGCAATGTTGAGGCAACCAAGAAAATTGGTATTATTTCTGGGGTGGGCGATCGTAGGGACGAAGATATTCGGAAATGTGGACAGATTGCAGGTCAAATGTTTGACTACATTATCATAAGAAACGAAAAACATCTGCGTGGTCGTACAGAAGACGAAATAAACGGTCTTATTATCGATGGAATCAATTCCTCGGGTCGTAATGTAAGTTATGAGTGTATACCCAAAGAAATCGAAGCATTAAAGCATGCGATGGGAATGGCTGAAGAAGGTACTTTTATCACCGCATTAAGTGATGTAGTAGACAATGCCATAGATTTAGTGCAGGATTACCAACACCGAGAAAGTCAAGAAGAAAACAATCCAAATTAGGTATAAGAGAAACTGCTCTATATTGGACAGCCCTTGGATAGTATATTATCTTAGGTCCAGTCCGGAATAGAGCAGTTTTGTTTTAATCTTCAGTGTTGTCTGTTTTTCCACTGTCTGCAGTATCGGACGAATCACTCACGTCTTCTTTGGTAATATCCGGAGGACTTTGGTTTTCAGAGGCCGGGGGGATGTTAGGAAAATCTTGATTTTGCTTCTTGCGCTCGGACTCATTAGTATGTTCAAAGTCGGTGTTATCCTTAGGATGTGAATCATGGTGTATCATAATGTCTATAATTTAGTGGTGTCGATTTTACCGGTTTTATCAACAATTTTATAATCCAGAGCTTTGGCTAAAACAAAGATCTGATCAAGATTCTGCATTAACTGTCTTCGCCCATCACTTAGTAGCTGTTCACGATTAACCCTCTTTACGGCTGCATCTTTGGCGGATTTTTGAATTTTCTGAATGTCACTCTCGTCAAATCGGTTGAAAAAAGAGTCGTTTAGAGAGCTGATTTCCACACTCGGTGTTATTTTGAGTTCTGGTGAGGGTAACTCTTCGATTATCAGTTGCCTGTTTACGCTGTCTACATCCAGTCTCATTTTATTTAAGTCGTAGGAAACCTGCGCATTAGTCTTTGTAAATGTCATTATTTCTTTATCCATGGCTGGAAGTAATCCTCCGCCTAAAATTTCTGTACTCATTTTAGTTCGCTGCATGGTTGAGAAGTCCTGTTCCATTACCACCATTTTATTCATCTTGCGGATTTGATTGGTGATTATGTAGTGGTCATTTGAAATTTCAGGCTCTTTGGTGCTTAATAGAGCGCGAAAAACTAATCCCAGCAGTAGCATGGTTATTAGTCCTAAGATAAAAGCAGCTAGAAAGCGCTGTTTGTTTATATTCATAAAAGGTTACTGTCTTTTGTAGTTCTTCTTCAATAAGTTTGCCATTTGGTCACTTTGCACAAAAGAATCAAAAATGCCCAGAAAAGTAAACTTTTGTGGGCATTTTTATAATACTTAAGAAAATGATTATTTGGAGATGTCACGTCCTATTACCAGTCGTTGGATTTCAGAAGTACCTTCTCCAATGGTACAAAGCTTGGAATCACGGTAGAATTTTTCTACTGGAAAATCTTTGGTATAACCATATCCTCCGAAGATCTGGACGGCATTGTTGGAGATCCTTACACACGCTTCTGAAGCATATAATTTAGCCATAGCGCCCTCACGGGTCATTTTAACTCCGTTATTTTTTAGTGTGGATGCGCGACGGATCAATAACTCGGACGCATCTATTTCCGTTGCCATGTCGGCCAGCATAAAATTAACAGCTTGGAATTCATTAATGGCTTTACCGAATTGATGGCGCTCTAAAGAGTATTTCAGGGCTGCTAGGTATGCGCCACGTGCTATTCCTAAAGAAAGTGCCGCGATGGAAATTCTTCCTCCATCCAGTATTTTCATTGCTTGTTTAAAGCCAGATCCTACCTCGCCGAGCCGGTGACTGTCAGGAACGCGAACGTTATCAAATATCAGTTCGGCTGTCTCCGAGGCGCGCATTCCCAATTTGTTTTCTTTCTTTCCAGAGGTAAATCCTTCCATGCCTTTTTCCAAAACAAAGGCTGTCGAGTTATTCTTAGCGCCCTTTTCTCCTGTGCGGGTCATCACTACAGCAATATCGCCGGAAATGGCATGAGTGATGAAGTTTTTAGCACCGCTGATTATCCAGCTATCGCCGTCTTTTACTGCAGTTGTACTCATTCCTCCCGAGTCGGAACCGGTATTATGTTCGGTTAGACCCCATGCCCCTATGGTTTTTCCAGAGGCTAATTGTGGAAGCCAGCGCTGGCGCTGCTCTTCGTTTCCGAATTCATAAATATGGTTGGTGCAGAGAGAGTTATGTGCGGCAACCGAGAGTCCTATAGAAGGATCAACTTGTGAAATTTCGTCAAGTATCGTGACGTATTCATGGTATCCTAACCCAGATCCACCGTACTTCTCAGGGATTACTATTCCCATAAAACCCATTTCTCCAAGTTCATGAAATAGTTCCACAGGAAACGTCTGGGATTCGTCCCAGTCCATAATGTGGGGCCTAATTTTTTTTTCAGCAAATTCACGGGCCGTTTTGGCGATCATCTCTAGGTTATCAGTAGTTTCCGTATGCATAAATTTTCTTTGCTCAAATATACTTAAAATCTCGTTTCAGCAAATGTGCTAATAGTAGCAATTTATTAGGTTAAGTGCTAATATTTTTTAATTATAAGAATATTTGCTTATTTTTACATGGTGATAGCAGTTATAACAGGAGACATCATAAATTCCCAGCATACCGATCCAGAGCTTTGGGTACCTGCACTAAAGCAGCTTTTTGAAGGATGGGGTAGATCTTCTGTGGATTGGGAACTGTACCGAGGAGATGAATTTCAAGTACGCACAGAGCCTACCAATGTATTTTGGAATTTTTTAGCTATTAAATCCCTGGTTAAAAAAAACGAGAATCTGGACGTACGTATAAGTATGGGAATTGGCGATCAGAGTTATGTGGCTACAAAAATCACACAGTGCCAAGGCAGTGCTTTTACTTATTCTGGTCGTGGACTAGAAACGATTAAAAAAGAAGGTTCAACCTTCCATATTACTACTCCAAATGAAAAACTCTCTCGGGAACTTATGCTTACACTTAAATGGGCAAGCCTGGAGTTTGATAGATGGACCCCCGCACTTGCCGAAGTGATTTACGAGCTGGTACACCATACGGAGATAACACAGGACGAACTGGCAAAAAAACTGCAGGTGACACAATCTTCCATCAGCCAAAGGATCAAGAGAGCAAATTTTGATTTACTTAAGGAAACCGACGGATTTTTTCGAGAAAAAATGGATAATTTAGCATGATTTTGATAAAACTCATATTGGCGCATTTACTGGGAGATTTCGTCTTTCAGCCAGCCAAATGGGTTGCTCATAAAGAAAAGAATAAGGTTAGATCTAAATATTTATATTGGCACCTTGCCGTGCATGGTTTAGTACTTTTTGTATTATTTCCAGCCGCCGAGTACCTGTCATTAGTTTTAATTACCATTGTAATTCATGGAATTATAGATCTGGTAAAACTTTATTTTCAAGATTCAAGCACCAAACTGCAGTGGTTCTTTACCGACCAAATCTTGCATCTGGTTTCATTGGTTGCTCTTGCATTGCTGTTCTCCAAGGACATTGTCATGATTGAAATACCGCCTCAGTGGTGGTATGTCGTCACGGGACTTGTATTCGTAACGGTCCCGTCATCTATTTTAATACGTCAGACCCTACGTACATTCCATTTGGATGTGCCTCAAGTGCACCAATTGGAAAGCGCTTCCCTTACTAAAGCAGGTACGTACATCGGAATGTTAGAACGTTTCTTAGTTGTAGTTTTTATAGTATCTGGCCACTTGGAAGCAGTAGGGTTTGTACTAGCAGCTAAATCTATTTTTCGGTATAATGATCTGGCCCAGGCTAAACAAAGAAAACTCACTGAATATGTACTTATAGGTACATTTCTAAGTTTTACCATTGCAGTTCTAACCGGTATAATAGTCCAATATTTAATGTAATTTTGTAGAACATCTCTCATTTAAATAACAACCAACAGTTTAATTATGCACACTAAAGGCGAAATGCTCTATGAGGGCAAGGCAAAACAAATTTTTCTAACTGAAGATCCCAATGTGGTTCTAGTTCGCTACAAAGACGACGCTACTGCATTCAACGCGCAAAAAAGAGGGTCGTTTTCTCGCAAAGGAGAACTTAATAACGCCATTACCACCCTTATTTTTAAATATCTTGAAGGTAAGGGGGTAGAAACGCACCTTCTGGAAAAACTCTCGGATCGTGAGCAGTTAGTGAAAAAAGTGGAGATCATTCCATTGGAAATGGTGGTGCGAAATTATGCTGCCGGGAGCATGGCACAGCGATTAGGTGTTGAAGAGGGAACAAAATCACCTGTTACTATTGTGGATATCTGTTATAAGAAAGACGAGCTTGGAGACCCGTTGATAAATGACTACCATGTGCTCTTCCTTGGAGTTGCCACAAGGGAAGAACTTGATACCATGTATGCTTTGACCTTAAAGATTAATTCCTACTTGCAGGAGTTATTTGAAAAGATGAATATTATCTTGGTCGATTTTAAAATAGAACTAGGAAGACTCTCCGACGGAACCATAATTCTAGCGGACGAAATTTCTCCAGACACCTGCAGGCTTTGGGATAAAGACACTATGAAAAAACTTGATAAAGACCGTTTCCGTAGAGATTTGGGTGAGGTGACTGAGGCATATGAGGAAATATATAACCGTCTAACTGCAGTGTTAGAGAATCAGATATAAGCAGAATAGTTTCCCAAGGAATGAAAGAAAAAAATAGTATACAGAATAACTGGTTAGCTAGGGACCAAGAAAGTTACGGAAGAAATCTGTTTCGGTTGCCTGAAGAGGAGCTGATGGACAGTATGAAGGAGGAGTGTGGAATCTTTGGTATGTACTCCGAGCACGACACCGACACGTTTTCACTTTCCCAGTTTGGCCTTTTTGCTCTGCAGCATCGCGGGCAGGAGGCCTGCGGGATATCCGTAATGAACCAAGGCAAAATTTTTAACGTAAAGGATGAAGGACTTGTACTCGATGTATACAAAGAGATAAAGGAACCCGAAAATTTTATGGGCAATGGGGTTATCGGGCATACGCGCTATACAACTGCCGGTGATAAGAAAAAATACAATTTCCAGCCATTCTTTGCAAAAAATGAATACGACCAAACTATTCTCTCCATCGCCCATAATGGAAATCTAACCAATGCAAGGGAGCTAAAAGAAGAATTAGAACAGGAAGGCGTAGTGTTTAAGGCGACTTCGGATTCAGAAGTGATCCTTCGATTGATCCAAAAAAATTTGGATTTGGGATTACGAGGTGCTATTAAAGCAACTATGGAAAAAATTGAAGGAGCTTATTCGGTAGTAGGTATCACACGAAATAAATTCTTTGCTTTCCGAGATTTCCATGGTATTCGGCCTCTTGTTCTTGGGGCGATCGATGAAAAGACCTATGTGGCAGCCTCTGAGAGTGCTGCTTTGGATGCGGTAGGGGCGCAATATGTGAGAGATATATTGCCGGGAGAGATAGTCTATACTTCAGAAAACGAACGTGGTCTGCATTCGTTCCTTGTACGCGAGAACTGTCAGAGAAAGCTATGTGCTTTCGAATATATTTACTTTGCCCGTCCGGATTCAAGTCTGGAAGGGATTAGTGTACATGAAATAAGAGAAAAATCTGGCGAGAAGATTTGGCAGCAAGCGCCTGTGGAGGCGGACATTGTAATCGGAGTACCTGACTCGGGCGTACCTGCAGCCATCGGTTTTTCCAAAGTGTCAGGCATACCATTTCGTCCGGTACTTATTAAAAACAGATATGTAGGGCGAAGCTTTATTATTCCCACCCAAGAAATGCGGGAGCGTATCGTTAATTTGAAACTCAATCCTATCGTAAGTGAAATAAAAGGAAAGAGAGTAGTAATTATCGATGATTCTATAGTTCGTGGTACTACCTCAAAACGCCTTGTCAAAATACTAAAGGATTCGGGCGTAAGAGAAATACATTTTAGAAGTGTATCCCCTCCAATTATTGCACCGTGTTTCCTGGGAATAGATACGCCTTCCAAGGACGATTTAATATCGGCCAATATGACAACAGAAGAACTGCGAGAATATTTAGGCGTAGACTCATTGGAATTCCTAAGCATGGATAATCTCATTGAAATCTTAGGTTCGAGCGATCACTGTTTTGGATGCTTTACTGAAAAATACCCCGTAGGCAAAGGAGAGCAAGCCGAACTCTTCACATAAAAATAGCCGTCCATGTGGACGGCTATTTTTTTTTCATTCAAATTAGATTAGAACTTGAATGTTAAACCTGCTTGGAATACGTTGTTTTTGTTATTAGCATCACTTCCAAACTGTTGGTTGTTTTCATCCGTAGCATCTGTAAAACCAGCTACATATCTAGCATTGATACCGATGTTATTGGTAAGATTGAATCCTGCACCAAGACCTACTCCAAAGTTGAATGGATTAAAATTATCCTTGTCAAGCTCTGCTGTTCCACTCCATGATCCTGATTCAATTTTTTGCTTGGCGTTAACCAAGAAACCGAATTCTGGTCCTGCCTCTAAGTAAAACTGAGGAACTACGTTATACTGAAACATAACTGGAACAGTGATATAGTCCAAAGTTAATGTAGAGGTACCTACCGTTCCATAAGTGTATTCCGTTCCAACACTGTTGTAAAGAACTTCAGGCTGAATGGAGAAATTCTCCGCTAGTGGAGCGTTCATCATAAGACCTGCATAAAATCCAGTCTTAGTATTGGTGTCAAGACTGTTATCAGAAGAAATATTGGAAACGTTCACACCAGCTTTTGCACCAAACTGTTGCGCGAATGTAAGTGAACTCACTGCTAGGGCAGCACCTAATAATAGCTTTTTCATAATTTTTAATTTAGATTACTTTTTTAATTTCTCTTGTCCCATCAACACAATTTTGATGCCAAAAAATTAATTTTTAAGTCCTATAAATATCTACGAGTAATATAAATTACTGATTAATAATAAGTTAGTTAATTGTATTTGTCAAATAGTTGTTTAATAAATGCCTTTTTTAATTACAGATATTTATAGTAATTCAGTGCTTTGCGCACCAAATCCTCTTTAATTTCAATATCGTAGCGCCCAGTTCCAATTTCATTTAAGAGAGTGAATCGCAAAGTTCCGTTCACATTCTTTTTATCAGAATACATTAGTGTTATAAGAGAGGATAGGTCAATTTCATGCAAATCAATAGTAGGAAAAAACCGTTGTACGGTAGAGGTTATCTTTTCAAATTGTTCATGATGAAGCATTCCCATTTCCATACTAATAAACGATTCACACACAATGCCAAGAGCCACAGCCTCACCATGGGGAATAGGACGCGCCTTCTCAAGAAGGTAACTTTCCACTGCGTGTCCAATAGTATGTCCAAAATTCAGAAGCTTCCTTTCGCCACTCTCTGTAAAATCTTTTTCAACAACCGCTGTCTTTAATAGTGCCGAGGACTGAATATATGGTGTAAGCTTTTCCACGGTTAGTTCTTCAAGGGAACTCAGCTCATGGAAATGCGCCTCGTCTAGAATGAGTCCGTGCTTCAACATTTCTGCGAAGCCACTGCGCAGTTCGATGTAAGGTAGGGTGGTAAGAAACTCTGTGTAAAGGAATATGGCTTTAGGTTTTTGAAATGTGCCTATCGCATTTTTTATATGATGTAAATCAATGCCGGTCTTTCCCCCAATCGCTGCATCACACATGGATAGTAGTGTAGTAGGTACATAAATACAGGGAATTCCTCGTTTGTAGGTGGAGGCAACAAACCCTCCCAAGTCGCAGATCACACCACCCCCCACGCAAACTAATAATGCTCTGCGGTCGGCTCCGAATTCCAGAAGGATATCCCAAAGCTGGCTAGCAGTGGTGAGGGTCTTCATCTCTTCTCCTGGTTCGATCTCCAATATTTCGTAAGGAATAGAAGTCTCCGTATTGGATAATACAGTTGTCAAGCAGTAGCTGTGTGTATTCTCATCACACAAAAAGAAGAGTCTGCTTGGATTTATCTCAGAAATTAGTGCGGATAGTGCTTCCATTTCCTTATCAAGTATCTTTAACATAAAACAGTAGTTTGATACAAAAATACATATGATTTTTTTCATTTTATCAATCCGCTAAGTATTATTAAATTTGGGCGAAATAATGCACCTATGTCTATTTTTAACGATACAAAGATTGCCTTTCAAGATAAATCAACATCACAGCTTAAGAAAGCCTATTGGATGTTTAAAATGATTGAAAATCCTACACTAACTAACTTGGGAATTGATGTCCTGAATTTTGCCGTAAAGAAGGATTTTCCTTTTGTAGAAGGAATCGTACGTCGCACACTCTTTGAACAGTTTGCCGGTGGGGAAACCAGGGAAAAAAGCAAACAAGTTGTCTCCGATCTTCACAGGCATCATATAGGAAGTATTTTTGACTATGCCATCGAAGGTAAGGAGGATGAAGAAACCTTTGATCGGACATGTGCAGAGATAAAACATAATATATCGTTTGCAAAAGGCAACCCTGCAGTTCCCTTTGTGGTTTTCAAACCTACAGGGTTTGGGAGACTGGATCTCTATTCACAAGTACAGGCGGGTTCGCAGCTCACCAATAGTGAAAAACAAGAATGGGAGCGTATACGTACCCGTTACGAACAGGTCTGTCAGATGGCCTTCGATAATGACGTGGTGCTAATGATCGATGCCGAGGAAACACAGATGCAGGATGCAGTGGATTCCTTGGTAAATGAAATGATGGAACGGTTTAATAAAGAAAAAGCTATAATCTGGAACACCATTCAAATGTACCGAACCGGGCGTCTCGAGTATTTGCAAAGTGATTTGGATAGGGCAAAAGAAAAAGGCTACTATCTAGGATATAAGTTTGTAAGGGGAGCATATATGGAAAAGGAAAGGGAACGTGCGGAAAAATACGGCTATCCTGATCCTATCCAGCCTACTAAACAGGCGACCGATGATAACTACAATGCTGCAATTGAATTTGTAATAAACAATTTAGACCGGGTGTCAGGCTATTTTGGAACGCATAATGAAAAATCCACAGAGCTTACCATGGATAAGATGAAAGAAAGGGGTATGCAGAATGACCATCCACAGATTTTCTTCGGGCAGCTTTATGGCATGAGTGATAACATCACTTACTATTTAGGAGAAAACAAATACAACGCATCAAAGTATCTACCGTACGGACCAGTGAAAGATGTGGTTCCCTACCTTACCCGTCGTGCTCAGGAAAATACATCCGTCGCAGGGCAAACGGGACGCGAACTAGGTTTGATTGAAAAAGAACTTAAGAGAAGAGGATAGAGTTTCACAACACAGATATATAAAGGCAGGATTACTGCCTTTTTTTATGGCTATAATAGTACATTTGTTCTAAGCTGATTGATCCTCGGTAATATGTCTTTTATGTATGCACACGTAATTCTTCCCCTAAATTTAAAAGGTACCTTCACGTACGAGATTCCTGAGGAATTTCGTGCCAGTGTGTTTGAGGGTTGTAGAGTTCTTGTGGCTTTTGGTGGAACTAAGATATATACTGGGTTGGTTTTTGGGCTTAGTAGTACCCTTAAAGAGGATCTTTGCCCTAAGCCCATCGTGTCGGTACTTGATAAAGAACCGCTACTTGGGACTGCACATATTCAATTTTATAAATGGCTGAGTGCATACTATCAATTTTCTTTAGGTGAATTGTATCGGTTCGCATTTCCCAGCTCGCTGAAACTGGAAAGTGAAACGATAGTGAGACCCTACGCCGGTGCTCAAATAGACTGGAAAATTTTGGACTCTAACGAGGTGTATTTAATGCAGGCCCTCTCGGTCCAGTCGCATATATCCCTAAAGGAAATTCAGGCCTTTATTCCTAAAAAACACCTAATTCAGACAATTCGCTCCCTGATCGAGTTACATTATATTGAGATTGATGAAAAAATTGGAGAGAGGTATGTGCCTAAAGAGGTTGTGTACTTGGAAGTAAATTCAGGTATAAAGGAAAACTTAGCCCACGTGCTGTTAAATCTGAAAAGAGCACCCAAGCAACAGCAGCTACTGCTTCATATACTCCAACTCCTAGAGGAAACACGTGCAACCCGTTTAAAAAAGTCCCATGTCTTTAAGAATAATGACTTTGGTCAGAGCCATCTAAAGGGCCTTGTGGAAAAAGGTTATATACAGGAACTGCTTGTACAAATTGACCGCATTGAAACCTACGACAAGGAACTGCAGCAGACTCCTGAATTAAGTCCCCAGCAGCAAAATGCCTTGGCGTCCATCACTGAAGGTTTGGCCTCTAAAATGCCTGTGTTATTGGACGGCGTCACTGGATCGGGGAAAACCCATATTTATATGGAACTTATTCTCGACGCACTCCATCAAGATGAAAATGTTCTTTTTTTAGTGCCTGAAATAGCACTGGCTAAACAAATTACTCAACGATTGGAGAAAATAGTGGGAAGTGTTCTAGGATTCTACCATTCCAAACTTACTGATTTTGAAAAAGTGGAGGTTTGGAAGAAACTTCGCCTAAATGAAATTAAGGTCTTAATTGGTACAAGACAAGCACTCTTACTTCCTTTTCCTTCATTAAAATTAATTATTGTGGACGAGGAGCACGACCAGGCCTATCGGCCGCGTGAACATGCAGTGAATTACAATACGCGTGATGCAGCGCTAATGATGGGGCACATGTATAATGCTGCGGTCGTGCTGGGTTCAGCCACACCTTCTTTGGAATCGTACTATCTGGCGCAGAAAGGTAAGATACACTATGTGGAACTTGCAGTCCGCTATGGACAAGGTGCTTTGCCTTCCTACAAAGTTCATGATTACAAGAAAGCTTTGGAGGAAAAGACCACGCAAGGGGAATTCTCAAACCAAACTTTAAAGGAAATGGAACATGTGGTAGAGCAAGATAATCAGGTGCTGGTACTTCATAACCGTAGAGGTTTCGCCAATGTAGTGGAATGTGGTGCATGTGGCCATGTCACATACTGTAGTAACTGCGATGTGGTGATGACGTATCATAAAGCCAGCAATGATTTGAAATGCCATTACTGTGGTAATAAATCGGCAGTCCCTGTTAAATGTCCTAAATGCTCCAGTGTTCAACTGATTACTAAGGGAATAGGAGTGGAACAAATATACGAACAGGTTAATCAATTATTTCCTCAGGTAGAAGTTCGAAGAATGGATGTGGATGCAATGCGAAGTAAGTTTGCATATGAAGCCTTGTTTGAGTCGCTTGCCCAGAAGGAAACACAGATTCTGGTTGGCACGCAGATGATAAGTAAAGGATTGGACTTTGATCATATTGAGCTAGTGGTAGTTCCAAGGGCAGACCAACTATTGTATGTGCAAGATTTCAGGGCGGAAGAAAGAGCCTATCAGCTCCTTACCCAAGTAGGCGGTCGTGCCGGAAGGGTCTCGGGAAAGGGAAAAGTAATTATACAAACCTTCAATCCTACCAATCCCTTTTTTGAATTGCTTCAAAAGCAGAAGCAGCATGCAATTTACCAGTACTTGCTAGCCGAAAGAAGAAAATTCCATTATCCACCATTTACGAAAATAGTTTTTATTGAGCTGCGACATCGTCGTGAGGATAAGGTTCAACGAGCTTCCCAATATTTGGGTTCTCTCTTACAGCAGTTTTTTCATCCAGCAACCATTTTGGGCCCAGAGAAATCGCCCATAGGAAGAATAAATCTGCTGTACCAATACCAAATCATGCTTAAATTCCCGCGTGGAAAAAGTTATAAAAAACATAAAGAGCTTTTGGAAAATGCCATCGATGCATTTGCGCAAGTGGAGGCCTATCGAAGTATAAAGACAAAAATCATAGTTGATTTTTAACAGTTTTTAACAGTTTTTAGCCTTAATTAGGATATGTAATCCTTTGATTATCACCATAATTTTCTACATTTGACTGTTTGTAATTTCAGTTTACTGAAACCACAGATAAAAGATAATGAATGAGAAGAGTTAAAAACGTGTTTTCAACACTGGCAGTAGTTGCATCCCTCGCACTTTCTGCCCAGAGTTCCAATATCCCCTCCCATTATACTACCATGTATGAAAATCAGATGGGCTCCAAGAGTGCATCGGTTGAAGCGGTAGTACTCTCTGCAAAAGAGAAGGTGGAAATAAATTTAAACGAAATGCTAACTGATCCCGTGCTGAGAAACGCATCATGGGGTTTTGTTGTTTATGATCCTGCCACCCGTAAGATCGTAAACTCTTATAATGAGAATCAAGCATTGGTTCCAGCATCTACTACTAAACTATTGACAACAGATACTGCAATGGGTTTACTAGGGAGTGCTTTTCAGTGGATTACACAATTAGAGTATTCTGGAGAAATCACCTCCGACGGAACATTAGAAGGGAATTTACATATTGTGGGCAGTGGCGACCCCTCGTTGGGAACAGGAAAAGCAGGTGCTTCAAGCTATTCCGCCATTGTCAGTGATTTTGTATTCCGGATATCAGAACTTGGTATAAAAAAAATTCAAGGAGATATTGTTATACAAACCGGTGTGTTTAAGGAAAATAAGGTGCCTACATTACCAAAGAATATAGTTTGGCTGGAGCACAACAATTATTACCTTCCGGCAGGCACTACCCTAAATATAGATCCTACTAAGGAAAAATTAACGATTTCCAAGAAAAGTCCATTTGAAGAAAATAAGCAGTATTTTTATATTTCTCCCTATGTGAATAAATTGGTTTTTGCAAACGAATATTCTGCGCAGCCTCTTTCTACCAGACTACCGGATGCGCCCCATTATCTTGCCAATACTTTACGCACTAGTCTGATAAAAAACGGTATCTCGGTGTTAGGAAAGGTTAGCGCAAGAAGCACCGATCCCAATCCGGAGCCCCGTGTAGCCATCACTTCCTATCGATCTCCAAAGTTGAAGGATATTGTATACGACACGAACCAGCGAAGCGACAATGCGCTGGCAGAAGCACTGCTACGGATGGTAGGCTTTCAAAAGGATGGTGATCAAACCCTGGATTCAGGTAGGAATGTCGTGAGAGCGTATCTGGAGTCAAAAAATTTCGATACTTCACAGCTTTCTTTCATCGATGGCAGCGGACTCTCCAGGAGCCATCGGGTGACGCCAATATCGCAGGTGAAGTTCTTAGCGGATCAAATGGATGAGAAGTACTTTAGAGATTTCTTTGATTCTCTACCCATTGCCGGCCAAACCGGGACGTTAAAGAATTCTTTTGACGGAGAGGGCTACGGCCAAATCTTTGCAAAAACAGGAACTTTACGAGGAGTGAAAACGCTTGCTGGATACATAAAGACCCGAACAGGTAAAACATTAGCATTTTCACTTTTAATCAATAATTATTCGGGTTCGGTGGATCAGGTTAAAAACAGGATGGAACGCATACTTGCCCCCACATTGAATTTATAACGTTTTATATAGCACAAATAGCCCTGACGACAGTCGGGGTTTTTTTATACCTTAGCATAACCTAACAATTTTAAATATAAACTATGCTTTCTACTCAGTTTTTGGAGAACTTACAAAAGGAATTACAGCAGATTAAACAGGACGGTTTGTATAAAGCCGAACGTATTATAACCTCAGAACAGTATTCGGAAATTGAAGCTAACGGAAAACAGCTTCTTAATTTCTGTGCTAACAATTATCTTGGCCTTTCCAATAACTTGGAGGTAAAGAATGCTTCCAAGGCTATGATAGATAGGAGAGGTTACGGCATGTCTTCTGTCCGGTTCATCTGTGGTACCCAAGATATTCATAAAGAACTGGAAGAAAAAATATCGGCATTTCTAGGAATGGAGGACACCATTCTGTATGCAGCATGCTTTGATGCGAACGGAGGCGTATTTGAACCTCTCTTTACGCAGGAAGATGCCATTATTTCTGATGAGCTCAACCATGCATCTATCATTGATGGAGTGCGCTTATGCAAAGCCGCCCGATACCGCTATAAAAACAACGACATGGCGGATTTGGAAAAGCAGCTAATTGAAGCTTCCAAGCAAAACCATCGTTTTACCATCATCGTTACGGACGGGGTATTTTCCATGGATGGAATAGTGGCCAATCTAAAAGGGGTTTGTGATTTAGCGGATAAGTACGGGGCTCTTGTGATGGTTGATGATTCACATGCTACAGGTTTCATTGGGAAGACAGGTCGAGGCACGCACGAAGCCCAAGAGGTGATGGGGCGAGTGGATATCATCACATCTACATTAGGAAAAGCATTAGGAGGAGCTTTGGGAGGTTTTACATCTGGTAAAAAAGAAATTATAGATATGCTTCGACAGCGCTCTAGACCTTATTTGTTTTCCAACTCACTTGCTCCCGGAATTGTGGGAGCTGCCCTCAAAGTGCTGGAAATGATTTCAGAAAGTACCACGCTTAGAGATCGTGTAATGGACAATGCACAGTATTTTAGAGAAAAGATGCTTGAAAAAGGTTTTGATATTCCCCAGGGGGATGCTGCTATTGTACCAGTCATGCTTTACGATGCTCCTTTGGCGCAAAAGATGGCGGAGAAAATGATGGACGAAGGGATTTATGTGATAGGTTTCTTTTATCCTGTGGTACCTAAAGGTAAAGCACGTATTCGGGTGCAGCTTTCTGCTGCCCACACCAAAGAGCAGCTAGACAAGGCCGTTGCGGCATTCGAAAAGGTCGGAAGGGAATTGGGAGTTATTAAATAGCGTTTTCAGCTGTAGAAAGATTGATAGCCGTACCTGACTCAGGTACGGCTATTTGCTTTATAATAAAGCCCTACCAATGGTAATGCAGCTCATCACAATTACCGTGATCCCAATAAAACGAAACATCATACGTACGGGTAGCCGCGACGTAAGAAGAGCTGAGAAGGGTGCAGTGACAATGCCGCCAATTAGTAAACCTAATACAATATTCCAATGTTCAATGCCCATAGTAATGATGAAGGTTATGGCCGAAGTCAGAGTGAGCAGAAATTTGGAAACCGTAGAAGAACCCACAACGTATCGTGGTGTTCTACCGTCTTTCATCAGTGTTCCAGTAACAAGAGGTCCCCAGCCTCCGCCCGCAAATGAATCAATAAAGCCTCCAACCAAACCCAGCCGCCCTAATTTGGTGGTTCTTTGTTGGTTGCGTTTTTGTGTTTTCTTTTTTGATGCATTACGTAAAATGTTGATACCTAGATACAGCGTATATAAAGATATTAAGGGCTTGACAATGGGAGCATAATGCTCGCCAAAGTAACTAAGTGCAAGTGCTCCTATGATAGCCCCTAGAATGGCGGGAGGTGCAAGGGCTTTGACAAGTTTGAGGTTGACATTTCGCAACTTGTAATGGCTGATACTTCCCGCAGCACTGGTAAAGGTTTCTGCCGAATGAATGCTGGCACTGACAACGGCGGGTGCTACATTCATCAGTAGTAAAACCGTGGTACAAATTACCCCGTATCCCATACCCATACTACCTGCTACAATCTCTGCCAAGAAACCTATGGCCATCATCTTATAGAACATATGCGCGTCTTTTGCTAGAAACGCCTGAAGATCTCCCGTTAAATTAAAATTAATCAGTATGAAGCCAAGCACTGCAGTAATAAGAAATACGCCGATGATTCCCAAGTATATGTTTGCTCTTTTTTGTACGGCCTTTTTGACCTTACGCATATTTTCAAACTCCGAATCCTTCAAGGCCTTGGGCTCTAGTTGCTGAAGGTACTGCATGGTGATGTGGTCTAATTCACGCAGTTCTTGCTCTTTATTTAAAAGAGGATGTTTGTATACAGTTTGCAGTTTTTCTATAAACTCATCCAAATCTGGAGGCAGGTTTCTTTCCAGGAGGTGATTTAGCCGCCTTTGCACTTGATACGGGTAATCGTTTGAGGAAACCCCTAATTTTATTCTTCTGTTTCCAATCACCGACACAAGGGAGAAATCACTAAGATGCCATTTTCCATACACGTGCACAAACATGCGGTGTTTCTTAGCCAGCTCAATGAACTTATCTTCGGTTTCTTCCTGAGGAAATGCTAAAATCAGCAAGGAGAAATCTAGTAAGTCCTCCTCTTTTAATTCCCGCTCATACAATACTATAGAAAGGTCTTTCGCAAGCAATTTTTTTAATTTCTGCGTCGGATCTGGGCAATATATTTTAAGGGAAAGTGTGGAGTTAGGGTTGATAAGAAGTGGAAGCAATTCCAAAAGGCGCGCCGCGCCCCCTGCAGCACATAGAGGTACCCTTTCAAGATTAATGAAAAAAGGGTGCATGGCGCTGCTATGTAGACCTTCCATTGTTAGATAAACATTACTGCACCTACTGTTGAATTGCTTGTCTCATCAATCAATATGGCGCTGCCCGTGGTGGGATTATCCGAGAAATTGTCGTAAACAAACTCTTGCGCTGCTTTAAGCCGAAGATGTACAATCTCGTTGAGATGTACACTCTGCGGCTGTGGCTTTCTTTCCAAGGTGTTTACATCAAGTAAATAATCCACTTCATGTACAGCTACTTTAATCATTCTGCTTTTCTGTTGCAGCAGGTATTTTGCTCCTTTAGTAAGAGGTTTATTTCCTAGCCAGCATACCAAAGCATTGGCCTGCTTATCAGTCCTAGGGAGTTGGTCCTCTTTTACAAAAAAGTCTCCTCTGGAGATATCAATATCGTCCGCCAGATGCAGCACAGCAGGCTGTCCGCTATGTACTTTCTCTACCGATTCGCCGTGAATTTCTATGGCGGTTATTGCAGAGGTCATTCCTGAGGGTAATACCTGTACACGGTCTCCTTTCTCAAAGTGTCCGCTTAGTATCTGCCCCGCGTAGCCCCGGTAGTCATGATACTCCTTAGTTTGAGGCCGGAGTACATACTGCACTTGAAATCTTGGTTGGGTGCTGTCGGCCGAGGAAAGTTCAATGGATTCTAAGAATCCAAGGAGTGTAGGACCTTTATACCATTCCATGGAATCGGAAGTTTCCACAATATTGTCCCCATGAAATGCACTGATAGGGAAATAGCTTACCTGTGAGAGTCCCAGTTGGCTTGCGACTGTTTTGTATTGTTGAACAATGGAATCAAAGACGGACTGCTCGTAATTGACTAAATCCATTTTATTTACCGCCACCACAATGTGCTTCATATTAAGAAGTGAAGCGATGATAGAGTGTCTTTTAGTTTGCTCTATAACTCCTTGACGTGCATCAATTAGAACTACCATCACCTCAGAATTGGAGGCTCCCGTAATCATATTGCGAGTATACTGTACATGTCCCGGTGCATCTGCAATGATGAATTTCCTTACTGGAGTAGCAAAATACCGGTATGCAACATCGATTGTAATGCCTTGCTCTCTTTCGGCACGTAGACCGTCGGTTAGAATGGCCAGATCAATGCCTTGGGCATTCTTATTCTTGGACTGTGCTTCGAGTGCTTCTAGCTGGTCCACGAGAATGCTCTTGCTGTCATAAAGCAGACGGCCAATTAAAGTGCTTTTTCCATCATCCACGCTTCCGGCGGTAATAAAACGTAATATATCCATTGTTTGTCAGTGCTTTATTAAAAATACCCTCCCTTTTTTCTATCTTCCATTGCTGCCTCCGTGACTTTGTCGTCAATCCGAGTCTCGCCACGTTCGGATATGCGTGATGCGGAGATTTCTTCAATAACTTGGTCCAGGGTAGTGGCATGACTTTCCACCGCGGCAGTACAGGTCATATCACCCACCGTACGATAGCGCACTGTTTTTACCGAGACAGGGTCATGCGCATCGATCTGAATATGAGGAGAGACTGCAATAAGCTGCCCCTCGTACTCAAGAACTTCCCTCTGGTGCGCAAAATAGATCGAAGGAAGAGGGATGTTTTCACGGTTTATATAATTCCATACATCAAGTTCTGTCCAATTGGAGATAGGAAATACCCGTACATTTTCCCCTTTGTGAATTCTTCCATTGTAGATGTTCCAGAGTTCTGGTCGTTGAAGCTTTGGATCCCATTGACCAAAGTCATCGCGGACGGAAAAAAAGCGTTCCTTAGCGCGCGCCTTTTCTTCGTCTCGGCGTGCACCGCCGATGCAGGCATCAAATCCAAACTCTTCGATGGTGTCCAGTAGTGTGTGGGTCTGTAGCCAGTTACGGGACGCAAATTTACCTTTAGGCTCCGTGAGTGCTTTGTCACGAATCGTATCCTCCACTTTACGTACGATAAGTTCCGCCCCCATTTCCCTAGCCAATCGGTCACGGAACTCCAGTGCCTCAGGGAAATTGTGTCCTGTATCTATATGTACAAGTGGGAATGGAAACTTCATCGGAGCAAATGCCTTACGGGCCAGGTGGACTAACGTTATGGAGTCCTTTCCACCGCTGAAAAGAAGTGATGGTCTTTCAAACTGCGCGGCAACCTCGCGCATTATGTAAATGCTCTCGGCTTCCAGTTGGTCAAGATAATGGGATGTATTATTGTTCATTTAGTGAGTTTTAATTGCTATGCAGTCCACATTCTTTATGGGATTCTTCCCACCACCAGCGACCTGCTCTTGGGTTCTCGCCTTCCACAATAGGACGAGTACAAGGCTGGCAGCCTACGCTGATGTAGCCTTTACTGTGGAGGGATAATTCCTGGACATTTTGTTGCTTAAGATAATCCAAAACCTCTTGGTAGCTCCAGTGGAGCAGAGGATTGTACTTGTACAGTTGTTTCTGCTCGTCGTATTCGATAACAGAGAGCTGCTCTCTACTCTCGGACTGCTCAGAGCGAAGTCCTGTGATCCAAACCTTTGCCCCTTTCAGTGCACGGTTTAGAGGTTCTACCTTACGGATATAACAGCAACGCTTGCGGTTCTCTAGGGAGTGGTAAAAGCCATTTATTCCATGCGTGTTTACATAGTCCTCAGTCTGAGTCTGATCAGGAAAGTAGACATGGATTTTACGTTTGTAACGCGCCTGATTATTTGCAAGTAATGTATAATGTTCTGGAAACAGCCTCCCTGTGTCCAGGGTAAAGATGTTGATGGGTAAATTTTCCGTACACACCATATCGGTAAGTACCTGATCTTCCTGTCCCAAGGAAGTGGAAAAAACAACCCCTTGAGGAAAAAAGGAGGAAACGAGTCTAAGTCCTTCCATAGGCGAAGATTCTGAAATTTCCTTGATTTGATGCATCTCTAACATAGGCCGTTTTTGATGCAGCAAATGTACTTATTATTTAAAAACCTACAAAATTGGTAGACTATTAAGCACTTGTTGCAACTAGGTCTGCCAGGGTCTTTTTTTCAAGGATGGAAAGGGTAGCGTCTCGTACTTCAATCATGGTTTCATGCAGTCCGCAGTGTGTAGGTGTGCAGTTGATGCAGGTCTGATGAAAGTTCAGACTAACGCAGGGTAGTAGTGCTATGGGTCCGTTTACCAAGCGGATAATCTGGGCAAGACTGACTTCTTCCGGACGCTGTTTAAAGAAATAGCCACCTCCCTTTCCTTTTTTACTGCAAAGTATATCTGCTTTCTTAAGTTCCAATAGAATATTTTCTAGAAATTTTAAAGGAATGTTCTGACTTAGGGAAATTTTGGAAATTAGCACCGGTCCATTTCTCTCTTCTCTGATCAGGTAAGCCAGCGCACGAAATGCATATTGAGATTTTTTGGATAGCATGAGTTAAAGGTAGAAAAAAAATGCAGCCTTTCAAAGCATGAGGAATGGTTAGCTAAATTCGTATTTTTGCGACAAAACCCATGCTATGTTTTCAAAACAGCAAGCCCAGGAGATAAAAACCGAATTTTGGACTGCCTTTGGAAAATCGTTTCCAAGAAAGTGGATACTTTACGATACTAAAATTAAGGATTTTGCATTTAAATTTGATGCAGGCCCAAAGAGTGCCGCAGTAGCCTTGGAACTGCATATGAAAGACTTTGGGCTAAGAGAGACCTACTTTAATAAGATTTGGTCCCTGGAAGATATACTCAAAGAGTATATTGGGGACTACAGCAGGGATCTGAATTTCACTCTCGAATCTGGTAAAACTATTGCGCGGGTATGGGTGGAGCTACCGGATGTATCGGTATACAATAAAGCGTCCTGGAGAGATATATTTGAGTTTTTTGTGGGAAAAATGGACGGTTTTGAGCGGTTTTTCCACGATTATGAAGATTTCATTCGTGCTATCGAAGAATAAGGTGGATATCAGGACTTTTTGCGGCGGTTTACGAGCTTCACAATAGTGGTAATGGTAAGCACCAAAATAGCGAAGCCGATAATGAGTTCCAGATAGTAGGTGAGTACAGCGGTTTTCAGCAGTACAGTAAAGACAATAAGAAAAAGCAAGAATGTTGCGATTTCGTTACTTTGACGTAATTTAATATTGGCGATATTAAGTGATGCGCCCTTTAGAGCAGCCATTTTATTAAGAGTTTTCCAAGACCAGTAATGGTACAAAAACAAAAACAACAGAAAGAAGATCTTGATATAGAACCACGAGATTGGGTCTGTCGTTAATAGTGGGAAAGATGGATAATAATAAAATATCAGCCACAAACCCGAGAGAAGCATTATTACAAAGGCAGGTACTGTAATAATATTCCATAGCCTACGTGCCATATATACATACTGCGCGCGCAAAACTTCTTTTTTCGTCTGTTCAAACTCATCGGTATCCTTGTAGTAAACATAGAGGCGTACCAGGTAAAAAAGTCCTGCAAAATAGCTTACCATAAATACCACATGGACTGCCTTTAGAATTAAATAAAGCATACGATGGATTTTAAATGTGAAATGTTAATCAAAAAACTCTACATATACTTTTTCTCCAACTTTCAGCCCAAAGAGCGTTTTAGCGCCGTTGGCTTTACTGCTTTTGTATATGCTTAATTCCAGTAATTCACTTTCATTGAATACTGCAACTCCTTTTCCATGGTATTCCCTTTCCTCAGACCAATCTTTTACAAAATCAGTATGTCTGTTGTACACGCTTGAAAGGGCCAGATTGCGGAACCTAATCAGAAAATTCGAATGGTTGAGACGTATTTTTTCAAAAAATTTCTTACTGATGTTAGAAACGACATTGCCGTAATTGTCAATATACATCACTTCGCCAATAATCATTTTTTCACTTTCACTATGTACCGCTCTAGGAAAGGACATTTGCTTTGGATGCTTAAATTTGCGTCCTATGACCTCTGGCACTCCTCCATTAAGCAAATGCACCGCAGAGGGAACAAATATATCGTTTGTGGTGGAACACACCTGATCGTCAAACCGGTTGTTTAGTGTAATTTCATAGATGGCCTCAGGTTTAATATCGAAAAAGATTAAGTCCAGGACTCCGTTATCCGCCGAAATAAAATAATGACCGTCGGCTTTATACAATACAGATTTTACATGCTTGGAATAAAAGCTGTCCACCGATATAATATGAATGCTGCCGGCCGGAAAGTATTTGTAGGCGTTACGAACTATGTAAGCCGTCTGAAGCAGGTTGTACGCTTCAATCTCGTGCGAAATATCAACAATGATTGCGTCCCGTTTTTGAGAGAGAATGCTCCCCTTGATAGAGGATACCCTATAGTCAACTAATCCAAAATCGGAAGTAAGCGTAATAACCGGCATGAGGCAAAATTAGCAATAAATAGTGTGAGGGAAAAATGTGCAATGGGGTATTTAAGTCTAATTTCCAGCAATATTTTTCTTACATTTAAATCCAATAAATATTATCTGCTTATATATGTTTGAACTTTCGTATGATCTTTCAGGAATAGACACAAAAGTATTCTATGGTGTACAGAATCAGAATTTCAATCTGCTAAAATCTAGTTTTCCCACCCTTAAAATCACGGGAAGAGACAATTATATTTTTGCAATGGGCAATCAGGAGGCTCTGGATATACTAAAGACCAGGTTGGACGATTTGCGTAGTTTTATATCCGACCACCATTCCATTACCATTAAGGATGTGGAAAACATTCTTGCAATCAAGAACGAGGACGAAAAGAGGCTTGTATTTGACCAGGACATCATCGTAAAAGGTGTGAACGGAAAGACCATTAAGGCCAAGACCACCAACCTTAAAAAACTGGTAAGAGAAAGTGAAGTGAAAGATATGGTGTTTGCTATAGGTCCTGCAGGTACGGGTAAGACCTACACTAGTGTAGCTCTGGCAGCGCGCGCATTAAGGGATAAAGAGGTCAAGCGCATTATCCTTACCCGACCAGCAGTGGAAGCGGGGGAGAGCCTGGGTTTTCTGCCTGGTGATCTTAAAGAAAAGCTTGATCCCTATTTACAGCCGCTTTACGATGCGCTACGGGATATGTTTCCCCATGAAAAACTCGAGGGATATATTGAGAAGAAGGTTATCGAAGTAGCGCCGCTGGCATTTATGCGTGGAAGAACCCTGGACGAAGCTTTTGTGATTTTGGACGAGGCGCAGAATACCACCCACTCGCAAATGAAGATGTTTTTGACCCGAATGGGGCTTAATGCAAAATTTATTATCACTGGAGATCCCAGTCAGGTCGATCTACCCTTACGACAGAAATCGGGGCTTAAGGAAGCCATGCGGATCTTAAAAGATGTAAAAGAAATAGGATTTGTGCACTTGACAGAAGAAGACGTCGTTCGCCACCCTGTAGTACGCAAGATTATTAATGCGTACAATAGTGAGGAAAAACGCATGCGCGACGATTGATCTTATTTAAAAAAAATACCTGAGTGCAAAACTCAGGTATTTTTCTATAATAAAGCGTACGTATTATTTTCCGAAAAGCTTTCCTCCCATTCCGGGAATCCCTTGTCCACCGCCCATCTTGCTCATCATCTGCATCATTTGCTTGCCTTGAGGACCTTGCATCATCTTCATCATTTTACCCATCTGTTCGAACTGTTTCATCAATTGGTTCACATCTTCGAGTTTTCTTCCCGCGCCGCGCGCAATACGTTTCTTGCGGTTCATATCGATAATTGAAGGTCTTCTTCTTTCTTCGGGTGTCATGGAATGTATGATTGCTTCGATGTGTTTGAATGCATCGTCAGAAATTTCCACATCTTTGATCGCTTTGCCGACTCCTGGAATCATTCCCATTAGGTCTTTCATGTTACCCATTTTTTTGATTTGGTTGATTTGCTTAAGGAAGTCATCGAAACCAAACTCATTCTTCGCAATCTTTTTGTGGAGTTTCTTAGCCTCTTCCTCATCAAATTGCTCTTGGGCTCTCTCCACAAGAGAAACTACATCCCCCATTCCTAAGATACGGTCTGCCATTCGCTCTGGATAGAAAAGGTCCAGAGCTTCCATTTTTTCTCCAGTGGAGATGAATTTAATTGGCTTTTCAACAACGGAGCGTATGGTAAGGGCAGCTCCTCCTCGCGTGTCACCGTCTAATTTGGTTAATACAACACCATCAAAATTAAGTGCCTCATTAAATGCCTTGGCGGTGTTAACCGCATCCTGGCCTGTCATGGAGTCAACTACAAATAGAGTTTCCTGCGGTTTTATGAAGTAATGAACGGATTTAATCTCATTCATCATTTGCTCGTCAATAGCAAGTCGACCGGCCGTATCGACGATAACCACGTCGTATTTAGACTCATTAGCATACTTAATGGCATTCTCAGCAATCAAGGACGGGTTGGTGGCTCCAGGCTCGGAGTACACCTCCACACCAATCTGAGATCCCAGTACTTTTAATTGGTCTACCGCGGCAGGTCGGTATACGTCGCACGCCACTAAAAGTGGGTTTTTCCCCCTTTTGGACTTAAGGTAATTGGCAAGCTTTCCAGAAAATGTGGTCTTTCCCGATCCCTGTAATCCCGCGATCAGTATGACGGTGGGCTTTCCCGCAAGACTGATTCCTTCTTGGCTTCCCCCCATTAGGGTCACAAGTTCGTCATGGACAATTTTAGTCATAAGCTGTCCCGGTGTAAGACTTGTCAAAACGTTTTGACCCATTGCCTTATCCTGCACGCGTTTGGTAAGGTCTTTGGCTACCTTGTAGTTTACGTCCGCATCCACCAGCGCTCTTCGGATCTCCTTGACGGTCTCCGCCACATTGATTTCAGTTATTTTCCCCCGACCCTGTATATTGTGAAGGGCTTTATCTAACTTATCCTGTAAACTCTGAAACATATTTTTTATTTAAGCGTGGCAAAAATACGCATTTTAAATAATTTTTAAAAGTTGTTTACCTTTACCAAATGAATTTCATTCCCCTTGTGCTGCTTTCAGTTACGTTGGTTGCGGCAAATGTATTGGTTTACCAGGTTTTTATAAAGTACTTCCTTGCCGGCTCTAATGCGGCAATGAAGTTTTTGGTGCTGAATATGACTAAGGATGTGGTTTGGATGGTCATCGCCCTTGTAGTTCTCCCAAAAGAAAAGTCCGTGTTTTTTATCCTTGTTGGGGTCTTTTTATTTGCCTCGTTTTTCCTTTATTATCACGTGATTCGAAGGCTAAATAATTTATAATAAAAATCATTTAGCGGTATTGGCAGAATGTAATTTAATCAATATATTTGCAAACCGATAAAAATATATCATGATTAAGAGATTTTCTTCGTTCTTTTTAGCTGTTTTATTTACATTATCAGGAGGTTTGGTGTCTGCGGCTCAGGATTCGGAAGGCCAGGAATTTAATGCGGTTGATATGATTATGCACCATATTGGTGACAGTAATGAATGGCATGTACTGACTCTTAATGAAGGTACGGCGGACGAGAAGCATATCTCCATACCTCTTCCAATTATCCTAAAGGATGCCTCCGGGTGGCATACATTTATGAGCAGCAGCGTGGCTCATGGAGAGGAAATCGAAGGGTATACCATGGACCACGGTATTATCAAATCTACCAAAGGTATAGAAAGGGCTGCAATGTTTAGCCTGATCGGAGGTTCGCAAGACTCCTCTAGTGTGTTTTACGATTTCTCAATTACCAAGAACGTGGCGGCTATGCTGGTTTCTGTGTTTATAATGCTTTTGGTATTTATAGGTATTGCCCGCAGCTACAAGAATGGAGTGCCTACAGGCATTGGACGTTTCCTTGAACCAATTATCGTGTTTATAAGAGATGAGGTGGCGATTCCAAACATTGGATCTGCTAAATACAAAAAGTACATGCCTTATCTTTTGACCGTGTTTTTCTTTATCTGGTTTAATAACCTTTTTGGCTTGATTCCTTTTGCGCCATTTGGTTCCAACTTAACCGGAAACATTGCCGTTACAGCATTCCTTGCAATAGTTACTCTTGTCATTACTTTATTTAGTGCAAATAAGAGCTATTGGAAACATATCTTCATGCCACCAGTACCTCTTGCACTTTATCCTATCATGGTGCCTATTGAAATAGTTGGTGTGTTGACTAAGCCGTTCGCACTTATGATGCGTCTCTTTGCTAACGTAACTGCTGGGCATATCATGATCCTTGCCATTATATCTCTCATCTTTATATTTAAAAATGCGTTCCTAGGTCTGGCCTCAGTACCACTTGCACTATTTGTTTCTGTGCTTGAATTGTTGGTTGCTGCGCTCCAGGCGTATATCTTTACTGTATTGTCCGCCTTATATATTGGAATGGCAGTAGAGGACCACGACCACGACCATGCACACAACGACAGTGACAGTGCTGGAAAGGATACACTAGTAGCATAACAACAACTAACGAATATATTTTTTTAACCTAAATATTTTAATTATGGATTTAACAACTGGAGCTGGATTGATTTACGTAGGTATCGGTTTAGCAGTATTAGGCGTAGGTCTTGGTATTGGTAAAATCGGTGGGCATGCAATGGATGCTATCGCAAGACAGCCAGAGCAAGCAGGTAAGATTCAAGCAGCTATGCTTATTGCAGCTGGTCTTATTGAAGGTGCTGGTCTTATTGCGATTATCTTTGGTGCTTTCATCAAGTAATCACTCCACACAACAACAATTTTCCTGGCAGTGAGCGGTTGGCTGCTGCCTGGAATTTGTAAATGATTTCCATAATTTTTAACTGAATTAAAGAATAACATTATGATAATTGAACCGGGTATAGGCTTATTGTTCTGGATGGGACTTACATTTTTGATCCTGTTGTTTTTACTAAGCAAGTTTGCTTGGAAACCTATTTTAAATATGGTTAACGACAGAGAAACCTCTATCATTGATGCACTTAACCAGGCAAAGTTGGCCAAGAAGGAGATGGAGCAGCTTAAGTCGGACAATGAAAAAATTATCCGTGAAGCTAAAATCGAGCGCGACGCTATTTTAAAAGAGGCACGTGAGATTAAGGACCGCATTGTAGGTGAAGCCAGAGAAGCTGCTAAAGTAGAAGGTGAAAAAATGATTGCCAGCGCTAAGCAATCTATTGAATCCGAGAAGGCGGCTGCATTGAACGATATCAAGAATCAGATCGGTACCCTATCGGTTAGTATCGCAGAATCTATCCTTAAGCAAAAACTAGACGATACGGCTGCGCAGAACACTTTAGTAGAAAACTATCTATCTAACAAAACCCTTAATTAATAGGAATGCTTACATCGAAAGTTGCCAAGCGCTACGCACAGGGATTGCTTGACTTTACAGAAGAGTCATCACAGACGCAGATGGTCAGAGGAGAAATGCAGGACGTGATCAATATAATGAACACTTCTAAGGACTTGAATAATCTTTTTCTTTCTCCTGTGGTGGATTCCAAGAAAAAGCAATCCATTGCCAAAGAAATCTTCAAGGCTTTTTCTCCTGTTTCCCAGAACATCATTCAATTGGTAATCAAGCAGGGCAGAGAATCCCATTTAAAAGATATTGCAACCGAGTTTATAAATAGGGTTGAGGAAATGGAAGGACTTCAGAAAGTGGTACTTACTACTGCAAGCCCTATTTCAGATTCTATCGTGGAACAGATAATCAGCCAGTCCAATTTAGTCAACACTTCGGGAAACTACCGTTTAGACAAAGTGGTCAATAAGGAACTTCTGGGAGGTTATGTACTGCGCGTGGGTGACCAACAGTTGGACGCTTCAGTGCGTTCTAAACTGAACCAGATCAAAAAAGATTTTCAATTAAATTAAGATTAAAAACAACCATAAGATGGCAGAAATAAATCCGGCTGAGGTTTCAGCAATTTTGAAACAACAATTAGCAAATTTCGACACCCAATCCAACGTAGAGGAAGTGGGTACCGTGCTACAGATTGGAGACGGTATTGCACGTGTATACGGTTTGGAGAATGTACAGTACGGGGAACTTGTCCGTTTTGAAAGCGGGGTAGAGGGTATCGTATTGAACCTTGAAGAAGATAATGTGGGGGTAGCTTTACTAGGAGAATCCAAAAGAGTAAAAGAAGGTGATACTGTACAGAGAACCCAACGTATTTCCTCTATTCGTGTAGGTGAAGGAATGCTTGGCCGTGTGGTTGATACGTTAGGTAATCCAATCGATGGAAAAGGACCGATCGCTGGAGAACTCTACGAGATGCCGCTTGAAAGAAAAGCTCCGGGAGTAATTTTCCGTCAGCCTGTAAACGAACCACTACAAACAGGTATCGTGGCAATCGACTCGATGATACCTATTGGACGTGGTCAGAGAGAACTTATTATTGGCGACCGTCAGACAGGTAAAACCACTGTGGCAATTGACACCATCATAAACCAAAAGGAATTTTACGATGCAGGTGAGCCTGTATTCTGTATCTATGTAGCTGTGGGACAAAAAGGATCCACCGTGGCACAGATTGTAAAAACCTTAGAGGACCGTGGAGCTATGGCGTATACTGTAGTAGTTGCCGCCAACGCATCCGATCCCGCACCAATGCAGGTGTATGCACCAATGGCTGGTGCTGCCATCGGGGAGTATTTCCGTGATACCGGAAGACCGGCTCTTATTATTTACGATGATCTATCCAAACAAGCAGTCGCATACCGTGAGCTTTCCCTACTACTAAGAAGACCACCGGGTCGTGAAGCTTATCCTGGAGACGTATTTTACTTGCACTCAAGATTACTTGAAAGAGCTGCTAAAGTGATTAAAGACGATAAGATTGCAAGTCAAATGAACGATTTACCAGAAAGTTTGAGACCGATGGTAAAAGGCGGGGGATCTTTAACTGCGCTTCCAATCATTGAGACTCAGGCTGGTGACGTATCCGCCTATATCCCAACCAATGTTATTTCAATTACCGACGGACAGATTTTCTTAGAATCGGATCTCTTTAATTCTGGGGTTCGTCCTGCGATCAACGTAGGTATTTCTGTATCGCGTGTTGGTGGTAATGCGCAGATTAAGTCCATGAAAAAAGTATCTGGAACATTGAAACTAGATCAGGCACAATACAAAGAACTTGAAGCCTTCGCTAAATTTGGATCTGACCTGGATGCGGTAACGCAGGCGGTGATCTCAAAAGGAGAGAAGAACGTGGAAGTACTTAAGCAACCAGTGAATTCGCCACTGCCAGTGGAGAATCAAGTTGCAATGATTTATGCAGGTACTGAGAATCTTTTACGTAACGTTCCTGTAAACAAGGTAAAAGCCTTCATGGTGGAGTACGTAGACCTTTTAAAGTCTAAGCATCCAGAAACTATGGCTGCTATTAAATCTGGTAAGATTGATGACTCCATTACTGGAGTGCTTAAGCAGGCTGCTGCAGATATTTCCTCCAAGTATTAATTAAAGAGAGCTCTGAAGGCCTTCGTGCCTTCAGATTTTAATATTAACCATTTAGAGAAAGAATGGCAAATCTAAAAGAAATCAGAGGAAGAATTACCTCAATCTCCTCCACGATGCAGATCACCAGTGCGATGAAAATGGTTTCGGCCTCGAAACTGAAACGCGCACAGGATGCAATCGTAATGCTTAGGCCGTACAGTGAAAAGCTACAGGAGATCATTCAAAATGTGAACTCCAGTTCTGATCCGGACCAGACTTCCGTATTCGCTCAAAAGAGGGATGTGAAGAGGGTTCTTTTCATTCCGGTTACTTCCAATAAAGGTCTTGCGGGTGCATTTAACTCCTCTATCGTAAAGGAACTAACTGCGCAGCTTTCCAGAAGAGGCGGGGTAGAAGTGGAAGTACTTACAGTAGGTAAAAAGGTATACGATGCTGTTAGACGCTCTGCCAACATTTACGATAACCAGAGCACCATTTTGGACCATATCAGTTTTGATGCGGTGGCAGCTACTGCGGAGACAGTGATGCGTGACTTTAGGGAAGGTAGATTCGATGAAGTGTATTTGATTTACAACCGCTTTGTCAACGCAGCGACACAAATCGTACAGACGGAAAAGCTTCTTCCAATTTCGCTACCTGAAACGGATAAAAAGGAAACCGAAACGGATTATATCTTCGAACCTGATCGTAATGAGATTATAGAAAACCTAATACCAAAGTCCATTAAGACCCAAGTGTATAAAGCACTGTTGGATTCTATAGCCTCTGAGCACGGAGCCCGAATGACTGCAATGCATAAGGCTACCGACAATGCCCAGGCACTCAAAAACGAATTGGTAATCTACTATAATAAAGCCCGTCAGGCAGCAATCACCAATGAGATTTTGGAAATTGTATCCGGAGCGGAAGCATTGAAGAACTCTTAAAAGTATTTACAACCGTAATAAAAAGCATGGAGCAGCCAAACTGCATCCATGCTTTTTTTTTATCCTAATAGGTAAACAAAAGCGTGGAATCAGAGTGTAAATTGTATTTTTGTTGTATGAATGTGGAATTGTTTTATCCTATACTACTGGAAAGTAGTGGTGTGTGTATAGACAGCAGAGAGGTGGTAGAAGGCTCTGTTTTTTTTGCCTTTACGGGCTCTAGTTTTAATGCAGCGCAAAATGCGCGGCAGGCTATTGATAGGGGGGCAATTGCCGTTATTGTGGAAGATGCTGCGTTTGCAGCACCTCAGGACAAGATCTTTCGAGTAGATTCCACTCTGGTATTTCTTCAGCAACTGGCTCGATTCCACCGAAAACACCTTAACATCCCTGTCATTGGACTTACAGGAAGCAATGGGAAAACTACCAGCAAGGAACTTATTCATGCGGTTTTATCCCAGCATTTTCGCACTCAGTATACCAAAGGTAATTTTAATAACCATATAGGCGTTCCGCTTTCTCTGCTCTCCGTGCGTGCAGAACATCAGATCGCTGTAATAGAAATGGGTGCGAACCATCAGGGAGAAATTGCTTTCCTTTGCGAAATTGCAAGACCTACCTTCGGTTATATTACAAACTTTGGCAAAGCGCATCTGGAAGGTTTTGGGGGATTGGAAGGAGTAATTAAAGGGAAGTCCGAACTTTATGATTATCTTAAATCAGAGGGAGCAACCGCTCTAGTAAACCAAGAAGATACCCTTCAGGTAGCGAAAATGGAAGGCTATCAGCCTGCAATACGTTTTGGAGTCCATAGTGGTCAGTATCTTTTCACTCCCTTGGAAGAGGACCGATATATAGGGATTTCTTTTGAAGGGCAGAAGGCGATCTCTAATTTGACCGGAGCCTACAATTTCTCTAACCTCTCGGCTGCCGTAGCCTTAGGGCTGCATTTCGGTGTACCCCTTCAGAAAATTAAAGAAGGTATTGAACAGTATGTTCCAAGCAATATGCGTTCCCAAGTTGTGACGAAGGACCACCATACACTAGTACTTGACACATACAATGCCAACCCATCCAGTATGAAGGAAGCACTAGCCAATTTTTCTCAGTTCCAGGGATCCAAATGTGCTGTGCTTGGTGCAATGAAAGAACTGGGTGAATACAGTATGCAGGAGCATGCGGATATCTATGGACTGGCTCAAAAAAGTGGTTTGGAACGTATAATTACGGTAGGAGTGGAGTTTGCGCAGGTAGGTGCCCAAAACGAGAACTATAGCGATGTGTACGAGTTAATAGAAGGTCTTAACCGTAATCCAATCAAAGAGCAAAATATACTGATAAAGGGATCCAGAGGTACCGCTCTGGAAAAATGCCTAGAAAACTTATAAATACAACCCTAAGGGCATTCCCGTTCAGAAGTCTCAAGGATCAGAGCAATGTTTCTAAAGGTAGAGGAAAGTACTTGGTTTTTTATTGCATCTTCATTTTTCCATTCCACTGCAGTGATTCCCTCTTCTAATTGCGGTACAGGTACTTTTTCCCCATAGTACTTCATTCGGTACCAATGCGTGGTTTTTAATACACGTGTAGAATCGCGCTCGCTGTATGTGTGGTAGGTAGATCCAAGGGACTCTCCCAGTTCGAGTGGTTCCAAGGAGGTTTCCTCCTCTACCTCACGTAAAGCTGCTTGGCTTAAGGATTCTCCTTTTTCGATTTTTCCTTTCGGTAGATCCCACCGTTGTAGCCTGTAAATGAATAGGATATCGCCCTCAGCGTTTTGTACCAGGCCTCCGGCTGCTTCCACTAACTTAAATTGAGAGCAAAACGCCTCCCAGAGTACATCGATATCTTTATGGTATAATGTTAAACAGCTACGCGATGTGTTCTCAAGCAAATCCAGTGCTACTTCAATACTTACAGTTCCTTCAAAATGTATGGATTTTTCACCTTCAGTAGGCATATTACTCAAGGTGAGTCTTTTCTCGTTGACGAAAACTTTATACATTTGTAAGGATTAAGATACATGCAAAAATATAAAAATGAATTTAGAAGGAAGAAAAGTCACTGTAAATAAATCGGTTTCTCAACTACGCGAAATGCTAAAGAATCCACAAGACTACGAGCATTTAATGCCCGAAGGACTGCAAAAATTTGAAGCACGTGAGGACGGTTTTAAGTTTTCGCTCAAAGGAATGCCAGAGATTGCTCTTAAAATTGATCAGGTAAGCGAGGAAAAGATCACGCTGCGCTCTGCAAGTTCCAGCTTGGATTTTGCTCTAGAAGGACTTTTAAATCCTATAAGTGATACACAGACAGAAGTGCAGCTTCTGTTCGAAGGTAAATTCAATCCATTTATTAAGATGATGGTTGAAAAGCCACTTCAAAACTTCATCAATGCGTTAACCGATAAGATTGAGCAATTGTAACTTAGAGTTATTTAGAAAGTAAGAATCCACTTAGAGTAAAAGCCTAAGTGGATTTTTTATAAAAGTAGTCCGGTGGAGTGGTCTCGTTGCGCTCCGGTCGCACTGGCCAAGACATTATTGATATTGTGCATGCGAAGCACACCCATGAACGCAAAAATTAGTGCTTCCTTATACTCTATTAGTTGCGCTTCAGGAACGAACAGATTACATCCAGAGTAGTCTTTTATAAGTTCTACAAGATAAGAATTGTAAGCGCCTCCCCCGGTGACTAGTACCGAATGTAGATCGTATTGGACTAGTGTTCGGGAAATAACCCCTGCACAGTGGTGTGTGAAGGTAGTGAGTGCTCCATGAGGATCGGTAGTAGAAAGTAATGGAAATATGTGTTTTTCAACCCATTCCATACCGAGCGATTTGGGCGCTGGATACGTATAGAACTCCAGAGAATCAAGCCTTGCAAGTAATTCTGAGTCTAAATTACCCGTGCGCGCAAGTGTCCCATCTTTATCGTATGGATGTCCTAATTGAGATGCGTAATGGTTAAGGACTGTATTCACCGGCGAAATGTCAAAGGCTGTTCTTACATCGTTCCATTGGAACGAAATGTTGGAAAAACCACCTAAATTAAGACACGCTTGGTAGTTGGAGAAAAGATGTGCGTCGCCGATGGGAACCAAAGGAGCTCCATTTCCACCTAGAAGCACATCCTGCATCCTAAAATCGTATACTACCTGGCAATTAGGAAATTCCAGTTTTATTGCCCTGCCGTCACCAATTTGCAATGTATACCCCTTCTTAGGATTATGCAGTACCGTATGCCCGTGGGAGGCTACCACATCTATTTTAGATATACTATGTTTCTGTACAAATTCCTTGACGTGTTGTGCCAGGTACCGGCCATAAAGGGTGTTAAGTTCTAGAAGCTCCTCCGCATTTAGAAGAGATGCACCGCGCAAGCTTTGTTCCCAGAAATCGCTGTAGGGTAGGGTAGCACATTGAAGGATCTCATAGTGCCAGTTAAGGTCTGGGTCTTGTACAAACGAAAAATAGCCGATGTCCAGACCGTCCAGGCTGGTTCCCGACATAAGCCCCAATGCATGGATTTGTTTACTGTAGGCTAGTGGGAAGGACTCCTGCATGGTTATGGTTATTTACCTGCGGCAGGGATTTCCTGGGAAGGAAAGCTACCAGAATTATTATAAAACGTATATTCTGAGAGGTCGTCTTTTGCTACCATTCCGTTGGCTCCCACCAGGATAGATCCGTCTTTGTCCGTAACGTAGACCGTATCGCGGGTAAACATCTTTTTATTTCTGCGGTCCCAATAGATGGACTGCATGGCAAAGCTCTGCCCTTCGTTGGTGAGAATCTTTACATTTCCTTTTGCAGTATAGAAATTGCGCAGCTCATTGAATCGTGCGTAGTCCGACCAGATTTTACCCGGTTTTTGCGGTTTTTTCTTATCGAAGTATTCCAGATATACTCCTTTCTTAGCCTCCACGTAGGGCGAGTCAATGAGTTCGTACTTTTCTATTAGAGGAGCTTTAAAAATGAGATTCACTATCCCGGAATCCTTGCGCGTGATTTGGGCATTGTAAATAATCTGCGAGGCAAAGTTGGAATTCTTACGGGATTCCACCTGCGCTAAGTTTTCTTCACAGGAAATAAAGGAAAAAACGATAGCCCCTCCCAAGGAAAAGGCTACCATTTTTTTGCTTATTTTGTGTTTCAAACGCATTGCAGATTAATCGTATTGGCGTTTCTGGAACCAGCGGTCTGCAAAGTTCAATCCGATACGTAGATTTACAAAAGTCTGGTTGATAAGATTGTTCTCCAAAGTACCTCTTTTACCCACTTCTAGGCCCACATCCATACCGTTGAGACGGTTTACGTTGGATTCGGAGAAAGGAAGAAAGACACCTCCTGTAAGGGCAAATTTATTGATATCTGAAGCGGAGGAAGCTCCGTTGGGTTGCAAACTTAAATGCCCCTTTTCATAATATGCTCCAAACCGGTAGGTAACTCGGTTAAAATAATTTCTAAAATCGTTGTAATTGGGAAGGATCCAACCTCCTGCCGCAACTCTGTAGGAATCTTGATATGCAAACGGCTGACCTAAATAGTTGATGGTTTCTCCCTTACGGTAGTTCATCTGGGCAGAATAAAACCATTTGCCTTCACTTCCGTATCCAAGACCTAAAGAAGCCTCGGTAGGAATGAGGTTTTTATCGTTACTGGTCTTCTGCTCAATTATCGATTCGTTCTGTGGAACCTCAGTTCCTAAATAGTAATAGGTGCTGTTTTTAAAAGACGTTTCCATTTCCCCGGTCGTTCCAAAAGTATAGGTAGCACCTACAGTAAGCTTGCGGTCGTTTTCCAGACGTTTCTGATAGGTGGTTCCGGCAGTGAAATTAAAGGAACTTACTTTGTTTTTAGTTTCATACCCACTGATTAGTTCGGCATTGGAATAAGTGAGTTCCTCCACGTCGTAGAGATTACCGAAATAGTAATTAGTCCTTAGACCAAGAGCAAATTCTTCCGTTAGATTTACTCCAAGTGCTGCCTGAACGGTGGAAAGAGTTCCTTTTCCTTGGAAGCGGTTCGCTTGCACCGAATTATCTTCCAAAGTTTTCTGGCGTACCACATCATACGATTTGGAACTGTACGGCTGATACCCAAGCCCAAACTTAACGCGCTTGCTTATTGGGAAGGCCAACGATATATTGGAAAGATAGGTGGAATGTTTTGTGGATTTGGTATCCTGAAAATCACTTTTGTAAAAGTTGTTCTCATTGGTGGCTTCCACACTAAAACTGGTTAATCCCAGATTGGAGTTGGCTGCCGGGTTACTGAAATTGAACTTGTTGTTAAAATCGTTTATATACGCTGTAGATATGCCTCCCATCGAGGTGATATCTATTGTGTTATCGTATTTTACATCGCCAATACCAAAAGCTGCATAGGGGGAGTTTCCAATGCTTTGAGCTTCCATAGAGGCACCAAGAGCAATGAATGAGAGTACAAAGATTCTTTTCATTCGTAGTTTATAAATTCAAGAGGCAAATATCTTAATTATTAATGAATTCTAAAAATTATGTGCAGTTAAAGTTTGTTAAGTCCAAAACATTTGCTAGAGGCATTTTAGAGCGATTTTTCTGTCTTTGTGAACTGTTAATTCTTAGGCAAAGAACTGTGTATTTTTTCTATATTTACATTTATGAATTGGGATCAGATAATAGGCCAAAAGGCGCTCGTGCAGCAATTGAAAGATTCGGTGGAGATGGGTCGTATTAGCCACGCACAACTCTTTATAGGACAAGAGGGCTACGGAGTTCTTCCACTAGCCCTTGCGTATGCACAAGAGATCCTTTTACGAAGTAATCCACAAACCGGTGATAAAGTATCGCATTTGAATCATTTGGACCTTCACTTCTCCTTTCCTGTGTATACCGAGAAGAAAGATTCTTTGAGCCAGCGTTTTTTTCCGACATTCCGGGAAATGGTACTTAGCAATCCGTACAGCTCATTTGACCAGTGGAGGGCAGAGCTTAATTCAGAGAACAAACAGCTTGCTATACACGCCGATGAAATTGAGGCCATTTTAAGTCGGTTCAGTCTTAAAAGCTTTGAGGGAGGAGCAAAAGTGCTTATTGTCTGGAATGCACAAAAACTAAATACCGCAGCCTCCAATAAACTGCTGAAGTTTTTAGAAGAACCTCCAGAGAAGACTACCATTCTCTTATTGGCTCCTTCTACGCAGGATCTACTTCCCACAATTCTTTCCCGTACGCAGCTTATCAAAGTCCCACCCATTGAAGAAGAAGCCTTGCGCACTTCGCTCGGGCAGCAATTCAGTATAGAGCGAGGTCCACTGGAGAAAATAGTATTTCAAGCACAAGGAGACTGGAACCGCGCGCAGGAACTGCTGGAAGTAGACCAGCAGACGGTTGAATTTGAATCCCTTTTTATACAATGGGTACGGGAGGCATTTCAAGTTAAGACTAAGCCACAGATGCTTAAAAACATCATTCTGTGGGCAAGGAAGATTGCGCAGTGGAACCGTGAAAAGCAACTTATGTTTTTATCCTACTGCAGCGAGACGTTCCGCCTGGCTTTGTTGGAAAACTACGGTAGTAGTAATCTTGTATACAGTCGTTTAGAGCAGGGGAGTTTTCAGTGGGAGAAGTTTTCCCATTTTATCCACGGCGCCAACATTGAGGATATACTCGAGCAAATCAGTACGGCGGACTACCATCTTACCCGTAATGCCAATGCTAAAATCGTCTGGACCGATCTGGGAATCAAGCTGTCGCGCTACATCCACAGGGCTGCCTAATAAAAATACCGACCAATAATGGCCGGTATCTATTGTATTTTAGAAAAGTTCCGCGTAATTACGCTTCGCTTTCTGGGCTTTGCGTCTTAGCTTCTGGTGCAGCCTCTACAGGCGCATCGGATACAACGTCAAATTCATAGTTGTATTCCACATCTCTGTGAAGTCTTATAAGAGCGGTAACTCTACCTGTTCTCTTGATGTTGTTTCCAGGAATCTTGATGTATTTTCTATCGATCTGCACTCCTGCCTTAGCAAGTTCTTCAGAAAGGTTTGCGTTGTTGATAGAACCGAATAGTTTGTCACCTGAACCAACTTTGGTTGCAATAGTAAGCGGGGTGTTTTTCAACTGCTCCACTTTTGCTTTTGCATCGGCGATAAGTTTTGCTTCTTCTTCTTTTCTTTCTTCCAAAGTAGCTGCTAAAGCGGCTCTGTTCTTAGGAGTAGCAAGTACTGCATATCCTTGAGGAAGTAAAAAGTTTCTAGCGTATCCTGGTTTAACTGATACAGTATCGAATTCCAGACCTAGGTTTTCGACGTCTTTTTTTAGAATGATATCCATTGTTGTCCTTTGGTTTTTAAAGTTAGGTGCATAGGTGCAACCAACAATTGTTTAGTAATTATTTAAGCATGTCTGCCACATACGGCATCAAAGCAAGGTGTCTTGCTCTTTTGATCGCTGCAGATACTTTTCTTTGGTATTTTAAAGACGTTCCAGTATATCTTCTAGGAAGGATTTTCCCCTGCTCGTTTACGAACTGAAGTAGGAAATCTGCATCTTTATAATCTACATGCTTGATGCCGAATTTCTTAAAACGACAGTATTTTTTTTCTGATTTTGTATTGATATCCAGTGGAGTTAGGAACTTAACTTCAGATTCCCCTCCAGCGGAAGCTTGTTTTGCCATTTCGTCTATTGCCATGGTAATAAAATTTTAAGGATTAAAAATTAAGCTTTTGCAGTTTTGTTCTTTGCACGTCTTGTAACGGCATACTCTACTGCGTGTTTGTCTAGTTTAGTAGTCAGGTAACGGATCACTCTCTCGTCACGCTTGTAAGCGATTTCAAGATCTGCAACCACATTTCCTTCCCCTTTAAACTCGATAAGTGTGTAAAACCCATTCTTCTTAAGTTGGATAGGGTACGCTAGTTTTTTTAGTCCCCAGTTTTCTCTGGCAACGATTTCGCAATTGTGGGACTTTAAAAGGTCCTCAAATTTTTTCACTGCTTCCTCCACCTGAGCGTCAGATAGAACGGGAGTTAAAATGAAAACAGTTTCGTAGTTGTTCATAATGTTAATGAATTAGTTAATTATTTCGAGGTGCAAAAATATAAAAATATTATTATTCTACAAAGCTCCATTGCATTTTAAATGAAAGAATTAGCCTTATGGCGCTTTTCTTTTCCTTAATTTTCCAAGTTCATGTAAGTAATTGTTTTTAAGGCTTTCATACAGTCCTTTTCTGCGCAGCACAAATGCGGATAGCGAGGCCACCATGGAGGCCATCATAAGGAAGAAGATAAGCGAGTGGCGGTCGGTCATTTCCAGAACAATTATGGCAGAAGTAAATGGAGCACGAGTGATGCCGGTGAGAAAGGCAACCATGCCGGCTAGGATGAGCACGTTGGTGTGCTCGGCACTGTACTGAAAGATGCCTGCGAAGAAAGCTCCAAAGCTTGCGCCTGCACTTAAGGCCGGTGCAAAGATACCACCTGCTCCGCCCGAGGTAAAGGAAAGTGCAGGACCTACCATCCGGAAAAGTGGCATGTACCATGGTTCACTTTTATTTTCAGAAAAAAGTAAGCGTTCCATTAGGCTTTTTCCCGATCCCAGGATTTCGTAATTGACAAAATAGGCAAGAGACGCTATAATGAGGGCAGTAAGAATTAAAAATAGTATTTGGTGTGAGGATTTTCTAAGACGGGAGCGGAATCTGCTTATCCGTAGCATTGCGGCCGATAAATAACTCGATAGCAGTCCGCATATAATAGCTACGGCAAGTACTGGAACTACCATGCCCATAGTTACACCATGCGTATTGGGGTATCCCAGAAATAAATAGGAGCCGGCCAATGTCTGCGCCGTCAGACCCGCAACAATTACCGCGGTGAAAAGGGCAGTCTTAAAATAATTGAAGTGGACCCTTGCAAGTTCCTCGACTGCAAATACAATTCCGCCTAAAGGCGTGTTAAAAGCAGCCGCAAGCCCTGCAGCCGCTCCGGTCATAATCATGTTTTGAATGGATATGCGTGGCCACCACCTAGGAAGCATTCGGTGCACGAAACGAAAAATACTTCCGGCTATTTGAATCGTAGGACCCTCACGCCCCACCGCACCGCCACCAGATACAAGTACCATGCTGGAAAGTACCTTTATGCCGATGATCTTTAAATTTAAAAGTTGTTTTATTTTGAAACGTTCCCGAGGAGTAGCAAGTTCAATGGATGCCATCACCTGGGGTATACCACTGCCCTTGGCATAAGGCGCATAGCGATCCACGAGCCACCAGGAAAGCACAAATGCCACTGGGGTGAATACAAAAAGAAGCAGTGCATTATATTCTACTATCCATTGCAGAAGAGCCTCCGACCAGGCAAATAATTTAGCATATACCACAGCTGCCAGACCCGTCAGTACGGAGCCTATCCAAAACGGGACAGCCTGTAAAATATTGCGTTTTATCTGTTCGTTTCCAATTCTATCAAACAGCATCTTGCCGCGCAAACGGAGAAATCGTAGGTACGTTCTCATCCAAGTTGCGCTAATGATTTCAGTTCATCTTCTTCTAGACGGTATACACTCCATTCTTCCATTTCTTTGGCTCCAAGAGATTTGTAGAATTCAATAGATGGGGTATTCCATTTTAGTACGGACCATTCCATTCTCCCGCAATTTTTACTTTTTGCTATGCGGCTTAATTCAATAAGCAGGGCTTTGCCGTAACCCTTTCCTCTGTAGGCAGGGTCTACAAACAAATCCTCCAAATAAAGACCCGGTCGTCCTAAGAAGGTAGAAAAATTAAAAAAATACAGCGCAAATCCGACAGGTTTTGTCTCCTCCTCTGCGATAAGTACTTGTGCATATTGGTTTTCAAAAAGTGCTTTGGTGAGCTCCTCTGGACTGGTCTTTACATCGCTTTCCATCTTCTCATAGACAGCAAGTTGGTAGATGAAGTCAAAAATGAGTGTGGCGTCCTGCTTGCTCGCCTTTCGGATCTTAAAAGTGGAGGAGTACATAGTAGTTCGGAATTTTACAGTTCAATAGAACAAAATCAAAATGTCTTCTTATGCGGTGGTGCGCAGTAAAAGTACACATATAATAAAAAAATACCGTTCCTTGAAAGAACGGTATCTGCGTTATATTTCTGTGCTCAGATCCCAGTTCTCAAGATAGTCATGCACGTGCTTAAGGAACATTCCACCTAAAGAACCGTCCACAACCCTATGGTCGTACGAATGGGACATAAACATAAGTTGTCTGATACCTATTAAGTCACCTTCAGGGGTTTCCACAACCGCTGGTTTCTTTACAATAGCACCAATGGCAAGGATTGCTACCTGTGGTTGCGGGATAATAGGAGTGCCCATGAGGTTTCCGAAGCTGCCCACATTGGAAATAGTGTAGGTGGCTCCCTGCGTGTCCTCAGGACGAAGTTTTTTATTACGGGCCCTGTAGGCAAGGTCGTTGATTGCCTTAGCAAGTCCAGAGAGTGAAAGCTGGTCGGCATTCTTTATCACAGGGACAATAAGGTTTCCGTCCGGCAGCGCGGTTGCCATTCCAATGTTAATATTTTTTTTCTTAATAATATTATCCCCGTCTACCGATATGTTAATTAAAGGGAAGTCTTGTATGGCCTTTACTACCGCCCTTACAAAGATCGGCATAAAAGTTAATTTTTCTCCTTCCCGCTTCTCAAAAGCATACTTGTGCGCAGCACGCCATTTTACCACATTGGTTACATCGGTCTCAATGAAGGAAGTCACGTGTGGAGAGATGCGTTTGGAATTAACCATTGCCTCAGCAATGATCTTCCGTACGCGGTCCATCGGGATGATCTCTTCTCCATCCTTAGCCGAAAGGGTAGTTGCACTACTGGCTACTGGAGCAGGAGCAGCCTTAGGAGTAGCTTCGGCTGTGCTCTTAACATCAGCGCTCGTGGAAGTGCTGCGGTTTTTTAAATATGCTAAAATATCTTCTTTGGTGATTCTCTGGTCCTGTCCACTGCCCTGAATTGTTTCCAGTTCCTTTTGGGAGATGTTTTCCTGCTGTACGATACTTTTAACCAATGGAGAGAGGTAGAGCTCCTTAGTGGAAGACGTTGGCATTTTTTCCAAAGGTTTTTCCAATTCTTTGATCTCTTGCTCGGAAATGGTTGGAATTTGCGCTTGGACTTCTTCTGCATCCTTGGGTGCTTGCGTTTGCGCCTCTACAGGTGCGTTTTCCGCAGAAGTCTCTAAAATGGCTATTGCCTCACCCACCTTGGCAACTTCATCCTTGTTTTTTAGAATTTTTACGATCTTACCAGATACAGGAGTTGGTACGTCCGAATCCACTTTATCCGTGGCAATTTCCACCACTGAGTCGTCCTCCTTTACCGAGTCTCCTTCACTATATAACCAATTGATGATGGTTGCTTCCATCACCCCTTCACCCATGCTGGGTAGTAAGAGCTTATATTCTGCCATTTTATGAATTTTCGATTTTTACAAATATATAAATTTTTAGCAATTAAAATTAGGAATTCAATAATGCGGATATTTTCTAGCATTTAGTAGCTCTATAGGGCGGTTTTGGTGCTTCTTAAGGTTCATTACAAGCGAAGTGCTCGTGCTGTTTTTTAGTGTTTGCCGCAAAAAAACTTGTTTTTATCAAATAGACTCAGTTGCCGCTTTGATTTGCTGCTTAGGTACAAATTCCGCTTGAAAGACATCAGAGAAATGGTGCAGGATCTCTGTTTTTAATTGCTGCGTTTCCTCAATGGTAAAGTTCTTCTCTAGTTCCCGTGAAAGGGAGGTTACCGCTTTGTCTTTAATACCGCACGGAATGATGTATTCAAAATACCGCAAATCCGTAGTGACATTGATAGCAAAACCATGCATGGTTACCCATTTGGAAGTTTTCACTCCCATCGCACAAATCTTTCGCGCGTAGGGTTTTCCCACATCCAGCCAAACCCCCGTTTCGCCTGCACTGCGCTCTCCTTTAAGCCCGTATTTTGCGATGACCCGGATAATAACCTCTTCCAAATTGCGCATATACAGGTGAATGTCGGATTTGAAATTATCCAGGTCCAAGATGGGATACCCTACAATCTGCCCAAAACCATGGTAGGTTATATCTCCGCCGCGGTTGGTCTGAACGAAAGATGCCTCGATTTTCTTTAATTTCTCCTCATCGATAAGCATATTGGCATTGTCTCCACTTTTGCCTAGGGTGTATACGTGCGGGTGTTCCACAAAAAGAAAGTAGTTGGATGTAGGTGTAAAGAGTCCGTCCTGGCGGTCCCTGTTGTGGAGCTTTTGTGCTATTACATGATCCATAAGGCTTTGCTGGTAATCAAAGGCCTTCATATACTCCATTAAGCCAAGTTCTTCAAATTCAATTTTGCGATTTTGATCTCCGTTCATAGAAATGTATTAGCGTGCAATTTACAAAATAGTAAAGTTTCCACGCTACTTTAACAGTAGTGTCGTTTAAGTGGTTAGTACTTATAGGAGCAGATAGGAATCTATACGTTTATAAGCGGACCCACAGTTGAGAGCTTTTACAATGAGGTAGAGTCCGTTCCGCGAAGTTCGCATAAAAGCCTACGAAGTGGTTGTTCCCACTGGGGATGTTCCAAGAGTACTTTAACTACTGCGCTACCTACGATTGCGCCTTGTGTATGTTTTGTTACGCGCAGAAAATCCTCGCGGTCTTGTATTCCAAATCCAACGAATACCGGATTTTTAATCGGAAGGGTGGAAAGATTTTGCAGGTACTTATCTACACCCTCAGCAAACAATTTGGATCCTGTGGTAGAGGAGGAACTCACCGCATAGAGAAATCCACTGCTTAACCGATCCAGCTCCAAAATGCGCTCGTTGGGCGTTTCCGGAGTGATTAAAAAGCTAAATCCAAGTCCGTACTTCTCAAGAAGCTCCTGGAAGCTTTGTTTAAATTCTTGAGGCGGAAGATCGGGGATAATCAGACCGGAGACGCCTGCCTGCTGGCAACGTTTTACAAATCGCTCGGTGCCATAAAGCAGTATTGGATTGTAGTATCCCATTAAGACTATTGGTATAGTGCGTTTTGCGCGGTTTTCTGTAAGGGTATCAAAAAGCAAGTCAAGGGTCATTCCATTGGAAAGCGCTCTTTGGTGTGCCTTCTGAATGATTGGTCCGTCTGCTACCGGATCCGAGTAAGGAATTCCAAGTTCGATGCGGTCTGCGCCAGATTCCTCCAATAGGTCAATAATGCGGTGCGTATCTCCCAGCTCTGGAAATCCTGCGGTGAAATAGATGTTAAGCTGGGGTGAAGTAGTAGTAGTTTGCATATTAGTGTTTATTATTAAAATAAGAAAGATAGGTTTCCATATCCTTGTCGCCTCTTCCCGAAAGGCATACTACAACCACGTCTTCAGAGCAGAATTGCAGTTGATCTAGTGCGGCAAGCGCATGGGCGCTTTCCAGTGCGGGGATAATGCCTTCCTCCTGGGTTAGGGAAAATGCTGCCTCCACGGCCTGCTGGTCTGTAACGGCGATATATTGCGCTCTTTTCGTAGCAAATAGATGCGCGTGCATAGGTCCAATACCGGGGTAATCCAGACCCGCAGAAATAGAGTGGGGCTCGATCACCTGTCCATGGAGATCCTGCATTACGATGCTTTTACTGCCGTGTAGGATTCCGGGAGTGCCAAGGGCCGTAGTAGCAGCGGATTTCCCGCTTTCAATACCCTGCCCGGCTGCCTCCACTGCGATGAGTTGCACCTGGGGATCTTCTATGAAGTGATAAAATGCGCCCGCGGCATTACTTCCTCCTCCCACGCAGGCAATCACTGCCGCAGGAAGCGCTCCTGTTTTTTCTAAAACTTGCTGCTTGATCTCCTCGGAAATGACGCTCTGAAGCCTAGTGACAATATCAGGAAAAGGATGCGGACCTACCACGCTTCCAATGATATAATGGGTGTCCGTAGGTCGTGAGATCCAGTCCCGTAGGGCCTCATTCACCGCATCTTTAAGCGTTTTACTTCCCGACTCTACTGCAATAACTTGGGCGCCCAGCATTTGCATCCTTCCTACGTTGGGTTGTTGTCTTTCAATATCCACGGCTCCCATATATACCGTACAGTCCAGACCCAACAGGGCGCATGCGGTAGCCGTGGCCACTCCGTGCTGTCCCGCTCCGGTTTCTGCAATAATACGCTTCTTACCTAGACGCTTGGCAAGGAGTGCTTGTCCCAGTGCGTTGTTTATCTTATGTGCTCCCGTATGGTTAAGGTCTTCCCTTTTTAAATATACCTTGCATCCGTAGCGCGCACTTAGCGAAGAAGCAAAATAAAGCGGGGTGTCTCTTCCCACGTAATATTTAAGTAATTCTTCGAAAGTCTTTCTAAATTCGGTATCGTTTAAAATAGAGAGGTACTTGTTTTGAAGTTCCTGTATGTTGGGGTAGAGCATCTCGGGAACGAAGGCTCCTCCAAATTCTCCGTAGTATCCATTCTCATCAGGATTTTTATAAATTTTCTCCATGCGTTAATTTTTCTAATAGTGAATAAATTTTGTCGAGGTCTTTTACTCCCGGTGCTGTTTCAAATCGGGAGTTCACATCCAGGGCATAGGGCCTAGGAGTAAGTAGCTGGGCGAGTGAAGAATTTTCAAGACTTACCCCCCCTGCCAGAAAGAACGGTTTTGCTAGGCAAATCCCCTCCAGGAGTTTCCAGTTAAACGATTGTCCACTTCCGCCTAGAGTAGGGGTGGCTGTGTCTAACAGTAGCATATCCCAAGGCGCCCCTGGGTCTTGCAAAGATTTGCGCTGATTCTCAGTAAGACTATTTTCAATAGAAAGGACCTTTAGTATTGTACAAAGCGGCAGTTGCTGCTTTATTTCGCCTATGCAGCGCGCACTATATGCTCCATGGAGTTGTACTCCCCAAAGCCCCACGGACTTGGCGATCTCTACGATCTGAGCTGCAGAATGGCTTGTGAACACACCGATCTTTTTTGGATGTCTTATGGAGGCTATTTCATCTAATGAAATACGCTCCAATGCAAAGCGTGGGGAAGCGGGATGGAAAATAAAACCAAGAAAGTCCACGCCCATTTCTTGCAGTGCCTGAGACTGTTCCACCGAGGTTATTCCGCATACTTTTACCAGAACTCGTTTCCCGCTCATAACGATTCGTTAAAATTTTTGAATGCCAGGCCAGGTTTTTCGTGTTTCATGAAGTACTCTCCCATGAGCACACCATTAAACCCTCTCTGAAGTAAGAATAAGCAGTCTTCTACACTGTGGATACCGCTCTCGGCTACACGAACGGCTTCTGGCGGCAGTTTCGATGCAAGAGATGCAGAACGGCTCAGGTCTACCGAAAAACTGTGCAAATCGCGGTTGTTAATGCCTACCAGGTCAATTCCTGGGTTGTAGTGTCCCAATTCCTCCTGGGTGTGAAGTTCCAGCAGTGTTTCCATTCCTAGACTTTTTGCAAGACCGCTAAGCTGCTGGACTTGCAAGGGGCTAAGGCAGGCTGCTATAAGAAGTATTACGTCCGCACCATAGGCTTTGCTCTGATGTATTTGGTACTCACTGATAATGAAATCCTTTCGAAGAAGAGGTATAGCCAGTACCTCTCTGGCTTGGGAAAAATCATAAAGATCTCCACCAAAGAACTTTTCATCGGTGAGCACGGAAATACCCGCTGCGCCGTACCCTGCGTATTCTTGTACTGTGGGCTGCACCTTAGCGTTTACATTTATCTCTCCTTTGGAGGGCGATTTTCTTTTAAATTCTGCAATGATGCTCGCAGAGCCTCGGAGTCGATCGGAGAGGGAATGACCCTGCCGGTGGTAGAGCGGTTTTTCTTGCAGTCTTTGTACAGGCTCCATCCTTTGGGCAATAGCCACTTCCTTCTCTTTGTTTTCTATGATTTGGTTTAGTATTGTATTCATTAGGCTGTAATTGACTTAAGTACGTTATATGCCCGCCCACTCTCCAGAGATTCCCTGGCGTGCGAAAGGCAAGACTCATAGTTGCCAAATTTCCCTGTATTCTCTAAAGCCAGCGCCGCATTGGCAAGTACCACATTTTTTTGCGCCTCGGAGCCCTCTCCCTGAAGAATAGATACAAAAACCTTGGCAGCGTCCTGGGGGCTTTTTCCGGCAGTGAGTGCGTGCGCGGGTACTGGGGCAAAAAGCAGCTGCTTGGGAGAAAGTATGGCCTCACTCTCCCTACGAACCAGTTTGCTTTCGGAAGTTAACGTGACCTCGTCGTGACCGTCTAGACTATGTACCAGTAGAAACTCAGAACCGCGTTTTTGAAGTAGATACGTGTAGAGCCGCATAATCTCCTGTGTGGCTACTCCAATCATTGGAAAATCCACAGAAGCTGGATTGACCAATGGTCCTAAAAGATTGAAAAAAGTCCGCAGACCTAAGCTTCTGCGAAGAGGAGCCACTGCAGCAAGGGATTTATGGAATAGGGGTGCATGAAGGAAACAAAATCCACTACGCTCCAGTTCCCTTTGCAGTTGGTCCTGTGAATCCTTGAATTTGTATCCTAGCTGCTGCAGCACGTTGGAGGCTCCACTGATGGCACTCGCACCGTAATTTCCCTGCTTTGCTACGCCCTGCCCTGCACCGGCCACGATAAGGCTGGAAAGGGTGGAGATATTGAACGTATTCTTACCGTCCCCTCCGGTTCCAACAATATCCACCAGGTTTTCCCCTAGGTGTATAGGCGTGCTAAGCTGCAGCAGCGCCTGAGTAAACCCCTCCAATTCTTCTAATGTAATGCTGCGCATTAAAAAAACCGTGACAAAGGAAGTGACTTCGTATTCATTGAACTTCCCGGTGGCTATTTCACTTAGAATAGACTTAGCCTGTACTGCACTTAGGGTTTGGTGCTCAAATAGATACTGGAGTATTTCTTTCATAGTTTAAATGCTTAGGAAGTTAGAGATGATTTGTTTGCCATGGGGTGTTAAGATGCTTTCCGGATGGTACTGCACGCCATGGACCTGGTAGGTAGTGTGCTCTAGTGACATAATCATCCCTTGGGAATCTACCGAGGTTATACGCAGCTGCTTTGGAAATCCTTCGCGGTTGACAGCCCAGGAATGGTATCTTCCAACCTCGATGCGCTCTGGAAGCCCTTGCAGTAGAGCTGCCTCAGGATAAGTCTGGAGGGCAGTAGTAGCCACGCCATGGTAAATTTGGCTCAAATTGGTAAGAGAGCCTCCAAAGGCCTCGGCAATAGCCTGTTGACCCAAACAGACTCCCAGGATTTTTTTACTTGGTGCATACCGGCGCACCAAGTCCAGAGTGATTCCAGCCTCACTCGGTATGCCGGGGCCTGGAGAGATCACTATACTGGAAAACGCTTCCACTTCGTCCAAAGCGATTTTATCGTTTTTATGCACCTGTACCTGAAAGGGGCAGGAGCGCTCAATCATTTGCACAAGATTGTAGGTAAAACTATCGTAATTATCTAGAACCAGTATTTTATCATTTGTTTTCATAGAGGTACATTATGCTATGGTTTGTGCTTTTATAAGTGCCTGCTTCAGTGCACCGAGTTTATGATCTACTTCTTTTAATTCGTTGTGGGGAACGGAACTTGCAACAATCCCGGCACCAGCCTGGTAGCTCAGGGTGTAGTTCTTACTTAAAAGAGTACGAATCATTATTGCCATATTACAAGTCCCGTCCAGACCCATAAAGCCAATGGCTCCACCGTAGTATTGTCGTGCGGTGGGCTCAAAGCTGTCGATCAGTTCCATGGCTCTGCGTTTGGGCGCTCCCGAGAGCGTACCTTGAGGAAAGGTGCTTGCCAGTACCGCAAAAGCGTTTGCTTCAGGCTCCAGGTCACTCTGTACCTCACTTACCATGTGAATAACATGGGAGAACAAATGGATCTCCTTGAATTTCGTTACGGTGGTGTTCTTGCCCATTATGCTTAAATCATTGCGCGCTAAATCCACCAGCATCGTGTGCTCGGAATTTTCTTTAGGATCGTCTTTAAGCGCCCGGGCCAGGTCTAGGTCTTTTTCCGCATCGTGTGTGCGGGAGAATGTGCCTGCAATAGGATGAATGGTGGCCTTGTTGTTTTCAATAAGAAGCTGGCTCTCTGGGCTTGACCCCATTAAGCGGTAGTCTCCAAAATCAAAATAGAAAAGGTAAGGTGAAGGGTTGATATGACGAAGGGCTCGGTACACGTTGAAATCATCTCCCTCGAAGCCCTGGCTAAACTGCCGGGAGAGAACTATCTGAAAGACGTCCCCACGGAAAATATGCTTTTTAGCTGCTTCCACCAGACTGATAAATGCATCATTGGAGAGATTGGAGCGTTCCTCACCGCGCAACTTAAAGGGAAAAACAGGGGCGTTCTTTTCCTGGATCAACTGTTTGATGAAGTGGCTCTGGGAAACAAGGCCCGGAAGAGCGTTTTCCAGTAGGAACATCTCATCGTTATGGTGGTTGATTGCAATTACATATTGGTAGAGCCTAAATCGGACTAGTGGTAGTGCGTCTTTTTCCGCCTTGTCTGCAAACTTCAAACCCTGGAAATCTTGCACAGCATCGTAGGCGATGTACCCAAACAGTCCCTGCGCACGTTTTTCAATGGAGCCTTTCTTTGCTTCACTTGGGAAGCACTGCGTAAAGTGGTGTAACAGGGAAGTTATTTCACCTGGTGGCAGTTCCAGTTGCTCAGGCTCCTGTAGTGGGAACTTGATTTCTGCAAGGCCTTCCGTGGAGATTTCGACCCCTGCGATGGGATTAATGGCAATAAAGGAAAAATTATTCTGTGCGTTCTGGTTTCCGGCACTTTCTAAAAGTACCGTATCGCGAAATTTATCCCGTATGCGCAGATAAATGCCAATAGGAGTGTACAGGTCGCTAAGTAGCGATGTACTGTGGGTTTTGAGAGGGTATTTGGTAGTAAACATAAAAATTGGGGATTAAAAAAAGGACTTTGACACACGATGTCAAAGTCCTTTTCATTGTAACTGTAAACAAAAGATTAAACAATACAAGAATGCTTCAGACTCTGACCTGAGTTTGAATGCCACCACCATGTATTGTTTGTCATTGTTTTCACTGGGAGCAAATATAGAAATGTTTTTAAATTATACAAAAAAAAGTGGGCAGATTGTTTTTTCAAAATTTCCATTAGGGCAAAAAGTAATATTTAATCCCTAAATTTGCAGCTTGAAATTTAACGAAAAATGGCATTATCAGAACAGGAAATAATACGCAGAGAAAAACTACGCAAGCTCTCGGAACGAGGTATTGAGGCTTTTCCCGCTGCCGAATATAAAATTTCGCACTCTACCGAACAGATAGAAAAAGATTTTAAGGAAGGCAGTAAGGTAAAGATCGCGGGAAGGCTTATGTCGCGACGTATCCAAGGAAAGGCCAGTTTTGCCGAACTGCAGGATTCTACCGGGCGTATTCAACTTTATTTTAACCGGGATGAGATTTGTCCTGGAGAGGACAAGGAACTGTATAATGAAATCTATAAGCACCTTTTGGATATAGGTGATATTATCGGCGTTGAAGGTGAGCTCTTTATGACCCAAGTGGGGGAGCGTACCGTTAAGGTGGAGAATTTCACGCTTTTAGCCAAGGCCCTACGCCCACTGCCAAGTGCAAAGACGGATGAAAATGGAGTAGTGCACGATGCCTTCAGCGATCCGGAACTACGCTACCGCCAGCGTTATGTGGATCTTACGGTAAATCCTCAAGTAAAAGAGGTTTTCGTAAAGAGAACCAAACTATTCAATGCGATGCGCTCTTTCTTTAACGACGCTGGGTATTTTGAAGTGGAGACCCCTATACTTCAGTCCATTCCTGGGGGCGCAGCCGCCAGGCCTTTTATTACGCACCATAATGCATTAGATATTCCATTGTACTTACGAATTGCCAACGAACTGTATCTGAAGCGTTTGATAGTAGGTGGTTTTGACGGTGTCTACGAATTCTCCAAGAACTTCCGCAATGAGGGAATGGACCGCACACACAACCCGGAATTTACGGCAATGGAAATTTATGTGGCCTATAAGGACTACCATTGGATGATGGAATTCACCGAGCAATTGTTGGAATTCTGCGCACTACAGGTCAATGGAAGTACCGAGTCCCAGTTTCAGGAGCATACCATTAATTGGAAAGCGCCCTATCCACGCGTGTCTATGACCGAGGCCATTCAGCGCTTTACAGGTTTTGACATCACAGGCAAAACAGAGAAAGAACTTTATGATTTTGCAAAATCTATAGGGATAGAAGTGGATCAGAGCATGGGGAAAGGTAAACTCATCGATGAGATATTCGGAGAAAAATGTGAGGGCAATTTCATTCAGCCTACCTTCATTACCGACTACCCCGTGGAAATGTCTCCCCTTACCAAGAAACACAGGACCGAGCCGGGTCTTACAGAGCGTTTCGAATTAATGGTATGTGGAAAAGAAATTGCCAATGCGTACTCGGAGCTCAACGATCCGATCGACCAGCGTCAGCGTTTTGAAGCGCAGCTGCAGCTCTCCGAGCGCGGGGACGACGAGGCCATGTTTATCGATGAAGATTTCCTTCGTGCCCTGGAATACGGAATGCCACCGACCTCAGGACTTGGAATTGGTATGGACCGACTTATCATGTTCCTAACGAATAATCCCTCCATCCAGGAAGTACTCTTCTTTCCTCAAATGAAACCAGAGAAACAAGCATTGGCAGTGGAGCTAGGAGAGGACGAAAAGGTGATTCTAACGGTACTTGACTCCCAGGCGGAGCCTATGACCTTAGAAGAGGTTAAAGCCCAGGCACAACTCTCTGGGAAGAAATGGGACAAAGCCACAAAGGCTCTTAGTAAGAATGCCTTGATAAAGATTCAGAAAATTAACGACCAGTTGGTCATGGAAAAACTCTAACCCCAAAGGGTCCAATTGGAATAAGAAATTTCATGATATACCCACTGGAGTTAGGTGTAGGGTACTACCCGGAAAAGATGCGTCTTTTCCGGGTTTTTTATATACCGTGATTTGCACGTTAAAAGCAAGTGTAACATACTGAAATATAGTATATTGAAAGCGGGTATATTATGGCTTCGGAGCTTGGGTATCTTCGCTAGAAATAGCTGCTTTTAAATTTTCAAATTCCGTATTTTTTTACGATATTTGCTAGTCTTTGAAACGGGGCTTTACACTCCGTTTCTCTAATGTAAAGAAGCAGGGTTGTTCCCTTTAAAACACATTTTTAGTTATGAGCCAAAAGCAATATACAGCCAGTAGCATACAGGCACTTGAAGGAATTGAACACGTACGTATGCGCCCCTCCATGTACATTGGAGATGTGGGTACGAGAGGACTACACCATTTGGTGTATGAGGTAGTGGACAACTCCATTGATGAGGCACTTGCGGGGCACTGCGACCGTATTGAAGTTACAATACACGAAGGCAATGCTATTTCTGTCAAGGACAACGGACGAGGTATTCCTGTGGATCTGCACGAGAAAGAGCAGAAATCTGCTTTGGAGGTGGTGATGACCAAGATTGGTGCCGGAGGTAAGTTCGACAAGGATTCCTATAAAGTATCCGGTGGACTACACGGTGTGGGGGTATCCTGTGTGAACGCACTCTCAACTTCCCTAATAGCCACAGTGAAAAGGGACGGTGCTGTATACGAGCAGAAGTACTCCAAAGGAGCTGCATTAGCGGATGTGAAGCAAATCGGATCTACTGAGGAGCGCGGAACAGAAGTTTTCTTTCAGCCCGACGGCAGCATTTTCCAAGAACTTGAATACAATTACGATACGCTGGCAACGCGTCTACGCGAGCTTGCTTTCCTGAACAAGGGGATTACCATTACCCTTAAGGACGAGCGCCAAAGTGAGGAGGACGGTTCGTATAAGACGGAGCTGTTCCATTCGGAAGGAGGGCTTAAAGAATTTGTAGAATATATTGATGGAAATCGTGAAGCCATAATGGAAAACGTGATTTTCATGGAAGGGGAGCGCGACAATATTCCCGTGGAAGTGGCAATGCGCTACAATACTTCCTTCAATGAAAATTTGCATTCCTACGTTAATAATATAAATACCCACGAGGGAGGAACCCATTTGGCTGGGTTTAGAAGAGCCCTTACCCGTACCCTGAAGCGTTTTGCTGACGAGCTAGGAATTCCGGCAAAGGAGAAAGTAGAGGTGACTGGGGACGACTTCCGGGAGGGACTCACTGCGGTGATTTCGGTTAAAGTAATGGAACCTCAGTTCGAAGGCCAGACCAAGACCAAACTCGGTAACTCCGAAGTCTCTGGTGCGGTAGACAAGATTGTAGGCGAGATGCTTTCGAATTTCCTGGAAGAAAACCCTACGGAAGCCAAACAGATTGTCCAGAAAGTAGTTCTTGCGGCAAAGGCCCGTCAGGCGGCTAAGAAGGCCCGTGAGATGGTGCAGCGTAAGAGCCCAATGGGCGGGTCGGGCCTTCCGGGTAAACTGGCCGACTGTTCTTCGAAGGATCCTGCTATTTCCGAGATTTTCCTTGTGGAGGGGGACTCTGCTGGCGGAACTGCCAAGCAAGGGAGAGACCGCCACTTCCAAGCGATTTTACCGCTTCGTGGTAAGATCCTCAATGTAGAAAAATCGATGCTTCATAAAGTGTACGACAATGATGAGATAAAGAATATCTATACGGCTTTGGGGGTATCGGTAGGTACTGAGGAGGACAGCAAAGCGTTGAATTTAAATAAGCTTCGCTACCATAAGGTAGTTATTATGACCGATGCCGATGTCGATGGATCGCATATTTCCACCCTTATCCTAACCTTCTTCTTCCGTTATATGAAAGAGCTGATAGAGCACGGGTATGTATATATTGCCTCACCGCCACTTTATTTGGTAAAGAAAGGTAATAAAAAGTTTTATGCCTGGGACGAAAAGGACCGTGAGGACCGTACGAGAGAGCTTTCTGCCGATGGAAAAGGTGTGGAAGTACAACGATACAAAGGTCTTGGTGAAATGAATGCCGAGCAGCTTTGGGAGACTACGATGAATCCGGAAAGCCGCATTATGAAGCAAGTCACCATCGACAATGCAGGGGAAGCCGATAGGGTATTCTCCATGCTTATGGGAGACGAAGTACCTCCAAGGAGGGAATTCATTGAGAAAAATGCCAAATATGCGCGCATCGACGTTTAGTGGCGCACCAAACACTATAGGCCCTCCGAAAAAGGAGGGCTTTTTTGTGCGTAAGCTCCAAGAAAATTATTTGAATGTTTCGTACCTTTATCGGCTATGGTTCAGGCAGCGTTCATCATTAACCCTTTTTCGGCAGGCGGTAACTACCAGGGATTTATAAAGAAACTGGAAACTTTGTGGGAAAATCCACTTATCTATATTTCCGATTCGATACAAGGCACGGCTCGTTTTATCGAAGAGACCAAGGAAACGGTCCAGGTATACGTCGCCGTAGGAGGAGACGGTACCATCTCCACCGTCGCACGGCATTTAGTGCATACGGATAAGGTGCTGGCAATTTTTCCTGCGGGCAGCGGAAATGGTTTTTCCAATGAAACGAATTTTACTACCGACCTTAAAAGTCTGCTTTCCAGAATACAGGAATTCAAAACGCATAGAATGGATACCTTTACTGTCAATGGAAGGCTTTCAATCAATGTGTCGGGGGTAGGATTTGATGGAAGTGTGGTACGACGCTTCGAGCGAACCGAGCGCGGATTTATTAACTACATTAAGGTTGCGCTCAAGACATTCTTTGTTTATCGTCCCGTGCGAATCGAATTTCTGGATTCTAAATATTCCGATTGCAACGGCAAGTACCTAATGCTTAATCTGGCCAATACACGCCAGTTTGGAAACCATGCCTATATTGCGCCCCATGCCAATAGTACGGACGGGTTGGTGGATGTGGTACTTGTTAAGAAATTTCCCACATTCTATTCAGCGCTCTTTACCTACCGGATGTTTACCCGGACCTTGCGCCAGGACAAATACGTACGGTATCTCTCCGTCTCGAAAATTCGTTTTAAAGTCAATTCCAGTAAATGGCATATTGATGGGGAATACCAGTCCATCAAATCTCCGGTAGAGGTGGAGGTGCAACCTAAAAGTCTAAGGGTTTTAAGCTAATCTTTTGAAGCTTTTTTCTTATTGGTAAGCTATGGAGTCGTCCCCTCTGGGGTCAGCCACGCCGTGCACCTCTCCGGTTGGTCCAATCACGATGAGTTCTACTCTGCCAATTTGGCTGGTGCTCTTTAACGCATGTTGTTTGCTTTTCAGATCCTGTAGGAGTTCTAGGGAGAGACCCTCTTCGTACAGTATGCTGTCGGGAAGCCATTGGTGGTGGAATCTAGGTAGATGTAAGGCGCGTCCCGGATCTATTTTGAAATCCAGTAATGCCACCAATGTTTGGAATACCGAAGTAGGTATGGTCGTGCCTCCAGGAGTTCCAACAATAACCACAGGCTTGTTGTTTTTTACCACAATGGTGGGACTCATGGAGGAAAGCATCCGCTTTCCAGGCGCCACCGCATTGGCCTTTCCTCCTACCGCTCCAAACATATTAGGTACGCCGGGCTTTATGGAAAAATCGTCCATTTCGTTGTTGAGAAAAAAACCTGCGCCGTCCACCACAACCTTGCTTCCGTACAGACCATTAAGGGTAGTGGTAAGAGATACTGCATTACCCAAGGCGTCGTAGATGGAGATGTGGGTGGTCTCTGTACTCTCCTCTAGCGGCTGTACCACTTTCCCTACTGCTGCGCTAGGGGTGGCTACTGCACTATCAAACGATTTCCAGCGCTGAGTTAGGTACTGTTCACTGGTAAGAAGTGCACTGGGGTCTTTAATAAAGGCTGGATCTCCCATGTACTCGGCGCGGTCTGCAAATGCCCTGCGTTCTGCCTCCACGAGTGTATGCACCACACGGGGCGAATGGAACTGCATACCGTTAAAATCTTCTTTTGAAATATACGAAAGCATTTGGTGCAAAAGGATGCCGCCACTGGAAGGAAGAGGCATGGTGAGTACCTGATGGCCCCTATAGTGAAATTGCTGGACGTTTCGCCATAATGGTCGGTAGAGTGCAAGGTCCTGTAGCGAGAGTATACCTCCACCTCTTTGCATTTCTTTTGTGATGAGTTTTGCCGTAGTACCCGTATAAAATTCTTCTTTTCCGTTACGTGCGATACGCTCCAGGGTATTTGCAAGGTCCTTCTGAACTAAGATATCTCCTTCTACCCATGCCGTAGGTCGAACAAAAGCATTTGAAGAGGTGTTGAGTGCTGCGAATTCTTTCTGATGGGAATTTAAAAGGGCAGCTTCCCTAGCGGTAATAGCAAAGCCGTTTTTAGCCAGTTTAATGGCGGGTTGTATAAGTTGGTCCATTGAAAGCTGTGCTCTGGGGTGCAAAGCAAAAATACCTGCCACAGTCCCTGGAACTCCGACTGCCAAATGGCCATATTGAGAAAGATCGGTCTGGGCACGGCCGTTACTGTCAAGGTACATATCGGCGTGGGCTTTCCCCGGTGCAGTCTCACGAAAGTCCAGAGCCAAGTTTTCGCCCGATGCAGTACGTCCCACCATAAATCCGCCGCCACCGAGATTTCCAGCCTGTGGATATACTACAGCCAGGGCAAACTGTGTAGCTATCGCTGCATCGAATGCATTTCCTCCCTGACGTAATACTAGTGCTCCTGCCTCACTTGCCAGTGGATGAGCCGAAACCACCATGCCTCTGTTGTGTACGCGAAGTTCTTTAATAGTAGGATAGGGTACTACCTGTGCGGGGAGGGCAGTAGCGAAGAGAAGCAAGAATAAAAACAGGAATTTCATGGATATATTTTTGTCCAAATGTACACAATCCTTTTATTAAGCGGTCAAATTTGCTATTTTTGTGTCTATACGAATAAACTATTTATGGCTACAGAGAAAATCCTCATTACCGGGGCACTAGGTCAAATCGGAACCGAGTTAACCAACCGCTTGGTGGAAATACATGGACGTGAAAATGTGGTGGCTTCCGGTTTGGATCGGTACGATCAGAATCTAACCAGCGCAGGTTATTACGAACGTATGGACGTGACCAATACCCAATTAGTACGTCAAATAGTGAAAGACTACGAAATCACCACAGTGTACCACCTGGCATCACTGCTTTCAGGTACCTCAGAGAAGCAGCCCCTTTTTGCTTGGAAACTCAACGTGGAACCTCTTATTAATTTTTGTGAGATGGCACGCGAAGGTCTGCTTTCAAAAATATTCTGGCCAAGTTCAATTGCTGTATTTGGAAAAGGGATTCCAAAGGAAAACGTAGCGCAGGATGTAGTGCTTAATCCTACGACCGTCTACGGTATATCCAAATTGGCAGGCGAAAAATGGTGCGAGTACTACCACGACAAATACGGAGTGGATGTACGAAGTATACGGTATCCAGGCCTTATCTCCTATAAAACACCCCCAGGGGGAGGTACCACCGACTACGCCGTGGAAATTTTCTACAAAGCCATCGAAGAGAATTCCTATACGAGCTTCATAACGGAAGACACCTTCATGCCTATGCTTTATATGGAAGATGCCATTGAAGCCACACTGAAACTCATGCAAGCAGAGAAAGATGCATTGAGCGTACGCACTTCCTACAATCTCGGTGGAATGTCCTTTAGTCCCAAAGAGCTGGCTGCTGCTATTGAAAAGAAGCAGCCGGGATTTACCATTTCCTACCAGCCGGATTTTCGTCAGGCCATTGCAGATAGTTGGCCTGCCTCTATTGATGACTCCGTAGCACGTCAAGATTGGGGTTTAACGTATAAGTACGGACTGGAGGAAATGACAGAAGATATGCTGAAAAATCTAAAGGAAAAGCTTAAATAAATAGTTTAATTAATTAGTGTAATTTATTGTTTTACAAATATTTAATTGAACAATATTCAAGTATATTCTAACGGCCGGAGATACTCCGGCCGCTCTTTTTTATGGGGTTTTAAATTTAATGCCTTTTCGCTTTAAGCGCTGTTCCAAATAATTACTTTTTACCTCTAACGTATCGGGTAATTGGTAGTAGATACTGGTCTTGTCCTTTAGAGAAATTCGTAAGTAAAAAGGAACATTTTCATAGCTGTTGCCCAGCAACATCACTACAGAATCTTTCTCAAAATACGCCTCCTCAATCCGGTATGACGGCCCGAAGTATGCCAACCGGTGTTTGGTCTTCTCAGCAGTATCTACAAGAACTACTTCCTGATCGGCCTCAAAGGAGAGGCTCGAGTCTCTGGCAATACGCCACAGGTAACTGTCAATATCCAGATAAGAAGTACCAGATGAATTGTAGATCAGGGTAGAAGCATAAAGCGAATCGAATTCGGGTTCATACAGTACCGAACTACCCGTAGGAAGTAGTTGCAATGAGTCCTTACTTAACATCCTGAAATCTTCCAAGGCAAACGATGCACCTTCCTTGCTGTAGTAGGAGAGCCACTCATCTAGTGGTTTAGGTGCCTTCCTACTTTGTGATTCCATTCCTATGGAATCCGAGTCTCTGCGGGCCTGATCAAGGGAAGGCGTATTTTTCTCCTTAGAACATTGAATGAGCATCAATGAAGTTATTAATAGTAGGGCGGGAATTTTCATCCTTAAAATTAGCATTTTTGGCAGAAATTCATGGTGATGGGGAAGATAAAAGCTTCCATTTGAAAAAAACTATCTTTGCACAGGCTTTCAAAGGCCCTGTAACACCCACTCGTATGAAATTAACCTTTGCCGATTTTGAACTTCCCGAGCGTATACTAGACGTTCTTGCAGATCTTAACCTATTTGAGCCCACACCCATACAGGAAAAAAGTTTCCGTCCCATTCTCTCTGGAAGGGATATCATGGGCATTGCCCAGACCGGTACAGGAAAAACGCTGGCCTATCTTCTTCCAGTCCTTAAAGGATGGGCCTACAATAAAACAGGCAATCCCACCGTCCTTATCTTGGTACCTACCAGAGAGCTTGTAGTCCAGGTTACTCAGATATTAGAAAACCTCACGCAAAACCTCACGGCGCGCGTAATAGGTATCTATGGAGGAAAGAACATAAATACCCAAAAACTACTTTTCAATGAGGGTTGTGATATTTTGGTAGGCACTCCCGGTCGGGTGATGGATCTTGCCATCGACAATGCGATTTCTTTGAAGGAAGTCCAAAAACTCATCATAGATGAATTCGACGAGATGCTTAACTTGGGATTTAGACCGCAACTTACCCATATTTTTGAAATGATGCGCCCCAAGCGTCAGAATATACTGTTTTCCGCCACGATGACCGAAGCGGTCGATGCGATGCTGGAGGAGTATTTTGCCTCACCCGTGGAGATATCCCTTGCAAAATCCGGTACACCGCTGGAGAAAATCCACCAAAGTGCATACAGTGTAGTGAATTTTAATACCAAATTCAACCTCTTGCTTCATTTACTCAAGACCCAGGAGGAGCTTTCGAAAGTTCTTGTTTTCACGAACAATAAAAAGCATGCAGACCTTCTCTTCACTAAGATAGAGGAAGCACTTCCGGAACGTTTCGATGTAATCCACTCCAATAAATCGCAGAACTACCGACTTCGTGCCCTTGAGAAATTTGAAACTGAAGTAATCCGCGGTCTGATAACCACTGATATTATGGCGCGCGGTCTGGATATTTCCAATATAACCCACGTAATTAACTTTGAAATTCCGGAAGTTCCCGAGCAGTATATTCACCGTATAGGACGTACCGGACGGGCAGATAAGGACGGGAAAGCCATCAGCTTTGTGACTAAAAAGGAAGAACCTTTGCTCTTAGAAATTGAGGTGCTGATGAACAAGGAGGTAGCCATGGAGCCGTTACCTTCGGAAGTGAAAATCGATCCTAAAAAAATCGCCTCTGAAGAGGATGAGGTAAAGATGAAAAATGCCCATACGGTAAAAATTACCGAAGGAGGAGGGGCCTTTCATGAGAAGAAGGAAAAAAACCGTAAGATCAATTTGGGCGGCCCAAGTAAAAGGAAGGTGCCAAAATCCAAGCCAGGTGCCAACAGGGCGCAGGCAAAAGCCAAAAGCAAGGCCAAGCGAAAAAAATAGGATCAAACAGAAAAAAAGCCGGAAAATTCGTAGGATTTCCGGCTTTACTTTTTTTAAGTGTTAATAACTCATTGCGACGATCTTTTGTGCGTCCTCGGGAGTTAGTTTCCGGTATTCACCTTGTCCTTTCCATCCCCGAGCTTCAAAGGCGCTTTTTACTTTTTCTGCCGCGCCCTCAAAGTCCTTTGTGTACTCCGAGAGCCGGGTGTCAATACCCAGGCTGTGAAAGAAAGACTCCATCTTCTCTATGCCTTGTAGTGCGAGTGCTTCGGTATCGTCTCCAGAAAGGTCCCAAACCCGCTTGGCATACTGGGCAAGTTTATCCTTTTTGGTCTGCAAGTTATACCTGTAGTGGGAAGGGGCCACAATTGCAAGGGTGCGCGCATGGTCGATTCCAAACTGAGCAGTAAGCTCGTGTCCCATACCGTGTACGGCCCAGTCAGTAGGAACGCCTTTGCCAATAAGACCATTGAGTGCCATGGTACACGACCACATGAAATTGGATGCGGCGGTATAATCAAATTCTTTCGAAAGTAAGCTTGGTGCTATCTCTTGGAGGGTAAGTAGGATGCCTTCCGAGATGCGGTCCTGAAGCAGTGCGCCAGCGGGGTATGTCATATACTGTTCCAGTACATGGGTGTATGCATCCGCAATACCATTGGCGATCTGTCTCTGAGGAATAGAGCGTACCACTTCGGGATCCAGGATAGAGAAGACAGGAAAAAGGCCGGGTCCTCCGGAAGAGAGTTTTTCCTGGGTTTCACGTCGGGATATTACGTAGCCGGAATTCATCTCCGATCCCGTCGCCGGCAGGGTAAGTACGGAGGCGAAAGCAAGCGCCTGACCTTCGAACGTGCGTACAGGTTTGGTTAGGATTTCCCAAGGTTCCCCGTCGTAGTTAGCCGCTGCAGCCAGGAATTTTGTACCGTCTATTACCGATCCACCCCCTACAGCAAGAAGAAAATCGATATTTTCTTCTTTGATAAGATCTAGTGCTTGAAGTAGTATACTGTATTCGGGGTTGGCTGGAATGCCCCCAAATTCTACGACCTGGTGCCCTGAGAGTGCATCCAGGACCTTTTCGTATATACCATTGGATTTTATACTTCCGCCACCGTAAAGAAGTAGGATGCGTTTATCCTGTGGAATCTCAGTGGTTAATTTAGAAATAGTATCCTTTCCAAAATGAATTTTGGTAGGGTTTTTAAACTCAAAATTTAGCATTGTCTGATTTTTTATCAAAGTTAACAAACTTCTAAGACATGCCATTAGTCTACGTAGGATATCGTTGCCATTAGTACTTTCTATTAGAACTTCCTTAGCCCTTATGTATATACTATAACTATACTATAATCTATCGTCGCTTCATAGTTCTTTACGCAGTAGACACATTGCTTGCGAGCGCGGGCCATTACAATCAATGGTAAAATTGTGTATTTTTGCATTAATGGAAATAGAGCAGTTTCTTCAGCCCCTTTTCGAGCCTGAATTATTTGATCAAATACTTAAGGTGGGAAGGCTTCAAGAAGTAAAGGAGGGGCAGATCGTAATTTCTCCGGGGCAGCCTATTGTTTTTATGCCTATCGTTTTGGAGGGTACCCTTAAGGTGTCCATGGTTGAGGAAAACGGCAAAGAACTGCTTATGTATTATCTTAGCAGTACCGACAGTTGTGCCATGACGTTTACCTGTTGTATGCAGCAGCAAAAAAGTCAGATTCTTGCGCAGGCTGAGGAGGATTCCAAACTTTTGCTCATTCCAGTCGAACATATGGAAGAGTGGATGAAACAGTACAGCAGCTGGAGAAATTTCGTTATGTCTACAATGCAAAGCCGCTTCTATGAAGTACTACGTGCCCTGGACATGGTCGCTTTTAACAGTTTGGACATACGACTTTTGAATTATCTTAAAGAACGTTCAAAAACTACGGGAAAGACCGTTCTTACTATTTCGCACGAACAGATCGCTAATGATCTGGCGAGTTCACGCGTAGTGATTAGCCGGATGCTTAAAAAACTAGAAAACCAGGGAAGGGTTCTTCTCTATAGAAATCAGATTAAATTACTTAGTACGTTATAATTTAGCTATGGAACACAGCATTTGCCCCACCACGATAAGTCAGTTACCTGCTGGTACACTACTATTGGATGTGCGCGAAAAGTTTGAATACAATACCTACCGATCTAGCATTGAGGGACTTGAGAACATGCCGTTCAGTGAATTTGATCAGGCACTACCCAGCTTAGACAAAAGCCGCGCTATTGTACTTTTCTGTAATAACGGACTACGCAGTCAAACCGCAGCGCGCTTTATGCGGGAGCGGGGATTTGAAAACGTGCGGTATGTACGGGGTGGGCTTGTGAAGTGGCAGCAAAATGGTCTCGAAATGTTTGGCAGTCCGCCGGATGTGATCTCCCATTCCATGTCTTTAGATAAAGACTGTAGTAGCTAGCGGCCTGTGGCCGTTTTTTTTATGCCGGAGCGTATGTAACTTGAGTTACGCACCGGGGCAATTTGTCAAGGTAGATTTGCATCAAAATTATCTACCTTATGAATCGACCGCTATTTTCTTTACTACTGCTCTATGCTGCAGCATCTTTATCGGCACAGGATACTCTCTCTGTGGAACTAAAGCAACTGCGCGCTACGGCACAGAATAAAAACTTTGAACTTCTTCGTTCTCAGGCACAAGTCGGAGAGGCGCAGGCAGAACTCCTTAAAAGCCGTGCTGCCTATCTTCCCAATGTGGAAGTTTCCTACACAGGTACCCATACCAATAACCCTCTCATGGCTTTTGGTTCCAAATTAAATCAAGAACGGGTACAAATGGAAGATTTTAATCCTTCCAAGCTTAACAGCCCCGACGGCATCTTCAATTTTACCACCAAAGTAGAAGTGCAGCAGCCTTTATTTAACAAAGATGCGCTCTACCAAAAGAAGGCAGGCGAAATACGGGTAGAGGCTCTAAAAGACTACAGCACACGCAGCAGGCAGTATGTCGATCTTGAAGTACGAAATGCCTATATGCAGCTACAGATGAGCTATGCCATGGAGAAAGTTCTGCGGCAGGCCTATTCCACAGTTCTTGCTAACAAAGCTGTGGTGGCTAATTACTTTAAGAACGGTATGGTTCAAAAGACCGAGCTTCTGGAAATGGAAGTACGCCAAAGCGGGATTGAGTCCCAACTAAAAAGTGCCCAGGCGCAAGTGGAAAGTGCCTCAGACTACCTGTTCTTCGTTATGGGTGAGAATCCAAAGGGGCGTATTTTAAAACCTTCGGAAGAGCTGTCCCTTGACAACAAACTCATTGCTCCCACCACACTTCCCTTGGAGAGAAATGACATCACTTCACAGCAAAAAGCCCTTAGTTCCTTTGATTATATGATTAAAGCCTCGCAGGCTACACTTCTTCCCCGCATTAATGCCTTTGGAAGTTTTGAACTATACGACGACAAACCGTACCAATTTGATGCGAATGGCTATTTGGTCGGAGTACAAGTAAGCTGGAATGTGTTTGATGCTAAGAAGTCGCACGCACAGAGCCAGATACTGGCCGCCCAGAAATTCAGTAAGTCCTTAGAGTTAGAGCAGTATTTGGAAAAAAGCAGCATGGAGCTTCGCAAAGCCTACCGCCAGATTGACGAATCTATGGCCCGCGTAGAACTTGCAGAAAAGGCGCTGGAGCAAAGTGAGGAAGCCTACCGTATTCGCAAGAACAGATACGACCAGGGACTGGAAAAAGCAACCGATCTACTCGGCGCCGAAACGATGGTTTCTGAAAAACAACTTGCACTGGTAGAATCTACCTTTCATTATAACCGTGCCGTGGCACATCTTGACTTTTTACTTAACGAACCTATAACCCAATAAGCAATTAAACAATGAAATTTCACACATTATCATTAGCCCTACTGTTGGCTTCTTCCACACTTCTTTTTTCCTGTACTGAGGAGGAAAAAGTAACAGCACAGGAAAAACCCATTAAGGTCCGTTTACACAAGACCTCCTCTTCCGATCAAATAGGATTTGCCACCGCAAGTGGTAAATTAATCGCGAAGCAGTCGGTCAATATCTCCACCCGTATGATGGGTCACATTACGTACTTAAGGGCAGAAGTAGGGGACTACGTTCGTGCCGGTCAGAGCCTTGCTTCCATTTCTAGCGCTGACATTCAGGCTAAATCAGGTCAGGCTTCGGCGCAAATTGCTCAAGCTCAGGCCAGCTACAACCTAGCAGCAAAAGACTACCAGAGATTTAAAAATCTATACGAAAATCAAAGCGCTTCGCGTAAGGAGCTTGATGAGATGCAGGCGCGTTTTGAAATGGCAAAAGCAGGACTTCAGGCCGCCTCGATGATGAAAAACGAGGTTAATGCGAACAGTCGCTATCTTAATGTCACCTCGCCCATCTCGGGCGTGGTGACCGCCAAGTATGTCTCACAGGGAGACCTTGCCTCACCAGGAATGCCTATGCTGACGATAGAAAGCTCCGGCAATCTACAGGCTCAGGTGCTTCTTCCTGAAGGTGAGATCACACTAATCAAACCGGGTATGCCTGTGAAGGTCGAAGTGAAGTCCACCGGTACACAGGTAGGTGGTACTGTAGGTGAAGTGGGACTTTCTTCCACTAGTACCGGGGGACAGTATATGGTCAAGATTAATGTGGCCCAGAATAAAGACCTTCTGCCTGGCATGTACGTGAGTGCGGAATTTCCTTTCAAGCGTTCCTCTAAGACTACGCAGGATTTTCAAGAAACGGTGGTAGTTCCCAAAAGCGCTTTGGTAACGCAAGGCCAGCTTACCGGAATTTATACGGTAAGCAAGCAGAAAACGGCCGTACTGCGCTGGGTGCGCACCGGAGCAACCTTTGGGGAGCAAATAGAAATTCTTTCGGGTCTACGGCAAGGGGAGCCCTACGTAACGGGTAGTTCTTCCAGACTCTACAATGGCGCAAAAGTCACCTATTAATAACGGTATAAATACCATAGCAACGAAAAAAAACAACTAATTATGGATAAAGGTTTTGCAGGACGTATTGCGGAGTTTTTTATTAACTCCAAGCTAACGGTCCTACTAATGGCAGCCCTTCTCATTATAGGTCTTTACAGCTCCACGCTCATCCCTAGAGAAGAAGAGCCCCAGATCATAGTGCCTATGGCAGATGTCATGGTTGCCTACCCCGGAGCTTCCCCTTTGGAAGTAGAAAACAGAGTGGTCAAACCATTGGAAAAGGTGATCTCAAACATCAAAGGAGTAGAGCATGTACATGCCATGGCCATGAACGGAAGAGCGATGATTATTGTGCAGTTCTTGGTGGGTGAAGATACGGAACGCTCTTATGTAAAGCTGTACGATGAACTAATGAAGAACCGGATGGTTCTTCCTCAGGGGGTTTCCGAACCGTTGGTAAAGACACGCTCCATTGATGATGTACCGATGCTTTCCCTGACGCTTTGGAGTGATTCCTACGACCACTACCAACTTCGGCAAATGACCGAGGAGCTATCCTCGGAAGTGAAAAAAATCAAGGACGTATCCTTGACCCAGACCATTGGCGGTACACCGCGCGCCCTAGAAATAACGATTGATCGCGAAAAAATTGCAGAAGCGGGAATAGACCCACTTGGTGTGATGCAGATGATCAAAGCCAGTAATGCCAGTTCACAAAGCGGAAGTTTTGTAAGCAGCGACACGGAGTATTTACTCACGACCGGGAATTTTCTAAGCTCCAAAGAAGAAGTAGAGAACCTTGTGGTGGGAACCACCCAGAACATGCCGGTGTATTTACGGCAAGTGGCTACCATCAAAGACGGCGCCTCTGCACCTCTTAATTATGTAAGTCTTGGATTTGGTAAGGGTTCTGAAAAACTTCAAACCGCACCATCCCAGTATCCGGCAGTAACCCTGGCGGTATCAAAGGTGAAAGGTGCCGACGCCATGAAAATATCTGAAGAGATACTGGTAAAGGTAGAATCCTTAAAGAAAAACCTACTGCCGGACGAGGTACATGTGGAGGTTACCAGAAATTATGGTGAAACAGCCTCCGATAAAGTATCGGAACTGCTTCTGCACCTGGCAGTAGCTATTGTGGCAGTGACCTTTCTGGTGATGCTGGCCATGGGTTGGAGAGGGGCCCTTGTGGTATTCCTTTCCGTACCGCTTACCTTCGCGCTCACCCTGTTCAGTTACTATTTTCTGGGCTACACGCTCAACCGAATCACTTTGTTTGCACTAGTATTCGTAGTGGGGATAGTGGTGGACGACAGTATCATCATTGCTGAGAATATGCACCGGCATTTTCATATGAAAAAATTACCTTTCCATCAGGCAGCAATTTATGCTATTAATGAAGTGGGTAACCCTACCATTTTGGCCACATTTACCGTTATTGCTGCCATACTGCCTATGGCTTTTGTGTCCGGAATGATGGGTCCTTATATGTCTCCCATGCCGATAGGGGCTTCCATTGCGATGCTGCTTTCCCTCTTTATAGCCCTGACCATTACACCGTATTTGGGTTTCCATTTACTTAAAGTAAAGCAGGAGCAGGAGCATAAAGAGCAAGAGGGCCTTCAAACCGGATTTATCTACCGCTGGTATAAAAAGATCGAGCAGCCTTTACTGGAAAACAAGGTGAAGCGCTGGACTATTCTAGGTGTGACCGTGGCTTTGCTTCTCATTTCGGTATTTGCCTTCTTTGCACAGTGGGTTGCAGTAAAGATGCTTCCTTTTGATAACAAGAACGAGATCCAAATCGTTATTGACATGCCGGAGGGAACCTCACTGGAACGCACCGCAGTGGTGAGCTCCGAGATTGCACAGTATTTACGGGAGGTGCCTGAGGTCGATAATTTTCAGAACTATGTGGGATCGTCTGCACCTATAACCTTCAACGGGCTTGTACGCCACTACGACATGCGTGGAGCGAGCAATACCGCAGATATCCAGGTGAATCTTCTGGGTAAGTCAGAGCGCGACGCTCAGTCACACGACATTGCCAAGCGTATACGTCCTATAGTACAAAAAATAGGTAAACCCTACGGTGCCAATATCAAAGTGGTGGAAGTACCACCCGGGCCCCCTGTACTTTCCACCATTGTAGCAGAGGTGTATGGACCGGACTATCGGGAGCAGACACGTATCGCATCGGAACTTAAAAAAATACTAAGTACTACGCAGGACGTTGTGGATGTGGACTGGATGGTAGAGGACGCTCAGACGGAGTTTAAACTTGTTCCGGATACAGAAAAAAGCATGCTTAATGGTATTGCTCCGCAGCAAATTGTGGGCAACCTTACCTACCTTCTTTCTCAGGCCCCATTTTCCACCCTGTACGATCCCCGATCCAGTGAGTCGGTACCTATGGTTATGAAACTTTCCGATGCACAGAAATCCTCTATCGAGCAAATCAGTGCACTAAAGATTCCAACACCTCATGGAGGATCCGTACCGGTTAGTGATCTGGTGGATATCCAGCGTGGTACCCTAGAGCAGAGTATCTACAGAAAGGACCAAAAACGCGTGGTCTATGTCCTTGCCGATATGGCAGGAGAACTGGAAAGTCCGGCGTATGCCATTTTGGGAATGGAAGAGAAACTAAAGACGATCAAGGTGCCCAACGGCTACCGAATTGATGAGCTTTATCTGGGCCAACCCACCGATGAGAGTAACTATACCGTGAAATGGGACGGGGAGTGGCAGATTACCCTGGAAGTATTCCGTGATTTAGGAATTGCCTTCGCTGTGGTTATTATCATCATTTATATGCTCATTGTGGGATGGTTCCAAAACTTTAAAACCCCAGTGGTAATGATGGTTGCCATACCGCTGTCACTGGTTGGAATCGTACTGGGTCACTGGATGCTTGGGGCCTTTTTCACAGCTACGTCCTTCATTGGTATGATCGCCTTGGCAGGGGTTATGGTTCGTAACTCGGTTTTGCTTATTGACTTTATCGAAATCCGGCTCCAAGAAGGAGTGCCTTTGAAGCAGGCCATTATCGATGCCGGAGCCGTGCGTACCACACCGATCCTTCTCACCACTGGTGCCGTGGTAATAGGTGCCGTGATCATTCTTTTTGACCCTATATTTCAAGGGCTGGCCATCTCGCTAGTATTTGGAGCGATAGTCTCCACGGTACTCACTTTGGTACTTGTGCCTCTGATTTACTATATGACTGAGAAAAGCAAGTGGGAATCTACAAGTACAAATGCGCTGGAAGATTCTGAAAAGTCAAATTCTTAATTATTCTATCCGGGTCTGTAGTGGGCCCGGATTACTAAAAAAATCTACCATTATGAAAATTATCGTTCTAACAGCCATCAAAGAATTTGAGAGCCATACTAAAAAACTGCTTCGCAGTTCAGGAATTCTGGCCTATACATTAACCTCAGTAAGCGGATACAAAAACCTACAGGATTCTGCATCGGACCAAAATTGGTTCTCTGCAGGAGCCTTAGAGCAAGATTCCGTACTCTTTATGGTGTTTGCACTGGGGGACCAGGTTTCTCTGTTGATGCAGAAAGTGGAGCAGTTCAATGCAAGCCAACAATTTGAATCCCGCCTGCATCTGGCCGTACTACATGCCGAGGCGCATATTTAATAACTTATATATTTAAAAAAATTATGAAACAAAGAATTATCCGGGCCGTGGCCGGCTCCATGGTATTACTGAGTGTATCGCTAGGGTACTGGGTCAATGAAAATTGGTTTTTCCTTACCGCATTTGTAGGACTCAACCTTCTTCAATCCTCCCTTACCCGGTGGTGTCTTTTGGAGAGAATCCTGGGGAAAATGGGAATCTCCGATGAGAATGGGAGCTGCTCCAGTTGCTAAGACCATAACGTAGCCTATTAACCTATTAGACTCCGTTTCCACTTTGTGGGAACGGAGCTTTTTTGGAAATATACTAACACAAGTAGAGCGTAACTTTCGGGACTGAAGATAGGTTAAGGCTCCCTATTCAAAGCTGCGCGAGGGATCTAGGCCCCCGTAGCTATAGGAGGGAGCTGGCTTTAGGAATCGTTTCGGATCAAAATTTAAAGTACCCGAGTGCAAGACTCCAAAAAAGAGTGGAACTAATATTTGGCGGATAAATCTATGGCACAATGCCTTAAAGCACAGAAAAAATCCGCTACCTAAATAAGGAAGCGGACCCAATGTAGAAGCAGAAATTGTATTATTCTCTTAGCAGCTGCTCTACCTTACTGTAGAAAGAACTTTTGCTGTAATCTCCCGCTCCGGTATGACGCATACGTATAGTTCCCTCCTTATCCAGAAGTAGTGTGGTAGGCAGCGCACCTTCAAACAGCTCGGAAGGTATATCGCCCCCCGGAAGTACAAAGGGAACACTAAGATGCTCTTTTTCCAGATAGGCTTTACCTAGCGCTGGATCCTGGTCCATATTGACCGTTAGAAACACCAAATTCTCTTCTTCCTTATATTTTGAGTAGAATTTCTCGATGGAAGGAAATTCGGCTCTACACGGTGGACACCAGGAAGCCCAAAAATTAATGAACACCACTTTACCTTGAAGTTCCCCAAGGGTATAGTTTTTCCCTTGGCCATCCGTAAAGGCCACCGAGGAAAAATCTGCGGCCGGGAATTCTCCTTTTTCCTTTAAGGAAGCATTCATAATACCCGTGGATGCAACCTGGCGGATGAACCAGGACTTGGCCTGCGGTACGAACAGTATAGTAAGGGCAAATGCGCCAAAGAGTATATTGGTTATATTTTTACGAATCCAGCTTTTACTCTTGTTGTTTTTCTCGTGCATTGATCAATTGTTTTGTGGATAGAGTTTATTCCATAGATGGTATCCTCCCTGCAGATTCACCGTGTCAAAGCCATGGTTGGAGAGAATCTTGTTGGCTAGGTAGCCTCTAAGGCCTACCTGGCAATAGATAATATATTTCCGGCTAGGGTCCAATGTAGGCAAAAGCGCGCGCAACTCATCTACGTTGTGGTTTATTGCCCCCGGAATATGGCCTCGGGAAAATTCTTCTTTGGTTCGCACATCTATAAGAAGTGCGTCGTTTGCTTTTTGGTAGTCCCAGAGTGCATGGTGGTTTATGACTTTTAGAGTCCCATTAAGGATATTCTCTGCTGCATAGCCCGCTATATTGATAAGGTCCTTTGCGGAGTTGAACGGTGGGGCATAGGTTATTTCAATCTCCTGAAGGTCCTGCACCTTGAGCCCAGCATGCATCGCGGTGGCAATGATATCAATGCGTTTGTCCACTCCCTCTTCACCCACAGCCTGTGCACCTAAAATCGCACCTTTCGGGTCAAACAGCACTTTAAGTACCATATCCTTGGCTCCCGGGTAGTAACCGGCATGATGTCCTTTGGTAATTATTATACTTTGGTAGGGGATGTGGAGTTTTTTGAGCATTTTTTCATTTAGCCCGGTGGCTGCAACGGAAAGTTCAAAGAACTTAAGTATGGAGGAACCCAAGGTGCCCTGGTATTCGTGCGTATTGCCGTATAGTAGGTTGTCCGCCACAAGTCTTCCCTGGCGGTTAGCAGGCCAGGCAAGAGGAATCAGCACCGGCTGCTCACTTACCAGTTGTTTCACCTCAATAGCGTCTCCTACTGCGTAGATGTCCGGATCACTGGTCTGAAGGTAGCGGTTGACCTCTATTCCTCCGGTCACTCCTACGGCAAGGCCAGCTGCTTTGGCAAGCGTATTTTCAGGACGTACGCCAATGGCAAGGATTACTGCACCAGCCTGGAGAGTCTGAGCATTAGAGAGCGTCACTTCAAGTCCCTCTCCCGTAGCATTAAAACGCTCGACTCCTGTCTGTAGTAGAATCTTAAGACCCTTGCCCCGCGCTTTTTCGTGTAGGAAGCTTGCAAATTCGATATCCACCGGAGCCATGACCTGAGGGGAAAGTTCCACTAAAGTAACGTTCTTGCCTTTTTCTATAAGGTTCTCGGCCACCTCCAGACCGATGAAACCTCCTCCAACGACCACAAAGTCGTTCTCTTGCTTAGTGGATTCTATAATGCGGTCCATGTCCTCGATGTTACGAAGCGAGAGTATTTTAGGGTGCTGTACCCCGGGGAAAGCAGGACGTATGGGATCGGCCCCAGGGGAGAGCAGTAGTTTATCGTAGGTTTCCGTATAGTGCGCTCCGGTCTCAAGGTTTTTCACTTCGATTGACTTGTTCACCCTATCAATTGATACTACCTCGGAGCGAACGCGCGCATCCAGATTATACCTGCTCTTAAGGCTCTGGGGAGTCTGCAGCAGCAGTTTATCTCTTTGCGATATCGTTCCTCCGATGTGGTAGGGAAGCCCGCAGTTTGCAAAGCTTACATAACCGGAGCGTTCAAAGATAATGATCTGGTTTTCTTCACTTAGCCTTCTTAGGCGGGTCGCTGCGGTAGCTCCTCCCGCTACTCCTCCGACGATTAGTATTTTCATGCTGTTGTAATTTGTATAACAAAGGTAAAGAATCCCCTCAAGGACCAAGGTGACTTTAGTCACATAGAATGAAGGTATATGCACCAGAATAACTGTATTCAGCGCACCAATAGATAAAAAAATAACCTCGTGGATTTGCCAAGGATTCAGTAAGAGATTAGTAACTTTGTTAGATGCAAAACGCTTCTTTAAATGATGTTTTCAGGCAAAACGTTGAAAACAAATACCAGATTTACAACGCTCTTTTCATGAGTCTTCCGTACGATAAGATGACCAATATCGGAATGCTCTTGCCCTTCCTTTATGAAGAGAGCCGTACGGGCTATGAGAAGGGACAGAGTCCGGAAGAGATTATGGAGGAATTCTTTACGAGCCATACCACGCTTAGCGATTCCAAAGCACGTATAGAACTTCTCTTTAAGCTAGTACAGTATATCGAACGCCAGGTGGTGCTTTTTGACAGCATTGAGGATGCCGCCTTTGAGGATTTGCACCCCAAGGGCAGTTACCAGGATCTGGAAAAACTACTGGACGACAAACATCTCCCAGAGGATAAGCTCAAAGGGCTTGGTGTGCGCGTGGTTTTTACCGCGCACCCTACGCAATTTTATCCCAATGCCGTACAAAGGATTCTGCACGACCTTCGCAGCGCTATTTCCAAGGATGATATAGCGCAGATCGATATGCTTTTGCAGCAATTAGGCAAGACCCCATTTGTTAATAAGACCAAGCCTTCGCCACTCGATGAGGCCCTTAGTATAATCTATTACCTACGGTATGTGTACTACGACTCACTTGGGCAGTTGTACACCACCCTAAAAGAGAGATGCAAGCATCGCGGCATCACTCTTCATAGACCCTTGGAACTGGGCTTCTGGCCCGGAGGGGACCGGGATGGAAATCCATTTGTTACCACTGAAATCACCCGCCAGGTGGCAAAAGAACTCAAACTGGCCGTTCTTAAGTCCTACTATAACCATTTAAAGGAAATCAGACGCCGTCTAACCTTCCGTGGAGTGGAAGAAAAACTCACGGTACTTAGTAATTTGCTCTATAAGGCCATTACCACAAGTACGGAAGAGGTGGACACTCCGCTGTTGATGGGCCATATAGAAGGGGCTATGGAGGTTATTAGGCAAGACCATAACGGTCTTTTCCTGAACTTGCTAGAGGATCTACGGGACCGTGTCGAACTCTTTGGAGTGCACTTCGCTACCCTGGATATACGGCAGGACAGCAGGGTGCATCAGAGCGTAATGGATGAAATACTAAGGCAAATCCTTCCGGGATACCAACCCCAGGAGTTTTCCCTATCGGCCCTTTTGGATCAAGGGGGAAAAGTGACCCACGGGCTGTTAAGTACTACCGCGCAAGATACGCTCGCCATGGTGGAAGCAGTGCGCGATATTCAGAAAGAGAACGGAATTGAGGGTCTGCACCGCTACATCATTTCCAATGCGACTACCAAGCGGGACGTGGAAAATGTATATGGATTTTTCCTTTTGCAGGGCTATTCTTCGGCCGAAATTGACATAGATATTGTTCCACTCTTTGAAACCATGGAAGGAATGGAAAATGCTGCATTAGTGATGGAGTCTCTCTATAGCGATCCACTCTACAGTGCCCACTTAACAAGACGTGGAGCCAAGCAAACCATTATGCTCGGTTTCTCGGACGGTACCAAGGACGGAGGCTATTTAACCGCCAATTGGGAAATCTACCGTACCAAGGAGGTTCTTACCGAAGTCTCGAGGCGCTTTGGAATTCAGGTGGTGTTTTTTGATGGCAGAGGAGGCCCTCCCGCCCGAGGCGGTGGTAAGACCCATGATTTCTATGCCTCCCAGGGACCCACCATTGAAAACCGCAGAATCGAACTTACGATTCAGGGGCAGACCATCACTAGCGTGTACGGCAACCGTTTACAGGCCCAGTATAATTTTGGGCAGCTGCTTGCAGCTGCCATGGAGAGCAGACTCTCCCAAAGCCCTAAAGCACTGCTAGATTCCCGGCAGCGGGAACTTATATCCAGGTTATCGGAACTTAGCTTTAAGAAGTACACGGAGCTAAAGAACCATCCCCTTTTTGTTCCTTATCTGGAAAACCGAAGTACACTTCCGTACTACGGCAGGACCAATATAGGTTCGCGGCCTTCCAAGAGAGGTGGGGGAGCGCAGGCACTGAATTTTCAAGATCTACGGGCCATACCTTTTGTAGGGTCCTGGTCCCAGCTCAAACAGAATGTTCCGGGATATTTCGGATTTGGATCAGCCCTCAGAGCCCTAAAAGAAGCCGGACACATGGAGGAGTTGAAGGAACTCTACAGAAATAGCGCGTTTTTTAGAACCCTGGTACTGAATTCTATGATGAGTATGAACAAATCCTACTTTCCGCTTACTTCCTATATGAAAAAGGATCCGGTGTATGGGGGTTTTTGGAATATCCTGTATGAAGAATACGAGCTGTCCAAAACACTCATGCTGGAACTAACCGGCCAGACCATTTTGCAGCAGGACGAGCCACTCTCTAGAAAATCGGTGCGCATGAGAGAAAAAATGGTCCTACCCCTACTTACTATCCAGCAGTTTGCACTGATGCAAATTCAAAAGGGGGATCCCCTTTCCGAACTTTATGAGAAGCTGGTCGTACGTTCCCTTTTTGGAAATATCAATGCCAGCAGAAACTCCGCCTAATATTTTTTTAAGTCTTCAATTAACCTTAAATTTGAAAAATATGCGGTGCTTGCAAAGCAGAAACAGTAGCTAGCGAGCAGACAAATTATAAACTATGAGAAAAATTCAGATGGTTGACCTGCAGAGTCAATACTATAAAATTAAACCGGAAGTGGATAACGCAATGCTAAATGTGCTGGACTCTGCTGCCTTTATAAACGGCCCCGAAGTCAAACTCTTTCAGAAAGAGCTGGAGGACTATTTACAGATTCCCCACGTAATACCTTGCGCCAACGGGACCGATGCCCTTCAAATTGCTCTAATGGCCCTGGACCTAAAACCTGGTGATGAGGTAATTACGGCAGACTTTACCTTTGCGGCAACCGTAGAGGTGATTCATCTGCTCGGTCTAAAAGCCGTATTAGTGGATGTAAACTACGATACGTTTACCATTGATCCAGAACAGATTAGAAAAGCCATTACTCCACGTACGCGGGCCATTATTCCAGTGCATCTCTTTGGTCAGTGTGCCGATATGGAGGAGATCTTGGAGATAGCAAAAGTCCACCAACTGCATGTAATCGAAGACAACGCGCAGGCCATAGGTGCGGAGTACACCTTTAGTGATGGTACAGTGAAGAAGTCTGGTACGATGGGGGTTTTAGGTACCACCTCGTTCTTTCCGTCCAAGAACTTAGGATGTTATGGTGATGGTGGAGCCGTCTTTACCAGCGACGATGCCTTGGCACACAAGATCCGCGGTATTGTAAACCACGGGATGTACGAGAGGTACTACCACGACGAGGTCGGGGTAAATTCACGTTTAGACAGCATTCAGGCGGCCGTCTTGAGGAAAAAACTTCCCAATCTTGATCTCTATAACGAAGCAAGGCGTAAGGCCGCAGACTTTTACGATGAGGCCTTTTCTGGACATAGCGATCTGCTTATACCGGTGCGAAGCTCCCAATCGACCCATGTGTTCCATCAGTATACGTTACGTATAAAAAACCAAAGGCGCGGAGCACTTCAAGAGTACCTTCAGGAGCACGATATCCCGTCCATGATTTACTATCCGGTGGCACTACGTAAACAAAAAGCGTATTTCCAGCAGAGTGATGACAAGGATTTTGAGAGCACGGATAAACTACTCGGGGAGGTGCTTTCCCTACCTATGCACACAGAACTAGACGAAGAACAGCTCAAATACATTACCGATACTGTTCTTGAATTTTTTAAAGGCGAGTAAATGGCAATTCTTGTAACGGGAGGATTAGGATATATCGGGTCCCATACGGTAGTGGAACTACAGAAGAGTGGATTTGAGGTTGTAATTGTGGATGACCTTTCCAATTCAGAGCGATTCATCCTAGAAAACATTGAGAAAGTGTCCGGTACTGCGCCGGTGTTCTATCCCTTTGACCTGAAGCGCAGAGAACTGTTAAGCCAACTGCTCGATGCGCACACCATAGAGGGTTGCATCAATTTTGCGGCCTACAAAGCTGTAGGGGAAAGCCAGGTAATTCCGCTCGACTACTACGAAAACAATCTGGTGACACTTATCAATCTCCTGCAGGAATTTAAAGAGAGAAATATTTCCAATTTTATATTCAGTTCTTCATGCACGGTGTACGGACAGGCCGATCACATGCCAATTGATGAGAGTGCTCCACTCAAAGCACCGGAAAGCAGCTACGGGAAGACCAAACAGATGGGGGAACAGATTCTGATGGATTTTGCGCAGGCCCATGAAAAGAAAGTCTCCCTTTTGAGGTATTTCAATCCTATAGGGGCGCATCCCAGTGCTTTGCTCGGCGAGCTGCCCATTGGAATTCCAAACAATTTGGTCCCTTACGTAACGCAGACTGCGGCAGGAATTAGAGAATCATTAAGTATTTTCGGCTCGGATTATCCCACCAAGGACGGTACTGCCGTTAGGGATTACATTTATGTGGTGGATTTAGCAAGGGCACACGTGGCAGCACTGCAGAAATTGCTCTCAGAAACGGAGCCAACCGCAGTAGACATATACAATTTGGGCACAGGCGAAGGATCCTCTGTGCTTGAAATAGTTAAGACCTTTGAGCGTGCCAACAATGTCTCAGTACCTTATGCCATTACAGGGCGAAGGGAAGGAGATATAACCATAGCCTATGCCGATGCCTCCAAGGCAGAGAAAGAGCTTAACTGGAAGGCTTCCACACCCCTGGATCAGGCACTTAAAACTACTTGGGCATGGCAGCAATATCTAGAATCCCGCAGCGCCAACCAGTAAAATAGGACTAAAGTAACTGGAACGTAAGCAAATACTATTATTGTATAATAAATAAAAAAGGACGGTCTAAATAAACTGCCCCCAAAAAGTTAGACACTTTTTAGGGGCAGTTTATTATTTTGTAGCAATCAATTGCTTCATTTATCAGCCACTGAATTACATTGGTGGCATTTCATCCTCTCCGCCTGCATTGGAGTTTATGTCTTTCTTGTTACGTGGCTGATCTACGCGGTCTCCCTGACGGAATCGGTACGTAAAGGAAAGTGAGAATTGACGTGGCATCCACTGCATATAGGATTTTCTCTCAAAGCCTTCACCAAAGGTATAAAAGGTACGGTTTCGGGTGTTGAAAATATCCTGGATATTGAAACTGAAGGTTCCGTTACCGTCCCATATAGTCTTGGAGGCACCAAAGTTGAGTGCATACATGGGGTCTTGCTTGCTGGTATCGGTCTTCTGTCCTCCACGGAAGAATCCTTGTAGTTGCATGGTAAAGGTACGGTCCACCTTAAAGGTAGTGTTGAGTCGGGCGCGGGTGGAGAATCCTTCGCCATTGAAGGAAAGAGTCACCGGGGTGGCCACACCGTCCACCAACGAATTGTAGGTGAATTCCCCTTCGCTGCGGTATCCGAACAAATCTACATTACCCATTAACTTTAGCCAGGAAATAGGGTCGTAGGTGAAGTTTAGGTCCAAACCGTAGCGCTGCTCGTTGCCTATGTTGTAGGGCTTGGTTTCAAATCGCTGCCTCTCGAAGTTGTACAGGTTCACCATTTGGGTTTCGTCCTCCTCGTGGTTGAAGTATAGGGTAGGATTCAGTGTAATCTTTCTTTTCTGAAGGCTGTACCCCAGCTCAAAGGAGTTGACATAGGATGGATTCAGGTCCGGATTACCACTAAATATATTATCACTGTCGTTATAGCTGTTGAATGGAACCAAAAACCAGGAACGTGGCCGGTTGATTCGGCGTGAATAGTTCAATAGCAATTGGTTGTTCTGCGCTAGGTCGTAGCTGAAAAATACCGAAGGGAATAAGTTGTTATAGCTCTTGCTGATGGCAGGTTCCTGGGAGGTGAGGTTTCTAAAATCCACATCCACTTTGGATATTTCATCCCGAAGGCCAAGCTGGTAGGCAAATTTCTCTCCAATCCGGCTTTTAAACTGCACGTAAAAGGCGTTGAACATTTCTTTATAATTCGTCACGCTGGTGAAGTCAGGATTAACGATTCCTTCGTTCCACACGGCATAATCGTAGTCGTTTACATTACGGTCAAAACGGTATCCGGCTTCAATTTTTGCATTTTCGCCTAGTGGGAGCTCGTAATCTACTTTACCTATAACCGTGCTGTTTTCTGTATTCTGAAGGGTTTCATCCAAGCGGAAATAGGCTCCGTTTCTAGTCTCGGTAATGTCGTTGATTCCTTCCGACTGGTTCTTCTGTAAGCTCACAGAGACGGATATATTCTGTCCTTTGTCGCCAATCTTATGGTCTACGCCAAAATCGGCCTGCAGGGCTTTATTTTCATTGTTTCCAAGTGTGGTACGAATTTTCTGTAGCGGATAGAGCGTCGAGGTATTGGAATTATCGATACCGTTGTAGGTCATTGCAGTACTTACAGTTCCTTCACTATCGCCTTGAAAACTTCTGGTGGATATGGAGATGTTGGCCGAGGTCTTGTCTGTGAAATCGTACACTAATCCCGCCGTAGCGTTATAGTTTTTCATTTCGTTGTTATTTTCTGACTCCGCATTGGAGGTAAGAAGCTGCTGTGCTATCCCGCGGTTGTCAAAGGTAGCGTAGTTATTATTCTCCCCTTTGTTTTCGCGGTACCCACCACCACCGTTCACAAACCACGTGGCATTGCCCCTTCTCCAACTCAGGTTGGTGTTTAGGTTGGTATTGGGTAAATACCCTACCGTTCCGGTAACGCTGCCGTTGAATCCAACGCGCTTGTTTTTCTTAAGGATAATATTAAGGATACCGGCCGTTCCAGAAGCTTCGAATTTAGAGGAAGGGTTGGTAATTACCTCGATTCTCTCGATCTGGTCTGCTGGAATACTCTGCAGCGCATTGGCACCATCGTCTATTCCAAGAAGCGCCGAGGGTTTACCGTTGATAAGAAAACGTACGTTTGAATTTCCCCGCATAGAGACAGTGCCGTCGGTATCTACCGAAACCGAAGGAACGTTCTGAAGTACATCCTGGAGGTTTCCTCCCTTGCTGATTACATCCGTGGATGGATCATAGGTCTTTTTATCCAATTCTACTCGGTAGGGTCTTGCCGTGGCCGTGATGGTTACTCCTTCAATATTCTGTGTAGGGGTAATGGTTGCGCTCTGTTCAGGATCCAGCATTATGGTCTCTACCGTACCCCCGCGAACTTGTCTGCCTGCCGCAGTGAATGGTTTGAAATCGATGGCTTCAATACCCACCGTATAGACTCCTGGAGCAACCTGTAGACTGTACTGACCGTTTTCGTCCGTTAGGGTGGCATCACTGAGTAGTTTGTTGGTAGGGTGGGAATAGGTCACCGAAGCATAGGCTACGGGATTGTTCTGCTTGTCAGTCACTTTTCCTGTAATACTGACCTTCTCCTGTGCAAAAGCCATTGCGGCCGCCGATAGTAGGATCGTTAGTCCTAATGTTTTCCGGGTAAAATTCTGGGAAATTTCTGTTTTAATCATCAAGTTTAATTTGTCAGGAATTCTAAGGGAATCCTGTGAGTTCTACGTTTGTTTTTTTAGTTAATAGTTCTTCTGTATGGTGCTTTTTGAAGCATCATACCCGTATTAGACACAACAAACCCCGAAATGTTAAAATCGGGGTCTCTTAAAATGTGTTAAAGTTCTTAGCGAATGTTTTTAGAATTGAGCCACTGTTGGTAGTCGCGTGCATTTTTCACGTGCTCACGGTCGTTTGCCGTAAACCGGTGGTAGCCCTGCCGGTCCGGGTCCGCGGCCATAAATAGGTAGTTGTGCTTTTCAGGGCTGAGTACCGCATCCACCGAATTTTTATCCACCACACAAATGGGACCTGGAGGTATACCTTCGTTTGCGTAGGTATTGTAAGGCGAGGGGTGGCGCAGATGCTTGTACAGCACTCTTTTTATGTCTTGGGTAAAGCCGGTGTCTTTGTTGATTGCATAGATTACGGTAGGGTCGCTCTGGAGTTTCATGCCACGGGACACCCGATTCAGGTACAGTCCTGCAATGGTGCGCTGTTCGTCTTTCATGCCACCCGATTCCTTATAGACGATAGAGGCCAGTGCATAGATCTCTCGGCGGGATAATCCGGACTGGGACTGAAGTTTTACCCTTTCCGGAGTCCAGAACTTGTTGTACTGGTCTTCAAATTTGGAAAAGAACTCTTCCGGGGTCACGGTCCAGAAAAAATTGTAGGTATCAATGAAAAAGTAGTGTTTGAGATCTTCGGCATTGGAAAGGCCTTTGCTTTTGGCAATGCTGTCAAACTTTTTAATGAAGGAAAGAGAATCCAGCTCCGTTCTGCGAGATACCCTTCCCATCATCTGGTACACGTCTCCAAAATCGCCAATTCGAAAACTAAGATCCACCTGGTTGCCATTTTTGATCATTTCAACGAGCTGCATGTTGCTTTTCCCTTCAACGATACGGTACCTTCCTGGGTGGAAAATCTTATCCATATTTTCACTCTCCGCAACGTTTTTAAAACTCTCTACATTTTTCAGATAAGGCGAGATACTGTCCAGGATCTGGGTGTAGCTTGCTCCGGTAGGGATATGGAAATACCCCTCTTGGGCGACATTGCCCTGTTTGTGTTTTTTGTAGTAGTTTATTCCAATAATCACTGCAAGTACGGCTGCGATTGCCAAAATGATGGTTAGTTTCTTTTTCATAATTGAAAATCGGAAAATTTAGACTAGGATTTCTCCTTTAAATACGTTTTTTGCTGGTCCTTCCAGCCAGATATTTTCAAAGGACCCGTCTGTTTTTTGACGGCCTCTTATGGTTAGTTCGCCGCCTACTACTTCGACAGCCACCTCACAGAGACCGTGCCTACTCATATGGACCAGTGCTGCTGCAGTAGCTCCCGTTCCACAGCTGAAGGTCTCATCCTCCACACCCCGCTCGTAGGTACGTATCTTGATTCTGCCCGGAGAAAGTTCCTGGCTAAAATTTACATTGATTCCTTCCTTTTTAAAAGGTTCTTCGTTTCTTTTATAGCGCCCTAAACTGGCCACCTCTATTTCAGAAACTTTTTCCACCGGACATACCAAATGGGGCGATCCTGTATTTAGAATAAATTCCTCACCGTGGGGATGGATTGCCGATACGTCAACCATTCCAAGAGCGACAGAACCGTTGCGAATAGTAGCATGGTGCAAACCGTCTACCGCCATGAATCGGCAGCTTGAGGAAATAAGGCCCAAATCGTGGGCAAAAGCCACAATGCACCTTCCTCCATTTCCGCACATGGTGCTTTGTGCGCCGTCGGAGTTGTAGTATACCATCTGAAAATCGTACTCCCTAGAATCTTCCAGAAGAATCAATCCGTCCGCTCCAATGCCAAAACGCCTGTGGCAGAGCCTTTCGATAATTTCTTGGGACTTAGGGAAAGAAAGGCTACGGTTGTCTACCATGATAAAATCATTTCCCGTGCCTTGGTATTTGAAAAACTCCACTGTATTCATATGCTACGTGCCTATAAGTGGCCAAAGATAGTAAAATATGCTTTTTTTTTATTGCCCTGGGAAGGTTAAGATTTTCCCAATTCGAGCGTGTCCTGAGCGGAACGAATCCACGCGCGATAGCCCAGATAGGCAAGTACCGTAAAAAGTAGGTACTGTAAGGACGTGATGGCAAGTCCTTTATACAGGAACATTGGAACGCAGATGATGTCCCCTACGATCCAAAAGATCCAATTCTCAATCTTACGTTTTGCCATCAGCCACATTCCTACCAGAAAGATGGAGGTGGTTAGAATGTCCAAGTAATTGGCCCAATCCAGATGCGCAAATCCCAGAGAGACACTTGCGGTGGAGAATCCATTGTCTATAGCCGGTTTGTAATAGTAGATCAATAACACAAGAAGAAGACTGGCGGTGAATAGAACTCCGGCGATGATCCATTGCCTGGGTGTGGTATATTCCACCTGGACTTTAAAATTACTGTCTGCACTCCGCGACCAAAGAACCCAGCCGTAGATGCTCATAATCGTATAGTATACATTGATAAGCATGTCCCCTAAAAGACCAAAAACAAACAGAATATAAACGTAGATAGTGGTGGATAGAATGCCCGTGGGATAGACCCAAATGCTTTTCTTCATGGAGAAGTATACACTTAGGAGCCCAAAGAGGGCGGCCGTAATTTCTAGGGTTATTTGCAGAGTGGAATAGCCCTGGTAGGGGGCAAAAAGTAGCTCCTGTACATTCATCACCCAAATATACTGTTTTATGATTTTACTATACTATGCCTAGAGTAATTTTTACGTATCCTGCCTGCCTGTAAAACGCTAAAGGTTGCTTTTTTTGCAAAGAGACACGAAAAAGCATGCATAAATCCTTTTAAAAGCCTAGAAAATTTATATTTTTGAAAAAAAACTAAACGATAAGCATGGCAAATATCTGGAGAACGAAACCATTAAATCAACTGCTGGCAGAAGCCGACGAATCTGAAAAAGGACTGAAGAAGACCCTCACCGCAGGCTCTTTAGTTGCCCTGGGAATAGGTGCTATCATTGGTGCGGGACTTTTTTCTATCACAGGAATGGCTGCGGCCAACCACGCCGGACCAGGTATCATGATTTCTTTTATTATTGCGGCTCTGGGTTGCGCTTTTGCCGGACTATGTTACGCGGAGTTTGCCTCCATGATACCAGTAGCCGGCAGCGCCTATACCTATTCGTACGCTACGATGGGTGAATTCATTGCATGGATCATTGGCTGGGACCTGGTCCTGGAGTATGCCGTGGGAGCAGCTACAGTGGCATCGAGTTGGTCCGGTTACCTGGGTAAGTTCTTTTATAATTTTGGAGTAGCACTGCCCGAGCGGCTAATGACCACGCCCTTCGATTTGACCAGCGCAGGAGAAATGGGGATTGTGAATCTTCCAGCGGTGTTTATTGTTGTGGTCATGTCGCTGGTACTTATCAAAGGAACCAGCGAGTCGGCGTGGGTCAACGGTGGCATAGTGGTGCTGAAGGTGGCCATAGTTTTGATATTTATCTTGGTAGGTTTCAAGTATATAAAGCCCGAGAACCTTACACCCCTGATTCCAGAAAACACCGGAAAATTTGGTGAGTACGGCTGGTCCGGTGTCATACGGGCCGCGGCGATAGTGTTCTTTGCCTATATTGGATTTGATGCCGTATCTACGGCTGCTCAGGAAACAAAAAATCCTAAAAGAGCGATGCCAATAGGAATCTTGGGTTCGCTACTTATCTGTACGGTGCTTTATATTGTTTTTGCGTACGTCATGGTAGGCGTAGTACATTATAAGTCGTTTACAGCGGGGGGTGGCTCAGACCATCTGGCACCGGTAGCCATTGCCATTGAAGCGATGGGGGATGTAGTCAACGGCAGGGTGACCCCGGCCTATCCGTGGCTGAATACTTCCATTATTGTAGCTATTTTACTGGGGTATGCTTCGGTAATACTCGTCATGCTTATGGGGCAGAGCCGCGTATTTTATTCGATGAGTAAAGACGGATTGCTTCCGAAAGTATTTTCTGAAATCCACAGTAAGTACCGCACGCCTTTTAAATCGAATGTTTTTTTCCTTGTTCTGGTAAGTCTTTTCGCAGCGCTAATCCCCGGTAGAGTGGTAGGCGAGATGACAAGTATCGGAACCCTCTTCGCCTTTATACTTGTGTGCGCGGGCGTTTTGGTGATGCGTCGTACCCAGCCCGATGCCCCGCGGGCATTTAAAGTCCCACTGGTACCACTTATCCCTGTTCTTGGAATACTGGTGTGCTTTGGAATGATGGCGTTTCTTCCTTTTGACACCTGGATCCGTTTGATATGCTGGATGATGATTGGTTTGGATGTGTATATGTACCGCGGGATTAAGAACTCCTTCCTAGGAAAGCAGAACGGAACCAATGCCGATCCGAAAAATTACCGGATTACCGCCGTGGCAGGCCTTTTATTTACCGCAGTGCTGGCCGTACTCACGTATCTCCACCACCAAAACGCGGTGAGCGATGATTCTGGACTGGTGCTGTTCTCTACCGTTATGGTGGTAGTACATACGGCATACTACGGGTACCACTACATCAAATACAGAAAATAAGGATATGAATTTTAAAGGAGCCTTTAAGACAGCTTTTTTCGCACTGGTGAGTGTGTGCTGCGGCCTTTTATATGGGCAGCATCTGGACACTCTCTACTATGAAAAGGGGCTTAGTATAAGGGCCCTTCATCTGGAAGGAACTACCTTGTACTACGGGGGAAGTAAAGGGCGCGTGGGAACGCTGGATTTAGGTAGGAGTAAAGCGCACAGACAGGTACTTGTAGATTCCACAGGCGCGGAACTTAGAAGCATTGCCGCCCGCGGTGGGGTGCTTTACACCGCCAGTATTGGATCGCCAGCAAGACTCTTTCGCGTGGAGAAAAGCAGCCTTAAAGCGCATAAAGTGTTTGAAGACACCCTGAAGAGTGCCTTTTACGATGCCCTTCATTTTACGCGCCAAGGCGTAGGTATTGCACTAAGCGATCCTCAGGGCGAGCTTCCCTCCCTACTTACATTGGACGGTGGCACCGAAACTTGGAAACGTATAGACCCAAAATCCTTGCCCCCATACCGAACAGGGGAGGCTGCATTTGCGGCTAGCAATTCCAATATCAGCTCCTACGGTGATACAATTTGGTTTGCCACAGGAGGCAGCAGCGCGCGGGTCTTTAGAAAAAAGAAGGATTCCCCGTGGGAAGTTTTTCCTACACCGATTGTACAAGGCAGCCCCTCGCAAGGAATTTACAGTATTGCGTTCTTTGATAGTGAGCGAGGGATAATTGCAGGAGGTAATTACCTTAAACCCGAAGAAAATGAAAAGAACATCGCTGTGACACACGACGCAGGAGAAACTTGGCAAATTGTTGCAAGCGGATCGAACGCTGGGTATACTACGTTTGTAAGCTACAGGCCACAATCGAAGGGCAATGATGTGCTTGCAGTGGGAGACTACCATATATCCCTCTCGCGCGATGGAGGAAGAACCTGGAAGGTACTATTGAAGAGCAAAGGGTATTATGTGGGCGTTTGGGAAAGTCCTACCTCGCTCATTGTTGCAGGTAATGGTCTGATTTCCAGATTGGATTTAAATCCGTTTCTTCAGTCCAAATGACATTTGTCACTATTTAATAAAGCCAGTACTTTTTTTCTCCCGCGAAGTTATTTGTACTTTTGCCTTATGATTCAGTCCTTAATAGATAAATACAATATACCAGGACCACGATACACCTCGTATCCTACGGTTCCTTTTTGGGATGCCGAGTCCTTTACCCCGGAGAAATGGGAGGACTCTGTGCTTAAAGCCTTTAAACACAGCAACGAAAGTGAGGGGATTTCCCTCTACATCCACTTACCATTCTGTGAGAGTTTATGTACCTTCTGTGCTTGCCACAAGCGTATCACAAAACAGCACGGAGTAGAGACACCTTATCTGGAATCCGTCTTGAAGGAATGGGATCTTTATCTTAACCTCTTTAAGGAAAAACCTGTAATCAAGGAGCTGCACCTGGGAGGTGGTACGCCGACATTTTTTTCTGCAGAAAACCTCCGAAAGCTACTGGAAGGCATCTTCGCAAAGGCGGATATTGCACCCCAGCATGAATTCAGCTTCGAGGGCCATCCCAATAACACCACCTATTTGCATCTGGAGACGCTCTACGATTTGGGTTTTAGGCGTTGCAGCTTCGGAGTGCAGGACTACGATCCAATCGTACAAAAAGCAATCAACCGTATCCAACCCTTTGAAAATGTGGAGAAAGTGACCCGATGGGCAAGGGAAATTGGTTATACCAGTATTTCCCACGATTTGGTTTTTGGCCTACCGCACCAAGATTGGGAGAAGATGGAACATACGATTCGTAGGACCATGGAACTCAAACCGGACCGCCTTGCATTCTATTCCTATGCCCACGTCCCTTGGATCAAGGGGGTAGGGCAAAGGGGATTTGATGAAAACGATTTACCAAGCGGTGAGGAAAAACGAAGACTGTACGAGAACGGAAAACAGCTGTTGGAGGAGCTGGGCTATAGGGAAGTGGGAATGGACCATTTCTCCCTGGAGCACGACGAGCTCTACCAAAGTCTTCTTAAAGGAACCATACACAGGAACTTTATGGGGTATTCTTCAAGTAAAACTCTGCTGATGGTGGGTCTGGGAATGAGCGCAATTTCCGACAGTTGGTTTGGCTTTGCACAGAATGAAAAGACGGTGGAAGGGTACCAGAAAATGGTAGAAGAGGGGATTATACCCGTAGTGAAGGGCCATATTTTGAGCAGCGAGGATCTAATCATCCGACAACACATCCTTAATCTTATGTGCCGTTTGACTACGGAGTGGGATTCCTCTAATTATTTCGATGAATTGCCACAAGCTCTGGAGAAACTAAGGGAAATGCAGCAGGACGGATTAGTGGAACTTACTGAAGGTAAGATCCAAATTACAGAGAAGGGACGCCCTTTTACACGGAATGTAGCAATGACCTTTGATTTGAGAATGCTAAGGAATCAGCCTGAGACACGAATATTTTCAATGACGGTGTAACTCTACAAGCACCAAACTCTATGTACTACTGCGCAGGACCTTTTGGATAGGTCCTGCATTTTTATGTTTGAACTTAAGCAGGTGGAAGCGCTACGCATCGGACCGTTTGCAAGCAGGATAGCCAAAGTTGCTGTTTAACACTGTGCTGTGGTTTATTTACCGACCATTTCGTCTGTTAAAAATTCTTAATTCATTTGGAAATCATTATATTTGCCGACTAAAATTTAATGTTGTAATTAAAATGCAAGGAAAAGGACTTATTACAATCGTAGCAATCATTTTGGGGCTGATCTGTCTCAATGAACTGCTACCTACCTGGTATGCAAACAAGGTGGAAAACCAGGCTAATGCGCTGGCGGGAGATGATCCGGTAAAATACCAGAAAGAGCTGGAAAGGCTCGCTGGAGACACTTTGGATCTGGGTTTCACTGAACTGCATTATACTAAGGCCAAAGAAAAAGAAATGAAGCTTGGTTTGGACCTAAAAGGAGGTATAAACGTACTTCTGGAAATCAATCAAAGAGACTTGGTGAATAATTTAACCAATTATTCTACCAATCCTGTACTTCTTGAAGCTCTAGACCGCACGGATCAAGCGCAGAAGAATTCCACCAAGCCGTACATTGAGAACTTCTTTGAGCAGTTCCAGATTGTAAATAAGGAAAAAGGAACAAACCTTAAACTTGCAGACCCTGAGATATTTGGGAATACCAATCTAACGGAAATAAAATTTAACTCAACAGATCAGGAAGTTCAAGACATAGTATCCAAGCGCATCGAACTATCCACCGGTACTGCCTACGAAGTAATACGTACGCGTATTGATAAAATGGGTGTGACGCAGCCCAACGTACAACGTGTTCCCGGAACGGGTCGTATCTCTGTGGAGATGCCGGGGGTTAAAGACATTGACCGCGTCAAGAAAATGCTTCAAACCTCTGCAAAACTCCAATTCTGGGAGGTACAGGAACTGCCTGAGGTATTTCCGTATTTTCAGCAATTAGGGACCTTGGTATCCGTCAAGGCGGATTCCATTGGAGTGCCAAAAGGAACCAACTTTGATAATCTAATCAATATCAATTCCTTGCAGACCAACGGGGTAGCGAATGTAAAGCTCTCCGATACTGCTGTTGTAAACAAGATCTTAAACAGCAAGATTGCTAAGGACGCGCGACCAAGTAATATCAAGTATACCAAATTTGAGTGGGGGTACAAACCGGACTCCGGCAACGAAGGTAATTTAGTACTCTACGCAGTGCGTGGAAACATCAACCAAAAGGCACCAGTAGACGGAGCGGTTGAAACCGCCAATATCAGTTACGACGAACTGGGAAGAATCGTGGTGGACATGCAGATGGACAGTAAAGGAGCGAAGGATTGGGCAACCCTAACAGAGAAAAATGTTGGTAAGCCAGTAGCAGTGACCTTGGACAATGTAGTATACACTGCGCCTAATGTAATTAATAAGATTCCTAACGGTAGAACGCAAATTTCAGGTAGTTTCACCCAAGAAGAGGCACAGGACCTGGTCAATGTACTGGGAGCAGGTAAACTTCCTGCAGGGGCGAAGATTGTTCAGGCCGAAGTGGTAGGACCATCCCTAGGAGCCGAATCCGTTAGCTCAGGAATGTGGTCTTTTGCCATTGCCTTTTTAATTGTTATCATTTACCTTATAGTATACTACGGGGGCGCGGGTGTGTATGCGGTGATCGCTATGACCATCAACCTATTCTATCTCATGGGTATCATGGACTCGGTGGACGCAACTCTTACCTTGCCTGGTATCGCGGGTATTGTGCTTTCCATGGCAATGGCTATTGATGCCAATGTAATCGTGTACGAACGTACGAAGGAAGAGCTATTCGCAGGGAAGAACATCAAGGAAGCCTATAATGAAGGATTCAAATTTTCCCTATCCGCCATCATTGACGGAAATATAACTTCCCTACTTACTGCAGTGGTTCTCTATGTATTTGGAACTGGACCCATCAAAGGGTTCGCAGTAACCTTGGGTATCGGTATTCTAATGTCGATGTTTACCTGTGTACTACTTACCAGGGTCTTGATATTCAACCGCCTGAATAAAGGTAAAGGGCTTTCGGTTTGGACTGCATTTTCCAAGAACCTCTTTAGAAACACATGGTTCGATTTTATTGGTAAAAGAAAATATGCTTATATCTTCTCGGGTATAATCACCGTCATCGCTTTGGCCTCAATCCTTACGCAAGGATTTAAATTTGGAGTGGATTTTAACGGTGGTCGCTCGTATGTGGTACGTTTCGACAAAGATGTTGTGGCTAACGATGCCCAGACAAGTCTTCAGAATACCCTAATAAACAAAGAGGGAGAGGAGAGTGCCGTAGATGTAAAAACCTTCGGTACGGACAACCAGCTAAAGATTACAACCGACTACCGTATTGACGAGGAAAGTCTTGAGGCGGACCTGGATGTAGAGAAGAAAATTTTTGAGGGACTTAAGTCGTATCTACCAAAAGATGCTAAGATTGAATCTTTTAAGGATTCCGGTGCGGACAATTACGGAATTATAAGTTCGGTGAAAGTAGGACCTACGGTAGCCGATGATATCAAGAAAGGCGGGGTACTTGCTTTGGCAATTTCTCTGGTGGGTATTTTCCTTTACATATTGCTGCGCTTTAAAAGGTGGCAATTTTCTACCGGGGCTATTGCATCCCTCGTGCATGACTCCATTGTCATTCTAGGTGCTTATTCTTTACTAAAGAATGTGATGCCATTTAGTATGGAGATCAATCAGGATTTCATTGCCGCGATCCTTACGGTACTAGGTTATTCCATCAACGATACGGTTATTATCTTTGACCGTATTCGAGAGTTTCTGCAGGAGAAAAAATCGCTTACTCTTAAGGCACTATTCAATGATTCTATCTCCAGTACACTGGGAAGAACGTTTAACACAGCCTTTATGACCTTTTTGGTTATTCTTGCAATCTTTATTGTGGGTGGAGAAAATCTACGCGGGTTTATGTTTGCACTGCTTATTGGGGTAGGCTTTGGTACTTATTCTACCTGGTTTATTGCCTCGGCTGTGTCGTACGACTTGCTACGTAAACGCGGTGGAAAGAAAGCAATCGCTAAATTGGAGCCAGAAGACGAAAAAGAAAGGTCTTAACGGGCAGTAATGAACACTGAAAGGTGCTTGGGAAACAATTCCTAAGCACCTTTTTTTTGGATTGGACTTCGGTCTAAAAAATACTCTGAGTTTACCTTTAATATTTTTATATTTGCGTATGGATTACAAACAACTGATAATTCGTGGAATATCCTATAGCCAGACCCAATCGGGTGCCTATGCTCTGCTGCTTGAGCACGAGGATACGGGCGTGAAATTACCTGTTGTCATAGGAAATTTTGAAGCGCAGTCGATCTCGCTTGGATTGGAAAAGGATATTCATCCGCCTCGGCCGCTAACGCATGATCTTTTCTCACAATTTGTGCGAAGTATGCAGTACGAGTTGGTGTCGGTAATAATCTACCAGATAATCGATGGAGTGTTTTTCTCCAATATAAACTTCCGCAGTACGCAAAATGGAGAGGAGCTTATCCTGGATGCTAGAACCTCGGACGCGGTGGCCATGGCAGTTCGGTTTGACGCGCCCATTTACACCACTGCGCAGGTATTAAATGAAGCAGGCATTTTACTTGAATTGGATGAGGCCTCCACTGCATCCTCTGATCATCAGGTAGAACAAGACAAGGCCCATTCCACCAACCTGCAGGCCCTTACCCTGGAAGAGCTTCAGAGTTTGCTCGATCAGGCCGTAAAAGAAGAGGACTTTGATACTGCTCTGGAACTGCAGGAAGAAATCAAACGCAGAAAGAAAAAGATTGACTAAGTTTATATAGTGGCCTCGGCTGATTATCTACTCCCTTATCCGGCGTAGTGATCCACCGGGGCTTTTTATTATTTTGTACTCATGAATTTAAAATTACGACTTACCTTACTGAGCTTCTTACAGTTTTTTGTTTGGGGGGCTTGGCTTACAACCCTTGGAACCTACGGATTTTCCTATAAGCAGTGGAGTGGCGCTGAATTCGGTGCGGTATTTTCCACCCTTGGTATAGCTTCCATATTCATGCCAGCCCTTATGGGGATAGTGGCCGACAAGTGGATTAATGCGGAGAAGCTGTACGCAATACTGCACATTGCGTATGGTGTAACCTTGTTTCTCTTGGCAAAGACAGACGATCCAGGTGTGTTTTTTTGGATCCTTTTGGCAGGAATGTGTTTCTATATGCCTACACTTTCCCTTTCCAATTCTATTTCCTATAAATTGCTCAAGGACAGCCAGTACGATGTAGTTAAGGTATTTCCTCCTATTCGCGTATGGGGAACGATTGGATTTATAGTTGCCATGTGGTGTACCAATATCTTTAGTGACGAACAGTCCTTTTCTACCACAGGTATTGCTATGGGTGAGAGCCTGGCTTCATTCTTCGGTAGTTCTATAAATGCAAACCAGTTTTACATTGCTGGTATGGTAGCCATTTTTCTAGGTGTTTACGCTTTCTTCCTTCCTAAGTGTCCACCGCCAAGACTCATTCGTGAGCAAGCTACTCTTGCTGAAAAATTGGGCCTGGACGCTTTTCGACTCTTTAAGGAAAGGAAGATGGCTCTGTTCTTTGTTTTTTCCATGTTCCTAGGGGCAGCCCTGCAGCTGACCAACATGTACGGCGATACTTTCCTTAAGGATTTTGGATCGGTGGAAGCATTCCGGGATAGTGCGGTGGTACAATACTCCACAATGATCATTTCCATTTCTCAGATTTCTGAGACGGTCTTTATCCTAGCTATTCCTTTCTTTCTAAGACGCTTTGGAATTAAACAGGTCATGCTTATTTCCATGTTTGCCTGGGTGCTGCGTTTTGGGTTTTTTGGATTTGCCGGACCAGAAGGTTGGGGACTTGTACTTATTATCCTTTCCAATGTCATTTACGGGATGGCCTTTGATTTCTTCAATATTTCAGGATCACTGTTTGTGGAATCCACTACCGATAGTAAAATCAGGTCAAGTGCTCAGGGACTTTTCATGATGATGACCAATGGTTTTGGTGCTATTTTAGGAAGCTCGGTGAGCGGTTGGTTAATCGGAACCTACTACACTTTACCTTCAGGGGAAAAGATGTGGTCAGAAATATGGATAGCCTTTGCCCTCTATGCATTGGTAGTTACGGTGTTATTTGCGGTGCTGTTCAAACATAAACACCATAAGGACCAAAGCTTTACCGTGGCGCACTAGTGCCATATCCTTAAACGAATTGCACCCTCTATTGGGTGCATTTTTTTTTGTATTTTTAACCATTCACATACTTTAAAGAAATAATTAGAAATGAAAGAAGTTTATATTGTAGGCGTAGCCCGTACACCGATGGGAAGTTTTATGGGAAGCCTTTCCACTGTTGCAGCAACTAAGCTGGGTTCCATTGCCGTAAAAGGGGCACTAAGCAAGGCCGGTATTGCGTCGGACTTGGTGGAAGAAATCTACATGGGAAATGTACTCCAGGCAGGAGAAGGCCAGGCACCCGCTCGCCAGGTCGCCCTGGGCGCAGGGTTATCTCAAAATACACCCAGTACTACAGTAAACAAAGTTTGTGCTTCGGGAATGAAGGCAGTGGCAATGGCTGCCCAAGCTATTAAGGCAGGTGATGTAGATGTGATCGTGGCAGGAGGAATGGAAAACATGTCTCAGGTGCCGCACTACTTCAATGCCCGTAATGCCACTAAGCTTGGCGATGTGAAGATGCGCGACGGAATGCTTGTGGACGGTTTGACCGATGTATACAATCAAGTCCATATGGGTGTCTGCGCCGAGCAGTGCGCCAAGGAACATGACTTTTCGCGTGAAGATCAGGACCGGTTTGCCAAAGAGTCGTACGAGCGCTCCAAAAAAGCTTGGGACGAAGGAAAGTTTGACTGGGAAGTCGTACCAGTGGAAGTACCGCAAAGAAAAGGAGAACCGCTGATAGTTAGAGAGGATGAAGAATTCAAGAATGTGAATTTTGACCGTATGTCCACTTTGCCCACGGTATTTAAGAAAGACCAAGGAACGGTCACTGCGGCCAATGCGTCTACACTCAATGACGGGGCCAGCGCGCTGGTTCTTGTGTCCGGGGAGAAACTAAAAGAATTGAATCTAACGCCTTTGGCACGTATTGTATCATATGCGGATGCAGCGCACGAGCCGGAATGGTTCACCACTGCACCGGCAAAGGCACTTCCTATTGCACTAAAGAAAGCAAACCTGGAACTTTCCGATATCGATTTCTTTGAATTCAACGAGGCTTTTTCCGTAGTGGGACTCGCTAACAACAAAATTCTTGGACTGGACAGCTCTAAGGTTAATGTGCAGGGAGGCGCCGTTTCATTGGGTCATCCACTGGGAAGTTCCGGATCACGCATCCTCATTACGCTGCTCTCTGTGCTTAGAAACAATAAAGGCCGTTACGGCGCCGCAGCTATCTGTAATGGTGGTGGAGGGGCAAGCGCAATGGTTATTGAAAACCTATCGTAGAACAGTGCTCTAAAGCCTCTATTTTTAGCTACGTTACTATAAACCATTAAGAAGTACTTTATTTGAGGTTTTTCTTAATGGTTTTTTTACTTTTGTGAAAACAATGTCTTCTTTTATGCAAGATTCTACTGGCTCCCAGTCCCCGCTGATTAAGAACAATCCAAAGATTATGAAATCGTGGGCGTTTTATGATTGGGCGAATTCGGTGTATTCCCTAGTGATTACTTCGACGATTTTTCCCATCTACTATTCCATCCTAACCACGCAGACTCAAAAGAAGGAGTTCATAGCCGATCAGAACCGCTGGATTGATGTTCCGGTGCGTCATCAAATCGAATTATTCGGTGAGTCTTACCATCCCGATGCAGTGTATGGGTACTCCCTGACCATTTCTTTTTTCATTGTAGTACTTCTTTCTCCTTTTCTCTCCTCGCTGGCCGATACGATTGGAAACAAAAAATCCTTTCTGCAGTTCTTCTGCTACCTGGGCGCCACGTCCTGTATGGGACTGGCGATGTTTACCGGTATGGAGAATGTCTTTTTGGGTCTACTTTTCAGTATAACTGCCAGTGTAGGCTTCTGGGGAAGCCTTGTGTTCTATAACTCGTTCTTACCCGATATTGCTACCCCAGACCGCCAGGATGCACTTTCGGCTAAAGGGTATGTGTACGGATACATAGGATCGGTAGTACTTGTGGTGGTATGTCTTCTGCTAATTATGGTCGCTGCGGACACGGAAAAAGAGCGTTTGCTGTATACCCGGATAAGTTTCCTTGTGACGGGTGCCTGGTGGTTTGGATTCTCCCAGTATACCTTCAAGCACCTACCAAAATTTGGAGAGGTGCGCGATAGACTTCCTAAGGATCTCGTTCTACTCAATTATAAAAATATCTTTAACAGGCATCAGGAGCAAGGCGGTTTCTTTGAAGTCCTTAAAGACAATATTGCATTTTATCTAGATGTGGGTAGAGAAAGTTTCCGGGAACTGTATAAAGTGGGTGGCAGGCTTTTTCAAGACACCAACTTGAAATTTTTCCTCTCAAGTTTCTTCTTTTACAGTGTAGGAATGCAGACGATATTTCTAATGGCTACCCTTTTTGGGAAAAGTGAGATTAATCTCGACCAGGGCAAACTCATCGCTACGTTGCTCATCATTCAGATTGAGGCAATCATAGGTGCGGTTGTTTTTTCCCGTCTCTCTAAGAGAATCGGCAACAAGAACGTGATTTCCATAGCTGTTGCTCTTTGGATTGTGGCGTGTTTGTCGGCGTACTTCTTAAATAAAGAAAATCCATACGTTGAGTACCAGTTTTACGCCGTAGCGGCGATCGTTGGGTTAGTAATGGGTGGACTTCAGGCCATGTCGCGTTCCACTTATTCCAAACTGCTTCCAGAGAACTCCATGGATAATACCACGTATTTCAGTTTTTATGATGTACTGGAAAAACTCGCTATTATTTTAGGTACGTTCATCTTTGCAACGCTTATTGATGAGTTTAACAATATGCGGTATGCAGCCCTCTCTATGGTAGTGTTTTTTGCCGTGGGACTGGTTCTGATACGCTTTGTGAAAATTAAAATGCTTGCGCACCGAGAAACCCTCTGAGGCAATTGATAGTGAATGAGTTCGGTATAATGTTTGCTAAAAGCTAAAGGATTATTTAGTATCTTTGCACAGTAGAGTCTAAAACTATGACCAACCCTTTATTTTACGCTAAAATCCTGCTTTTTGGAGAATACGGAATTATTGAAGATTCCCAGGGTCTGACTCTGCCTTACAGTTTCTATAAGGGAGCCCTAAAGTTTTCATCACTTCAGACCGATTTCGAACGCCGAAGTAATGAAAGCTTAAAGCAGTATGCACATTATCTCCAAACCCTGGAGCTTCCACTGGAGTATGCTTTGGACTTAAAGCAACTGGAAAAGGATTTGCGGGAAGGATTGTTTTTTGATAGCAATATTCCACAAGGATACGGAGTAGGAAGTTCCGGTGCTTTGGTGGCAGCGATTTTTGAGCGTTACAGTGTCGAAAAATACCAGGCTGAAACCATCTCCAAAGAACAGCTAAAGGATTTAAAGCGCATCTTTGGACAACTGGAGAGCTATTTCCACGGTACAAGCTCGGGTATAGATCCACTAATCTGCTATATGAATCTTCCGATACTAATTGAGAATCGCGAAAGCGTGGATAAGGTAAGTCTTCCGGCTCAAAAAGAGGGGAAAGGAGCCATCTTTTTGATTGATTCTGGCGAAGTGGGAGAGACTGGACCAATGGTACAGATCTTTTTTGAGAAGATGAAAACAGAGGGTTTTAGAAAGACATTGAAAGAAGAATTTATTCGTTATAATAACGCCTGTATAGACCATTTCTTAAAGAAGGATATGAATCCTTTCTTTAAGAATCTTCGTGCGCTCTCACTGTGGGCATACGATCATTTCAAACCCATGATTCCTAAAAGTCTCTATTCTGCATGGAAGGACGGCCTCGATACGAATGCCTATTATCTTAAGCTATGTGGCAGTGGAGGAGGAGGATATATCTTGGGATTTACAAAGGATTATCCTAAAGCCGAAAAAATGCTCCAGGGTTTTGAAAAGGAGGTGATATACAGATTCTAAAACATTGCCATGGACCGACCTGACTTGCCTAAAGCGGAGCAATGCAACAAATCAGGCGCGTCGCTCCACAAAGAATTTCCCTTTCTCCAGCGCTTTTCGAAATTAGTGAGCTTGCTACTGAGCATGCGTATTTTTGTGCTTCTTCTTTTTACTGCGACACTTTATATTTCCACGTATTTCCTTTTCCGTCAGGAAGAATCCCTTCGTCAGTTTGTATTTGATTACAAGGTGCACGGAATAATACTTTGCTCCCTATTGAGCATAGCAGCGGGAGGGATAATAAATACATTCTACGATCTAGAGAAAGACAGGGTACAGCGTCCTTTCAGGGCACGGCTACAGGGTTTTTTAAAACAAAAATATTTTCTGTATTCGTACCTAAGCCTCAATCTGCTTTCCCTTGGAATCGCTTTTTTCTTATCTCCACGCATATTTTTGTTTTTTCTGGTCTACCAGTTTCTTATGTGGCTCTACAGTCATAAACTAAGTAAATGGATGGTGGTGAATAACTTAAGCTTTGTATCACTGACCCTTTATCCTTTTTTCGGAATGCTGGTGTACTACAGCCATTTTTCGCTGCTGCTGTTCTCCATGGCCATCTTCCTTTTTATCGTGCTTCTCGTGGTGGATATTACCAAAGACTTTCTTACGCTCCGCCCGGACGCCCTGTTTGGTTACGCTACCATGCCTTTGAATTTAGGGATTCGTACTGCAGCCTTTATTTTAGCATTTTTGCTTGTTTTAGGGGCTTTTAGCGCAGTACTGGTACTTACCTTTCTGCCCGTCAAGGACCTTCTGTACTACTATTTTTTCACCTCCATAGCAGTGCTTTTATTAGGTCTTCTGAATTTGATACGTTTTCGTCTAAAGAAAATGTTTTGGATGCTTACATTCTACAGGCTGTGGATCTTTGTGGGGGTACTTACCATGCTCATCAATGGGCTCTTTTACCATTAAATGCAACTCTCCGTACTGGTTAATTAATTAACTTTGCGCTCTTATGGTAAAGAAAGAGCAGAAATCGGCAGCCATCGGTTTTATCTTCATCACCCTTCTTATAGATATTACAGGGTGGGGTATAGTCATTCCTGTGGTACCTGCTTTGATCGAAGAACTTATTCAGGCGGACATCTCAGAGGCAGCCAAGTATGGAGGATGGCTTAGTTTTTTGTACGCTTTCATGCAGTTTGTATTTGCCCCCGTCCTGGGGAATTTAAGCGACCGTTACGGCAGACGCCCAATCATTCTTTTCTCTCTGCTCGGATTTTCCATCAATTTTTTTCTTCAGGCCTGGGCTCCGACCATTTTATGGCTTTTTATAGGTAGGATATTCTCCGGTATTACCGGTGCAAGCATCACTACCGCCAGTGCGTACATAGCAGATATTTCGGACGAATCCAACCGAAGCAAGAACTTTGGAATGATTGGTGCCGCCTTTGGTCTTGGTTTCATCATAGGTCCGGTCATTGGGGGTCTTTTAGGGCAGTACGGGCCCCGAATTCCATTTATTGCAGCAGGTATCCTCTGCCTTATAAATTTTCTCTACGGGTGGTTTGTTCTACCGGAGAGCCTTGATAGTTCCCACCGAAGAAAATTCCAATGGAAACGTGCCAACCCGGTGGCAAGCCTCTACGGCATAAAGCGCTATCCAAAGATTGTTAAACTGATGGTGGCCTGGTTTCTGGTGTACATTGCAGCCCATGCCGTACAGACTAACTGGTCGTTCTTTACTATGTACCGCTTTAACTGGGATGAGAAGATGGTGGGTATTTCTCTGGGAGTGATGGGCGCACTTACGGCCTTCGTTCAAGGGTTTCTGATTCGAAGACTCCATCCTCGCATCGGAAACGAGCGCAGTATCCTCTACGGAATTGTATTCTATGCTGTAGGCATGCTGTTATTTGCATTTGCTGCAGATTCCTGGATGATGCTGGTAATACTACTGATTTACTGTTTGGGAGGAATTGCAGGTCCGGCCCTTCAGTCGCTTATCACCTCCTTGGTTCCTGCCAACGAACAAGGGGACTTACAGGGTGCACTAACCAGCGTAGTAAGTCTCACCTCTATCATTGGTCCTCCGCTGATGACCAATGTCTTTTATTATTTTACCCACGATACGGCGCCGTTTCTCTTCCCGGGAGCACCATTTTTCTTGGGCTTTCTCCTTATGGCCCTTAGCGCCTATTTCGTATATATCGTATTCCATAAGAAACGTTCTACTGCACACCAGGTATAGAGCGAAAATAAGTGAAAAATGTTTCGTAATTTCGCACAATGGAATTAGGATTTATGGAAATGGTCGTTATCGCATTGGCCATTGTAGTTTTGTTTGGCCCGGATAAATTGCCTTCCATTGCCAGGGACCTTGGGTCGGGCGTGAGAAAAATGCGTGGCGCCGTGGAGGACATAAAATCCGAGATTCTAAAAGAAGCCGACAATCCGGTTTCGGAAATTAAAAAGGAAATTGAAAAAGTAAAGCAGGCGGCCAGGGATTTTGACCCTATGGCGGAGAATGCCATAAAAAAATCCACTCTGGAAAGCCCGGTTCGTGACAAGGAGGAGGCTGTAGGTACTACTCCTACTATAGCTCCCTCCGAGGATGAAAACTATCAGGGCCCTGTCCGAAGATAAGTATGGAGGCACTTCTAAATTTTGACCGCGAACTACTTCTATTACTTAACCCTTTAGGATCCCCTGCGTTTGATTCCTTTTGGATCATTGTTTCTGGGACTGCAGTGTGGATACCGCTCTACGTGGTGTTTCTTTATCTCTTAAAAAAGAACAACAGCTGGAGAAACATGGCCTTTATACTGCTTTTCATTGCTCTGGGAGTAACCACCTCCGACCAACTTGCAAACGTATTTAAATACGGCATCGAGAGGTTAAGGCCCTGCCACGAACCTTCACTAGAGGGGCTGATTCGGGAAGTGAAATGTGGTGGAAGTTTCGGATTCTACTCTGCCCATGCCTCCAACACTTTTTTCCTAGGTACTTTTCTCACCCTTCTTTTGGGCAAAACCTACAGGCTGCTCCCATGGGCGCTTTTCCTCTGGGCAGGGACTGTGGCCTATAGCCGCATTTATTTAGGTGTACACTATCCACTTGATGTGCTGTACGGTGCTTCAGTGGGATTCTTACTGGGTGGATTCTACGGTGCACTCACCCGGAAAGTACTTTCTAAACGTGCGGCAGCTGTGTAGAGGAGCCGGTGCCGGAAGATGGAAAAAATGCATATCTTTGCAGCAACTGTTTATTAAAATTGTAAATGGACTCGGACATAGTCAAAATTCTATTAGCTTTATTTCTCGTACTTCTTAATGGCTTTTTCGTAGCCGCTGAATTTTCCATAGTTAAGGTCCGGTACTCCCAGATCCAAATTAAAGCAGCCGAGGGTAATTCCATGGCCAAGCAAGCGGAACATATCATTAAACACCTGGATGAGTACCTATCCGCGACTCAGCTAGGAATTACCTTAGCGTCACTGGCTCTAGGTTGGGTAGGGGAAAGTGCAATGCACCACATTATAGAAAACATGTTTCTGTATTTTGAGATTGCACTGGATTCCACCACCATAACCACGATAGCACTTATTATAAGCTTTCTGATTATTACCGTGATGCATATCGTCTTCGGGGAACTTATTCCTAAGTCTATTGCTATCCGTAAGGCCGAGCCCACCACCATGGCCATTGCCATGCCGCTTCGCTTTTTCTATATCCTGTTTCGTCCGTTCATATGGTCGATGAACCATATGTCCAATGCATTTTTGCGTTTGATTAAAATTCATCCAGCGTCGGACCAGGAAATCCATTCCACTGAGGAGCTTCAGCTGCTTGTTAAGCAGAGTGCAGACTCTGGAGAGATTCAAGAGGAGAATTATGAGATTATAAAAAATGCCTTTGATTTCACGGACCATTCCGCAAAGCAGATCATGGTTCCGAGGCAGAATATTCTCTCGATAGATATCGAAGATCCTGTAGAGGAGATCATAGAACAGATTATGGACAGTGGATATTCCCGTATACCGGTCTATGAAGATTCTATCGACAATGTCATAGGGATCTTTTATGCCAAGGAAATTGTACGCGAATATATAAAGCGTAAAGGAGCCATTGACCACGATGTACTTCGAAGCCTTATGAGAGAAGCATTCTTTGTTGTAGGGAGCAAGAAAATTTCCGATTTGATGAAAGTCTTTCAACAAAAGAAGCAGCACCTAGCTATCGTGATCGATGAATTCGGTGGAACGGAGGGAATTATCACCTTGGAGGACATATTGGAAGAACTGGTGGGTGAGATCCAGGACGAGGAAGACGATGAAGTGAAAATTGTAGATAAAGTAGGGGATAATATCTTTTGGATTCAGGCAACTCAACCACTGGAAGAGATAAATGAACATCTTCCCCAACCCTTTCCACTCTCGGAGGAAGGAGAATTTAATACCCTTGCAGGATTTATTCTTCACGAACTGGAAGAAATTCCGGAAGAAAACCAGGAGTTCGATATGAACGGATACCATTTCAAAATTCTCAAGATGAACAACAAGAGCGTGGAAATCGTGGAACTGCAATACAAAACGAGCACTACTCTCGACAACTTGGCAGAGGAGCTCGGTGATATGTAAACCCCGACGAATCTAATTATGTGCAATACAACCGCTATACACTTATACGAGAAGCCCCAGCGTGAATACGAACAGGATGTAGATGTGCTGGAGAAAACCTTTGAAGAGCATAAACTCGTACTGTGGAACGACGATGTAAATACATTTGATTTTGTAATAGAAAGCCTCATTGAGATCTGTGGCCATACTTTGGAACAGGCAGAGCAGTGCACTCTATTAGTACACTACAAAGGTAAGTGTACCGTAAAGACAGGACCACTCGAACTACTCGAACCCATGCACAAGAAACTTCTCGAACGTAGCCTGACAAGTGAGATTGTCTAAACGTATAAAATAAAGAATCCCCTTAATCGAATGCCCCCAAAAAGTAAGACTTTTTAGGGGCATCATTGTATTTAGAACGGATAGCCGAAAGCGAAATTTATAGTTGGTTTAAGGGGCTGCCATTTGCTAATGACCCACCGTTCACCCAGTGGCCTGTTGGGGTCGTGCACCTTCCAGGCGGCATCAAGTCTTAGTGTGATATAAGCCACGTTCACTCGTAAGCCCAGACCTGCTCCCACACCCATCTGTGATAAAAATTTGTTGAAACGGAACTCGTCACCAAATCCACTGTCTTTAAGATTCCAGATGTTTCCGGCGTCCACAAAGGCAGCACCTTCAAACATCTCGGTAAAAGGCATGCGGTATTCCACGTTTGTGGTGAGTTTAATATTATCCATTACATATGCACGAATCCTTTCATCCAACTGTGAATCGGCGGGGCCAAGTCCTCCAAATACCCTCCATGCGCGGATATCGTTGGACCCTCCGTTGAAGTAGGAACGAATGAAAGGCATACTGGTGGAATTGCCGTAAGGGATACCAACTCCAATAAATTGACGCAGTGCAAGGGTATGTTTGCCCTCAAAAAATTGGAAGTATTTGCGCACATCCAGATCTACTTTCACAAACTGCGAGTAAGGGATGTCAAAAAGGGTTTTTTGGGTGTTTTGGGAGGCTATACCCTCAGTTTGTGTTTGCTTGGCCACCAGTCCCAGCAGATTCCCCGCCGTTTCAATTTTACCATTAAAGTAAAACGGATTGAAACGGTCTTTTTTACCTATTTCGTTATAGATGAAATTGTAAATGATAGAGGATATAAGAACATCCTGCGTTTGTCTGTCCTTATTGATAAGAGACTGTCTGAAGTTATTGAAAAGATCCAGTCCATCACCTTCTAAACCTTCCTGAAAGGGCTTGTCTTGAATAATGATGGAAGAAACTTCATCGGAGGTAATCTGTTCGTTTAGGAACTGATTGTACAGCTCAGGGGAATACGTTTGGAACATTTGGTCCCGGTATTCTCCTTCCCTCGGGAAGTACTCGTAATACCTTTCTTTATTACGCGTCAAACTCAACTGGGTGTTGAAGATTGAGAGACGGTGGTTGACAATGTCATTTACATTGGCAAAATAATTTAAACCGGTATTGAACGTAATCCTGCCCAGTCCAATGTTATCTTGTATCGATACTCCCATATTTATATTGGAAGTAGGAGAGTAGCGCTTAGGTATAAGTTTATAGTAAGAGACTGGAAGCAATAGGCGTGGGAAGTTTAGGGTAGCTTGCGCCGAAGCTTCATAAGCAAGAGAACGCTTTTCTGGATCTTTGGAATTTTTCACTGCTCCAAAAATACCCGAAACCCCAAGGGTTAAGTTTTCCGCACCTCCAAACACATTACGACTAGTGAGATCCACCGAAGGTGCCAAACCAAAGTTCAGGATCTGGGAATAACTCACATCCATGGCCGTTCTAAGGTCGTACTTAGGCAGAGGCGCCAGGTAGTAGGCAACATCGATGATGGAATCGGAGTTCTTTCTGAAATCCTCTTCGTAGCTAATCAGCGAGAAGTTGTTCATCGCATTGATATTACGCTTGGTAAGATCAAAATTACGCTGGCTATAAGTCTCACCCGGTGCAAGTATGATAGGGCGCCACAAAGCGCGTGTCTTGTACTGATTGTCCAACTTATAGAAATTGATGCCACGTAGAGAATCCTTTTCAGTATCCGGTACGTCGGCAAGTGTTTCCAGGACGTAGACCTTTATATCTCCGATGGTGGATTTCTTATAAGGTGACCCTAAGGAATCCTTCCGAATGTCCATCACAAGGGGCACCTGTTTTCTACTAAGTAAGGTGTCGGCAGTAAAATAAATTTCTTCGTTGGAAGAGTTGAAACGGTAGTATCCTTCATCGCGCATTTGCTGCGTGATACGGCGTACTTCGTCTTCCAAATTTGTCTGATCCAGTACTTGGCCACTGAGCACATGGCTTTTACGGTACTGCTCTTCATAGAGCGATTTTATATTGGGATCCGGTATATCGTAATAGTATTCGGAAATGTAGGTAGGATCCTTATGCTCGACCAAATAATCGACTGTGGCTTTTTTTGCAGCGGAATCCAAGTTGTGCTTGTAATCTACCTGTGCATCCCAATAACCGCGGTATACCAGTCTTTTACGTATATTTTCTGCACTTGATTCGGTTTTGCTCTGATCCAAGATGACCGGCGGTTGCCCGATGGTGTGTAAAAAGCGGTCGACAAATAGATTCTTTCCTACTTCCTCCGGCATATCGTACTTTATGAAGAGGGAGTCACGCAGTTTTTGGTTACGAATCTCACTGGGATAGGTCATGTATTCTGTTAAGATCGTATCGTATTTGGGATTGGCCAAATTGTACGCCCAAAGTCCAACAGGTAGCACAAAAAGGGACTTCTTATTGGGCTTCTGACTTACGTAGTCTTCCAGTTCGTCACTATGGACCTTGGATTCTGGATAAATGAAATTGTTGTCTACCAACAAATAATCCCCGTCCGGGACTTTTTTGGTAGTGCTGCAGGCATAAAGAAATCCAAGTGTGGTTGCAGCTGATAAAAATATATGATACTTTTGAAGATATTTCCTGAAATGCTTACCGCTCATACGATCAAAGTTATACAGTCTTTAGATAAAAAGAAGTTCCGACAAAAATACAATTTGTTTTTGGTGGAAGGTTCAAAAACCATTCGGGAACTGATTGATTCCCGGCATAAAGTTAATCAAATATTCACTACAGCTGAAGCGCAGGGAAATTTCGTAGAATTTCCTGAAAATATAGTAACTCTTGTAACCAAGGCTGAATTACAAAGGGCGAGTCTGCTTAAGAACCCTAAAGATGCGCTGGCTCTATGTACCTTAGAGGCACCCGCAGAGTTAAAATCGGTACCGGTAACCCTGGTGCTGGATTCTTTACAAGATCCAGGTAATTTGGGAACCTTGATTCGGCTTGCAGACTGGTTTGGGATAGAACAGATTGTGTGCAGTCCCGACACGGTGGATTTATACAGTCCCAAAGTGATTCAGGCTTCTATGGGCTCATTTACTAGGGTACATGTGGTGTATACGGACCTGATGGAATTTCTAAAAAACTCACCGCATCCCACCATAGGAACGGATATGGAAGGTGAAGACCTCTACAAATTCGATTTTCCCGACCACTATAATTTAGTACTTGGAAACGAAGGGAACGGTATGAGTAAGGAAGTGCGGGCCTGTCTGGACACCACCATTACTATTCCGCGCTTTGGAAAGGCTCAAAAGACCGAAAGTCTTAATGTCTCGATGGCCGCTGGAATTATTTTAGGTGTAAGTCAACGCAAATAAAAAATGCCCCGAAAAATAGACTTTTAAGGGGCCGTTGGATGCTTTGTTAAATGAGTTTTTCCATACTGGAAATACTTTGCTTTTTCTGAAACTCTTCGACTTTACTACGAACGAAGCGTAGTGCAAAAGGAAGTAAGTACACAAGTGCAAGTCCCAGAAGTTTGCCCTTCCAGCTTTTACTTGCCAATCCCTTCCTGGCTAAATTACCAACGAAGGCCACGCTGCCTAATTTAAGTGTGGTTTCAAGGATAGAGCTATCCAGTCCTTTATTATCAAAGGCAATAAGTGAATTGCTTTGGGAACGCAGTGTTAGGAAATTTCCAACCTGTCTGGCTATATGTCCTGTGCGAAGAGCAAGTTTCTTTTCTCCTGATTCATCGGTCTTTTCCGTAAAATAGGAATCGCTTGCACCATCTGTTATTTTGCTTAAGGATGCTCGTGGATTCTCAAAGGTTATCAGGGCTTCCAGCTCACCTACTTCCTGCTTAAGTAGCGCTTTTTTTCTTTTAAGCTCTTCCAAATTCGAATATTTCATTTCCATGGCTTATGCATTTATTAGTGCTATTATTTTATTGGCAACTTTGTTAGTAATGGACTTTCTAAAAGCAACGACAAGCGCCAGTAGTAGCAGATAAAAGCCCGCTACTATTAAAACGCCGTACCCGTAATTACCAAGTAAAGAGCCTATCCATAATCCTATGCCAATATTAAATAGTATAAGGAAGAATAAGCCACTTATGGATGCGAGAATCAGAAAAGTAAGAGTCCCTGCGCCCAAAGAGGATTTTTCGGTAGCTTCCATTTTTAAAAGCTCCAGCCTTTTACTGGCATATTGCTTCACTAAATCAATCATCGTCAGTAGTTTTTAATTTTACAAAAAATGGGAAACTTTGGTTTGAAGTTTCCCATAACTTATTTTTAGAATGCGCTATTAATTCTAAAGATTTTCAAGAATTACTTCAGGGCATCAAGTTCTGTTTCAATATCTCTGGAAGCATCTGCTACAGTACCCGCTGCTTGCGACTTATATTTATCATACCCTTCCTTTACAGAAGAGGCCACTTTATCAGCAGTATCTTTCACCTGTGAAGCGAGGTGGTCTACTTGTTCCTTAACTTTTCCAGATACATTTGAGTATTCCTCTTTTACCTTCTCTGCGGTTTTTTCATACTCTTCTTTAGCTTGATGAGCTAAATCGTCTGCTTTTGTTTTTAGCTTTCTTCTGGTTTCTTTACCTTCTTCTGGAGCGTAAAGCATACCTAGTACCACTCCCGCAGCAGCTCCTGCTAGTAAACCGGCTAAAACTGCACCTGCATTATTCCCTTTTTTTGACATTTTTTTATGTTTTTAGTTGGTTAAAAAATAGTTTAATTTTCTTGTCATAAAGGTACAATATAAATGCCATGAGCTAAATTGGTCCTTCTTAAAAAACTGTTAAAATGGTAATTATAGAAGACTTGAATAATAAAGTGGAAACCTAACTAATAAACGACAAAATTTTCTCTATGGTCTCTTCCTTGGTAAGTTTTGTGTTGTCTATGAGAACGGCATCAGGAGCCTGTCGCAAAGGTGATGCCTCCCTGGAGGAATCTATCGCATCGCGTGAGGTTAGGTTTCGTTCTACCTCCTCCAAAGGCAAGTCAATACCCATAGACTGCAGTTCTAAATGTCTGCGTCGGCTACGCTCCTGGACACTTGCAGAGAGAAAGAATTTATAGTCTGCCTCCGGAAGTACGGTAGTCCCAATATCCCTCCCGTCCATTATCACTCCGCCTTTTTTAGCCATCTCGCGCTGGTACTCCAGAAGATAATCTCTTACGAAGGACTGCTTTGCAATAAAACTCACATTTTCGGAGACCTGCTGGGAACGTATAGGTTCGGTAATGTTTTCCTTAGCCAAATAGAGTACAAGTTCTCCGTGCTCCAGATGGAATTTCAATTCAAGCTCTGGAAGATGCTTTTCAAGCATACTGCAATCAATTTTTCCGCTTTGATCTAATGCGCAGCGCAGCGCAAATAGGGTGATACCCCGGTATAACGCACCTGTGTCTATATGGACAAGGCCTAGTCTTCGGGCTATCTCTTTCGAAATGGAACTCTTTCCGGTGGAGGAGTACCCGTCTATTGCTATTACAGGTTTTTTCTTCATGCAGTACACTTTTTCTTTGCGATCTCAAGGAAAAGTTTTTCCTTAACCAGGGACGGCAACCGATGGTCTGCAAAATTACGCTAAAAATGAAAATACAGAGAAAATTTAGGGTAACAATTTATTTGTAGCTTCGTGTTTGTGCACATTTGATTATATTTGCAGCACTTAGAAACAAACGATGAAATACAAACGAATCCTTCTTAAACTCAGTGGTGAGGCCCTAATGGGTCAAAAGCAATATGGGATAGACAACGACCGTCTGATGCAATACGCACAGGAAATTAAAAAAACTGTGGATGCGGGTTGCCAAGTGGCAATTGTAATTGGAGGAGGAAATATTTTCCGCGGACTTTCCGGAGCAGCGGAAGGAATGGATCGCGTGCAGGGGGATTATATGGGGATGCTAGCGACGGTAATCAATGGAATGGCGCTGCAGGGAGCACTAGAGAATCTCGGTGTGTATACCCGACTCCAGAGTGCCATAGAAATGGACAAAGTGGCCGAACCATTTATCAAACGTCGAGCTACGCGTCACCTGGAAAAAGGTAGGGTAGTTATTTTTGGTGCCGGGACAGGTAATCCTTATTTTACTACAGATACCGCTGCCACGCTGCGTGCCATTGAAATCGGCGCGGATGTGATCTTAAAAGGGACTCGCGTAGATGGTATCTACGACAGTGATCCGGAAAAAAATGCTAATGCCGTGAAGTACGATACATTGTCCTTTGATGAGGTATTTAAAAACAACTTAAAAGTAATGGACATGACAGCCTTTACTTTAAGCCACGAAAACAAACTCCCTATCATAGTTTTTGATATGAATAAGGAGAATAATTTGCTTAAGATAGTACAGGGAGATCAGGTGGGTACCCTGGTGAATTAAATGCACTTGCCTGCTAATAAATGTGTAACCTTTCAAATTTTCAGATCGTAATGGAAGAATTAAATTTAATCGTAGATACTGTTCGCGAGGAGATGGATGCGGCAATGAAGCATCTGGACCATGCATTTCAAAAAATTCGTGCAGGACGCGCCTCCACTACAATGGTGCAAGACGTGGTAGTTGAATACTATGGAGCACCAACACCTCTTAACCAGGTGGCCAATGTATCCGTACCGGACGCAATGACCATTTCCATCCAGCCTTGGGACCGTACTGCAATACGTGCCATCGAGAAAGGTATTATCGATTCCAATCTAGGATTTGCACCTTCGAACAATGGCGACACCATTATTCTTAACGTTCCGCCTCTTACCGAGGAGCGTAGAAGAGACTTGGCGCGTCAGGCGAAAGGAGAAGGAGACCAGACTAAGATTACCGTGCGTAATGCCCGTCAGGACGGCATGAAAGAGCTTAAGAGAGTAGAAGGTGTCTCGGAGGACCTCATTAAAGATGTGGAGGCTCAAATTCAAGAGCTAACCGACAAATACGTGAAATTAATTGATGAACACGTCAAAAATAAAGAAGCAGATATAATGAAAGTCTAATTAGACTGTTAGTACATTATAAAAGGTCCGCATTTAATTGCGGACCTTTTTTTAGCGGTATCTTGCATGCTCCCGTGGCTTCTGGAAACGTTCCAATAGTGGCTTAAACCACGCCTTGTATTTTTCTGCATCAAATAGTTGCGAGTCCGTTAGTGCTTTGTAACTCAGCCAGATCCCAAAAGGGAAAAGAACCATGTTAGGGAACCATGCCGCCAGGTACGGATTCATCTTACCTTTCCAAGAGAGATTCTCTACCGTAAGATTCATGACATAGAAAATGATAAAGATGATGATGGCAATGACCACCGGCAGTCCCATACCGCCTTTACGGATGATGCTCCCCAGGCTGGCACCAATTAAAAAGAAGATGATACACGTAAAGGAATAGGCGAATATACGCTGCTGGTACATGATCATCTTGTTCTGGTACTTAATGATCCCATAGATTTGGTCCTGCTTACCGGCGAGTTCCGTCTTTTGGGTCTCGATCTTATTAAAGGCTCCGTACAGGGCATCCAGACGTTTTTCTTCCTGTACTGTATCGATTTTGTACTGCGGGACTATCTGTTTTCTGGGCTTTACATTTTGAATGATCTGAATGTAATTGTTAGTGTTGCTTACCAGGGATAATCCAAGACCATTGAATATTTCCCCATTGTCTTTTTTTCTTTTTTCAATAGATTGGTTTATTTCTCCGTAGGTCTGAAAGCGGTAGTCGTCAGTGATCTGCTCCTTTTCTATTGCTTTGTCGATTAGGTCACTGACATCAAAATGCGAAACCAGCGTGTCGAACTTCACTATTTGGTTTGGCTGCTTCTGTCTTTGGTTGTAGTCTTTATTTCGGAAATTATCTTCATAGACGTAGCCGTCGTAGAGTACGAGCTTTAAGAAATTGCGGTCGCTGGCTGGAGCAAACCGACCGTTTTTTGCCACAATAGCCTGTTGGTCTTCGTATATATTGGTGGTACGGTGTATAAAGACACCTTCCACTCGTTCTCCATTCTCTCCCTCTATCTTATCAAATTTCACTGCATACCCTGGAATTTGATTAATGAATTGCCCAGGAGTAAAATTAAGGGCAGGTTTGGTTGCTGCTATATTGTAGAGCATGTTTTTTGCCTTCTTTTGGAAGTCGGGCGTAATGTTGTTCTGGAATAGAAACAGCACCAAAGCCAGTCCGATGTTTACAAGGAAAAGAGGGGTCATCACACGCGTCAAGGAAATACCTGCGGCCTTCATGGCGGCAAGCTCATAGCGTTCGCCAAATTCGCCAAAGGTCATAATGGAGGAGAGTAATATCGTAAGGGGCAGTACCATTGCCACCACGCTTACACCCATATAGAAAAGAAGTTTGGTGATCTCCCAATAGGTCAAACCCTTTCCGACGAATTGTGCCATCTGTATCCAGATGATGTTCACAATGAAAATAAAGAACAGCACACTGAAAATAAAAAAGAAGGGACCAAAAAAAGTCTTGATTATGTAGCGGTCTAGTATTTTCATTGGGGCAAAAATAATCAAAAAGTCACAAAGTTGAACCTTTGTGACTTTATTGAATTATATAGAGAAATCTCTGAATTAGATTTCTGTTATGAGGTAATTGGAATATTTGGCTTTGTTAAACCGGAACATATCGGAGGCCAGGTTTTGATTCGCCCTGTAGTCCTGCACCGCAATAACGGCGACATCGTTGTTTGTCGCGTACTGTTCCACTTTTAAAAGCTGGCGTTTTGCTCCGTCCACATAAATGTAAACATGTTTAATGCCGTTGTTTTTCACCGGCGTAAGCTTTACCCAATCGGCACTAGTGGTCCCGACTTTTCTCTTGCCCATGTACTGCGCATTGTAGTCTCTTTTATAGGAGGAGAGGTAGTTGGTCGGGGAGAACATCATTTCCTGGCCATTGGCTTTGGCAATGGTTACTTCCTGGTCTTCCGCACTAATATTATACACTTTGCTGCCGTCAAATATCTGCTCCGTACCCATTATTTTTAATTTGTACTGGGAAGGGGTGGTATAGTAGATGCCGGTCTGCGTGCGGCTCACTTTACCGTTCTTACCTGTTCCGTAGGCAAATTTAAAATAGGTGTTTTTGTTGGCCTTGTATTTGGCGCTCACTCCATCTAATAGGGCTTTGGATTTTGCGTCCGCTTTCTGAGCGAAACTAAAGCTCGCCATGGTTGCAGTAAGTACCGTTGCAGTTATAATTTTAATCATTCTTTTAAATTTTAAATTCTTTTTCTATACGTTGGATGCGCTGGGCCCTAAAATGTTAAATAGAGCATCTCCAGAGGCTTTAGAGCACTATCCGCGCAACTGTTCCAAAAACTGTTCCAAAGAATTTAAATCGGCAATAAGTACTTCACGGGCTTTCGCGCCATTGAATCCCCCAACAATCCCGCTGGCCTCGAGTTGGTCCATTATTCGGCCCGCGCGGTTGTAACCCAGTTTCAATTGTCGTTGCAACATGGAGGTCGAACCTTGCTGGGTGGAAACTATGATACGTGCAGCGTCTTCAAACATAGGGTCTTTTTCGTCCGGATCAAAAGCTCCGCTTCCTCCACTAGAATCACTGCTTGGTGGTTCCGGTAAGATAAAGGCACTTGGGTAGCCTTTCTGCGCTCCAATATATTCTACGATACGCTCTACCTCTGGGGTGTCCACAAAGGCGCACTGGAGTCGGATGATCTCGTTTCCGTTAAAATAAAGCATATCTCCCTTTCCAATCAACTGGTCCGCCCCTGGGGAGTCCAGTATAGTGCGGGAATCCACATTAGAGATAACCCGGAAGGCTGCGCGTGCTGGGAAATTGGCCTTGATCATTCCGGTAATTACATTCACTGAAGGACGTTGGGTAGCGACAATAAGGTGGATTCCTACGGCTCGCGCCAATTGTGCTAGGCGTGCTATTGGATGCTCTACCTCTTTGCCCACCGTCATTATAAGGTCGGCAAATTCATCCACGACCAACACAATATAGGGAAGGTATCGGTGGCCGTGCTCTGGATTGAGTTTACGCTCAGTGAATTTCTTATTGTATTCTTTTATGGTACGGCAAAAGGCGTTCTTTAAAAGTTCGTAGCGCTCATCCATCTCTACGCATAGGGAGTTAAGCGTAGCAATGACCTTATTGGTATCCGTCAGGATCGCTTCCTGATCGCCCGGAAGTTTTGCCAGATAGTGCCTTTCAATTTTAGAGTACAGGGTAAGCTCCACTTTCTTAGGATCGACCATTACAAATTTCAACTCACTGGGGTGTTTTTTGTAAAGTAGTGAGGTAAGGATTGCATTGATACCAACCGATTTTCCTTGGCCGGTTGCTCCTGCCATTAGAAGATGGGGCATCTTTGCTAGGTCTGCCATGAAGATCTCATTGGAGATGGTTTTCCCGAAGACCACGGGAAGATCCATGTCGGTATGTTGGAATTTTGGGGAGGCAAGTACGCTGCGCATGGAAACCATGGTTGGGTTTTTGCGCGGCACCTCGATACCAATAGTCCCTTTTCCGGGCATAGGGGCGATGATGCGTATGCCAAGGGCAGAAAGATTTAGGGCAATATCGTCTTGGAGTTTCTTGATAGCCGAGACACGTATTCCTGCTTCCGGAACAATTTCATAGAGGGTGACGGTAGGGCCTATCGTGGCTTTGATTTCTGCTATTCCTACATTGAAATTCTTTAAAAGACCTACAATGCGGTTTTTGTTTTCTTCCAGTTCCTCTTGGTTAATGGATATCTCTTCGTTGCCGTAATTCTTTAGCAGTTCCAATGGTGGAAACTGGAATTTAGCAAGTTCCAGGGTGTGGTCGTATAGCCCGTGTTCCTGTACCAGGCCTTTGGCTTTTTGCTCAAACTCGTCGAGCTCTTCATCGTGCCCCTGTGCTACTTCTACCTGGAATTTGATCCCTTCCTGGGCGCTATTTTTGTCCTCAAGATCCAAACGCACCGTTTTGGCTTGCGGTTCTTCAAAAGTAGTTTGGTTAGGAGTGGCTATGGTCTCAAGGGACGCCGTGGCAGGGACCGTAGGAAACCCCTGCACAGGAAGGACAGTAGGGGCTACTTCCTCCCGCTCCACCTCGTTACCGTCGCTAGTAAGCTCTTCAAGTTCTTCATCTGCCTCAAACTTGTCACGGGACTTAGGCATTAGGTCCTTCATTCTCCCTACCGTATTGTCGTTCAAATCCTGCATGCGGCTTTTAATGGCCGAAGGACGTAGATTGAATTCCAATATAAAGTAGAGTGCAAGGCTACTAAGTAGCACGAGCCATAGACCCACACTACCTATCATCATAACCAGAAAATCCATGATCTGGTAGCCGTACACACCACTCAGTACCCCTTTTCCTGCCGTGATTGCTCCTATGAAAATCGGAAGCCAGCACATGAAGAATAGGGAATGACCGATGGACTTCCAAGGCTTGACAAATTTTTTCTTTAGGATAAGCATTCCCACCATGAAAAGCAAAAAGGGAACAAAAAATGCGGCAAGACCAATACTCTCAAAAATGAAAAAATTTCCCAGCCAGTCTCCCAGTTTGCCTACAATATTGGAGGATTTTACAGTCTTATCCAGTAGCATTCCGGCTTGGCTTTGGTCGGCCTGCCAATTAAGAAGGTAGGAAATAAAGGATATAAAGAGTATCACACTTGTAAGAAGGAAAAGAATGCCAAAAAATATTCGTGGCTTTGATAGGGTCTTACTTACAGGAGCGTTGGTTGGCGAATTGCGTTTAGTCGGTTTTTCCATAGGTTGAGTAGTGGCAAATTTAACATTTTTAGGCAAAATTGCATCAGAGGCGTTGCTAAATCTTAAGCATTCGAATCCAAGACCTCAGAGGGTAAGGAAATGCCTGAAATATAGCAGGGTAAATTCGCTTTTTACAAATATAGAATGTATTTTTGCAGACATCCGATTTTATAAAGTGTAGTAATATCCATTTTTTATGAAGAAAATTCAGAATATTCTTATTTCCACCCGCACCATGGCCGTACTCTTATTTGTGTATGCTGCAGCCATGGGTTATGCCACATTCCTTGAGAATGATTACGGAACACCTACAGCCAAAGCCCTTGTATATGAAGCCAAGTGGTTTGAACTAGTGATGTTCCTTCTCATTTTAAACTTTATTGGTAATATCGGCCGCTATAGGCTCTGGAAAAAAGAAAAATGGCCAGTGCTTGTATTTCACCTCTCGTTTATTCTTCTTTTTATAGGGGGAGCTATTACACGCTATATCAGCTACGAAGGAATCATGCTCATTCGTGAGGGAGAAACCTCTAATGAAATTATTACCGACAAGAATTTCTTCAAAATTCAGATTGAAAAGAAGGGCGATGTGCTCAACTATGCGGATATCCCGTATCTAATGTCTCCGCTGCATAAAAACTTTAAGGCTAAGTACGATTACCACGGAGAGACAGTATCGGTACGTACTATCGATTACATCCAACGCAAAAAAGACTCTCTGGTGGCTGATCCTAATGGAGAGGAGTACCTTCATTTTGTAACAACGGGCGAAAACGGCCGTTTGAATTACTACCTTAAAGAGGGAGAATCCAAGTCCCTTGCAGGGATGCTGGTCAGCTATAACCGACCGATCGAGGGAGCTATTGAATTTAAAAAACAGGACGGCAAGCTTCTTATAAAAACCCCGGTGGATGCCACCTATATGGTGATGGCCACCCAGGACAGTGGCTCTGTAAAACAAAATACCTATGAGCCTCTTTCGCTTCGAAGCTTATACACGGTTAACGATATTCGTATCGTTGTGCCAGAGGGTCTTCAGAAAGGAAAGCTCATGCAGTTTGAAGGGGACCGTAAAAAGGACCAGGCGGTGGCCGATGCACTGCTTGTAGAAGTGCAAGGCCCTAAAACAGCCCAAAGGGTCGAGCTTATGGTCGAGCGCGGTAATCCCAACCTATTTAAACAAATCACCCTGGACGGACTCAATATCATGTTAGGGTTTGGACCAAAAGTATACACTACACCGTTTGCACTAAAATTGGATGATTTCGTAATGGAAACCTATCCTGGAAGCTCTTCACCAAGCGCCTACGAATCGCACGTTCAGATCATTGACGAGGGCAAGCAAACACCTTATAAAATTTACATGAACAACGTTCTTAACCACAAAGGGTATCGTTTCTTCCAGGCTAGTTTTGATCCAGACCGTCAGGGAACGCACCTTTCGGTAAATCACGACTACTGGGGAACACTGGTTACCTACATAGGCTACTTTCTACTCTTTACCTCTATGTTCATCGTATTCTTCTGGAAAGGTACCCACTTCTCAAAACTAAATCAGATGCTAAAGAATATGAGCAGAAAGAAAACTGCGCTGATGGTAGCTTTGCTGCTTTCGGTCGGACTCACTGCTCAGAAAATTGAAATGCATGGAACCTCGGACGGCAGCCCAAAAGCCGCTTCCTCCAGTACGCAACAAGTACCTGAGGGCAGCCATATGCATGCCGATGGGGTGATTCACCCCGACAGTGCGCACCAGAGCGCATCGGCCCCGGCGTCCTCCAATGAGCCCAATTCGGTTGCCCGCTCGTTTTCAGTAATGAAAACCATCTCTGCGGACGAAGCCATAGCACGCACGAGGATATCCACGGAGCACGCCGATAAGTTCTCTTACCTTTTGGTACAGAATTACGAGGGAAGAATTGTCCCAATGAGCACTCAGGCCTTGGATGTGCTAAGAAAGTTGTATAAAAAAGACAAGTTCAAAGGTTCCGACGGAAAGTTCCTGACTGCAGAGCAGTGGTTCCTCTCTGTAAATACCGATACGCCTAGCTGGACCATGGTACCTTTGATTAAGGTAGGAACCAAAGGAGGGGACGAACTAAAGAAAAAGACCAAAGCCAACGAGGAAGGGTATACGGCACTGATGAATCTATTTCCTTCCGATCAGAACGGAAACCTAAACTACGTACTGGAGGAAGACTATAATATTGCTTTTGCCAAGAAACCGGCCGAACAGACCAACTACGACAAGGAGGTAATCGCCGTCAACGAGCGTGTTCAGATCTTCAATGAGTTTTTCAGCGGTCAGTTCATGCGTATTGTTCCTGTCAAGAACGACCCTAATTCTACGTGGCATTCCTGGTTGGATCAGAATTTCGAACCGGATATGGAATCGCAGGCGGTAATGGGACCTTACTTTTCAGCGGTCCTTGAAGCCCAACAGAGTGGAAACTGGCAAAAAGCCGATGCAGAGCTTAAAAAATTATCCGACTACCAACAGACCTGGGGTAAAAACGTGGTGCCTAGTGAGAACCGTGTTCAAGCGGAAGTATTTATGAATAAGGTGGATATAAACTTCCGTCTTTTGATCTTCTATACGCTTATCGGGGGGCTTCTAGTAGTCTTAGGATTTGTAGAACTATTTCGTCCAAGCCGATTACTCTCACGCGTAATACAGGGCGTAATGGTAGTGGGCGCTGTGGGATGGTTTCTACAGCTTCTTGGACTGATCGGAAGATGGTATATCTCTGGACACGCTCCATGGAGTAACGGCTACGAAGCAATCGTCTTTATCTCTTGGGTGGGAATTACTGCTGGATTTGCCCTCTATCGAAATTCCAATGCGCTTATCCCAGCGGCAGGTTTCATGGTAGCGGTCATTATGATGGGATTTGCACATGGAGGTTCGGCTCTGGATCCCCAGATTACGCCTTTAGTGCCGGTACTTAAATCGTATTGGCTCATTATCCACGTGGCAATTATTACCGCCAGCTACGGTTTCTTTGGGCTTTCTTTTGTGATTGCCGTGATATGTCTTGTATTTTATATTCTGGCATCAAAGAAACTCTTCAAACTACATAACGAGCGTTCCATTAAGGAACTTACGATCGTATCGGAAATGTCTCTTACCATAGGTCTTTATGCCCTAACTGTTGGTACCTTCTTAGGAGGGATCTGGGCCAATGAGTCTTGGGGACGCTACTGGAGCTGGGATCCAAAGGAAACTTGGGCATTTGTTTCGGTTATGGTGTACGCGTTCGTACTGCATATGCGCCTGGTTCCAGGCCTGCGTGGCCGCTGGGCATTCCACGTAGCTGCCATGGTGGCAATCAGTAGCATCATAATGACGTACTTCGGTGTAAATTACTACCTAAGCGGACTGCATTCCTATGCCGCAGGGGACCCTATACCGGTACCGGCCTGGGTCTATATAGGCTCAGCACTTATGGTACTTCTTTCGGTAGTTTCGTACGTTAAGTTTAAAAAACTGAGTAAGAAGTAATACGCATATACTCTATTCAGAAGGCGGATCCCTACGGATTCGCCTTTTTTTTGCCTCTTTTATCTATTTAAATGGTAAAATTCAAATAATTTATCTTAAACAATTGTTTTAAAAAGATAATTTATCTAAATTTGCGGTCTGTTTTAGATGAAAGTGGAAGAAATTACAAAATTTACAGTAAAAATTGGTGGCCTGGAGGATCTGCATCTGGTGGATACCATCATTAGTGAAATTGAAATATCCGCCAAGGAGAGAGGAACGGGCATTGCTCGCCGGTCCAAAACGTATCTGGAAGAAAAGATTCTAGAAGGCAAGGCAGTGATTGCCCTGACCCAGCAAGGGGATTGGGCAGGATTCTGTTATATTGAAACATGGAGTGAGAAAACCTATGTTGCCAATTCCGGTCTCATTGTTAAGAAAGCGTACCGCAATTCGGGTCTTGCTAAACAGATCAAGCAGTTCATTTTTCAGTACAGTAGGAAGCTGTTCCCGCAGGCTAAACTTTTTGGTCTGACCACAGGACTTGCGGTGATGAAAATAAACAGTGAGCTGGGTTACCGCCCGGTAACGTATTCGGAACTCACTCAGGATGAAGTGTTCTGGAGCGGATGCAAGAGTTGTGTAAACTTTGAAATACTCTCTTCCAAACAGCGCAAAAACTGTCTCTGTACGGCAATGCTTTACGATCCAAGTTGGGAGCAGGGACAGCCTAAGAATCTTGAGTCTTCTTCTGAGGGCTTCTCATTAACCTCCAAGTTTGACAAAATAAAAAAAATATTATGGAAAAAGTAGTACTAGCCTATAGTGGTGGCCTGGACACATCGTACTGCGCCGTGTACCTTTCAAAGATTAAAAAACTGGAAGTACATGCGGTACTTGTAGATTTGGGAGGATTCAGTCCCACGGAACTTCAGGCGATTGAAAACAGAGCCCTGGAGCTGGGAGTTGCATCCTTTACGGTGCTCAATGTACAGGAGCAGTACTATGACGAGTGCCTAAAGTATTTGGTATTTGGTAATGTGCTTAAAAATAATACGTATCCACTTTCTGTAAGTTCCGAGCGCGTGTTCCAGGCTAGAGCTTTAGCTCTCTATGCCCAGAAGATCGGTGCCCGTTCTATCGCCCACGGAAGTACTGGGGCAGGCAATGATCAGGTCCGCTTTGACAGCATTTTTCAAGTACTTTTACCCGGAGTGGAAATACTCACACCCATCCGAGACCAGAAACTTTCCCGAGACGAGGAGATAGAATTCTTGCGTTCGCACGGTGTGGAATTGGACTTTCAAAAGGCGCAATATTCGGTCAATAAAGGACTTTGGGGTACTTCCATTGGAGGTAAGGAGACGCTTGGCTCCCTGGGTGCCTTGCCGGAAGAGGCCTATCCTACACCGGCCACAAAAAAACAACCGGAATTCCTGGCACTTTATTTCGAGAAGGGGGAACTTAAGAAGATAAACGGTTCTGAGTTTCAATGTCCGATCGAAGCCATTAGAACCATTGCACGAATCGCGCAACCCTTTGGTATCGGTAGGGATATTCATGTTGGGGATACCATCATAGGAATCAAGGGACGCGTGGCGTTTGAAGCCGCTGCGCCACTGATTATCATAAAGGCGCACCATCTTCTAGAGAAACACACCCTTACCAAGGCGCAGATGCTGCTTAAGGATCAGGTAACGCTCACGTACGCGAACCTCATCCACGACGGACAGGTACTGGATCCTGTAGTAAAGGATATTGAAGCACTTTTGGTCTCCTCCCAGGAAAAAGTTACCGGAGAGGTGACCCTTGAGCTACACCCGTTCCATTTTAACCTGCTAGGGGTTGCGTCCAAAAATGATCTGATGAACAAGAAATACGCAAGCTACGGAGAGGAAAATCCACTTTGGAATGCCCAGGATATGAAAGGATTTATAAAGATTAACTCCAATGCACTCTCCATTTACCATAAAGTCCACGAAAATGGGAACTAATCAAACAAAAATCACGGCAGGAATTGTAGGAGGGACTGGCCTTACGGCAGGGGAATTACTTCGCATTTTACTGAACCATCCCTTGGTAGAAGTAGGTTTCATTACAAGTACCAGTATGCAAAACCACTCGGTGCATGAAGTGCACCGTGACCTACTGGGAGAAACCGAGCTAAAATTTCAGGAAATGATCACTCCGTGCGATGTGGTGTTTCTTTGTCTTCCGCATGGGGAAAGTAAAGCCTGGATGAAGGAGAATGCTCCGCTTCTTACGCCTACCACACGTATCATCGATTTGGGAAACGACTTTCGGGTCGATGAGCTCTGGGAGGGAAGACGTTTTGTGTACGGTCTTAGTGAGTTCTTCCGCGAGGAAATCAAAAATGCGACCTACATTGCCAATCCAGGATGTTTTGCTACCGCTCTGCAGCTAGGGATGCTTCCCCTTCTTAAGATAAGCCAGGTGGAGAGCTTCCACGCCGTAGGAATTACGGGAGCTACTGGCGCAGGCAAGGCGCTGCATCAGACGACCAATTTTCTCTGGCGTAGTTCCAACATCTCGCCGTATAAAACATTTTCCCACCAGCACCAGCATGAGATCCGTCATACCACTAGGAAACTATACCAAATAGATGTGCCTCTTCATTTCGTTCCCTGGAGGGGTGGATTTACACGCGGTATCATGGTAAGTCTGATGGCCTCCACACCACTTTCACTTTCGGAAATACAGGAAGAATTTTCTGCTGCTTACCGGGACTCTTCCTTTGTGCATGTGGTGGAGTCTCCACTTGATCTCAAGCAGGTGGTAGGCACCAACAAGGCAGTACTACAACTAGAAAAGGTAGGCAAGGAGCTTGCGGTACATGTGGTTTTAGATAATCTTCTAAAAGGCGCCTGTGGACAGGCAGTACAGAACATGAACCTTATGATGGGACTTTCAGAAAGGGAAGGACTTTCCCTTAAAGCCCACGCATTTTAAAAAAAGAAAAATTATGGAATTAGCAGATGTCTATCCGCTATTGGATATTGAACTTGTAAAGGGAGAAGGACTGGATCTTTGGGATGCCAAGGGAACTCAGTACCTGGATTTTTATGGGGGGCATGCCGTTATATCCATCGGCCATTCCCATCCGCATTACATTAAGAGTATTTCCAAGCAACTTGAGGCGCTTGGCTATTATTCCAATTCGGTGCAGAATCCCCTCCAGAAAAAACTCGCCCAGATGCTTGGCTCGCAGAGTGGATACGATTCCCACAGGCTTTTTCTATGCAACAGCGGCGCTGAGGCCATAGAAAACGCATTAAAGGTTGCTTCGTTCCACACTGGAAAACGTAAATTCATTGTTTTTCAGGGCGGATTCCATGGCAGAACCTCGGCCGCAGTGGCTGCTACGGACGATAGCTTCATCCAAGCACCACTTAATAAGAGTGAAGATTTCTTGATGTGTCCCTTAGAAGATAAGCAAGCCTTTGACCGGCTTTTTCAGGACAATAAATCCCAGCTCGCGGGGGTTTTAATAGAGGGTATCCAGGGTATTGGTGGAATTTTTGAGCCCTCCAAAGAGTTTATGGAGCATCTTTCAAAACGATGCAGGGAAGTAGGTGCTGTGTTTATCTGTGATGAGATACAGAGTGGCTACGGAAGGACAGGAACATTCTTTGCCCATCAGCATCATGGGGTTAAGGCCGATATTGTGACTGTGGCTAAAGGCATGGGCAATGGTTTTCCTATAGCCGGAGTGCTCATTGCTCCTGATATTGCGCTTTGGCAAAAGATGCTGGGTACCACTTTTGGTGGCAACCACCTGGCATGCAGTGCGGCCATCGCCGTACTGGATGTTCTTAAGGATGAAAATCTAGAGGAAAATGCAAAGCAGCAGGGAGCGTATCTTATAGAGGCCCTATCCAAGATTAACGGTATAAAAGCCGTTCGTGGCAGAGGCCTTATGATAGCCCTGGACTTTGAAGTGCCTTCGAAAGTAATCGCGCAGCAGCTACGCAGCAGCTACGCCATACTGGTGGGAAGCGCCACGCATCCCCATACTATGCGTCTGCTTCCCTCCTTAACCATTACGCGCGCGCAAAGCGACTATTTTATTAATTCCCTTGAAAAGGTATTACGAGCATTATGAAAAATTTTACATCCGTACATGATATCAAAAACATAAAAGGAATACTCTCTAAGGCACTCGCCATTAAGCAAGATCCTTTTTCCAATAAAAGTTTAGGACAGAACAAAACCCTGGGTTTGGTTTTTCTTAATCCCAGCCTACGTACCCGTCTCTCCAGCCAACAGGCAGGATGGAATCTGGGCATGCACGTACAGGTTTTAAATGCAGGACAGGACGCCTGGACCTGGGAGTTTTCGGAAGGCACCGTAATGGACGGCTCCACTACGGAGCATGTAAAAGAAGCAGCGCGGGTGCTCTCCAGGTACTGCGATGTGATTGGAATCCGCGCTTTTCCTCTTCTTCAGGACAGGGAAGAGGACTATAGCGAACCGGTTCTCTCTGCCTTTTTAAAGTACGCCACGGTGCCGGTGGTTTCCTTGGAATCTGCTACACGGCACCCGCTTCAGAGCTTTGCAGACCTTATTACCATTGAGCAGACCTGGAAAGAGGCCCGCCCCCCCAAAGTAGTCCTTACCTGGGCGCCCCATACCAAGGCGCTTCCACACTGCGTGGCTAACTCCTTTTCCGAATGGATGATTAAGGCCGATGTGGATTTTTCCATTGCCAATCCTATTGGGTACGACCTTAGCCCTGAATTTGTTCAAGATACTCCGGTGTACCATGACCAGATGGAGGCACTTAAGGACGCCGATTATGTCTATGTAAAAAACTGGTCCAGCTTCGAGCAGTACGGAACTATGCCCCCGGTGGAGAAGGATTGGATGCTGGGAGAGGATTTCTTGCTCAAGAATCCTTCCGCACGAATTATGCACTGTTTGCCCGTTAGAAGAAATCTCGAACTAGGGGATGCTCTGCTAGATAGTAACAACCAACTGGTGTACGAGCAGGCAGCAAACCGAACCCTAGCCATGCAGACTGTTTTAAGTGAACTACTTTCCCCTACGCTATGAGTACCCTCTACATAATTAAAATAGGAGGAGAAACCCTGGAAAAGCCTGAGGTCCTCACCGAGCTTTTAAAAACCCTCGGGGCTACCAAGAAGCAGTATATTCTGGTACACGGAGGGGGAAGACTGGCTAGTTCAGTATCCGAAAAATTAGGCATTCCCCAAACCATGGTGGAGGGAAGAAGGATAACCTCTGAGAAGACCATGGAAGTCTGTACCATGGTGTATGCCGGATACTACAGCAAACAATTGGTCGCGCGTCTTCAAAGCGAAGGAATTAACGCACTTGGAATGTGCGGGGCCGATCTAGGATCCATCGCTGCAGTAAAGCGGCCGAAGGAGCCTGTGGATTTTGGAATGGTAGGTGATATTGCCCATGTACAGCCTAAGGTTTTTTCCATGCTACTGGGCCAAGGTGTGGTCCCTGTGGTAAGTGCAGTAACGATGGGAGAGGATTTTCAGCTTCTTAATACCAATGCCGATGTACTGGCAAGTGAGATAGCCATTGCCATGACGGGAATGCATCAGGTGCAGCTGCTTTACTGCTTCGAAAAGAAAGGCGTTTTGCTCGATCCTAATAACGAGCAGAGCGCTTTGGAGTACTTAACCCCACAGGAGTTCTTAACCCTTAGAGCCTCGGGGCAAATCTCCCATGGTATGGTACCTAAGCTGCAGAGCGGTTTTAAAGCACTGGGCCATGGGGTAGAGGGTTGTAGTATAATCTCCTCTGAAGCACTTGAGGATAAATTACAGGGACGCAGCTGTGGTACAGCGCTTAAAATAGCATGATGGACTTTACGTACACGCACGCACTCGAGTTATTAAAACAGCTGATTAAAACCCCTTCCCTTAGCAGGCAGGAGGATAAGGCCGCAAATCTTTTTACCAGCACGATGAAGTGTCTTGGGATTCCCTACAGGCGCAAGGGCAATAATGTATGGGCCCAGAGCGCCTATTTCGATCCCTCTAAGCCTACGCTGCTACTTAACTCGCACCACGATACGGTTGCGCCCAGCACTCTCTACACCAAGGATCCTTTCGGTGCAGAAGTTTGTGATTCAAAGCTCTACGGACTGGGAAGTAACGATGCGGGAGCGTCCCTGGTTGGGCTCTTTACTGTGTTTGTAAACAACTATTTCACAAAAGGAAAATACAACCTGGTCTTTGCAGCTACCGCAGAAGAAGAGATTTCAGGCTCAGAAGGTATAGCCTCTATTTTGCAGGAGCTCCCTCTAATTGACTGCGCCATTGTAGGCGAACCTACACAGATGCGCGCAGCTACCGCAGAAAAAGGACTTCTGGTGGTAGACTGCAGAGTGGTTGGAAAGAGCTCCCATGCCGCCCATCCCAATGCCCTAAATCCCATTTACTTGGCGGTGGAGCATATAGTAAAGCTAAAAAACTACCGTTTTGAAAAAACATCTTCGCTTCTGGGGCAGGTGCACGTAGCGGTCAGCATATTTAATGCCGGGGAGAAACACAATGTAGTTCCCGCAGAGGCTCATTTCACTATGGATGTGCGGCTCAACGAATGCTACACGCCCGAGCAAATAGTCGAGGAATTACAGAGCTTGCTGCCCGGGGTAGAACTCAAACCACGCTCCCTAAGGCTTAGGCCATCCTCTATAGCGCCGGACCATCCCCTGGTAACTACTGCGCTTAATCTGGGCATAGACACCTTTGGCTCGCCTACGGTCTCGGACCAGGCGCTGCTTCCTTTCCCATCCATTAAGATGGGAATAGGCGATTCGCTTCGTTCCCACACGGCGGATGAATTTATCTTTTTAAATGAATTAAAGGAAGGAATAGAAATGTACGATGCCTTCCTTCAAAAGCTTCTTAACTAAAGTACAAGCACCATGAAAAAAAAAGCCACACCCATTTGGTCAAAATCCTCTGAAGAGCAGAGCGCATTTGAAGGGATCCATGAATTTACAGTAGGAAGAGACCGTGAGTTTGACCTGCTGCTTGCCCCCTTCGATATGGAAGGTACCAAGGCACACACCACCATGCTGGAGCGTATAGGTCTGCTTTCTAGGGAGGAGCTTTCTCTTGTGCTCGAGGCACTGGACCAGATGCTTGAGCGGTGCAGAGAGGGCCGCTTTTCGCTCGATCCTAATGTAGAGGATGTACACAGTCAGATTGAATACGAACTGATACAAAGCTTGGGCGCTGTGGGCGAGAAAATCCATACCGGACGAAGTAGAAACGACCAGGTGCTTACTGCCATAAAATTGTATCTACGAAGCGAAATCCAGCAGATAGCAGAACTAGTGGAACGTCTTTTTGTGGTACTGACTTCCCTTGCAGGAAAGTTCCGGGAGGAGCTTATGCCCGGCTATACGCACTACCAGATTGCCATGCCCTCCTCGGTGGGACTTTGGCTCTCAAGCTACGCCGAGAGCCTTACCGACGATCTGGAGCTTCTCTCTGCGGCCCAGCGCATAGCCCTTAAAAACCCTTTAGGTTCGGGAGCCGGTTACGGATCGTCCTTTCCTTTGGACCGGAGGCTTACTACCGATTTACTGGGGTTTAAGTCCATGCACGTAAATTCCATCTACGCGCAGAAGTCCCGTGGGAAGACCGAGCGTTTTCTGGCCGTGGCCATGGCCTCTATTGGAAGCACCATTGGCGGGCTATCCAACGATCTGTGCCTTTATTTGGGGCAGAACTTTGGCTTTTTCTCGTTTCCAGATACCATTACGACCGGATCGAGCATTATGCCCCATAAAAAGAATCCTGACGTCTTTGAGCTGATCCGTGCAAAGACCTCGCGGCTGCAGTCGCTGCCTTCGGAACTGACCCTGCTCTCCCATAATCTAGCCACTGGATACAACCGCGATATGCAGCTGACCAAGGAAATTCTTTTTCCTGCTATACAGGAGCTTAAATCCTGTCTTAAGATGCTCATTGGCGTTCTTCCAGAGCTCAAAGTAGAGAAGGGACTTTTAAATGATCCCAAATATGAGTATCTTTTCAGCGTAGAGAAGATAAACCAACTGATGCAGAAAGGCACGACCTTTCGCCAGGCCTACCAAGAGGTGGGAAAGTCCATTCAAAACGGCTGCTACACGTACGAGCCCTCGGAGCTACACTACAGCCACGTGGGAAGCGTGGGGGTTTTGGGACTGGACCTTATCGGCAAAGATTTCTACGAGGTTCTTGAAAAAATAAAGGAATGAAGACACTAGACAGCACCGACCAGCGTATACTCAACCTGCTTCAGGAGGATTCTACCCTGGCCGTAAAGGAAATAGCAGAGAAGGTAGGGCTTTCTTTCTCGCCTACCTACGAGAGGATTAAAACGATGAAGCAGGCCGGTATTATAGAGAAGTATGTGGCACTTTTAAACCCGGACCGCGCAGGCTTTGAACTTATGGCCTACTGCAATATCACCCTGAAGGAACAGTCCCTGGAAAAACTCCATATCTTTGAACAGCAAATTGGGGGAAGGCCCGAGGTCTTGGAAGTGGTGAGCCTAAGTGGCACCTATGATTATATGATCAAGGTCGTTTCAAAGAATATTAAAGACTACAATCAGTTTGTTACCGAGGTCATTGCCAATATACCCAATATCGGACAGTACCACAGCCATATTGTACTCTCGGTAATAAAAAGAGAAACCAAACTCACATTTACCCCCGATGAAGAAGTTTAAGATTCAGCGCACCCCTTTCCAGGTGCCTACTACCGACGGAAAGACCATCCTGGAACATTTTGGTTCTTCCAACCAAAATCCCGAAGTTTCCATTGCAGCGATGATTGCCCCGGCCGGATGGAGCGAGCCGTTTCAGACACCGGAATTTGACGAGTATACCCTGGTGCTGCAAGGCCGAAAACAGTTTGAACTAGAAGGAGAGACTATTGTACTGCACCAAGGGGAGAGCATCCGTATCAGTGGGGGTACCCGCGTGCGCTACTCCAATCCTTTCCTCGAAGAATGCCATTACGTCTCGGTGTGCCTTCCTGCATTCTCTATAGAGACCGTCCACCGCGAAGAGGATTAAAGCACTATTCCTTTTTCTACCAGTGCGTCAGAGAGTTCTAGCTCCGAATGCACATGTACTACATCAAATCCTAATTTCTCTGCCGTAAGGATATTCTGGTAGTTGTCGTCAATAAATATACTCTCTTTGGGATCCAGTGAGTAGCGCTCTATAAGCAGCTGAAAAATCTCTGGATCCGGTTTAATGAGTTTCTCCTCGCCCGATACGACAATTTTTCCCTCGAAGAGACTGAAAAAGTCATAGTGCTCCAGTGCATAGGGGAAGGTTTCGTGCGACCAGTTGGTAAGCCCGTAGAGGGGGTAACGATTTTGGGCAAGACGTCTTAATACCTCCACATTCTGTTTGATTTCCCCTTTGAGCATCGTGCTCCAGTTCTGGTAGTATGCCCGGATGTCCGCCTCCCAGTCGGGATGCATCGCTACCAGCAGCTCCGTGGCCTCAGAAAGACTTCGTCCTTTATCCTGCTGTGCATTCCACTCGTCACTGGCAATCTTTGAGAGAAAGAACTCCATAGTTTCCTCAGAATCAAAATGCGACGAAAAATAGTACCGTGGGTTCCAGTCCATAAGAACTCCACCGAAATCAAAAACCAGTGCTTTCTTATGCATGTGCGGGGCTTTTTTTTGCGGGTTTAAAAAGAATATAAAGTAAAGTTATTGCAAGCAGCAAATGCAGATAGTATGCCTGAAAAAAGAGCTCTGAAAATCCCAGAGTGTAGCTGCTTAAGGAAATAAGCAGTAGGATCTGCGCGCCATAAGGCACCAGTCCCTGCACGTAGCAGGCGAATATATCCAATACCGAGGCTGTGTCTTTGGGGTCCAGAGCGTAGTTATCTCCTATTTCCTTGGAGACTTTCCCGGAGATAAGAATGGAGATGGTGTTGTTGGCCATACAAAGATTGGTAAGACTTACTAGGCCCCCTACCCCCAGTAGCGCCGTTCTTTCTGATCCGATGAGCCGTTGGATGCCTGTAAGGATGAAGCGGATGCCTCCGGCCCGATCTACCAGGGCCGCCAGCCCTCCGGTGAGCAGTGAGAGGAAGAATATCTCCGACATACTGGTAAACCCTTCGTAGGACGATTTGGTGAACTGCATAAAATCGAGGCTTCCCATAGTGATTCCAAGAACCCCAGCAGAGACAAGTCCTAAAAACAGAGTGACAAAAACGTTAACTCCCGCTACGGCCAATAGTATAACCAAGAGGTACGGAGCAATTAGTAGCGGATTGTACGGAAGGGAAGTGGTAGAGCTTTGCACGGAGGAGGCCTCTGGGGCTGCCCATACGAAAAGGGCAATGGCAAGGAGCGCTGCAGGCAGCGCGAGCTTGAAATTCGCCCGAAACTTATCCCTCATCTCGCATCCCACACTCTGCGTGGCAGCGATGGTGGTATCGGAAATGATGGAAAGGTTATCCCCGAACATAGCACCACAGAGCAGCGCTGCTGCAGGAAGACCTAGGGGCGTATGGCTTTGGCGCGCCATTTCCAGTACCACGGGCGCCAGGGTAACGATGGATCCTACGGAAGTTCCTGAAGCAAAGGAAAGAAAGGAGGCAATGACAAACACACCCGCCGCAAAGTAGGCAGGCGAGATATAGTCCATTCCCATCTGTACGATGGCATCAATGCTTCCTGAGGCTTTCGATACCGTGGCAAAGGCTCCGGCAAGAAGGTAGATAATACACATGGTAAGTATCTTCCCATCGCCGCAGCCTTTAAGAAATACGTCCATTTTCCCGCTTACAGATCCTTTAAAAAGAACAAAGGCTGCTACAATACCGATCATGGCTGCAATCGGGGAGGGCAGGGCATAGAAGTCATTATTGTAAATGCCTGAGCCAAGGAACGTCAGGACAAATACGAGTAAAGGGACAATACCTAGAAAAGTCGCTTTCTTTTGTGCTATTTCATTCATAAATTACCGGATGGTGGATTAAAATTCGTAGCGGGAAAATTGGTATCCCTCTTTAGTTTGCGTTGCAAAAATATGCTCTAAACCATTACTGAGCAAAAGTCCCTGTGCATTTACTACACTGTTGTAGCGAGCGATCTGCTCAAAAGTAGATTGGGAGAGGGAAATATGGGGCGCTTTACATTCGATGAGAAGTTCAGTGGTAAGTTTGCGCGAGACTAAAATATCCAGACGTTTGGTTACCTTTCCAAGGACAATCTTTTTTTCGCACAGAAGGGCAGAAAGTGCATAGCCTTTGTCCTGTATAAGATAGTGGATCCAGTGCTGACGTACCCATTCTTCCGGGCTGAGCAGCAGGTAGCTGCGACGCGTAGGGTCATAAATAAAAAACTTATCTTTGTCTTTCCTGATTTTAAAATCGTACGTCGAAGGGAAATTCAAAGCCTGTAGCTGCACCGTTTATGAAAGAGTTAGATTTATTGCTCAAAAATATCAAAAATAAAGAACTTCAACCGGTTTATTTTTTTCATGGAGAGGAACCCTATTTCATGGATGCAGCGGTAAAGTGCCTGGAAGAAGAAGTGCTGGAGCAGCAGGACCGCGCCTTTGGACAAACCGTAGTATACGGAAAAGATACTTCGCTTGCTGAAATTCTCTCTCTCGCGCAGCAGTTTCCAATGATGGGCCCTTACAATCTTATTATAGTCAAAGAAGCGCAGGATTTGCGCTGGGCAGAGGCCGAATCCACTCAATTCGAGCAGTATTTAAATCAACCGGTCTTAACCACCATTCTGGTCTTTGCACATAAGTATAAGAAACTAGACGCGCGCAAGAAATTCACTAAGAAACTTTCCGCCTCCAAGTGGCTCCATTACAGTGAACCGGTTAAAGACTACCAGCTAGCGCAGTGGATCGAAGGCTATTTACGAAAGCAGAATTTAAAAGCGGATCCCAAGGTAGCACCTCTTTTGGCGGAATACCTAGGCAACGATCTCTCCCGCATTGTCAATGAACTGGATAAACTCAAGATGATTTTGGGGGAAAAAACGCTGGATTTAAAGGCAGTAGAAACATATATTGGAATAAGTAAAGACTACAATGTCTTTGAACTGCAAAGGGCCCTGGGAGAGAAAAACTTAGACCGCGCGATGCAAATTGCGTTCTATGTAGGAAGAAACACCAAGAGTAACCCCATGGTCCTTACGGTGGGTACGCTGTATAATTTCTTTTCAGGTCTTATTATATTTCATACAATGCGTGGATCCTCAAGAGAGGAAATGGCCTCTGCTATGGGCATAAGTCCTTTTTTCCTAAAGGACTACGAGCGCGCGGCCGCTTTCTATCCGCTAAAAACCGCAACCAAAATTATCTCCATTTTGCGGGAAACCGACATGAAAGTAAAAGGTCTGGGCGCAGGATCCGCCACGGACGAGGAGCTTTTAAAAGAGATGGTATATAAAATTCTGCATGCAGACAGACTGAAAATTTCTACCTAACCGTACGGAATTTTAAATTATGCAACTGATTAAAAGAGATATCCCGATTGATAAAAAACATGGATTTGCATTGCAGAGACAAACCAAAATGACGAATTTTACGCAATCAAAATAACTTTACATTACTATACTATAACTATGGAGAATACAATAGAGCAATGCGTGATTGTGGGCTCAGGTCCTGCAGGATTTACAGCCGCTATATATGCTGCAAGAGCGGATCTAAAACCAAAGCTCTACACCGGTTTGGAACCAGGAGGTCAGCTTACTACTACTACCGAAGTAGATAACTTCCCAGGGTATCCGGACGGAGTTACAGGTCCTGAGATGATGCTGCAACTACAAAAACAAGCAGAGCGCTTTGATACCAAGGTGCATTACGAAATGATCACTAAAGTGGAGTTTTCCACCGAGGTGGGAGGCATCCATAAACTCTATGCAGGAAACAAGGAAATTCAGGCGCGCACTGTGATTATCTCTACTGGAGCCACCGCCAAATATCTGGGACTGGACGATGAGAAAAAATACGCCGGAGGTGGGGTGTCTGCCTGCGCTACGTGTGATGGATTCTTTTATAAAGGAAAAGAGGTCATTGTCGTAGGGGGTGGAGATACCGCCGCAGAAGAAGCTACCTACCTTGCAAAATTAGCAAGTAAGGTAACGATGTTAGTAAGAAAAGGAGAGTTCCGCGCTTCTAAGGCCATGGTGCACCGGGTGGAAAACACCTCTAATTTGGTGGTTAAGTATTTTCATGAGCTGGTGGGAATCGAGGGAGAAAATAGTTTGGTAGAAAAAGCCATAGTGCTGAACAACCAGACGGGAGAGAAATCCGAGATTCCAGTGCACGGTATTTTTATTGCCATTGGACACAAGCCCAACACGGAAATATTCAAAGGTCAGATTACGGTGGATGCTAATGGATATATCCTGACAGAGAAGGGAAGTACCCGGACCAACCTACCGGGGGTATTTGCAGCAGGAGACGTGCAGGACCATATCTACCGCCAGGCAATCACTGCCGCCGGATCCGGATGTATGGCTGCAATGGACGCCGAGAAATATTTAGCAGAACTGGAGTAGGATGCGCACGCTTCTGCTGGTTTTTTTAGGCGGCGGCCTGGGAAGTTCCCTAAGGTATGTGGTATCGCATCTGACGATGCGAAGCTGGAATTATGGGGGATTTCCGATGGGGACTTTTCTAGTAAATATGCTGGGATGTTTACTTTTCGGTATGCTCAGTAGCTACCTGTTAAAAGAGCAAAATGATTTGCGTCTTTTATTACTCGTGGGATTCTGTGGTGGATTTACCACGTTTTCTACGTTTTCATACGAATCGCTTCAGTTATGGCAAAACTCTCAGTTTTCAATACTAATACTTTATTTGGTACTAAGTATTTTACTGGGAGTAGCTATGGTTGTGGCGGGTAGCAGGATTTATGAAATTTTATCTGTTGATAATTAAGGTTTTAAAAGCAAAGTGTAGATTTTTCTTGCAGAGATGTTAAAACCTAAGTATATTTGCACCACTTAAAACGGAAACGTTTTATGGAGAGATGGCAGAGTGGTCGATTGCGGCGGTCTTGAAAACCGTTGACTGTAACAGGTCCGGGGGTTCGAATCCCTCTCTCTCCGCAATAAACACTGGTAATTAATCAGTTAAAAGATAAACACCCAATTTTACACCCAAAAATGTAAAGTTGGGTTTTTTATTTTAGGTTATAAAAAATCTAATGGACTTGGTGTCGATTTCTTATCTACATCTGTAATATGAGTGTAAATCATGGTTGTTCTAATATCACTATGTCCTAATAATTCTTGTACAACCCGAATGTCAATTCCGCTTTTTATTAAATGTGTGGCGTATGAATGACGCAAAGTATGCACACTGCCTTTTGTTGCAATATTGGCTTTTTTCATTGACTTTTTCAAAACTAACTGAACACTTCTTTCCCCGTATTGCTCATCATTAGTTCCTTCAAATAAAAATACTTTGGGTTTATATTCAATATAATATTCTCGCAACAAACTTAATAACTTATCAGGTAAAGCTACTAACCTATCTTTATTCCCTTTGCTTTGTTGTATTAACAGTAAATTACTGTCGGATTTTACATCGGTTAGTCTAAGATTTATTAACTCACTTAAGCGCAATCCACAACTGTAAATAGTGGTAAGAATTGCTTTATGCTTTAAATTTTCTGTAGCATTTAATATTTTTCTCACTTCTTCTTGAGAAAAGAAAGTAGGCAGTTGGGTTGATTTTCGTTTAGGATATAAATAATTTAACTCTATCGATTGATTATTGACCAACTCATAAATTTTCTTAATTGCCCCAACTAAAGAGCGTTGATAAGATGCACTAATATTGTCTTGAAATACTTTTTCATTAATAAAACCCTCTATTTCAGCAATAGGTATTTCGTTGAGCGTACGATATTTATTCATATACTCTAAGAATATTTGTGCATAACCACAATACGATTTTATGGTATTATTGGCATAGCGTTGCACTTGTAATCGGTCGTGTAAGGTTCTTAATATTGTTTCGCTATCCATACCTAAATAATTCTAATTTAACCTATTTTGTTTCGCTATCCACAAAAAATAACTTACTAAGTATCTAATTTACAAAAAATTAATTATATTAGCAATAGATTTTACGAAATGCGCATATAGGTGTTATTTTACGAAACTACACCGTGTTTTGTTTCGTAAAAAAACAATGTTATAGGCAAATTTAGAATGACAGTAACCGAAGACATAAGAGATATTTTTTCAATCCTACACGATGAGACAATTTCTGCGTGGACGGGAGACAAAAACTTGTTGACGCTGACGGTTGACTGTGAATATTTGGCGGAACGAATTGACAAGACATTTGACAAGTTTTACATTGAGCTAATCAATGTAGACAAATTAGAACTTGACCCGTGGACAAATCCGATTGACCTTCCAACTATTGTAAAGACCGAATATGCTGACATTTTTAAAGCGGAACTTGAAATACTATCAGCCGACATTAAAGAAGGCGTGGTTGTAATAACTTGCAATCAACACGACACAAGCTTTGACTACTGCGGTGGTAACTTGACAATTAGTTGCAGAACAATCAAAGTATATGACCAGAATAAAAACGAATTGACAATAGACCAGTTCGGAGAAATATGTAAAAACTATTGGGACGAATGGAGCAAGAAATAAAATCTGCCTATAACAGGCGTTTGGCAAAAAAGCGGGTTCAGTGCTTAAATGAAGCTTTGTGCTTCGTATTAAGTTTTGTGCTGGCAGACAGTTTAGTGCTTCGAAATCCGCTTCTTCGCCAAGCGCCAAAACGTTATGTGGCATAATAAAAAACGACACTAGTGAAAATAAAAGATATACATTTAAAGAATTTTAGGTCATTTGAAGATTGCATAATTGAGTTTGAAGACTTTTACACTGCAATTTGTGGCAAAAACAATTCAGGCAAGTCTAATATAATTAGAGCAATTTTAAATGTTTTGGGGCCAGTGAGTAACCGACATAGGCTAAATTATCACACGGATTTTCCTGTATGGAAACCAAAAGCATCAAAAGAAAGCATTGAACTAACTGTAAGAATTCAATTAGACTGTAAAGCGGATATTGGACTAATTAAATTTTTGCAAGTATTTCTTAAAGACTCTAAAGACGATAAAGAAGAATTTGAAATAAAAGATACACAGCTAATAATCAAAATAATATTAAATACTAACCCTAAAGATTCGAGTACAGAGATAACTGTAGAAAATAAATCTGTATCAGACAAATATAAGGTTGGTGAGATTTTGCGTAGAATTCATTTCGCTCAAGTAATCGTTTTTCACAATTCAACTCAACCTCAAAGTCCGTTTAGAAGAACAAATCACGGACAACTTGAAAATTTAAGCACAAAAGCCAAAGAGTCTATTGAAGGTAAAGTAAACCAAATCAACAAAGAATTATCAAAAGCAATTCAAAAACATAAATCTGAACTACAGGAGTTAATTGGTAGATTGCAAGAAAAATATGAAGTAGGTTTAACATTTAGTGGTTTCGATATGGATTACGAAAGGATACCATATGAAATATCGTTAGGTGAAAAAAACTTTGAACTACCGCTTGATGAATGGGGAAGCGGCACAAAAAATAGAACTTTAATATTAAGCAGTATTTTCAATGCTAAAAATTTGATTGACCAAGATGATGAATCAAACAAGATTACACCAATTGTGATAATTGAAGAACCTGAATCATTCCTACATCCATCTGCCCAGTCAGAATTCGGTAGGATTTTACAAGATTTAAGTAAAGAGTTGGAAATACAAGTTATTGCCACAACTCACAGTCCTTATTTGCTAAGTCATCACAATCCAAAATCAAATATTCTTGTAAAAAGAAATATTCAACGCAATAAAATTAGAGAATCAAAAATTGAAGAAATAGAAGGCGCTAATTGGCGAGAACCTTTTGAATTGGCCCTAGGTATGGTTGGTCCTGAGTTCGAAACTCTTAAAGAAGCATTTTTTAGCCAAGAAAATAATATTATGCTACTCGAAGGTTCAATTGATATTGAATATTTTAATCTATTAAGAGATAAGAAACACGGAGAAAAACGTCTTAAATTTTCAGGCGAACTTTACCCATATGGCGGATTTGGATTTTTAAATAACCCAGTTTTGCTAAAATTTATAAAGGAGCGATTTAATAAACTTGTTGTCACCCTTGATTTGGATGCAATCTCAAATGTCAAACAAAATTTTGAAAAAGCAGGGTACATTAAAGATAGCGATTACTTTGTAATTGGTTTAGACAAGCCAGGGTACAGATGTGTAGAAGGTCTTTTACCAGACTTTATAAAAACTAAAGTAAATAATGATAATCCCGAACTTGTTTTTGGCTTACAATCAGAAAATCAAATTGAGAGAAAATCAGCAAAAGATAAGCTGAAAGCACTGTATCTTGAAGAGTTCAAAAAAGACTTAAAATACGATGAGAGCTACTTCTCGGAATTTTATAAACTCGCAGAAAAAATGAACAAGAAACTAAATAACGCCACATAACAAGCGTTTGGCTCAATGGCGGGTGAAGTGGTTAATTGAACATTCTACCTCGCATCAACTTTTGTGGTGTATTGACAGTTTAGTGCTCAGAAATCCGCCACTGCGCCAAGCGCCAAACCGTTAGCCGCAATTTTATGAACGAACAGCAAGAAATAATTAGAGAAAACAAATTTTTAAAATTTATTAAAAAAGACATTAAGGAAAATTTATCTTTAATTGTGCTTATTCCTTCAATTATTGGAGGGTTGTGGCAGGTTTTGGAATTACTAACTATTGGTTTGCCTTATGTAAGATTTTTTTCTATTACTCAATTAGTTTCTGACGGCATAACAGTAGGAATAGTAATTGTTACTTTAATAATGTTATATCGTATCGTAAAACCAATAAAATTTTTTAAGTCTTTATTCACTGACGAACTTGATAAAATTCCACTATGGTTAAATTTAACAATGAGCATTATGCTAGGAATTGCTATTGCTATTTATCCTAACACTAGCATTTATAATGAAGAAAGGAATACTTTCTCAAGTTACCTTGGAATAATTATTCCAATTTTACTTTTTTTAGGATTTTTCATTAGAACTATTTTTCAATTATATCCTAAAGTTGACCCAAAACTGAAAATACTCAAATTTTTTTATTCAAACTACAAAAATAAAACTAAAACTTATGAACACATTAAAGATGTTTTATATGTTGTTGTAGATTTGACCATACGAATATCTTTTTTACTTCTACTATTTATTATTATCAATATTAGAAATATGATATATAAGTCTGATAATCTAGAAAACATAAACATTGTGAATACTATTGTTCGTGAAAAATATAAACAATTTAATTATGCTAAAATGATATATTTTAATGACAAATACATATTTTATTCTTTGAAACTAAAAGACAAAAACAAAAAAGAAAAAATTTTAATTTTAAAAACTGATGATATTTTCTATCCAAAAATTGAATAAAAAAGCTGCGGCTAACATGGGTTTTGCAAGATGCGGGGTTGAAGGAAATCTTAGAAATATTCTAGAAAATACCCGCAAAAAACTTTTCCATTTTTTAGTTTCGTAATTTTAAAAAATGGAAAAAGTTTTTGCTAGAGATTGGTTCACCTCTCCACTTTCGGTTGCAGTAGCCCGCACCTCGCAAAGCCCTTTTCCGTTAGCAGAAATTTCACCAAAAAAAACTGCAAATGAAACTGCAAATCAATATTTTTTATTTCTTTTTAATAATATTCTTTTTAGGTTCTTGCAAAACAAGAGAGAGAAACTATATAGACTATTATAATAAAGTCAACGAGATTGACAGTATTTATCGGATCGCGCAAAAACCTAAAATTGCAATAAAAAAATATAAAAAGTTGTTTCGAAAATATGAACCTAAAAATCAAGAAAGAATAAATGAATTTGAAAATTATATTTATTTAAGTGATAAATATGGTAGAAACTTTGGTGGAAAAAAAACTCTCATAAAATTTATAAAGACTATTGCGCCTTACAAAAACTCCTATAAAAATCATTTACCATTATTCCAAAAATATGATATTGACAGTATTAAAGTCATATCTGAAATTGAAAATTGGGAAAAATCAAGAGATAGAGTTTTGATGGATTCTATAACAACATTATTTATCCGGGACCAGGAAGGAAAACGGGCAGATGTTGATTTAATGATAAGAAATGATAAAAAAAATGCAAATCTGATGAAATGGATTTTTACAAATTATGGATATCCTTCATTAAATAAAGTTGGGCTAATAGGCAATGATAATGTCTTTTTGCCACTCACAAATTTTTTTAGTCATATGTCATTCTCTGAAGATTATCCTTTTTTTGAATCCAAACTTAAGGATTATATTAAAACAGGTGAATGTCAACCTCGAGAATATTCAACAATGGTTGACCGATATCATTTACAAGTAAAAAAAGAGAATATTCTTTACGCAACTTATATAGGAAACAGCATAATCTCTGATTCTGTGCAAGTTGACAAAAATCGTAAAAGCATTGGACTGCCAACAATGAAGCATAATAAAAAACTGACAAAAGATTTTTTCAAAAAACTAAAAGAGAAAAAATAAAGAAACTTCTGCTAACATCGGCTTGGCGAAATGGCGGGTTAAGGGAAATATAGAAAGTTCGTGCATTTTTAGTCGCAACAGCTTTTTATATTTCCTTATTTCTTAATTTATTAAATAATAAAAAGCTGTTGTTTGGTTTAGTGCAAAATTGAAAGTTTTGGCTTTCTAATCCGCCACTATCGCCAAGCCGCGGTCCGTTGAACGGAAGCTTCGGGAGTTTTTTTCAGCATTATGGGTTTATCTACGGAAAATTTTAAAGATATACAGGAGACTTCGGGAAGAGTCTCTTTTTTTTTGACTAATATTGGTATTTTTTCACGGTTTTATCGTGTTTTCCTTCACTTTTGGGCATAAAATCCCTTACCCAAAATGCTAGATTTTAGGCTTTTCAAAGTTTTGGCTCATCTCCAAAAACCAACTTGGCGGACCGCGTAAATCGAACGTTGCAATCGTTACCAGATTCCCAACTTTGCAACAACTGCATTTCGGCTGAAAAGTTTTGGATAGAAGTTTTTCTTTGAGCTGAATGCCTAAATTCTGTTGCAGATTTTTAAGCTTCATTTGTTTCCACGTGCTGCTGAGAAAACCATAATGGCGGATTTTTACAAATCTTTTCGGCAAAATATGCATCGCAAAACGGCGGATAAACTCACTGCATTGTTTCTATTTTGTATGATACAAATAACTATTACAGTGTCTTATTTGAATTTTGCCCAGATTTAATAATAGCTACGTCTTATGTTCATTTGCCCCTAGTTACACAAATAAGTCAAAATGAATTGTTTAGATCAATTCCTATAATTTCCACTTCAAAATCTCTCAGTTACAAGCAAGCAATAGAAGCTGGCGCAGTGGATTTTTTTCCAAATCCAATAGATATAAATGAGCTGTTAGAAAAGATAAATTACCACTTGGTACATTCACCGAACTAGCATATATGATATATGCTTTACATTAAGTTGGACGAATATTACAATGCATTTAATCCGTAATTTAATAGATCTAAATGGGGGACTATTGAAACAGTACTGACTTTTCTTCGTGGTCTTAACTAAAATAAATATGGCCAGCTCAAAAGCTGGCCATTAATTGATAAACTATGTAAATTTTTATTTAATTAAATCGCTGTAACTTCTCTGAATAAATTCAGTCAGTTCCTTACCTTTCAAAAGGTTTTGCGAAAGTTTTGCCAGGTCCAGCGCTCTTTTAATGTGCTCGGTTTTTTTCTCGGAGTTTTCTGTGGCAAGAATCTTCTCTGCAAGCGCACTATTGGAGTTAACCACTAGGTTGTACATTTCTGGGAAATTACCCATTCCAAACATTCCACCACCTCCGGTAGCTTGCATGTCTTTCATACGACGAATAAATTCCGGTTGCGTGATAATAAATGGCGCGTCGGTGCTGTCAAGGTCTTCTAGCTGTACCGTGAAGGTCTTATCCGATATACCCTCTTCAATAGAGGCCTTTAAGGATTCTTTTTGCTTTTCGTCTAGTTTGGCAATTACAGGCTCATCCTTTTTAATAAGATTGTTGATATGGTCTGCGTCCACTCTCTGGAACTGAATCTTTTCTTTGGAAGTTTCCAATTTCTGAATAAGATGCGGTACAATTGGTGAATCCAAAAGTAATACTTCATAGCCTTTAGCTTTTGCCGTCTCAATATAGCTATGCTGCGCATGGGCATCCGATGCATAGAGAATAACTAGATTTCCGTCTTTATCGGTTTGGATAGGTTTAATTTTTTCCTCCAATTCGTTCCATAGGAAATATTTACCATCGGTGTTAGGATAAAGAACAAACTTATCGGATTTCTCGTAGAATTTGTCCTCTGAGATCATTCCGTATTCTATAACTACCTTAATATCGTTCCATTTGCTCTCATAGTCCTCTCTGTTCTCACCTATTAGGGAAGCCATTTTGTCTGCTACTTTCTTGGTGATATAAGAAGAAATTTTCTTCACCGCGCCGTCTGCCTGCAGATAGGATCTGGAAACGTTCAGAGGAATGTCCGGAGAATCGATAACTCCACGCAGCAGCATTAGGAAATCCGGAACAATACCTTTTACCTCATCGGTGACAAACACTTGGTTTTGGTAAAGCTGGATTTTGTCTTTCTCTATATTGATGTTGTTTGCAAGTTTTGGAAAGAACAAGATCCCTGTTAGATTGAATGGATAATCAACGTTTAGATGTATATGAAACAGCGGCTCGTCGAATTGCGTCGGATAGAGCTCTCTGTAAAATGCCTTGTAATCCTCATCTTTTAGATCGGATGGTGTTTTGGTCCAGGCAGGAGTAGGGTTGTTGATTATGTTGTCCACCTCCTCTGTTTCCGGCTTCTGATCTTCTTTTGCATCCTCGGGAAGGGGTAGGGTGATGGTTTTCGTACCGAACTTGATTGGTACCGGCATGAACTTGTTGTACTTATTTAGCAGCTCACGAATACGGTATTCTTCCAGGAATTCTGTGGAATCTTCAGCGATATGAAGAACAATCTCGGTACCGCGATGGGTCTTTTCAGGATATTCTTCCAAAGAGAACTCAGGACTACCGTCGCAGATCCAACGTACGGCCGGCTCCTCTTCACGATAAGATTTAGTAATGATCTCTACTTTCTCGGCAACCATAAATGCAGAATAGAATCCAAGACCAAAATGTCCTATGATTCCTGCATCTTTAGCATTGTCCTTGTATTTTTCAAGGAATTCCTCTGCCCCTGAGAAGGCAATCTGATTGATGTATTTTTCAACTTCTGCAGCGCTCATACCGATACCTTGATCGATGATTCTAAGCTCCTTAGCTTCCTTATCAAGCTTCACTTCAATCATCGGGCTTCCGTACTCGACCTGAGCCTCGCCCATATTGATAAGATGCTTTAGTTTTAAAGTCGCGTCCGTTGCATTGGATATCAGCTCACGCAAGAATATCTCGTGGTCGCTGTAGAGAAATTTCTTAATTAGTGGAAAAATATTCTCCACCGATACATTAATATTTCCTTTCGTCATAAGGCTTAAGTTTAGTAATTTACTCTCTCGCTCTCAAATAAAATACCATAGTGTGGATTGTGCCATTTTGACAATTTTAAAGCACTACCGTCTTGTCAGTAAGATCTTCAGGTTTAAAATTGCTAAGATTTTATCTAAGTACTTAACAAATGGGAAACAAATTGCTTCAAATACCTCATCAATGTGTAACAATAATACCTGGAATACTACCAATGTTCTAATTGGATAGACTTCACAAAAATAAATGTATACTTAATTCATGAAAAAATCACTTTTACTTGTATTGTGTGTAGGTGCTCTTAGCAGCTGCGCCGTCAATTTAGGGTACGAAGGAAGAGCCTTTAAAAAGTCCTACGAATCCATCACTGCAGACGATCTCAAAAAGCACCTCTACATCATTGCTTCCGATGAAATGGAGGGACGAAATACCGGAAGCGAAGGCCTTCGGAAGGCAGGACAATACATGATAGCTGAGTACCAGAAAATGGGCGTATCGCATCCACCCCAGATGCAAAATTTCTATCAGACCATCCCAGGTTCGTATTTTGGATCACGAAGGGGCGTCTCGTACGGAGATTCCGATAACATCATTGCATTTATCGAAGGTACCGAAAAACCAGAGGAAGTAATTGTCATTTCTGCGCACTACGACCACGTAGGGAAAAACAAGGACGGAGAGGTTTTCAATGGTGCGGACGACGACGGTAGTGGAACCGTTGCTCTTATGGAGATAGCAGAAGCTTTTCAGAAGGCTAAAAAGAAGGGAAAAGCCCCGAAGCGCTCTGTTATGATCCTTCATGTTACAGGCGAAGAAATAGGGCTTCAGGGATCAAAATACTATACCGAGAATCCCATTGTTCCACTTTCCCAAACCGTAGCCAATCTAAACATTGACATGATTGGCCGTAGCGATCCCGAACATGCAGGCAAACAGTATGTCTATGTGATTGGTTCTGATATGCTTTCATCCGAGCTAAAGAAGATAAACGAGACAGCCAACCAGAAGTCCCACAATCTGATCTTAAATTACAAGTACGACGATCCTAAAGATCCCATGCGTCTATACTACCGCTCGGACCACTACAGCTTTGCAAAACACAACATTCCTGCGGCTTTTTTCTTTGATGGAATCCACGAAGATTACCACAAAACTACAGACGATGCGGACAAGATTGACTATCCGCTTCTTCAAAAACGCACCCAACTGGTGTTTTCTACTGCATGGGAACTTGCCAATCGGAGCGAGAGAATTGTTGTAGACGGATCCAATACACGATAAACAAGATCAGTATTTTATCGCACATTCCTCTGGTTGCTTGACCAGAGGAATTTTTATTTGTATTTTAGCCTATTCCAAAAGGCCCCATAGTTCAACGGATAGAATAGAAGTTTCCTAAACTTTAGATCCAGGTTCGATTCCTGGTGGGGCTACTCAAAGCACATTAAATCGATGTAAAGCGCACTGGGAAAATATCTACAGTCCAAAGTATCCCAGTCAGGTTAGCTGGTACGAGACTACTGCGGATTTTTCCCTTCAACTGATTTTAAAATATGCTCCTGAAAAAAAGAGCGAAGTGGCGGATGTGGGCGCTGGAGAGAGCGTCTTAGTGGAGCATCTCTTAGAAAATGACTACAAGGACATCACACTGATTGATATTTCCTCCAAAGCACTGGAAGACACAAAAAAAACGACTCGGAACTAAAGGAGCAGAGGTTACGTTTGTTGCTGCGGATATCCGTGATTTTCTTCAGGAGAAGCGTTTTGATCTTTGGCACGACCGCGCTGCACTACATTTCTTATCTAGTCCTAGCGATGCAAGGACCTATGCGAAAAATGCTGCGGCCTCTATAAAGAAGGATGGTATACTGGTGGTTGCTGTATTTTCCCCTGACGGACCTACAAAGTGCAGTGTATTGAAATCCAGCAGTACGATGCTAAGCGTTTTGAAAAAATCTTCTCTGGGGATTTCACGTTGCTAGAATCTACTACCCATCTACACACCAAACCATGGGGCGCTCTCCACGAATTTATATACGGGGTTTTCCAAAGACGCTAAACTTTCTTACGAACTAAAAGACGCAAGGCCTTCCTTATAGGTTTGTAGCGCCCTGTCACGGGCTATTGAATGCTCGACGATTGGTTTTGGATACTTGGACGAACCGAGCTCACGTACCCAACGGCGCGTGTAGGTTAGCTGGGGGTCAAATTTTTCTTGTTGGGAATAGGGATTGAAAACTCTAAAATAAGGTGCTGCATCACATCCGCTTCCTGCCACCCACTGCCAGTTACCGTTGTTGGATGCCAGCTCGTAATCCATGAGTTTCTGTGCAAAATAACTTTCGCCCCATCGCCAGTCTATTAGTAAATGCTTACACAGAAAACTTGCCGCAACCATACGCATTCTGTTGTGCATATATCCTGTTTCGTTTAGTTCGCGCATAGCTGCATCCACCAGGGGGTAGCCCGTGAGCCCCTTCTGCCACAGCTCGAACTCCTTTAAATCGTTGCGCCATGTAATGGCATCGTATTGGGGCTTGAAGCTACGCGTAACCACGTGCGGATAAAGGTGAAGGATAGAAATAAAAAACTCTCTCCACGCCAGTTCCTTAAGAAATACCTCATTTTCCTTTAGGGCCTGGACTACAAGTGAGCGTATGCTCACGGTTCCAAAGCGTAGCGCTGTACTTAGCCTACTGGTTGCATTTTTTGCGGGGAAATCTCTATTCTGTTCGTAGTGGATTGCTGAAAAATCTCCAATATGTCTTTTAAAAGTACTTTCTAAAGGATTATATTTAAAACCCAGGTCCTGCAGGGACTTTAGAGGGAGAGGTGTAGTCTTTAGCAGATTATTTGTTTGAAAAGGATACCGCGTTAAAGGACCATCTGCTAATTTCTCTCGCCATTTTTTATAGTAAGGCGTGAAAACAGAATATGCAGTGTGGTCGGGTTTGCGTATCTCCTGAGGTTCAAGCACCACATGGTCTTTTAGACTAATGGATTCGATGCCTTTTCCGTGAGCCCAATGGTCAATTTTCCGGTCCCGATCTACAGCGTACGGCTCATAGTCGCGGTTATAAAATAAAGAATGTATCGTAAAGCGTTTAGAGAGCTGCTCAAAGAAAAGCTCTGGAGTAGTATCTCCTACAAGCAGATCGGAGCCATACTGCTGCAACTCCCTTTTTAGAAATTCAATTTGGCGGTAGATAAAACTAACGCGGGCGTCGTTTTTGTCCGGTAGCTGATCTAATATAATTCGGTCAAATAAAAATACAACTAATACGGGATATTTTCCTCTAAGAGCCAAAGAAAGCGCATGATTGTCCTCCAGTCGCAGATCTCTTCGCAGCCAGACTATATTTACTTTTCCACTCATCACAATGAACTGTATTTAAGGTAACTGTACCGGACCTGTTTTAGTAGCTCTTTTCACCATGGCCATGGGCAGAAACTTGTTGAAAAAGTAAATATTCCAAAGAATCATGCTGTACCCGTAGACCGAGTCCTCAATAGGAATGGTAAGTATCCGTATACCTAAGAAATCCCCTGGATTGTAGTTCACTACCGGAGAGGGGATGCCCGTACCGGTCAGTACTCCATTCACCGCAAAAAAACCGGGCATCAGGATAAGATAAATCAGTGAGGCCTGACCCAGCCATTCCTGCTTGGCTACAAAATGAAGATAAAGCAGAGTAAATAGGGTAACTAAGACCGTTACAAAGGTATAGATCCGGTCATGAAACAAAAGGGCAGCTACACTTAACGCTACAAAGCTCGTAAACACCAACACATTGTTTAAAGAATTGGCCCAAGAGAGATTAAAGAACCTGGTAATACAGAAGTACGTAAAAACACAGGCAAAAGGAATACAATAGAAAAACATCCATTCTTCCACTGGAAGTCCTAAGAGTCGTAGTCCTACGGTATAGGTGCTGTCAAACCACCATACCCCAATCTTTGTAAACCATGCATCCCATAGAATGAAGGGTAGAGCCACTAGAGTCGAGGAGAGGAGGAATACTCCAAAGTACTTATTAAAACGAATCCGGCGATCGAAGGAAGCAAGGAAGCAAATAATTACGGTGAGAAAATTCACCAGCAGATACGTGTAGGAATAGTCCATTTAGCGGGAGTTAAAGTACATTCTGAAATATTTGACCGGAACCCATAGAAAACCGAAACATTCTCCGTGCTCCTTGCCCAGATGCTTGTGGTGCTGTTTGTGTGCCCTTCTAATGGCTTGAAGATAGGGATTTTGGGTCTTGCTCAAAACTTTAGCCCTTTGGTGAATAAATATGTCGTGAACGAAAAAGTACGCCATTCCATAAAGGGTGATACCTAAACCTATGAAAAACAGAGCACTGAAATTTTGCTTTGCACCAAAATAGAGTAGTGCAATGGCTGGCAGTGCAAAGATTACAAAGAACCAGTCGTTACGCTCTAGGGGTCCCTCGCTGCTGTGGTCGTGGTGGTCCCGGTGAAGAACCCACAAGAATCCGTGCATTATATATTTATGTATTACCCAGGTGGCTCCTTCCATTGCGATAAATACGCCAAGTACAATTAACAGGTTCATAATTATGACGGTTTGAATTTTTCCTCTAAGATACGGAAGCGGTAGGAGAAGATAGTATCCAGTTTCTTTTTTACCACGAGTGAGTGGGCAAGTTCTCCTAAAATTCCTAATGGAAGTTCGTACTGTACAGTATCTTTCATAAGCACTCCCTCTTTGTTGGGAAGGAATTCATGGTAGTGGTTCCAGTATTTATAGGGCCCTTTCTTTTGAAAATCCGTAAAACTTTTAAGTGGGTCCACCTGAGAAATCAGCGTAGTCCATCCTAGTGGAATCCCCAGCAGGGGAGAAACCGTATAGCGGATCTCCATTCCAGGAAAAATGGCCTCTCCACTATGCCCTGGATGTACAATAAAGCCCATGTCTTTTGGAGTGATTTTAGAGAGGTTATGGGGTGAGGAGAAAAACTCCCACGCCGTTTCCAAATCGGTATATAATTGCTGCTCTCGGTAGAGTGTATGCCGCATTGCGTTTTAGTTTATAATGTTAGTTTCTACTACTCTTATAAAATGGCAGTTTTATAGCGTACATAGCTTTTTAGAGCCACATAGGCCTTCTGAGAATTGTGCACGCGCACCCGCCGTTCTAATATAGTGGAAGAGCTCGAACGTCTTATCTTCTCGAAAAGACACAGGTAGTATTTGTACGCCAGATAGACTCCAAATTTGGAAGAGTTGGGAAGTTTTTTGATTCCTTCCAGCGCCTCGGAAAATTCCTGAGCAATCTCATTTTCGATCTGTGTTTTCACCTGGTTGTTAAAGACCCCCATTTCAATATTTGGAAAATACGTTCGGCCTAAAGTCTGGTAGTCGTCTTTTAGGTCTCTGAGGAAATTCACTTTTTGAAAAGCGGAACCCAGTTTCATGGCGTAAGGCTTGAGTTCTTCGTAGCGCTGCTTGTCCCCATCTACAAAGACTTGCAGGCACATAAGCCCAACCACCTCCGCAGAACCGAAGATATACTGTTGGTAAAGCGCGGAGTTGTAATCTACCTTTCCCAGGTCCATTTCCATGCTGGAAAGAAACTGTGCAATGAGTTCGCGGTCTATGGCGTAGGCATTAACAGTCTCTTGAAAAGAATGCATGATGGGGTTCACCGATATTTTCTCCTCTAAGGCTTCCCAGGTGTCGCTCTTTAGGCGAGAAAGAAGTCGCTGCTTGTCGTATCCGTGGAAGCTGTCCACGATCTCGTCCGCTAGGCGTACATACCCGTAGATTGCATACACCGCGGGGCGGATGGAGGGTTTAAGCGCAAGAATTCCCAGCGAAAAACTTGTGCTGTACTTCTCTGTAGTACGTTTGCTTATCTCAAAGGAGAGATCGTCAAAAAGTTTTTTCATGGTATTTATGTGTTTTTGGTTGCTTCACGTGCAGCTATCTTCCCTGAGATGATGGAGGGAGGAACCCCCGGTCCTGGAACGGTAAGCTGTCCGGTATAAAATAGATTCTTAAGCTTCTTATTCTTAAGTTTGGGTTTAAGCACTGCGGTTTGTGAAAGTATATTGGCAAGTCCATAGGCATTACCCCCGTAGGCATTGTAGTCCTTTTTAAAATCGCTAACGCAGTAACTGCGTTTGTATTCAAGTTTAGAATGCAAATCTTTTGCTCCTGTATGCTTTTCAATGCGCTGGAGCATCTCCTGCAAGTACTTCTCACGTACCGATTCCTCATCTTCTATACCAATGGCTAAAGGCATAAGAAGAAAAATATTTTCTTTACCTTCTGGCGCTACCTCTGGATCCGTTTTGGAAGGGCAGCACACATAAAAGAGGGGATTTTCCGGCCAGCGTTTATTGCCGTAGATCGTTTCGATATGGGGATCCAAATCGTGTTCAAAAAACAGTGTGTGGTGCTTTAATCCTTCTATCTTTTCTCGCACTCCTAAATAATAGATAAGACACGAGGGCGCAAATGTGCGTTTTTCCCAGTATGCCTCCGTATAATTTCGCTTTTCTGCAGGGAGCTTGGTCTCGGTATGGTGGTAATCGGACGAGGCAATGATCTGGTCAAAAAAGTGGTACTGTCCGTCGATCTGAAGCGCGGTAGCTTTACCTCCCTCAGTGATTATTTTCTCCACATTGCTGCTGTAATGAAAAGTAACGCCCTGGCTCAAGGCAATTTGTTCCATAGCCTTTACAAGTTCAAAGAACCCTCCCATCGGATAGAAAGTTCCCATCTGGTAGCCTCCATAATTCATGAGACTATAGAGTGCGGGGATGTCTTTAGGCGAGGCCCCAAGGAAAATCACCGGAAACTCCATAATGGTGCGTAGCCGGGAATCTTTAAAGTATTTAGCCACGAAGCTCCGGTAATCGGATAGTAGATCGAGCCTCAAAGCGCTTTTCGCAATGGTGGGAGAGAAAAATTCCAGCCACGAGTGGGATGGTTTACTAACAAACTGCCGCATGCCCACCTCGTACTTGTACTTAGCATCCTCCATGAAAGCATCAAGTTGTTCACCTGCCCCTTTTTCTATAGACTCAAAGAGTGCTTTTTGCTCTGAGTAGTCTTTGGGAAGATTCACCTTATCCTCTTTAAAGAGAATCTCAAACTGAGGATCTAAGGAAACCAAATCATAAAATTCATTGGCACTACGTCCAAAATCCTTGAAGAAGTCTTCAATGATATCCGGCATCCAGTACCAACTAGGCCCCATGTCGAACACATAGCCTTCCGGGGTAGTAAACTGCCTGGCTCTTCCTCCTGGGATCGCATGTTTTTCAAATACATGCACCTGGTGCCCGGCCATTCCGGCGTACGAAGCAGCGGAGAGTCCGGAGAATCCTGCGCCTATTACGGCAATTTTCAATTTTTTGGATGGTTGGTTCATGGGGTATGTTACTAAGGTAGTACAGCGTATTGGTGTTTAATTAGAATTTATTTTCTGATACGCGGTATCGAGTAGTTTCGAAGTATCTACGTTTTGCGTGTAAATCTGATGATGGAAATCATTGAGCCTGGTTAATAGCTTTATAAGCTGAAGTTTTTCTTTTGTGGAAAGATCTCCGGAGACAATGGTAGAAGCTTTACGTATTTTTCCCATCTGACTTTCAAGTGTCTGAAGTCCTTCCTCGGTAATTTTGAGCACTTTCTTGCGCCGGTCAGTGGAAGAGTCGGTTTGTTCCACCCATCCCTGCGCAATAAGTCGGTTGATAATCTGTATGCCTGCCGGTTTATCGTGCACGTTCTTACGTATTAGTTCGGTCTTGGACATCTCCCCGAACGCTTTTAGATTGATAAGGTATATGAAGTCTTCCTGACTGGAAAATTCTGAGCCCAATATGGCGGACTTCGAATAACTTTTAGCATAGCGGTTCATATGCAGGATGAAAGTGCTAATAACACTATCCAATCCCCGGCCTTTTTCCTTACCTTCCCAATCGGGAACTTCATCGTCTACGGGATTGTGGTTACGTACCATCCAGTTTTTAAAATCGATTATGGTCAGGTGCGCATGTCCGGAAGCAGGGTGGTCTGCTTCAAATGCCTCCATTAACTCCAGTACTTCTTTTAGTAATTGGTAATTCATAATAAATAGTTGGTATGCAAATGTACTTATTAATATTTAAATAGTATTATATTGTACTAAATTATTTTACAAAAATTCCATTTTTTATCTAAATGCGTTGTTTTCAATGTGAACCTTAAGTTAATTTCCACAAACTGCTCAGAGAAAAATGGAGATAAGTAGTGTCTCTACCTTTTAAAAGGCTCATACGTTTATAACTATAAATATAACGAAACTCTTTAATCCAGCTTCTTTTTGTTACATACTTTATACTAAAATATAAAATACGTTACCGCATTTTGTAAAGTAGTGTGATTTTACTCTTTGAAGTGCTGCGTTATAAAATCCAGAGCTCGCGTGGCCATGTAGGATTTTGAGTAGAGACTTACAAAGCCGAGATGACCCCCTAATTTTGGGGTTTCCAGGTAAATGTAGGGATGCTTTGTACAAAGAGCGAAAGGGAAAGAGTGTTCGCCCAGAAAGGGATCATTTAATGCGTTTAGAATCAAAGTAGGCTTTTGCACGCTCTCTATATAGTACCTACTGCTTGCCAGTGAATAATAAGACTCTGCATCGCGCGCGCCGGCAAGAGAGCAGGTATACTTGCCATCAAATTCACGCAGGCTACGTACCGGCCCTAGAGGGTAAGAATCTTGGACGGAGCGTACAATTCTTTTGCTTCTTATTTTTGCCTTTATTGAGCGAAGAAAATAACGGTGGTAAAATCCCAGCGCACTATTTTCAATCCTTTCTACACCTTCTTGAAGATCCAGGGGAGCCGAAAAGGCAAGGTATCCTGCGATTCGATCTGCTAGTCTTGAGGGGTGACTGGCGTGGCAAAGAGCCATGTTCCCACCTAAACTAAGGCCCAGTATCCAGAACCTGTTGTGGGGGTGCTTTTGGGTAGCACGCAAGAGAATTTCTTCTACCAGCTTATGGTCTCCACCATGGTAGGAGCCCTGCGAAGGAAAGTCTTTAACAGTGCACCCAGGCAGCGAGACCCTGCATACGGAGATTCCGTGCCTACGCAAGTATTTAGCAATCTGCTTCACACTGCCACTATGGGCAGAAGATTCCATTCCGTGAAGCAGCAGTACGCAAATAGAAGCTTCTTTGCACTCGTTCCATTCCAGTTCTACCCACCGCGAGTCCCTTAACTGCAAATCTTCACTTTGGCTAGCTTTAAAGTGAACAGTGCGCATAAGAGTACCTATAAGTGTAGCGCTATGCGCCCCTCCAAGAAAAACAGGAGCCTGGTAGGAACTTTGAATGATGGGCACTGTTATAGCTTTTCTTTCAGGTATTTTGCCGTGTGGGAGCGCGCCTCTTTTACCATCTCCTCTGGTGTACCCATAAAGACTATGCTGCCTCCGTATTTGCCCGCTTCAGGACCGATGTCTATAAGATAGTCTGCACACTTTATAATATCGGGATGATGCTCTATTACTAGTACCGAATGACCGAGTTCAATAAGTGCTTGAAGAGAGATCAGTAGTTTGTTGATGTCGTGAAAGTGCAGTCCGGTAGAAGGTTCGTCGAAAATAAAGAGTGTTTTGTCCGAGGTAACCCCTTTAACCAGAAAGGAAGCCAATTTTATGCGTTGCGCTTCCCCGCCGGAAAGGGTAGAGGAACTTTGTCCCAGTTGCAGATACCCCAGTCCTACATCCTGTAAAGGCTGTAGTTTGGTGGCAATCTTGTCCTCCTGGTTGTCTTTAAAGAAGATTAGGGCTTCATCAACGGTCAAGTGCAAGATGTCTGAGATGTTCTTATCGTCGTAACGAACCTCCAGGATTTCTTTTTTGAAGCGCGTTCCGTTACAGGCTTCGCAAACCAGTTCAATATCCGCCATGAACTGCATGGATACATTGATCACTCCTTCGCCTTTGCACTGCTCACAGCGCCCTCCGTCGACATTGAATGAAAAGTGTTTGCTTTTATAGCCCATCATCTTGGATACTTTCTGTCGGCTGTACAAATCCCTAATGTCGTCGTAGGCCTTGAGGTAGGTCACCGGATTGGAACGTGAGGACTTACCGATAGGGTTCTGGTCAATCAGTTCTACATTTTTTATAAGTTTCTTAGGGAAAGACACCTCGTCGTAGTTACCTTTCTTTCCTCCCATTCCCAATTGGATCTGCACGCCATTATGCAGCACCTCTTTCATAAGGGTGGATTTACCGCTTCCTGAAACTCCCGTAACTACAGTCAGGACCTCTAAGGGCACTTCCAGATTTAAGTTTTGCAGGTTATGGGTGCGGGCGCCTTTAATGGTAATAAACTCCTTAGCAACCCTACGCTTCTTAGGCACTGCAATTTCCAGTCTACCACTTAGATAACGAGAAGTCAGAGTATCGGCCTCCATGAGTTCCTTGAAAGTACCTGCAAATACCAGCTCTCCACCTAGATATCCTGCCTCCGGGCCGATGTCAATGATGTAGTCTGCAGCGCGCATGACGTCTTCATCGTGCTCCACGACAATCACCGTGTTGCCAAGATCCCGTAGGGCTTTAAGTACACCTATTAAATTTTCCGTATCTCTAGAATGCAGTCCGATAGAAGGCTCGTCCAGAATGTAGATGGATCCCACCAGGGAACTGCCAAGACTTGTGGCCAGATTGATGCGCTGACTCTCTCCTCCAGACAAGGTATTGGAGGTGCGGTTCAGTGTCAAATAACCCAGTCCTACCTTAAGTAGAAATTCAAGTCGGGTTGTAATCTCATAGACCAAACGCTTGGCCACATCCTTCTCGTAGGGAGTAAGCTTTAAGTCCAATATGAGAGGATGCAGCTCATCAAGAGGCATTTCGATAAGAGACTGAATAGTATGGCCGTCGATCTTGACCCACTCGGTTTCGGGACGAAGTCTTAGTCCCTGACAGGTGGGACACAGCGTCTTTCCTCGGTACCTGGAAAGCATAACGCGGTACTGAATCTTATAGAGGTTCTCTTCCACCATCTGAAAGAAATTATCTATTGAGGGGAAACTACGCGCGCCGGTGCCACGCCAAAGAAGCTTTTTTTCCTCTGCTGTGAGCTGGTAGTACGGCCTATGGATAGGAAACTCCTTAGCAGACTTAATGAATGCTTTTTTCCACTCACTCATGCTCTCGCCCTTCCAGCAGGCCACTGCATCTTCATAAATGGAAAGATTTTTATTTGGTACGACCAAATCTTCATCGATACCAATGATTTTTCCGTACCCCTCACACTGTGGACAGGCACCGTAGGGATTATTGAAACTAAAAAAATGCACATTGGGCTCAAGGAATTCCCTTCCGTCCAGTTCAAACCGGTTCGAGAAGGAAACGACCTCCAAAGTGTCCACATTTTTTAGGGAACAATAGCCGTGGCCCTCATAGAAAGCCATCTGTATGGAATCGGCAAGACGTTGAATGAAACTCTCGTCCGCAAGGTAGGAGAAACGATCAATTACCAGGTGCAGTTCCATTCCCCGCTCCGGGGTAAAACCAAAACTCATCAGGTCCTCAATTCCAGCCACATTGCCTTCCACTTCCAATCGCGTAAAACCAGATATTTTTAATGTGTTGAGAAGTTCGGTGAATTCACCCTCCTTGTAGCTCAAGGGAGCACGCAGCAGAAAGACTGATCGGGGGTCTTGCGCCTTTATGTAGTCTACCACATCGGAAACCGAATCTTTCTTTACCTGTTGGCCGGAATCCGGCGAGAAGGTCCTTCCGATACGGGCATAAAGTAGTTTCAAGTAATCATAGATCTCCGTAGTAGTGCCCACCGTAGAGCGCGGGTTGGAAGATATCACCTTCTGTTGGATGGCAATCGAAGGCGCAAGCCCTTTGATGTCATCAATTTTTGGTTTCTCTAGTTTTCCTAAAAACTGCCTCGCATACGAACTTAAGCTTTCCACATAACGGCGCTGACCCTCCGCATAGATGGTATCAAACGCAAGGGAAGACTTACCACTCCCGGAAACCCCTGTAATGACTACCAGTTTGTTTTTTGGCAGGATTACATCTATGTGCTTTAGGTTATTGAGGTGGGCATTTTTAATAAAAAGCTCTTTCTTAATATCTATTGGAGTCGAAGGATTCATAGTGGAAATTAAAACGTACAAAATTACGTAAAAAATCAACGGGACGTCCTACCTCGTGCGATTGTCTTGGAAGATATGGGTTGGGAAGAAATGTTAGAGCTCTTTATATAAAACGCAAAAAACTTGCCAATTAATTAGAATTTGTTAATTATATTTGTCCGCGTTTTTTGGCTTAGTTACTAGTGAATTTCGCCTATATTGCTTCAATTATTTTTGCAGATAATGCATCTAATACCTTAATTTTTAGAACATATGAAAAAACGAATTGTCCTTTTGGTTGCACTATCTACCGGTATCTCTGCTACCGCCCAAGACAAAACCCAAAAGATTGAAGACATCCATCTGAAAGGTAAGTTTTTCTCCACACCCTATTCGGGAATCAATGAATCCACCACCGTTATTACCAGGCAGCAGATTAAAAGTGCTCCGGCGGTAAGTATCGAAGAGTTATTGCAACAGTTTGCAGGACTCGACATACGCCGGCGGGGTGCGCATGGGGTACAGAGTGATGTGTCCTTAAGAGGAGGGACTTTCGAACAAACCCTGATTCTTCTCAACGGAGTGCGGCTCAACGATGCACAAACCGGACACAATTCCATGAATCTTCCCGTTTCCATGGATATGGTGGAGCGCATTGAAGTCATTAAAGGACCCGCTGCAAGACGTTTTGGAAACAATGCCTACAGTGGAGTAATCAATATCATAACAACCCAAGACCGCTCGGACCGCGCAAAGATAAGTGCACAGGCCGGAGACTATTCTACCTGGCAGCTTGGTGCATCGGCTTCTCTGTCCGGTGAAAGTGCCAGCCATCAGATGCATCTTCAGCGCGCGGGCTCTGAAGGATACCGGTACAACACAGACTACGAGATAAGCAGTGCGTTCTACCGTACTGCCGTAGACTTATCCAGTGTAAAAATGAATCTACAAGCGGGATTTTCAGAGAAGAAATTCGGAGCCAACGGCTTTTATGCCACTCCGTCTGCTACCGAGCAGTACGAAGAGGTCCAGGCCTCGGTAGTATCGCTGGGAATGGAGAAGAATATCGGGAATGTCCAGCTTTCTGCAACCGGTTTCTGGAGGAGGGGTCAGGACATGTACCTGTACAACCGAAATAGGCCCGAGATCTACCGTAATTTGCACATAGGACACAATCTGGGTGGGGAATTCAACGCCTCTTTTACCTCGTTGTATGGACGAAGCGGCGTTGGGGTAGAACTCAGGCGGGAAACCCTTCAAAGTAATAATTTAGGCGAGAGGTCCCGCTCCGTGGCGCAGGTCTTTGTAGAGCACGAAATGCAGATCCTAAAAAATCTGACACTGAGTCCTGGAATTTCCTGGGCACATTTTAAAGATCAAGGCAGTTTCTTTTATCCAGGAATAGACCTTGGGCTAAGACTCTCTTCCAAGGACCGTCTGTATGCCAACGTAGGTAGGGTGCACCGGGTACCCACTTTTACCGATTTATACTACACATCTATGACCGAGACCGGTAACGCCGCGCTCGAGCCCGAGAAAGCCACGTCTTATGAGCTAGGATATAGGCGTCTTGATAACGGTATGCAACTTAGAACCAGCGTTTTTCTAAGAAAGACTACTAACGGTATTGATTGGGTGAAAGACAGCTCCCAGGAGAAATGGCGCGCAGAGAATATAGCTAACATAACCACTCAGGGGGTAGAGCTGGACTTTAGACACCGCATAGGAGGATTTTTAGAGTACTACGAGCTCTCTTATACGTTTCTCGACTCTAAACTTGAAAAGACTGCCCTGCTCTCAAGGTACAGTCTGGACCAGTTAAAGCATCAGTTTATAGCCAAGGCGGGCGTGGATATTACGCGTTCTGTGTCTCTGGAATCCGTGTACCGACTGCAGCAAAGGGCTAGTGAAGATCCCTATAGCCTGGTAGATCTTAAACTCCAGTATGGAAAAAGAAATTTTACGCTCTTTGCACTTCTCACCAACCTGACAGCCACGCAGTACACCGAAACCTTTGGAGTACCCATGCCAGGACGTTGGTTGCATGTAGGAGCGGAGTTTTCTCTTGGATTATAACATAATATAAAAAAATGTAATTTTACGGCCATGAAGAAATTTGGAATCTTACTACTGCTCTTTATCTCAGTACAAGCTTGGGCTCAGGAGCTCTCTAGCTTTAATTCTCTGACCCTCACCTACAAATTTCATCCTAAATTCTTCCTCTATGCAGAGGGACAGCTGCGGGGAATTAAAGAATTCAGCACGCCGGATTACTACGAGATCAAAGGAGGACTCGGATACAATCTTACGCCTAACCATAAACCGTTTATAGGTATAGGTAGATACGGGTACTATACAGACCGGGACTTTGAACGCGAGGAATTCCGCGTATGGCTTCAGGATGTTTTGGACGTGAAGAAGGGGGTAGTAAAACTGGAGAATAGGGTACGTGCAGAGCGCAGTTGGTTCCACAATGTACAAAACGGCGAGAATACCTCGCGCTACCGTTTCCGCTACCGACTCAATGTTTCCGTACCTCTAAACAGCAAGAAAGTAGAGCCGGGAACTTTATTCGCTAATGTTTATGATGAGGTGTTTTTCACGCCTTCCGATACGGAGCCCGTATTTTCGCGCAACCGTCTCTATGGGGGATTAGGATACCAGATCGATGAAACCTTCGGAGTGGCAAGCGGATACCTTTGGCAGCGTGAATTTGCCAGTAAAGGAAATAAGAACATCAACTTTGTTTATCTTGCCCTTAATATCACCATTGATGATGCGGAGGAGAAAGTATATGAATTTCCTGGAGCGGACTAAGCTTCCTATTAATTAAGACAGTATATATAAAGACCGCTTTTGCGGTCTTTTTTAGTATTTTTCACTTAGGTATCGGTAGGCCTTTAGATACTTGTTCAGTCGCTTTAAATCTTTGTCCGAGAGTGGGCGGCCAACCCGAGTCAGATCCATATTGTCCCTAAGATCGTGGAGTTTTACCGAAACGGCTAGTGGGGATTTCTCCGTACGTCGCACGAAGGCTTCGTAGTCTTCCTGGGGATTGGTCTTGGAAAGGCATTCCACCGCAAAAAGGATGTACTCAGGGAATCCTCTTCTCCTTAAGTAGGGGATGGAGAATTCAGGACAATCTTCCACCACATCGTGCAGGGCGCCTACAATTTTTTCATCCAGGGTTTTGCCCGCCTGGCTAACCCTTAAGACGTGGGCGATGTAAGGGGCTCCGTACTTATCTAACTGACCCTGGTGGGCCTTATCTGCAATCTTAATGGCTTTGTATAAAAGCTCTTCCTTGGTCATAGAACAAAAATAAAAATTTCTCGCAACGCAGTAAAATTTGCTACTAAAAAAAGAGCGCCGGGAAAATCCCAGCGCTGCCGTACTTCAAGGCGTACGTTCTAGTACTTGCCTTTTTCCACAAAGTGGGCTGCCACTTTCTCGGTAAGGGCCACCACATTTGGTATGTTCTGGTATTTGGTGAATCTTCTAAGGCCGGAAAGCATCATACGCTGCTCGTCGCCCTCCGCGAAAGAGACAATACCCTCCTTGGCAGCCACCGTAATGGCTTCCACTGCTTTATACAGATTTAGTTGCGCCATGGCAGCTTCCACACTCTCTGCGCTGTAGTGTTTTTCGGCGCGAAGTACCGCCGATTCTGCCATATAGATCTGGTTAAGTATCTCCGATGCATTAAGCAGAAGGTGCTGCTGTTTTTCAATGTCCATCATGTATTTTTGAAGGGCCGCACCAGAGACCATCAAAAATACTTTCTTAAGGTTGTGGATCAGGGCTTTTTCTTCCGACATGTACGCGCTGTAGTCAGGCACCTCAAAGGACGGTAGTCCCATCAGTTCCTTTCCAATAGCCATAGCAGGTTTTAGAAGATCCAGCTCCCCTTTCATTGCTTTCTTGATCAGCATTCCTACCGCAAGCAAGCGGTTTATCTCATTGGTTCCTTCGTAAATTCTACCTATACGGGCATCCCTCCACGCTGCCTCCATCGGGGCGTCTTCGGAGAAGCCCATTCCTCCGTATATTTGGATACCCTCGTCTGCAATTTTCTGAGTTAGGTCTGAAACATAGACTTTAAGTATGGAGCACTCTACAGCAAAGTCTTCCAGAGCCTTCATCTCGGCTTTCTGGTGGTCCATTCCCTCGGCGATAAGCGTTTCAATCTTGTTTTCTACATCTTTGGCAGCGCGGTACGAACCGGCCTCAGAAACAAAGATCCCCGTAGCCATTTCTGCGATTTTTTTACGTATCGCCCCAAAGGTGGAAATACTCACGCCGAATTGTTTCCTTTCGTTGGCGTACCCAATTGAAAGACTGGTGATTCTTCTCTGACCGTCTAGGTTGGCTGCGGCCAGTTTAATACGTCCTGCATTTAGCGCATTCAAAGCGATTTTAAAGCCGTTGTTACGCTCTCCAAGTAGGTTCTCTACCGGCACCTTCATTTCGTTGAAATACACCTGACGGGTAGAAGAGGAACGGATTCCCAGTTTGTGTTCTTCCTCACCAAAAGTCATCGATTCAGGGTTTTCCAACTCCGAACGGTTGATTACAAATCCTGTAATATTCTTATCGTCGTCAATTTTAGCAAAGAAAGTGAAGGTGTCGGCAAATCCCGCATTGGAAATCCACATTTTCTGTCCTGTGACGATATAGTATTTTCCATCTTCGGAAAGTTTAGCCTTGGTTTTTCCACTGTTGGCATCCGACCCTGCATCCGGCTCGGTCAAACAGTAGGCACCAAATTTCTCTCCTGTGGCAAGTGCGGGAAGGTATTTTTGCTTTTGCTCTTCCGTTCCATACAGTAGGATAGGTAGGGTACCGATGCCGGTGTGGGCTCCGTAGGCGGTAGCCAATGAGCCGTTCGCTCCCGAAACTATATCGCAGGCAAGCATGGTGGAGACAAAGCCCATTCCCAGCCCTCCGTAACTTTCCGGTACGGCAATACCCAAAGTACCCATTTCGCCTAATTTGCGCATGGTGTCTTCGGTTAGTTGGTAGTCTTTCTGCTCGAAACGCTCACGGTGGGGATCCACCTCGCGCGCCATAAAATCTTCCAAAGAAGAGCGCAGCATCTGCTGCTCTTCACTAAGTTCTTCTAAACTGAATATTTCTGAGGCCTCAATATCCTTGATTAGGAATTCTCCACCTTTCACTGTGTTTTGTGCTGTATTGCTCATGATAGTTTGTTTTTTAAAGTAGTTCAAAAATAGAGGCTGCTCCCTGTCCGGTTCCCACACACATGGTAACCATTCCGTATTTATTTCCTCTTCGGCGCATTTCATCCAGTAGCTGGACGGTAAGCTTGGTTCCTGTACATCCCAGTGGATGTCCCAGGGCAATGGCGCCTCCATTGACGTTTAGTATTTCTTCATTTAGTCCTAGTTCCCGTTGAATGGCTACCGATTGGGAGGCAAACGCCTCATTTAGTTCAATGAGTTCGATTTGCTCCAGCGTCATTCCTGCCTGCTTAAGGGCTTTTGGGATGGCGTAGATTGGGCCCATACCCATAATGCGGGGCTCCAGACCTGCCGCAGCGTAAGCCACAAGTCGGGCCTCGGGCTTCAGTCCCAGTTCATTTACCATTTCTTCCGACATGACAATTACAAAGGCGGCACCATCGGACATCTGCGAAGAGTTTCCTGCCGTCACACTGCCTCCCTGTGCAAACACGGGCCGAAGTTTAGAGAGTCCTTCCAGAGAAGTGTCCTTGCGGGGGCCTTCGTCCACAGAGAAATCAAATTTTTTGGTCTGAAGCTTCTGCTGCTCGTCCAGATAATTATATTCTACTGGAATGGGTACGATCTGCTCGGTGAACTTTCCCTCTTCGAGTGCTTTAAGGGCCTTCTGATGGGAATGGAATGCAAATTCATCCTGGGCCTCGCGGCTTATCTGGTATTGTTTTGCTACGGCCTCTGCAGTATACCCCATTCCCCAGTAGTAGTCTGGGTTACTTTTTGCTATCTCGGTTTCCGGTACCGGCTTATACCCTCCCATCGGAATGTAGCTCATACTTTCGGTCCCCCCGGCAATGATGCAGTCCGCCATACCGGCCTGAATCTTAGCCGACGCAATGGCGATAGCTTCAGAACCAGAGGCACAGTACCGGTTAACAGTAACTCCAGGCACCTTCTCTGTGTTTAGTCCCATTAGTGATATCAGACGCGCTACGTTGAGTCCCTGTTCTGCTTCCGGCATGGCGTTGCCCACGATAAGGTCGTCAATCCGGTCTTTGTCAAGTTGTGGAACCGCCTCCATTAGTTTCTCAATGACCGTAGCGGCCATCACGTCGGGTCTAGTGAAGCGAAGGCTTCCTTTTGGCGCTTTTCCTACGGCTGTTCTAAAGCCTTTTATTATATATGCTGTTTTTGCCATTTGTCTTTGATTTTATTTCGGTTAGTTGCGAAGTGGTTTCCCATTTTGAAGCATGTACTGAATCCGCTCCAGCGTTTTTCTTTCTCCAAGAAGCTGTAGGAATGTCTCACGTTCGAGGTTTAGAAGATACTGTTCACTTACCAGCGTAGGTTCAGAGAGGTTTCCTCCTACCATCACGTACCCCAGTTTGTCGGCAATTTTCTTGTCGTGCTCAGAAATATAATTCCCCGCCAGCATCTGGTCGGTTCCAACGTAGAACATTCCCAAGGCATCTTTTCCTAGTACAGTAACTTTCTGCTCTATCGGCTGGGTATAGCCTTGCTCTGCAAGGAGCAGTGCCACTTTCTTGGCCTCAGCAATCTGCCGGTTCTTATCCACTACCACAATATCTTTGTGTGATTCCAAAATACCCATGTCGTATGCCTCGTATGCCGATGTGGCGACCTTACCCATGGCTATGTTCATGAATGCATCACGCATTCTGTTGTTCTTAACATCGTCCTTTATAAATTCACGGGACGTTCTAAGGGTGAGCTCTTTGGTCCCACCGCCACCAGGAATCACTCCTACGCCGGTTTCCACCAGTCCAATATAGGTTTCTGCCGCAGCCACCACCCGGTCTGCATGCATGGTCATTTCACAACCGCCTCCTAGAGTCATTCCAAAAGGTGCCACTACCACCGGAATAGAGGAGTAGCGTACCCGCATCATGGATTTTTGGAAATAGGCTATTGCCATATTCAAATCGTCCCAATCCTGATCAATGGCCATCATGAGAATCATCGCAAGGTTGGCACCCACCGAGAAATTCTGCCCCTGGTTTCCTACCACCAATGCATCGTAATCCTTTTCAGCAAGGTCAATCGCTCGGTTCAAGCCGTCCAATACCTCACCTCCAAGTGAATTCATTTTCGAGCGAATCTCAAAGTTCAGTACTCCGTCTCCAAGGTACTGAATGGCTGCGCCTGAGTTACTCCATAAAGTCTTTTCCTTACGGATCTGGTCCAGTATAATAAAGGCATCCTGACCTGGAATGGCCAGAGGTGTAGTGGACTTGATGTCAAAATACTGTTTCTTGCCCTCCGGTGTAAGGGAATAGAAATTTTTCACGCCAAGGACCCAGTCACTTACTTCGTAGCCTGCATCCTTTGCCAGCTCGACACCTTTTTCCACACCTACCGCATCCCAAATCTCGAAAGGACCATTTTCCCAGCCAAAACCGGCGCGCATGGCATCGTCTATTTTGTAGAGTTCGTCAGAGATTTCTGGCACTTTATGTGAAACATATCCAAAGAGTGCTCCAAGGCTCTTGCGGTAAAGTTCCGAGGCCTGGTCTTTTCCACCTATGAGCACCTTAAAACGCTCGATAGGCCTTTCGATGTTCTTGGTTAGCTCCAGCACAGGAAAATTGGATTTCCCTTGTAGTTCGTATTCCATGGTCTTTAGATTCAGTCCATGGATTTCACTTTTACCTTCCGCATTCTTCACCTTCTTATAGAATCCCTGCTGGGTTTTCGATCCTAGCCAGTTGTTCTCCATCATTTTCTCAATATACTGGGGCAGCTTGAAAACATCATTAAAGTTGTTGCTTTCCAGTCCACTTTGGTGCACACCTTTGGCCACATGGACTAAAGTATCTAGTCCTACAACGTCCGCCGTTCTAAAAGTGGCGGATTTCGGACGGCCAATAATAGGCCCGGTTAATTTATCGATATCGGTTACATTGAGCCCCAGAGACTCTACAGAGTGCAGAAGGTTCATCATGGAGAACACGCCAATCCTGTTGGCAATAAAGGCCGGTGTATCTTTAGCAAGTACGGTGGTTTTTCCAAGGAACCTAGAGCCGTACTCCATATAGAACTGCGTGATTTTTGGATCGGTCTTCTCTGTGGGTATTATTTCAAGAAGCGGCAAATAGCGCACCGGATTAAAAAAATGAGTTCCGGCAAAATGGGATGCAAAATCCTCGGACCTGCCTTCCACAAGCATGTTGATTGGAATTCCTGAAGTGTTGGAAGAAACCAGCGTTCCCTCTTTACGGAATTTCTCAATCTGTTCATAAACGGATTTCTTGATATCAAGGCGCTCTACCACCACCTCAATGATCCAGTCGGTAGATTTTATTCGGTGCATATCGTCCTGAAAGTTACCTACCTCAATGCGCTGGGCAAATTTTGGTGAATAGAGAAGAGCCGGGCTCGCTTTCTTAAGCTTTTCCAGGTTCTCTGTGGCTATACGGTTTCGGACTTTGCCGTCCTCTAGGGTAAGACCCCGTTTTTTCTCTACCTCTGAAAGCTCAAAGGGAACAATATCCAAAAGCAGCACCTGCACGCCAATATTGGCGAAGTGCGCAGCGATACCCGAACCCATGATTCCTGATCCCAGGACGGTGACGTGTTTAATTCTGCGTTTCATATAGTATTTATTTTCTTTTGTTTAACTCGTGGGCGGTTTTTAAGATTACCTCCATCACGTTCTTGAATATTTCCAGATGTTCGGTACTTACTTTCTCACAGACAATCTTATTGAAGTTGACCACCACATCCTTAGAGATATCACGGTGTCTGAGTCCTTTATCGGTCAATTTTATGATTACTTCCCGTTTGTCCTGCGTAGTTTTTTCCTTATAGATGAAACCGTTGTCTTCCAGGAGTTTAATGATACGGGTAAGGGAAGTGGGTTCAATGGCCATTTTAGGGCCTAGATTTGTACTGCGTGTACCTTCTTTGGGGTCAATTTTAAGTAAGGTGAGTGCCTGTACGGCAGTACTGTCGTACTCGGAGGCCATCTCCGAATACATCTTGCTTACCGCGAGCCAAGTGGACTTTACAATAAGATCAATATTCTCTACTTTACCTTTGTTATTCATAGCTTATTAGTGTAAAACCGGGGTTTATCCAAATATAAATAATATTATGCATGCATAGTATATGGCATGTGTTAATGTTTCGTTAAATAGTGAAAATGAGTGAGTTAAAAAATATGAATTGCATAATACTATGCATGCATAATATTATTTCAACTCCCTGGTACTGCGGATTTAGAGCGAATTATTTAGAAAAGCAACGATTTCTTCAAAAGAAGTGAATTTTCGGTGCATAGATACACCTTCTACCTCCCAAAAAGGCTCGTTCCACGTAAATTGAATAGTTGAAAGGTCTTTTTCCACATGTTTTTGGAGGGTAGAATAGAGCAATTCTTTAAATATTGCAGGTGCCAAAATACGTGGGGCAACAAAACTACTGGATACATCAAAGAGAATAGGTTCTAGCAGCTGCGTACGCGCGTAAAGCACATCCTCGGTAAGTCCGTACAGAAGTGCGCCTTGGTCCACCAGCATCATGGTGTCGGAAAATTCCTTGGCCAGCCTCCAATCATGGGAAGAAAAAAGCACCAATTTATTCTCCTCGCGGCTTAATTTACGTAGCAGATTAAGGATCATAATTTTGTTTGCCTCATCCAAATGGGTGGTAGGTTCGTCCAGTAGGATCAGCTGGGTGTTTTGCGCCAGAGCCCTACCGATGTAGGCCTTTTGAAGATTTCCATCGGAAAGCTTTTCCAGGGTTAGGTGTGCATAGGGTTCTAGGTGGAGCTGCGTAATAATCTCCTGGACATAGAGCTGGTCTTTACTGGTGAGTGAAAAGTAAAAGGGATAGTGTATGAAGCGACCAAGGGCAATCAGATCCCGTACCGTAAGGCTTGACTCTCGCGGTGAAGAAGAAAACACCACAGAAATATGCCTCGCAAGTTCCTTTACCGAGTATTGGTGGAGCGGCGTTCCAAGTAGGTCAATGGCCCCCTCCATTAAGGGGATTTGTCCCAGCAGCGTTTTTAAGATTGTGGTCTTTCCAACACCGTTGGACCCAACTATAAGGCATAGTTCACCCAAACGTAGTTGCGCACTAGCGCCCTGTACCAGAAGGGACTGGTAACCAAAACCTGCATTTTTTAATTCCAGATGTACATCTGCACTTCCCTTCATTTTAAATCCTTTGGTTTTTCTTAAGAAACATGGTGAATATTACCGGAATTCCAAACAGTGAGGTAATGACATTTAGAGGCAGTTGAGAGCTTTCCGAGATAACAGAGAAAAGCTGCATAATCAAAATGCCCAGAAGCATATTAAGAATCCACTGATGCCATAGCATGGCAGGATTCCAGACCATACGGGAAAAATGAGGCACAATAATTCCTATAAAAAGTATTGGACCAAGATAGGCTGTAATAGAGGCCGCCAGAAGGGAAGAAGAGACAATGACAAAGATTTTTAAACTTGAGAGATTCACGCCAATACTGGAGGCATACTGTACACCAAGCAATCCTCCGATTAAGGGACGTACTGCAAATGCAGCTAGCAATAAACCTACAAGCACCAGTACAGCTAGGATCCGTATCTGCCCAGAAGTGACCTGGGCTGTGGAGCCAAAACTCCAAAGAATGTAATTCTTCAGACTTTCCGATTGGCCGTAAAACTGAAGTAGCGAGACCACTGCACCACAGAGAGCCGAGATAAGAAAGCCAAATATGACTAGAGTGGAGCGGTCCTTGAAGCGGGAAGATACCACCAGAAGCAATAGCATCAATAGAATGCTGCCCACTATGGCAAAAGTAGAAAGCAAACTGTTATGCAGGAAAATGGGAATGTTCCATTCTGCAGATAAGAATATAAACAGTGCCACACTCAGGCTTGCCACAGAGGTTATACCCAGCACCGAGGGACCCGCTAACGGATTTTGAAAGTATTCCTGGAGCAAGAATCCCGAGGTAGGAATTGCCAGTCCACAAAGCGCCATCACTGCTACGCGGCTTATCCTCAGGTTAGCAATGGTACTTATGGCATCCGAAAAAAGGATCTCATGGAGGGAAATTTCGGAGTACCCTGTGGATAGGTTGAGTGCGGCTAAGGAAAGTATCCCCAATCCTAGTAGTAGGCAAAGGACAAAGAATCCCCTTTGTGTGTGTACTTGTGGAGCTAGCCTTAAGGACACTGCGGTTTTAGTTTAAAGATTGGATTTTTCTCTCGAGCTCCTCTTTACTCATCATTCCTATTGTCTCGTCGGTCTTCTCACCCTTGCGCATAAAGGTGTATGGAATGGATTCACCGTTCCACTGACTGAAGTTTTGGGTAAAGAAATCCGGCGTAAGATTCATTCCATCCAAAAGGACAATTTCCCCGGACAGCTTATGTTCCGTTGCGAAAGGAAGCACTTTTCCCCAGTCCTGTTTTTGGTCTAGACTGATGTAGGTAAATTTAATTTTCTCTGCTTTTCGTTTTTCTTGCTGTTCTACAAAGTGAGGAAGCTCGCGGATGCATGGACCGCACCAAGTAGCAAAGAAATTGGTCACGTATAGGGTATCGTTTTTCGTTCCTACTAGTTCTGAGACCTGCTCCACGGTGTATTCTTTAGTTGTGGCAAGAGAGGTAGTTGCTACAGAGTCTGTGGAGGTGGAAGATACCTGCGTGGAATCAATAGAATCGGTAACGGACTGCTCGTTTGTATTTTTGGAGCAGGATACCAGCACTAGGGCTATAATAAAGGGTGTAATTTCCTTAACCATCTTTTTTTTCTATTTTTGTTTGTATATATGGAAGCAGCCTTAACTCCAAGACAAGTCCCATTTCATGGGCTAAAAATAGCTAAAAAAGAACTACTGACCAAAAACGCTTTTTCACTGGAATTGGATATTCCACAGCATCTTCGTTCCGTATATTCCTATAATGCAGGCCAGTATGTCCGGCTTCGCTTCCTTCATAAAGGAGAGCCAGTGGAACGGGATTTTTCTATGACCTCGGCACCCTACGAGCCCTTTTTCACCCTGGGCATTCGTATACATGAGAAGGGTAGCAGTACGCAGAGTCTGTTTTCAGACTACCACGAGGGGGACTTATTAAGTGTCAGTGAGCCAATGGGCCGTTTCACCCTGGAAAGCAAGCCCCATGAGTTTAGGACCATTGTGGGTTTTGCTGCGGGCATAGGGATCACACCTCTGCTCAGCCATTTCAAAACGCTTCTTCATACCGAAAGCCGCACGCGACTTTTCCTTTTCTATTCCAATTCCCACAAGGATTCCACTCCCTATCTTAAGGAGCTCAAGCAACTAGAAAGCACGTATCCTTCGCGATTTCAGCTGCATCTGTTCTATTCCAGAGAGAACCCGGGAAATCCTTTGTACCACAGTAGACTTAACCGCAGTAGGGTAGAACTGATCATAAATCAAGTTATGATGCTGGATGATACCGATGAGGAATCCACTCTGTGGGACAGTGTGGACGAGGTCCTTATTTGTGGACCCGGGGAAATGATCCGCGAAGTAGCCAACGCATGTTATGAAAACGGAATTCCAAAGAAAAACATCCATTTTGAGCTCTTTGAAGCCTTTAATGAAGATATCTTTCCTGTCGAAGTGGCCTTTCCTTTGGTGGAAGATATAGAAGTGGAGTATATCTACCAGGGCAAAAGTACTTTGGTTCAATTAGAAGACAACCGACATAAACTTCTTCAAAGTCTCTCCTCACTGCATCTTCCCGTTCCGTTCTCTTGTAAGTCGGGTATATGTGGGAGCTGCATCTGCCATTTGGAAAAAGGTGAGGTGGAACTTCTCGAAAATGAATATCTTACCCCAGGGGAAGAACAGAGTGGGAAGATCCTGCCTTGCATGGCCTTCGCGCTTTCAAAATCAATTAAACTGAACTTTGATAACGTGTGAAAAAAGTTTTGGACACCATACGATTCTTTTTTGCAGTAGTGGAAATACTAGTGCTTTTCATGCTACTGGCAAATGTGTGGGTGTTTGCCCTCACAAACGGTCGTACCTATACCAAAATTTCAAAAATTCCGCCTCGCGAAACGGCCCTGGTCCTAGGAACTTCCCCCAAGACCATGTCGGGTAATGCCAATCCCTATTTCATTGCACGAATGGATGCAGCGGCCCTACTGTACCACCACGGTAAGATCAACCGCATCATAGTTAGTGGTGAGAAAAGCAGAGGGTACGACGAACCCACTGCCATGAAAAATTTTCTGATCTATCAGGAGGGAGTACCCGAACATATAATCACTAAGGATTCCAAAGGTTTTTCCACAAAAGCGAGCATAAAACGTTGCGATGAGCTCTACCAGCAGCGCAGCGTGATTATAGTCTCCCAAGGATTCCATAATCTTCGTGCGCTGTTTCTTGCGCGGAGCAGAGAGATGAATGCACTGGGTTTTGATGCTCAGGATATCACACATCCCGAGAGCTACTACCGCAATCAGTCCCGGGAATTTTTAGCGCGTGTACAGGCGGTACTGCATTATCTCTTTGGAATTGAATAATGGAAAATACGTAATTTAAAAGTCGGTTTTTTTATCAAAATACTATCTTTGCCGAAAGATTTAACGAATCATGCTTGTAATTGGAATCGCCGGGGGGACCGGGAGTGGCAAGACCACGGTAGTGAATAAAATTCTTCAGCAGCTTAATGCCGAGGGCGTAAACGTGCTCTCGCAGGACAACTACTACCACGACAACCACCATCTCTCACTTCAGGAACGCGAAGTCTTGAATTACGACCATCCCAAATCCATAGATTTTGATCTGTTAAAAAAGCACGTACGCATGCTTAAGTCCGGACAAAGTATTGAACAGCCGCTTTACAGTTTCGTGACGCACTCGCGGACAAGCGATGTGATTACAGTAGAACCGAGAAACGTGCTGATTGTGGAAGGAATCCTAGTTCTTACCAACGCCGAGCTACTCAAGGAATTTGATCTCAAGGTCTTTGTACATGCTGATTCGGACGAACGGCTTATTCGAAGGATCCGTCGCGATACCCAAGAAAGGGGTAGGGATTTAAGTGAAGTACTGCACCGCTACCAGACTACTTTAAAACCAATGCATATGGAATTTATTGAGCCTTCCAAAAACGAGGCGGACCTGATTGTTCCCAATATGCGTCATAATAATGTGGCCATTGATTTTTTGACCACAGTGATAAACAATTCATTAAAAAAACATTCCGATGCCTGAGCACCTGATTAAAGACATCACACCTGCCAGCCCCCTGAAACGGAGAGTGAAGCGCTGGGTACTTAACAAGTATTTCACTACTATAGTGGCATTCTTGGTATGGATGGTGTTCTTTGACAGCACCTCGTTCTTAGTCATCAATGAACTCAATCAAGAAATAAAGAAATACGAGCAGCAATTGGCGCATTTTAAGGGCGAATACGAAAAAAGTACCGCATTTTACAATAAGCTGATGAAAAACAAGGACGAAAAGGAAAAGTACGCGCGGGAGAATTATTTCATGAAAAAACCCAACGAAGAGATCTTCATATTGGTTGTGGACAGCTCCTTGGTACAGGCAAAAGAGACGGGTAAACCACTAAACGACTAAAGCTATGGAAGACGAGTCACGTAGACAATGGGAGGCACTGGTCTCGGGGCAACTAAAATCTCCGGACATCTACAGTATTCTTAAGGAAGAGAATTTAGAGGGACTTGAGATCGATCCAGTATATTTCACCTCCTCTAAAGAATACCCTATGGTGGCAAGAGCAGAGGAGTATCTTCACCTTGTTAGCCCGTACCAAGAACAAAGTGAAAACGAATCGCTGCTACTATCCCACAATGTCGAAGGGTTAGCAGAGAAGAACCTTTTTGTCGACAACCGCCTTCTTGCAGAACATATTCTCTCAGAGGAGAACCGGGTTTTTTCCTTGGTAGATGTCTTTACTAAGGAAGGCAAACTGGACCAGCAGCTAGCCTTGGAACTTCAAGCCAAGGGCTTTGCGCGAAGTTTGTGCGTAGATATTTCTGCTTTTCAGAATGCTGGAGCATCCATTGTGCAGCAGCTTGCCGTAGCACTTTCCAAAGCAAGGGAGCTTGTAGAGGCATTCTCTAGCGACGTATTGAAGGAAATCATCTTCAAGGTGGCAGTAGGGAGAAACTATTTTTTTGAGCTAGCCAAGCTTAGGGCCCTGCGACTGGTTTTTGCAGAACTTTGCCGTGAGTATGGTGCAGAGCCGCACGACTGCTTCATCTTTGCCGAGCCCAGCATGCGTAACAAAACAGTGGATGAGAGTGAAAACAATTTGATCCGCTCCACCTACGAATGTGCAGCGGCAATGCTCGGCGGAGCCGATGCTATTTATCTTGGCAGTTTCCAGCCCACCGAGCGCACCGAATTTTCTTTGGAAGTCTCCTTCAAGCAGCAGCTAGTGCTTTCCCACGAGAGTCTTCTAAATGTTTTTGACGATCCTATGGCAGGAAGCTTTTATATGGGTCCATTGACACAACAGGTGGCAGAAAAGACCTGGAGTGCTTTTTTAGAGATAGAAGAGAAGGGTGGATTCACTGCGCAGATGATAGGAGGCCAGCTTCAAAGGGATGTGTACGAGCACGCTTTGCGGGAGCAGCAATGGCTGAAGGAGGGCAAGATAACCCTTGTTGGTGTAAATCTTTATCCTTCGAAAGAGCTGACCAAGGAACTCAATACCCCGTACAACCCAAAGGAAATACGTCCCGTGCGACTATCGGAAATATACGAATAAGTACTTAAAGTAATTAATTGTTATCTACTAAAATTCAACAATTTATATCCGATCATCTCGATTCAGATTTAAACAAACTCCTTTTACAGAAATCGCCGGTGGAAGGTTATTCAATGCCTTTTATCGTAGAGCAAATAAAAGGACGCAAAATCAGTGCGCGCAAGTACCCCTTTCTTAGAGATTATCCCCAGTATCTTTTTCCATCTTCCTTAAGCTTAGAACAAAGTTCTTCTGAGGCTACTGCGCGATACAAGGCAAGAAATCTCTTTGGAGAGACCTTCGCAGATTTAACTGCGGGTATGGGTATAGACGCATACTTCCTCTCCTTAAATTTCCAGCGCATCTTCTTAGTGGAGCAAAATGCGGAGCTCTGTGCAATTCTAAGACACAACTTCAAGGTGCTAGAAAGAGAGGTAGAAGTAGTAAAGGGCGATCTTAACTCGTTCTTATCCACCGTAAAAAAACCTTTAGATTTTATCTATCTGGATCCTGCACGCAGGGACCAGAATAAGCGTAAAGTGTTTCTTCTGGAGGATCTCTCACCCAATCTGCTTCTTCTGGAGCAGCAACTTGTAGATAAAGCGCACCGGATACTCGTTAAGCTCTCTCCAATGATAGATCTTAAGTATTTGGTTGCAACATTACATTATGTCCGGTCCATAGAGGTTGTCGCTGTCCGAAATGAGGTAAAGGAAATTCTAGTGCATCTTTCCAAGGAAGAAGAGAAGGAAACCGTACCTGTCACTGCAGTGAATCTGGAAAGTACGGAGCCTGATTTCACCTTTGACTTGAAGGATCTTTCAGTGGGCAGCGCAGTGTATTCCCCGGTGCGAAACTATCTCTATATTCCTAACAATGCGGTATTGAAAACCGGAGCATTTCATGGGATTGCACTAAAATTTGGACTTTATAAACTTCATCCCAATACCCATCTTTACACGAGCGATGAGCCCATTGAGGGTTTCCCTGGCCGAAGACTGCAGGTGGAGCAAGTGCCAGCAAAAACATTAAAAAAAGGGGAACGGTATCAGATAATATCTAGGAACCATCCGTTAAGTCCTGAGCAGATAAAGAAGAAATACAAAGTCGGGGACGGAGGGCACTCGTACCTTATTTTCACGCAGGATGTCTCAGGAAAAATCGTTTTAAAATCCCTCTGATTGTTTTGCTGGCGTAGGAACTTTTATTAATTTTGCGGCAAGGACCTGTGAATTCCTAATTACCAAACAAAAATAAACTAGAAAAATCCCTATGAAAAAAGTATTGATCGGATGTGCAGCGATGGCCTTTATTCTTTCTGCTTGCAAAGATGTTCCTCAAGGAGGTAACAAAGGTGTTATAAAGGTGGAAGAAGGTGTGGAACGTTACGACGACCATGAGGTGCGTGCAGCGCAGCCTTACCCATCTGCAGTCGCCATGGACAGCACCGCTACAGAGGCACCACAGGCCGCTGTTTCTGATACTCTAACTGCAGAGTAGTACTTTTTTTTCTTTCTGTATTTGGGTGCAAAGCGCACTGCCTTAGCAGAAATAAATACCAAATGTCTTGTACCCGCAGGGCATTTTTTTTATTTTTACCAGAATACAAAACAAACAGAAATGCAAAATACCCTCAACTACATTGAGCAGAATAAGGAAAGGTATGTTCAGGAACTCTTTGAACTGTTACGAATTGCCTCCATAAGTGCAGATCCAGCCTACAACCAGGACGTACTGGACTGCGCCGACAAAGTAGCAGAGCACCTTAAAAACGCCGGGGCAGACCAAGTGGAGGTATGTGAAACGGAAGGTTATCCTATTGTCTACGGTGAAAAAATCTTGGACGCATCCCTTCCAACGGTACTGGTGTATGGGCACTACGACGTACAGCCACCGGATCCACTTGATCTATGGAAAAAACCACCCTTTGAGCCATATATCGAACCCACCGCGGCGCACCCACAGGGAGCGATTTTTGCACGAGGCTCTGCCGACGACAAGGGTCAGTTTTTCATGCATATTAAGGCGTTCGAAGCCATGATGAAAACCCAGACCCTCCCTTGTAATGTAAAGTTTTTGATTGAAGGAGAGGAGGAAGTTGGTTCCAAAAGCCTGGAAGGATTTGTCAAGCAGTACAAGGACAAGCTTTCCTGCGACTGCATTCTGATTTCCGACACCCATATCTATAGTCTTGAGCAACCAACCGTAACGACGGGTCTAAGAGGTCTTAGCTATGTAGAGGTAGAAGTGGAGGGACCCAATCGGGATCTTCATTCGGGTCTCTACGGAGGTGCGGTGCCCAATCCTATCCACGTGCTCTCGCGCATGGTAGCTGAGCTCATTGATTCCAAAGGCCGAATTCAGATCGACGGATTCTACGATAACGTACTGGAAGTCTCCATGGAGGAACGTAAAGAGATGAACCGACTCAAGGACAACCCTGAGGAATTTAAAAGTTCCATCGGGCTTAGCGGCGTAGAAGGCGAAGAAGGGTATACCACCCTGGAGAGAACCTCCATCCGACCAACCCTGGATTGCAATGGGATTTGGGGAGGTTATACCGGTGAAGGCGCCAAGACTGTGATTCCTTCCAAAGCCTTTGCGAAAATATCCATGCGTCTTGTTCCCTACCAGACTCCAGAGGAAATCACAGAGAAATTCACCAGGTTCTTTGAAAAGATTGCTCCGAAAAATGTAAAAGTGAAAGTAAAACCACACCATGGAGGAATGCCTTATGTACTTCCTAGCGATACAAAGGAATTCCTGGCAGCAAAAAAGGCCATGGAAACGGCTTTTGGAAAGGAAGTGCTACCGTACCGCAGCGGAGGAAGTATCCCTATTACCGCCATGTTCGAGCAGGTGCTTGAGGCCAAATCAGTGCTTATGGGATTTGGACTGGATTCCGATGCTATTCACTCGCCCAACGAACACTTTGGACTCTATAACTTCTATAAAGGCATAGAGAGTATTCCTCTTTTCTTTGAGAATTATACCAAAGGTTAAAAAATCATAATTTTAATTCAGCGCCTCCCCTAAGGAGGCGTTTTTTCGTATTTTTAAGGAATGGAAAATAAAGTAATTTATATCACAGGAGGTACCAAGGGTATAGGGCTTGGTATCGCCGAAACTCTTTTAAAGAACGGATACCGCGTGGCTGTTAGCTCCCGTAAGGCAGAGGACGTGCAACGTGCCGAGGTGGAACTCTCACGTCTCTCCCCGGATGTGCTGGCTTTTACCAGCGATGTTAGGAATTTCAACAGCGAGAAAGAAGCCATTGATAAAATTTCGGAGCGTTTCGGTCGCCTCGACGTAGTAATTGCCAATGCAGGCATGGGGGTATTCAAACCCGTAGATGAACTTTCGCTCGAGGAATGGAACAGTATGATTGAAACCAATCTTACCGGAGTATTTCATACACTAAAAGCCTCGGTGGATTTGTTGAAGAAGTCACAGGGACTCTATATAACCATATCAAGCCTTGCGGGAACGAACTTCTTCGAGAATGGAACAGGGTACAATGCTTCGAAGTTTGGAGTCGTAGGTTTTACACAAGCCGCTATGCTAGACCTTCGAAAATTTGGTATTCGGGCACTGACCATCATGCCAGGCTCGGTTTCCAGCCACTTCAATGGCAACGATCCTTCTGAGAAGGACTTGTGGAAGCTGCAACCGGAGGATCTGGGAGAGCTCATTGCAGATATTTTAAAAATGAACGTGCGCGTTTTACCAAGTAAGATCGAAATACGTCCAAGCAGACCGGATCAGAAATAGGACTTTTCTAACATAATGCATTGAATAATAATTGCTTATAATATTATGCATGCATAATATATTTTTTATTATTTTAGCCAGAACGTAAAAACATACCGTACACATGAAAATATTAGTTTGTATAAGTAGTGTTCCTGATACTACCTCTAAAATCAACTTTACATCGGACAAAGCGGCGTTGGACAAAAGCGGGATTCAGTGGGTGATTAATCCACTGGACGAATTCGCTTTATCAAAAGCAATCCAACTTCAGGCTTCGCAGGGAGCAACTGTTACGGTGATCAATGTAGGAACCGACTCGGAGCCGGTTATAAGAAAAGCTCTTGCGACGGGTGCCAACGATGCCGTACGCGTTAATTTGGACCCAAAGGATAGTTTCTCAACTGCAAAGCAGATTGCTGCAGTGGCAAAGGAGCATGGGTTTGACCTTGTGCTTTGTGGTAAGGAATCCATAGATTATAATGGAGGAGCCGTTCCGGGAATGGTTGCTCAATTACTAGGAGTACCTTTTGTCAATGCCGCGGTTGGTCTTGACATCACCGAAGGATCGGCTACAGCGGTAAGAGAAATTGAGGGAGGAAAGGAAACGATCTCCGTGCAACTTCCTGCCGTAATAGCAGGGCAGAAAGGATTGGTGGATGAAAAAGATGTAATTATCCCTAATATCCGTGGGATTATGACCGCGCGCTCCAAGCCACTAAACGTAGTGGAACCTTCAGAAGCTGAGGCAAAGGTGTCGGCCGTATCTTTTGAGAGTGTGCCACCACGTGCTCAGGTGAAGATGGTAGATGCACAGAATCTAGACGAGTTAGTTAGACTTTTAAACCAGGAGGCTAAAGTCATTTAATTTTAATTACTAAGCAGAAAAAGTTATGGCAGTATTTGTATACGCAGAAAACATAAACGGATCGTATAAGAAAGCGGCTTTTGAGGCTGTATCTTACGCTAAGGAAATTGCAGACCAACTACAAGACACAGTGACTGCACTAGCGGTGAATCCGACCGACCCAGCAGATAAGCTCTACGGGTATGGTGCAACTAAAGTGGTGAACATCCAGGATGAACACCTCAAGTCTTTCAGTGCCCGAGCCTACGCTAAGGCGCTAGGGGAAATTGCCGATGGAAATATTGTAGTATTCCCGCATACTACCGATGCCTCCTCAATTGCTCCAATGTTTGCAGTAGAAAATGGGTACGCTCTTATCACAAATGTACTAGAAGCTCCATCTTCCACAGCGCCCGTTACGGTGAAAAGAAAAGCTTTCTCGGGAAAAGGTTTTATGAATGCGCAGGCAGAAGGTGACAAAGTAGTCTTGACCGTCTCACAAAATGCTTTTGGAACCAAAGAGAATCGAGTGGATGGATCCGAAGAAACCCGTGCTATGAGCATCGCGAATGAAGATACTAAAGTGCTCTCGCACGAACAGTCTTCTGGCAAACTCGACTTGAAGGAAGCCGAAATTGTTGTCTCAGCTGGTAGAGGTATGAAAGGACCGGAGAACTGGGGTATGATTGAAGAACTTGCTGAAGTATTAGGGGCTGCTACTGCATGTTCCAAACCGGTGTCGGATATCGGATGGAGACCACATAGTGAGCATGTGGGGCAAACCGGAAAAGCCATAGCTCCAAATCTTTATATTGCAGTGGGAATTTCTGGAGCAATCCAGCACTTAGCTGGTGTGAATTCTTCAAAAACCATTGTAGTTATTAACAATGATCCAGAAGCACCTTTTTTCAAGTCTGCAGACTACGGCGTGGTTGGAGATGCTTTGGAAATTGTTCCAAAATTAACGGAAAAGATAAAGGCTTTAAAAGGCTAATCGAATTTACCCGCTATAATTATTTTCCGGCATAGATGATCTCTGCCGGATTTTTTTTATCTTATTCCAGCCACTCTTTTATTGAGATACAACTATGGATGCCCTTTTCTCTCTAGAGCAGTTTTTTTGTTCGCGGGGAATGCCCGTCCCGCATTTTAACGAGTGTATTGCTCCATTATTCACGCTCCTTAACGTTCAGAAGGGTACACAACTAGTGACTCCATTTGAAAAATGCCAGCATTATTATTTCATTGAGCAAGGCGTCCTCCGCATTTTTAACTTAAGCCATTCGGGAGAAGAAATATGCCGTTATTTTGCCTTTGAGAACATGTTCATTACCGCCTTGCCTGCCTTTATTGAAAACCGGTAAGCTGAGGAGTATTTGGAAGCTATCGAAGAAAGCAGTTTGCTACAAATTAAGCGCAATGATTTTCACGACCTTGTGAAGAACGATCCGTTCTTTCCAAAGCTGTACAGGGAGAAATTGGAAGAAGGTTTCACAAATCCACAGCGCCGGATTTACAGCTTCCAAGGCGAAGACACGAAGGAGAAACTTCTATGGTTAAAGAAAAACCGAGCGGAACTTCTAGAACGAATTACAGGAAAAATGCTCGCTTCCTATCTTGGTATTTCTCCCTCCACTCTTAGCCGATTAAAAAAAGACTGGGATTGATTTAGATCAATTTCTGCTTCTGGTTTTTGGTGTACTTTTGTACAAAGTATCGTAATGAATATAATTAAAGTATACTTACCAACTTTTCTATTTCTTATCAGTACGTGGAGCTTTGCTCAAAAGGGTTCGGAGAATTCCTCTGTGCGCACAATATCTAATCTAACCTCTAAGGGTGCTTTGCAAGTAGCAGAACATACCATACAAAATGCTGCATTACAAGGTAAAACTATCACTGTGGTTGTAGTGGATGCCTCAGGTACTGTAATTGTGGTAATTAAGGGCGATGGAGTAGGACCGCATAATACGCAGGCCTCAGAGAAGAAAACCTTACCCCTTTATCAACCAAAACTGCGACGCTTACCCTTCTTAGAAGAGCACAGCAGCATAGTGACACGATGAATCTAAATACCATCGAGTCATTGCTACTTCTTGCCGGAGGTCAGCCATTGTACTATGAGGGTGCACTGGTGGGCGCCATTGGAATCTCGGGCGCTGGTCCGGAATTGGACCAGGCACTAGCAGAGCAGGCAAATACATTTCTAACAAATCTATAAATCATCAATACCAAAACTTATGAAAAAAGTATTTTTTATCTTACTATTGGCTTTTGCCACCTCGCTGCATTACGGGCAGAATACCTACCAACTCTCTAGCCACATTTTGGACATAAGCACCGGTACAGGGGCTGCGGGAGTAGAAATCCAGTTGGAAAAGTTTCACAGCGCATCAAAATCCTGGGAGACCCTTGATAAAAAAAGGACGGATTCCAACGGAAGAATAAAGGATTTTCTGCCCAAGCAAAAAAACAATGACGGAATTTACAAACTTGTTTATTGGACAGCGCCGTACTTTGCCTCTAAAAACCAAAAAAGCTTCTATCCTTTCATTGAAGTAGTTTTTGAAATTTCAGACCAGACCCATTACCATGTTCCAATAACGCTTTCTCCGTTCGGTTATTCGACCTACCGAGGTAACTAAAGCATGGGTTTATAATGGCGCATTTGTAGCTCTAAGCATTTGTGGAATTTATTTGACTATCTTTGCAAAAATTAAAGTACAATGAGCCGAGACCCAAAGAAATACAGTAAACCTGGTAAGGATGCTTTTAAAGCGCCAGCTAAAAAAGACTCCGCTTCTCGCGTCTCAAAGCCGGAAAAAGTCAGAGAGCCTCGTCTTCTTTCCCCTGGCGAAGCCAAGGCATTTGAGAAGAAGTTTAAAAAACCGGGGGCAAAAAAAACCTACAGTAGTTTTGACAGCCGGGAGAAATACGAAAAAGGAGATCTCAAATACAAGAAAAAACCGTTCGGTCGAGATTCTGAAAGAGAAGACCGCAACCGCAATTTCGTGCAGCAGCGTCGACTGAAAAAGATCGAGAAAGATATTCAAAAAGATACAATTCGACTAAACAAGTACATTGCTAATTCCGGTATTTGCAGCCGTCGTGAAGCCGATGAGCTAATCACACAAGGCCTGGTTCAGGTTAATGGTAAAGTGGTAACCGAGATGGGGTACCAAGTACAAAAAACCGACCGTGTGATTTTTGATGGACAGAACATCACGCCGGAAAAACCGGTCTATGTAATCCTAAACAAACCTAAGGGCTATATCTCTACCACTAAAGACGAGAAGGCACGCAAGACCGTGATGGATCTTGTAGCCAATGCCTCTCCGTACCGCTTGTTTCCAGTGGGAAGACTCGACCGCACCACCACAGGAGTAATACTTCTTACCAATGATGGTCACCTGACAAAAAAGCTGACGCATCCTTCCTTTGGTGTGCGTAAAATATACCACGTAACTCTGGACCGTAAACTTTCTCCGGATGATCTAAAAACGATTTCTGAAGGCATTCGCCTGGACGAAGGTATCGCGGAGGTAGATAGTATTTCCTACATTGAGGGGAAACCAAAGAACGAGATAGGTATCGAACTTCATATTGGATGGAACCGTGTGGTGCGTAGGATATTTCAAAAGCTTGGTTATGAGGTGGAGACTCTCGATAGAGTAATGTTTGCTGGTCTTACCAAGAAAAATGTCAAAAGAGGCCACTGGAGAATACTCACAGAATTGGAGGTCAACAATCTTAAGATGCTTTAACGGCAGCAAAAAAACCGAACCACGCGTTCGGTTTTTTTATGCATACAGAGTCCGTACTAACCCAAAAAGGTGACGCCTTTTTCAAGCATCTGATAAATGGCATCCCTTCCATTGTGGGGCTGCACATTTACCGCTCTGGTACCTTGAAAATGCACGCAGGTGATATACCCAAGATCCTGAGCGTCCAAAGCAGTAAACTTCACGCAGTAGTCTAAAGCCAGACCACAAATCTCTACAAGTTCTATTTCATGAAACCGAAGGTAATCGTCCAGATCGGTTTTGTGCCTTTTATTGTTATCCCAAAATCCACTGTAGCTATCCACATTCATTTGGGTACCTTTCTGAACGATGTGGTGGACTTTCTCTAGGTTTAGATCTTCGTGGAATTCTGCTCCAATGCTGCCTTGTACGCAATGGTCTGGCCACATGAACTGAGCATTCCCCTCCAGGTCAATCGTATCACCTATTTGGGCTCTATTTGAGGAAGCAAAGCTTTTATGTCCCGCTGGATGGAAATCCTGCGTGAGGATTATCTGATCGTAGCTGTTCTCCTGCATAAGTAAATTGATATAAGGAATGATCTGATTGGCCTGAGGAACCTCTAAGGATCCACCTTGACAGAAATCATTCTGTACGTCGACAATTATCAGTGCTTTTTTCATGCGCGCATGCTCTATTAAGGTTGATGAAATTTTTAAAATATAATTAATCCCGTGCAAACTGTAAGGAGGCTTACTTAGGATAAAGTAAATTTACAAATAAGGCGCCAGTAGCCAAATTCAGGCCAACATGTCAAGAAAATTTTATAACGAGAAACAAATATGACTCCTATACCAGACAAACGCTATCCTATAGGCCCCTACGTGGAGCCGAAAGAAATAAGTGACATCGATACCGACCACCATATCAACACCATCAAGGAATTTTATCCGCGGCTAAAAGCTCTGGTGAGTGAACTCGACGACTTCCAATTGGACACTCCTTATAGAGAAGGGGGTTGGACGGTGCGCCAGCTGGTAAATCACCTTGCCGATTGCCACATGGCAAAATACCTTAATTTCAAGATGGCCCTGACGGAGGAAAATCCTCAAATCCGTAGTTTCTGTCAAAGCTCTTGGGCAGAACTTCAGGATAGTTTCTCCATTGATATTAAACCGGCCCTACAGATTATCAAAGGGCTGCACAAACGGTGGGTGTACGAATTAAAATCACTTACTAACAGGGAGCTGGAGATGACCTTCCATGATGTGGAGCAAAATCGGGATATACCGCTTAGGCACGGTCTAAGCTATTGTGCTTGGCACTGCCACCACCATCTAGCCCATATCCAAAATCTTTGTATTGAGAAAGGATGGTGAAGAGAAAGTCTATTCTCAGTAACAATGATTTAATGGAGTTAAAAAAACGGATCCACACTCTAACGCCAGAAAGTGCGAAAAAGTGGGGAAAGATGAACAGTAGCCAGATGCTTAGGCACTGTAGAAAAATCATCGATATTTCCTGTGGGGATATTATACTACCTAAAATCCATCCATTACTAAAGGTGATTGGAATTATAACCAAGTACGAAATGTATATCTTTGGAAATGGAATACCCCGTTCGATGCCGACATTCAAGGAGGTCGTGGTAACTGAACGGTGTAATTTTGAAAAGTCCAAAGTTGAATTGATAGAAGCCTTGGACCGTTGCGTGGAGAAAGCACGCTGCAAGCAACTGCTCTACGAGCATGCGCTGTTTGGAAGGATGAGTTCTAAACGCTGGGGCTATATGCACTATAAACATCTAAATCACCATCTAAAACAATTCGGAGTATGAGTTTCTTTTCTAATATTTTTTCATCCTCGAAGCAGGAACCAAATGACGATTCAGGAACGTTTTGGAATAAAATGTGTTCGACCCAGGACCTACAGGAGGCCGTAGAGGCTTCTCATAGCCAAACGGTTGTTATATTTAAACATTCCACCCGGTGCTTTATTAGCAAAACCGTGCTGCGTCAATTTGAAAACCAGGTAAAAAATAGTCAGAGTGATGCACGCTTTTACTATCTGGATTTGCTTGCATGCAGGGATCTTTCCAATCTTATTGCAAGTAAATTTGCGGTTACCCATCAAAGTCCGCAGTTATTGGTACTAAAGCAAGGGAAGGTTGCGCGTCATGCGTCACATCAGGACATTTCCTTATCTTTGGTGGAGAACTAACTCCATGGAAACAAACATTGCAAAATACCTTTCCAAAGTGCTGGAAATACCCTCTGAGGCAGTTTCTCAGTGCGGAAGTATGTATACTTTAAAACACGTGGCCAAGGGAGAAATGCTTCTTCAAGCGGGAGAAATTTGTAAGCATACCTATTTTGTAGAGGCCGGCCTACTTAGAATGTACTCGATAGACCGGGCAGGAAAAGAGCATATCATTCAATTTGCTCCCGAAACTTGGCTTATCTCGGACCGAAGTTCCTTGTATTTCAATGAAAAATCCAATTATTATATTGATGCCACAGAGGATTCTCAAGTCCTGGCACTCAGCCCCGATTTTTTCTCTAACTTAAAGGTCCAGTTTCCGGGAACGATTACAAGCAACGATCTGCTGCTTCAAAAGCATATACGCGGACTGCAGAACCGGATTAATTCCCTTCTCGCAGAAACAGCCCAGGAACGGTATTTGAACTTTATTAAAATGTATCCTAACATAATGCAGCGCGTACCCCAGTGGATGGTGGCTTCCTACTTGGGAATAACCCCAGAGAGTTTAAGTAGAGTTCGAAAGGAGATAGTAAACAAAAAGTCATAAAAAAAGGCAGATTCAGTGGAATCTGCCTTTGTGTTATTTTCCTAAATAGGATTTCAGAATTTTGCTTCTGGTATTGTGCTTGAGCCTTTTAATGGCTTTTTCCTTGATCTGGCGAACACGCTCGCGTGTAAGGTCAAAAGTTTCTCCTATTTCTTCCAATGTCATAGGGTGTTTCCCGTTCAGACCAAAATAAAGTCTAACTAGATCGGCTTCCCGCGGAGTAAGGGTCTGCAGTGCTCTCTCGATCTCTATCTGTAGGGACTCCAGCATTAGATCCTTATCGGGACTTGGGGATTCTCCCGAACGAAGTACATCGTAAAGGTTACTGTCTTCACCTTCCACAAGGGGAGCATCCATAGAGAGATGTCTACCACTGTTTTTCATAGATTCCTTGATGTCTTCTTCACTCATATCGAGCACTTCTGCAAGTTCTTCAGGAGAAGGTGGTCTTTCGTTTTCCTGTTCAAGGTGGGCGTAGGCCTTATTAATTTTATTGATGGAGCCAATCTTGTTTAAAGGCAGACGAACGATACGGGACTGTTCTGCCAGTGCCTGGAGAATACTTTGACGAATCCACCACACCGCGTAGGATATAAACTTGAATCCGCGGGTCTCGTCATACCTTTTAGCCGCCTTCATAAGACCTAAATTCCCCTCATTAATTAAATCGGGAAGGGACAGTCCCTGGTTCTGATATTGCTTGGAAACCGATACCACAAACCGTAGATTCGCTTTGATAAGCTTCTCCAATGCCGCCCGGTCTCCGGCTCTAATCCTCTGGGCCAATTCCACCTCTTCGTCTGCGGTGATAAGTTCCACTTTTCCAATCTCTTGTAGGTATTTATCCAAAGAGGCCGTTTCTCTATTGGTAACCTGTTTTGTTATTTTTAGCTGTCTCATTTTATTTCTCTCGGCCTGCAAAAATGCACAGGCTCTAATTAATTATACGTTGGAAGTTGCGAAAAGGTTACATCTTTTTTGCTTTTTGTGTTAAAATTCCACCGCATAGTATTTTTACTACAAATCAATGCTATCGGGCAAGCAGCCTTTAAGAAGCTTACTCCGTTATTTTTACGTAATTTTGCGTACTTGAAAAAACACCCTTCACATCCAGTGTTGCCCATGAGTGATTCTAAAGAATATATTGAGATTTACGGTGCCCGGGAGCACAACCTTAAAAACATCGACGTGAAGATTCCACGTAATGAGCTGGTAGTAATTACTGGTTTGTCAGGCAGTGGTAAAAGTTCATTGGCTTTCGATACCATATTTGCAGAAGGTCAGCGTCGTTACATTGAGACCTTTTCTGCCTACGCAAGGCAATTCCTTGGAGGTTTGGAGCGTCCCGATGTCGATAAGATCGAAGGCCTGTCCCCCGTAATTGCCATTGAACAGAAGACCACTAACAAAAATCCTCGGTCCACCGTGGGAACCGTTACAGAGCTGTACGATTTCCTACGGCTTCTGTATGCTCGGGTATCCGATGCGTATTCGCTTTCCACAGGAAAGAAATTGGTAAGCTACTCCGAGCAGCAGATACTAGATACGATCGTAGAGAATTACCAAGGGCAAAAACTCATGCTTCTGGCTCCAGTTGTACGAAGCCGAAAAGGACACTACCACGAACTTTTTATGCAGCTGGCAAAGAAAGGATATGCACAGGCCAGGATCGATGGAGAGCTACGCGATATCGAATACGATTTAAAACTCGACCGCTATAAAACGCACGACATAGATATAGTTATCGACCGATGGATCGTGGGAGAAAAGGCAACAGAGCTTCGAATGGAGAGTTCCTTGCGAACTGCAATGGAGATGGGAGAGGGAATCATTGGAATACAGATCCTGGGTGAATCGCAGGTGCACTATTTTTCTAAGAACCTAATGGACGACGATACGGGCGCGTCTCTGCAGCTTCCAGAACCCAACACATTTTCATTCAATTCCCCGAAAGGATCATGTCCTACATGCAAGGGCCTGGGGAGCGTCAAGAAGATTAACACGGATTATTTTGTTGAAAATCCCAAACTCTCTATCTCTGCCGGAGCACTACTACCTTTGGAAGACATTAAAAGCAATAAATGGATCGTAAGCCAGATCAAAAATATTCTAGAACTTCATGGCCATGAGCTTTCAACTCCATTCAAGGATTTATCCAAGGAAGCTATCCAGCATATTTATTTCGGTCTTACCAAGGAAGTTAGCAAAGATTTAAAATATGCAGGGATTACCAAAAAGATCAAGGTCAATTTTGAGGGACTGGTATCGTATATCGAGACCATTATAGACGATAAGGAGAGCTACGATGCTACATTACTCGAGAGACACTTTACCACAGAGGAAACGTGTCCTTCCTGCCAGGGAACCCGACTGCAGAGCGAAAGTCTTAGTTTTAAGATAGACGGCAAGAACATAGCCGAAATCGCAGCTCTTTCTCTGGGCGATCTTAAAGCCTGGCTGGCCGTGGTAGAATCTACATTTAGTGAGAAAAACAAAGTAGTTGCGCATGAGATTCTAAAAGAGATTCAAACCCGCCTGGAGTTTCTTCTAGATGTTGGGCTGGAATACTTAAGTCTCTCCAGAAGCTCGCGAACCCTATCCGGTGGAGAAAGCCAGCGTATCCGTCTGGCGACCCAAATTGGATCCCAACTCGTAAATGTACTCTACATTCTGGATGAGCCAAGTATTGGTCTGCACCAACGGGATAACGAACGTTTGATAAACTCTCTAAAGCATCTAAGAGACCTAGGGAATTCCGTCTTGGTAGTGGAACACGATAAAGATATGATACTTGAGGCCGACCATGTACTCGACATTGGACCACGAGCAGGAAAATTTGGCGGAGAAATTCTATGGCAGGGCACGCCCAAAGAGCTACTTAACGCAGATACCATCACGGCAGCATATCTCAATGGTACTAAAAAAATAGAAATTCCTAAGGAGCGCAGAGAAGGCAATGGAAAGAAGATTGTCTTGAAGGGAGCTACAGGTAACAACCTAAAAAATGTGACAATAGAGATACCTCTGGGAAAATTAGTGGTGGTTAGTGGTATTTCTGGGAGCGGAAAGTCCTCCCTTATCAACGGAACGTTATACCCGATCCTTAACCGTCATTTCTACCGCAGTGTACAGGAACCTTTACCCTATAAGAGTATCGAGGGAATTGAACATATTGATAAGATAGTAGATGTCGACCAGGCACCTATTGGCCGTACGCCGCGCTCTAACCCAGCAACCTACACGGGGATGTTCGCCGATATCCGAAATCTATTTGCCGAACTCCCTGAAAGTAAAATCAGGGGTTATAAGCCTGGGCGTTTTTCCTTTAATGTTAAAGGAGGGCGCTGCGAGACTTGCCAAGGTGCGGGCCTGAAAGTAATAGAGATGAATTTCCTTCCCGACGTGTATGTACACTGCGAGACCTGCAACGGGAAACGCTTTAATAGGGAGACTTTGGAAGTTCGTTACAAAGGAAAGTCCATTTCGGATATACTCGAGATGACCATTGAGGAGGCAGTAGGTTTTTTCCAGCCCATTCCAAAAATATTCTCGAAGGTCAAGACTCTGTATGATGTAGGACTAGGATACATCACGTTAGGCCAGCAGTCCACCACTTTATCAGGAGGCGAAGCGCAGCGAATAAAATTAGCCACCGAACTCTCCAAAAGACAAACTGGCAACACCCTCTACATTCTGGACGAACCCACTACTGGACTTCATTTTGAGGACGTAAAAATTCTGATGGACGCCATAGCAAAACTGGTGGATCTGGGCAACTCCTTTATTATTATTGAGCACAATATGGATGTAATAAAACTAGCGGACCATATCATTGATGTGGGACCCGAGGGAGGAAAACACGGTGGTGAAATCATTGCCACAGGAACACCGGAACAGCTAATTAAGAGTAGAAAATCCCTAACGGCCAAGTTTCTTAAAAAGGAGATGTAACATTATGTTCATATATAATGCATTTAAAAGTCCGGACAGAATATCCGGACTTTTGCATTTTAAATGGGATCTATCTACACCATATACTGAAAATTTAACATTGGAATTATTGATTATTTGTTACATTTGTATTACGCAAATGTGAACGGAATATTAACAGAATACCATTGATATGAAAAACACCACCTTAAAAATAGTATTTACTACCATTGGGATTGCCTTAGCTAGTGTGACTACTCTCGTGAAAGCTCAGACCCAAACACCATCCAATCAGATTCAAACCGTGGAAGTCAGCCCTAACGACGGTTTTCAGTCTCTTCGTACAACACTGTATGATCGATTTGACTTTACCGCCGCTGAATACAGGGAAGGTAAAATTCAGAGCGAACTGTCCTTTGAAGTACTTCCTTCCGGAGCTTTAGACTTAGTAGAAGGCAAGAGCGAATGTCCAGAGGTACGTAGGGAGCTACTTTCTATACTAAAAGAAGTAAATTTTACTCTGGACCCGGCCTCCATAAAGAACCACCAGAAAGAAACAGTCTATTCCATGCCGATTACACTTTTGATTTCCAATAGGTAAAGTAGAAAAATCTTACGATCTAAAACCACGTCCAAAAGACGTGGTTTCTTTATTTTTGTACAATATTTAGCTATATGACTGAAGAATTTTACGAAATACGACCTATGAGAGATGAAGACGGTCCGAGGATACTGGAAATCTTTGCACAAGGAATAAAGACCAAACAGGCAACTTTTGATTCTGAGGTTCCCAGCTGGGAGCAGTGGGATACAACCCACCATAGGTTTGGCAGAGTGGTGCTTCTGAACGTTAGCGATACTGTGCTAGGCTGGGCCGCCATAAAACCTACCAGTAACAGAGCGTGTTTTTCCGGTGTGGCGGAAGTGAGTATTTATCTGGATACTAATTATCTGGGTAGGGGAATTGGGAAAATTCTCCTTAAGAAATTAATATTGGAAAGTGAATCCAACGGAATTTGGACGCTACAGTCGGGAATATTTCCAGAAAATAAAGCATCCCTGGCTCTGCATGAAAAATGTGGATTCCGTGTAGTAGGCACCCGCTCCAAGGTAGGTAAGATGGAGGGGAAATGGCGCGATATTGTACTGCTGGAAAAAAGAAGTGATATAATCTTTTAGTAAAATATTATAAGATTTTATCATACTTGGCATAAACATTGGAAATACTATTTCATTAGTAATTAAATTATATCAAAATGAAAAATGTATTGAAATTATTCTTAGCTGGAGGATTAGCACTTACAATGGCTTCCTGTGGCTCTGCCGACCCATACTATGGAAACCGCTATCCTAATACAGGATATCCTTCGGGAGGAACTGTGTATAGAACACCAGACGGACAAGTATACCGCCAAGGCGATGTCTACAGGGACCGTAGAGGCGATGTGTACCGAAACGGAAGAATCCTTGAGAGAACAGGTGTTTTAAACCGACCAGGCATCCTTTCACGTGGCGGAACCTACGGTCAATCAGGAAAGATTCCTCCTGGACAAGCTAAAAAGATTTACGGCGGACATGCCAGAGACTACGCGCATGGTCAACAAAAGAAAAGACAGAACGGATACTATAGCAAGGACCGTCGCTACCAAGACCAGTACAAAGGAAAAAAAGGAAAAAAAGGTAAAGGATACGACAAAAGAAAGAATGACGACCGTTGGGACGATTAATAACGAAAAATTCCGGATGATACATCCGGAATTTTTATTTTTAGTTTGTGCCTAACCTTATTTGTCTATCGAGCCCATTACCTTTTGCGCAAAACCATTAAGGGCATCTTTTTCACTTTGCCCTGAAGCTACGCTTTGGTGTACTTCCAAAGCTCCGCAAATATTGGTGATCAGCTCACCTGCAACGTCCAGGTCCGTCTCCGAGGCGCCTCGGAACTCGGTAAAACTTTCCAGTACTTCCAGTGCCTTTTCTAGGTTTTCCACCGACTGATTTTGATAAAATTGTCTAATTACGGGTAGTTTCATGGAGTAATTTATTTAGTTATGCTAATTTTGAAAACAATTCATTAAGGCTCTCTGCCTTGTTGGTTTGTACCTGGTCCACCAGCTCGCCATTCTTGAATATAGCAAACGTGGGTAGGTTATCTACCTTGGCTAGTTTACGGCTTTCCGGGAGTTTCTCTGCATCTACATAATAAAATTCCACATCGCTATTTTCCGACGCAAGCTTTTTAAACTTAGGCTTCATAATACGGCAGTTTCCACACCATGTTGCTCCGTATTGCACAACTACTTTATCGGATTCTTTGACTAGATTCGCCAGTGTATCTTCATTTAGTTCGGTATACATATCATTCTGATTTATTGATTAAAAAAAAGGGGTGAGAAAATACCCACCCCAAAAATAATTCTTAGTGAGTGGACAAATAATCGGCAACACCTTTTCTATCGGCGCTCATTGCCTCTTTACCTTCTTCCCAGTTTGCAGGGCAAACCTCGCCGTGCTTCTGCACATGGGTATAGGCATCAATAAGTCTCAAGAACTCGGCTACATTTCTTCCTAGTGGCATATCGTTTACTGCTTCATGGAAGATCTTTCCTGTTTCATCAATAAGATAGGTAGCACGGTAGGTAACATTCGATCCAGAGAACGTTTCATTTCCTTCTTCATCGTACTCAAAATCTTGATCTACTATTCCAAGTGTGTTGGCAAGTTGACGGTGGGTATCTGCAAGGATAGGGTAGGTAACTCCTTCGATTCCTCCGTTGTCCTTCGGTGTATTCAGCCATGCGAAATGCACTTCATTGGTGTCGCATGATGCCCCGATCACTTTAGTATTTCTTTTCTCAAATTCTCCAAGTGCTTCCTGAAAGGCATGAAGTTCGGTAGGACATACAAAGGTAAAATCCTTTGGATACCAGAACAAAAGTACTTTTTGATGATTGGAGGTTGCCTCTTCTAACACATTGATTCTTAAATCATCACCCATTTCTGACATGGCGTCTACAGTGATGTTTGGGAATTTTTTTCCTACTAATGACATAGCTATACGTTGTTTAATATTTTCAGGTACAAAAGTACACACTTTTTGTCTATTAAAAAACCTATAGCAATTTATAGTATCTATGGAGCTGATCGGCTTTAATCCCCCCTTATCTATCACATTACTGGATTAAGGCCGTAGAAAGGAAAGCAGAAATACGTCCCATGGCAGTGCGCAGATCTGTTTCACTTGCGGCGTAGGAAAACCGGATACACTCTGGTGAACCAAAGGACAATCCTCCCACACAGCCCACGTGCGCTTCCTCCAGCAGAAGCATAGCGAAATCGTCCGAAGTATTTATAGCTCTTCCGTTAATAGTTTTCCCTAAGTAATAAGAAATATCGGGATAGAAATAAAATGCAGATTTTGGAAGTAGCACTTTAAAACCAGGTAACTCGCTCATAAGTGAGAATACTAAGTCGCGTCTTTTTCTAAACTCTTCTACCATATACCGGTAGTGCGAAGCATCCTTTTCAAGAGCAGCAATAGCAGCCTGCTGTGCAACGGTATTGGCTCCGCTGGTGACCTGGCCCTGGACTTTCTCGCAAGCATTAGCCAGCCACAAAGGTGCAGCGCTGTATCCAATCCTCCATCCGGTCATCGCAAACCCCTTGGACATTCCATTCACAACCGCTACCTGCTCATACACCTCTGGGAAGGACGCTATAGACTTATGGGAAGTTTCGTAGTTGATATATTCATAAATCTCATCGGATATAACGGTGAGATGTGGAAACTTAGCCACGACCTCTGCCAAAGCACGTAGTTCTTCACGGGTATAGTAACTTCCGGAAGGATTGCAAGGAGAACTGTATAAAAGCACCTTAGTTCTAGGAGTGATTGCAAGTTGCAACTGCTCTGCCGTCATCTTAAAGTCATCCTCCAGACGGGTTTGTATCACCACAGAGGTTCCTCCGGCCATTTTCACCATTTCGTTATAGCTCACCCAATAAGGCGCCGGTAAAATAACCTCGTCTCCGGGATTTATTAGTGCAGTAAGGAGATTGGAAATTGCTTGCTTGGCACCATTAGTAACACAGATTTGCTGCGGAGCATATTCAAGACCATTGTCCCGCTTTAATTTATGTGCTATGGCTTTTCGAAGTTCTATGAATCCAGGTACCGGCGAATAATGACTGAAATTATTATCGATGGCCTCATGGGCAGCTTTCTTTATATGATCAGGGACGTCAAAATCCGGCTCTCCCAATGTTAAACTCACCACATCAATTCCTTGGGCTTTTAATTCACGTACTTTGTTTGACATTACAAAGGTTTGCGAAAAACTCATTTCTTGAATTTTTTGGGAAAGTTCTCTCATAGCTATATTTGATGGTCGTTTACGGCAAATATAGCAACAATAATGTTTCGTTGGAGTCTAAACTATTTACTAAATTTACCTGGCTACTATAGCAATTAGAATCCCATGCATACTACTCAATCAGCAAAATACTCCTTTAAAAACGACTACAGTGAGGGCGCACACCCTCGGATATTAGAAGCGCTGCTTCGTTCCAATACCTTACAAGAACCGGGATACGGATTGGACAAGCACAGTACCAATGCCAGGAATTTAATCCGAGAGCGGGTCGGGGACCAGAGTGCAGAGGTGTATTTTCTATCGGGTGGAACGCAGGTCAACCTCACCGTAATTTCGTCCCTGTTGAAAGGCTACCAAAGTGTGATTTCGGCGGACACGGGACATATATGCACTAACGAGACGGGAGCAATAGAAGCTACTGGATTTAAAATTCACGGCATAAAGACTCCTGAGGGCAAACTTCGCCCCGAAGACATTGGACCCGTGCTAGATACCCACACCAACATACCGCATCAAATCCAACCCAAACTAGTGTATATATCCAATTCTACAGAGTTGGGAACCCATTACAGTAAAGAGGAACTCTACAATCTTTATACTTTCTGTAAAGCAAAGGGCCTTATCTTGTTTATGGACGGTGCACGCCTAGGCCACGGTTTAATGGCTACCGCGGGCACCCTTACATTAAAGGATATATACCAATATACCGACGTCTTCTACCTGGGAGGCACAAAAAACGGTGCATTGCTGGGAGAAGCGGTAGTTTTTTCTTCTATTGAGCTTGCTGAAGGGTTTGCCTTCTACATGAAACAACGGGGAGGACTCCTAGCCAAAGGACGTATTTTGGGAATACAGTTTGAGGAATTGCTCGGTGACAACCTCTATTTTGAATTGGCGCAATATGCCAATGCAATGGCGCAGCGTATTGGAGATGCGTTCGTGAAAAAAGGCTTTCGTATGCTGGTAGTCACACGTACCAATCAGATCTTTCCTATTTTAAGCTGCAGCCAAATAGAGCTACTGGAGAAGCATTACGATTTCTACCGCTGGCAAAAAATCGATGAAAACCACTACGCCATACGACTCATTACCTCTTGGGCAACACCGGTCTTGGTAGTAGACGAATTAATTGAAAAAATACATACTCTATAAATGAAACACCTGAATTTTTTACTGCCGGGCGCATTGTTTTTAGCCTCGGTCCTCTCTGGGCAGAGCACATTTCCCAAGGACCCTGCAATTCAGTCCTATGTGGACAAAGTGCATCAGGATTCCTTAAAAGCACATATTGAAAAACTAGTGTCGTTTGGTACCCGCCACACACTTAGTTCCACTACTGACACCCAAAGAGGAATTGGCGCTGCAAGGCAATGGGTGCTTTCCAAGTTCCATAACTATGCAAAGAATTCTAGCGGACGTATGGAAGTGTTTTTGCAGAGCAAACAGCTAGTCTCAGACGGTAAACGTATAAACCGAACCACCGATCTGGGTAATGCAGTAGCAGTCCTTAAAGGTACAGACCCTTTAGACAAACGAGTGTTTATCATTGGAGGGCATTTGGACTCCCGAGTGTCCGATGTTATGGATGCTCATTCCGATGCGCCAGGAGCCAACGACGACGGAAGTGGGGTAGGAGCTGTTTTGGAAGCCGCAAGAGTACTTTCCTCAGCGCGTTTTCCAGCAACCATCGTCTTTGTAGCTTTTTCTGGTGAGGAACAGGGACTTTTAGGAGCACATTCGCTCGTGGAATATGCAAAAAAGAATAATTGGCATATTGAAGGCGTCTTGAATAACGATATGATTGGAAATGCCGTGGCAAGTGAAACCAATGAGTACAACGCCCATCAAGTGCGTATCTTTAGTGAAGGATTACCGTACTATGAACTTGACAAAAAAGCTTCACGAATACGTAGTTTGGGATTGGAAAACGATGGTATATCCAGGCAGCTAGCACGAAGAATTAAGCAGGCTGAAGTTTATGTAGACCATTTGGAAGTAAAGCTAAATTATAGGAACGACCGTTTTCTCCGTGGAGGGGATCATACCGCATTTGTTATGGCTGGTTACCCAGGAGTTCGTATTACGGAATTCAATGAAAATTATAACCACCAACACCAGGACCTTCGCACATCCAATGGCATTGAATACGGAGACAAAATTGAGTTTATGGATTTTCTTTACTACAGAAAAAACACTCAACTTAATATCGCGGCTTTAGCCAGTATGGCCAAAGCCCCCGCACGTCCAGAGAATGTGCAGATGCCGGTAAGTGAACTAACCAACACTACCACCCTTCGTTGGTCCGCGCCCCAATCGGGAAAAGCCGCAGGATATAGAGTACTAATGCGCGAGACGGATCAATCCAACTGGCAAAAAAGCTATTATACAAGCGAGCTTCAACTGACTCTTCCCTATTCGAAAGATAATTATTTTTTTGCGGTGCAAAGTGTAGACTCGCATGGTAACAGCAGTATTGCGGTGATCCCCGAGGTAACCAGATAAAAAAAGACCGGTTAAACCGGTCTTTAGAGAAGAATATGTATGGAAATTAGTTTGTTGATTTTTTCCACTCTGTTTTAACATCTTCTGCTGCATCTCTGGTTGCATTAGAAGCATCGTGTGCTGCATCCTTAGTGTTGTCCCAAGCATCATCTGCAAAATCTTTAGTATTTTCCCATGCATTGGAAACTGCATCTTTTGTATCTTCCCATGCTTCAGAAACATTAGCTTTTGCACGCTCGTACCAGCCTTCCATAGTTGGTTCCTGGTTGTTTCTACGGGATTCACGAATATAATCCTTCGCCCTATCGGCGTATTCATTAACAGTCCATTTTGCTTCATTAACTGCATTTTCTGCTCTGTTGTAATCACGATTGTCCATAATGTAAATTTTTTAAAATTAATATTTTTGATGTGCTATGAGAGGTACAAAGCCTGTACCCTATGCCCGTTAAAGGGTTGTTAAGATGGTAATATTGAAAGAATAAAAACCTAATTATGCAAGATGCTATAAAAAGATGTCCCTGGAGTGAAAAGGACCAGTTGTACAGGGATTACCACGACAACGAATGGGGTAGACCAGTCTACGACGACATGGTGCTTTTCGAGTTTCTGATTTTGGAGAGCTTCCAAGCAGGATTGAGCTGGCATACCATACTAAAGAAAAGGGAGAACTTTAGAGAAGCTTTTGACGATTTCAGTTACGAACGCATAGCTCATTACCAAGAAGATAAGATCCAGAAATTAATGCTAAATGCAGGTATAATTCGAAACCAGCTAAAAATCCGTGCCGCCGTAACCAACGCGCAGCGCTTCTTAGAAGTGCGAGAGCAGTATGGGACGTTCTGCGATTATATTTGGAATTTTGTAGGGGGGCAGCCCATTGTAAACGCTCCTAAAACTTTAAGTGAAATACCAGCCACTACAGAGCTCTCCGATCTCCTAGCAGCCGATTTGAAGAAAAAGGGATTTAAGTTTATGGGCTCCACAGTGGTGTATGCCCATATGCAAGCTACAGGCATGGTTTGGGACCACCTTGTGGATTGCCACTGTTCAGCAAGTATAGAAGTATAACTAGTCGGCTATTTAATTATACGCTCCAATACCCAGGAAATCATCTTTTTCTCCGAAGCGTGGTGGTCACTGGAGAATTCACCACGTCTGCGGTTTGCAATAACGTTGTTTACAGTGATTGCCTTATGCCCTAAAAGATGGGAGAGGGCATAGATAGCAGATGTCTCCATTTCAAAATTGGATACCCCGAGGCTATTTAGCGTCTCTAGGAAACGATCGTCCACCGAGCGAAGTCTTAGCTCTCTTCCCTGAGGAGCATAAAAACCCGGAAAGGTCGCAGTATTTCCATGATACGTAGCGTCCGAGTAATAGGCCTTCATCGAAGAATCGCCTTGCGCGAAATAGAGCATGCTGCGGATTTTCTCATAAGGAAATCCTTCCAAAAAAGAACGTGAGAACGCATTCTCAAACTGGTAGTCCGAGTAAAAATGCATCAGACCGTCCAGTCCTACCACATTTTCACTCACGAGCATATTATCTACTTCAATCTCTGGATTCACTGATCCACAGGTCCCGATTCTAAATAGCTCTAAAGAAGTATGCTGGTCTTTAATAACTTTATTCCTTAAATCAATATTTACCAGAGCATCCAGCTCATTCATAACAATGTCAATATTCTCGGTGCCGATACCAGAGGACATTACAGTTATACGCTCACCACGTAGTATACCAGTATGGGTGTAGAATTCCCTTTTGTTTTTTCTGACTTCTATCTTATCAAAGAAAGCCGATACTTTTTCCACACGGTCTGGATCACCTACTAAAATGATCTTATGGGCGATATCCTCGGGATGGAGATTTAAATGGTATACACTTCCATCTGGGTTAAGTACCAGCTCAGATGCAGCGAGATGCGTTTTCATAAATATTCTATTATAAATTAAAAAACCCTTCTAAAGTGAAGGGATTCATTTGATAGAGGGAGCCCTATACTACCCACCAACCCTTTTGGTGGAATATCCCATAGATTTTAAGATTTCCATTACCTTATCACGGTTGTCACCCTGTATTAGTATTACTCCGTCTTTTTCACTTCCTCCCAATGCCAGCTTGGTTTTGATCTGCTTGGAAAGCGTTTTAAGTTGTTGGTCGGTACCTTCGAATCCTTCAATCAATGTGACGGGTTTTCCATTGCGACCTTTCTTCTCAAACTTGCAAACCAAAGGACCCACCTGCTTGAATTCCTCTTTAGGAACTTCGTATTCCTGCTCAATATGGTCGGGAAAAAGTTTACTTAGTTGGTCGCGCAAATCCATGGTTCAAAAGTACTAATTATCTCTGAATGGAAACATAAATCAGTATTGGAAAAAGTCTATTTCCGTTTAAAATGGGTAAATTTGTATTTCTAAATCAGTAAAACTATGTCAAAAAAAGCACTATTAGCTATTCTGGACGGTTGGGGGCTGGGAGAGGATCCTAAAGCGTCGGCCATTGCGCAGGCTAACACACCGTTTATGGACCGCGTCATGCGGGAATTCCCTAACTCCAAACTCGAGGCCAGTGGCCTTGCGGTGGGTTTGCCAGTAGGTCAGATGGGAAATTCTGAAGTGGGACATATGAATTTAGGAGCAGGGCGCGTGGTGTTTCAAAATTTGGTGAAACTCAATATGGCGGTAGAAAATGCTACGCTTGGCAAAGAGAATGTGATTACACAGGCTTTTGAGTACGCAAAACTCAATCATAAAAAAGTGCATTTTATTGGTTTGGTTTCGGACGGTGGAGTGCATTCCCACATAAACCATCTGAAAGGACTGCTTTCTGCAGCGCACGAATACGGAATCTCTGACCGAACCTACGTACATGCCTTTACCGATGGAAGGGATTGTGATCCCCATTCGGGAAAAGGGTTTATCGAGGATCTTTTGTACCATATGAAATTAACAGGCGGACATCTTGCCTCGGTTATTGGCCGCTACTATGCTATGGATAGAGATCGCCGCTGGGAACGTATAAAACTGGCCTACGATGCTATGGTGCATGGGGTAGGTGACAAAACCCACAACGTTTTAAAGACCATTGAGGACTCGTATAAGAACGGTATAACTGATGAATTTATAGAGCCAATCATCAACTGCAAGGACAACAATCTTCCAATGGCCCGCATTGAAGAGGAAGATGTGGTATTCTGCTTTAACTTCAGGACCGACAGAGGAAGAGAAATCACCGAGGCCCTATCACAACGAAGCTTCGAGGAGTATGCAATGTACAAGTTGGACCTCTATTATGTTACTCTTACAAACTATGATAAGGATTTCAACAACGTCAAAGTAGTATTTGATGAGGAGGTACTCACCGGAACTTTGGGGGAAATATTAGAACGCCACGGAAAAAGTCAAATACGCGTAGCAGAAACCGAAAAATATCCACACGTTACTTTTTTCTTTTCGGGAGGAAGAGAGGATGTCTTCCTTAATGAGAGAAGAATACTCTGCCCTAGTCCGAAGGATGTACCTACATACGATTTTAAACCAGAAATGTCTGCCTTTGAAATCACCGAAAACATCGTTCCGGAAATTATTGCAGAATCTGCGGATTTCATCTGTTTGAATTTTGCTAATGCCGATATGGTGGGGCATACTGGAGTCTTTGAGGCCGCGGTGAAGGCCGCCGAGACGGTGGATCAATGTATCGAAAAGGTTGCTACAGCAGCCTATGAGCACGGCTACACGGTCTTTATCCTTGCAGACCACGGTAACAGCGATGTCATGATTAACCCGGACGGATCGCCAAACACGCAGCATTCAACCAACCTGGTACCACTAGTTGTTATGGATAAAGAGCGCATCTGGAGTGTGAAGGATGGAAAACTAGGCGATGTGGCACCCTCCATCCTAAAGGCAATGGAAATACCGCTACCTGAAGAGATGACAGGGGAAGTGCTAATAAAATAGACCACTTTAATTTAATAATTAACCGACCTTTGGGTCGGTTTTTTTATGCTAATCCGATGTATAATTTTTGCCTTATTTTAGTACGAATTGTACAGTTATGACTAGTATAAAGAAGTCTTATGCTAAGTATAATATTTTACTTATCTTCGTAACCATAATAAATTTAGATGTATAACCAATTAGTAAAATTAGAAGTGATGAAGACCTTAGGCAAAGAGGTCGGTTCATTTATAGAAAAATATTTAACTCCTGTAGAGAAAATTTGGCAACCTTCGGACTTCCTACCAGACACCACTGCGGATGATTTTCATACCGAGCTGCAAGAGCTCCAGCATTTTGCCCATGATATGCCTTACGATTTGTTTGTTACCCTCATTGGCGACTGCATCACCGAGGAAGCTTTACCCAGTTATGAAAGTTGGATCATGGGGATTGAAGGGGTGGACCAAGTAAACGGTAACGATTGGAGCAAGTGGGTTCGGAGTTGGACCGCTGAGGAAAATCGCCACGGTGATTTACTTAATAAATACCTTTATCTCTGTGGTAGAGTCAATATGAGGGAGGTGGAAATCACCACCCAATATCTGATACAGGACGGATTCGACATTGGAACTTCAATGGATCCATACAGGAATTTCGTATATACCAGTTTTCAGGAAACCGCCACTAATGTATCCCACCGAAGGGTAGGCTCCTTGGCCAAGCAAAGTGGAAATAAGAAACTGGCAAAAATGTGCGCAGTAATAGCTGCCGACGAGGCGCGCCACGCTAAAGCATACAAACATTTTGTAGCGCGTATTTTCGAACTGGACCCTTCAGAGATGATGCTTGCCTTCGAGGACATGATGCGCAAAAAAATTGTGATGCCTGCCCATATGATGCGCGAAAGCGGTCAGAAGGCAGGAGAGTTATGGGGGCATTTTTCTGATGCGGCGCAGCGCTGTATGGTTTATACTGCTCAGGACTACATTGACATACTTAAAGACCTACTGGAAGGCTGGAAAATTGAACATATTTCCAATCTGAATGAATCTGCCCAAAAAGCACAGGAATATTTGATGAAATTACCTGCAAGATTACAACGAATAACCGACCGAATTGCAACTCCGGACCATGAATACCAATTTAAATGGGTGAAGAGCTAAGAGAGAAGTAAATATATTTTTCGATCGGGCCGTTTCTAGAGAGAATCGGCTCGTTTTTTGTATCTTTGCCAATCTTAAAAATTCAACGCTACGGACAGTAATGATAAAGAGTAACAAGAAGTTGGCTATCGATTTTGATGGCACCATCGTAGAGGATGCCTATCCAGGCATAGGAAAAGCGAAAACATTTGCATTTGAAACCCTTAAGCAGCTTCAGAGTGAAGGATACCGCCTTATCCTCTGGACGTACCGTCATGGTCAGTCCCTACAGGAAGCAGTGGACTTTTGCAAGAAGAACGGCGTAGAATTCTATGCGGTGAATTCCAGTTTTGAGGGGGAAATATTTGACTCCGAGCATGCATCCCGAAAGATCGATGCGGATCTTTTTATTGACGACAGGAATTTGGGAGGTTTCCCAGGATGGGGAGAAATTTATAACATCATCAACGAAAAGATTGAATTCCGAGTAAATGGTGGTGAAGTGCTTGCATACTCCAAGCTAAAAAAAGAAAAAAAGAAAGGCCTTTTCTGGTAAACCTATGATACAGCTTAAAACCATTGAGGAACTAAGACTGATGCGTGAGAGCGCGCAGCTGGTTTCTAAAACGTTAGGGATGCTTGCACGGGAAATACAACCAGGAGTCACTACCCTGCATTTGGATACTCTTGCTGCAGAGTTTATACGTGACCATGGTGGAGAACCTGCGTTTTACCAAATGTACGGTTTCCCTAAGCACCTGTGTATTTCACCGAATTCTGAAGTAGTGCATGGCATACCTAATGAAAAACCACTTAAAGAAGGAGATATACTTTCTGTGGACTGCGGGGTGTACATGAACGGGTTCTATGGTGATCATGCATATTCTTTTCAGGTGGGGGAAGTTGATCCACAAGTAAAAAAACTTTTAGAAGTAACAAAAGAGTCTTTATACAAAGGAATAGAACAGTGCGTGAGAGGAAAGCGTGTAGGAGATATTTCCCACGCAATTCAAAGCCACTGCGAAGCCCACGGGTATGGAGTTGTCAGAGAGCTTGTAGGACATGGTCTTGGAAAAAAGATGCATGAGGACCCCCAAGTGCCAAACTACGGAAAGAAAGGGAGCGGAAAAGTTCTTAAAGACGGTATTGCCCTGGCTATTGAACCCATGGTGAACATGGGTACTGAAAAAGTAGTATTCCATAAGGACGGTTGGACAGTAACTTCAGCAGACAACTCACCATCGGCCCATTTCGAGCACGATGTATGTATTATACAGGGAAAACCTGTGCTTCTTTCTACTTATCGCTACATCTATGAGGCGCTGGGTATTACAAGCAGTGAAGAAGAACCTTTCACAATGGATTTTTAATACTATTTAAGGCTATCTGATTCTTTATTTTTTAAAATTCGCATTGTCAAAGTAAATGCGGACCCATCCTAATTTAAATTGCTAAATTTGGATATCTAACTATTTAATATTACTAATTTGAACGCACATAAAGCTGGATTTGTCAATATAGTAGGCAAGCCAAATGCCGGCAAATCCACCCTGCTTAATAATCTAATGGGGGAAAAACTGGCTATTGTGACCCAAAAAGCACAAACGACAAGGCACCGTATTTTTGGTATCTATAATGAGGAAGATGTACAAATCGTTTTCTCCGACACCCCTGGGGTGCTAGATCCAAAATACGAACTCCAGGAGCGGATGATGGATTTTGTGAAGGATTCGCTTCAGGATGCAGATGTGTTCCTTTTTATAGTAGACATCACCGATAAAACCGAACAGAGTGAATTTCTAATTGAGAAGCTCAATAAAATTCCTGTGCCGGTTCTAATACTGATAAACAAAATTGATGCATCCTCGCAGCAGGCCATGGAAGAGGTCATAGAACAGTGGCATCAAAAAATTCCAAAAGCCGAGATACTTCCCATTTCTGCTTTGGAGGGAATTAATACGGAGCTGATTCTACCTAAACTTAAATCTTTACTTCCTGAGAGTCCACCGTACTACGATAAGGACCAGTTCACCGATAAATCAGAACGCTTCTTTGTTAATGAAGCCATTCGTGAGAAGATTCTTCTGAACTACGAAAAAGAGATTCCTTATGCGGTGGAAGTGGTCACAGAACAGTTCAAAGAAAAAGAAGGTATAATTTTTATTGATTCTATCATCTATGTGGAACGTGATACACAGAAAGGGATTATCATTGGGCACAAAGGGGATGCGATCAAGAAAGTGGGCACGCAAGCCCGCATGGACCTAGAGAAATTCTTTGGAAAGAAAATACATCTTAATCTTTTTGTGAAAGTAAAGAAAGACTGGAGAAAAAGCGACCGTGATCTAAAGAGCTTCGGCTATAGATAGAAGAAGTTAGGCATAACGCCACTTGGAAGTTTTTTTTATTAGCTTTGTTATTAAAATTATACTCTATGGGTTATTTTACCTCGATTAAGACCTATCCGGTCGTAAACGAGCTCGTTCTTTTGGCAGTACGAATTTTTATAGGATTTGCAATGATTTCCCACGGGTTTCCTAAACTTATGAAACTCTCCGGAGACGAGCCAATTAGTTTTTATAATTTCCTTGGCCTTGGTCCTGAAGTTTCCTTGGGATTGGCCGTATTTGCAGAGTTCGTATGCTCTATATTTATCATATTAGGACTTTTCACACGTTGGGCGGTGTTTTTCCTTCTAATAACCATGGCTGTAGCTGGATTGGTGGTTCATGGATCCGATCCCTTTGGAGATAAGGAAATGAGTCTTCTCTATCTTGCTAATTATTTAATGCTTTTCGCCTTTGGACCAGGAAAGTTCTCCATCGACGCCATGATTGCCAAGCGAAAGGAAATGTCAGCATGGTAAGGTAACATCAACAAAATTATTTCTAAGCAGCAGTCATGCTGCTTTTTTTTGTTTATTATTCTTAAATTCGTCAAAAATGAAATAAATATGAGAATTCAATTGACGGCTGTGATCCTGGCCTTTATGGGGGTGGCCCAAGCTCAGGAAAACATCACCTACCAACAACCCTCCGAGGCCATTTTAAAACTGGCAGACTATGAACGAGCACCTTCCGTGTGGATGGATTCCAAACGGGACTGGATGATTTTTTCGTATAGGAACACGTACAAAACACTGGACGAATTAAATCAGCAGGAGATGCGCTTGGCAGGGCTGAGAATAAATCCATTGACCAACATTTCCAGTACGATGACCTACACCAACAACCTTAAAGTACGAAAACTTCAGGACAAGAATGAGGTGCAGGTAAATGGTCTTCCCCAGAACGCGAAAATAGGATATACATCCTTTTCTCCTGATGAAACAAAACTGGCCTTTACAAATACTACTACTAGCGGAGTGGAACTTTGGGTTTTAGACCTTAAGACTGCAACCGCTAAAAAGATCACCGGTGCTCATCTTAATGCCAACTTAGGAACACCTTTTACTTGGCAAAAGGATTCAGCCCACCTTCTTGTACGGATGATACCCTCCAACCGGCCGAAATTAATTGATGGAGCATTAGACCTTCCCACTGGGCCTATCGTATCCACTTCCGATGGCAAGGTATCTCAAAATCGGACCTACCAAGATCTACTTAAAAATCCTCAGGACGAAGCCAATTTTGAAACTCTTACACGTTCTGAACTCCATGTGGTGGGATTGGATGGAACTTCCAAGAAACTAATGGATCAGGATATCTATGCTCAGATGAGCTACTCCCCAGACGGTAATTATTTAATGCTAACTACCATTAAGCGTCCGTACTCGTATATTGTTCCATTGAGCCGGTTTCCACAGACTACCTCTATATACGATAGAAGCGGTACCCTAGTAAAAAAAGTAAATGAGGTTCCATTAACGGAGATTATGCCGAAAGGATTTGCCTCGACAAGAACCGGAAAAAGAAGCATGCAATGGAGGGACGACAAACCTGCATCACTAGTGTTTGCAGAGGCACTTGATGGAGGAGATCAGTCCGTTAAAGCAGAGAAGAGAGACGAAATCTTTTCATGGGATGCACCGTTTAGTTCACAACCAGAAAGTCTCTTTAAAACCAATCAACGTTATGCCGGAATCCAGTTTACCAATTCCGATTATGCCATAATATCTGATAGCTGGTACGACACTAGAAACACCAAGTCCTATTTACTCGATTTAAAAACCGGTGCAAGTAGAGTTATTGACGATAGAAACTATCAGGATGTGTATAGTGACCCGGGTGCCTTTGTAGAGACGAGAAATGCATTTGGAAGAAATGTGGTAAATGTGGAAAATGGAAAATCGTACTTAATCGGAGAGGGGTACTCCAAGGAAGGGCAGAAACCTTTCATTGATGAAATTAGCCTGAAAGATTTAAGTAAGAAAAGGATTTACAGTTCCAATCTGAAAAATCAGAAGGAAAGCATTATCGACATACTTGATATAAAGAAAGGGGACATACTGGTAAGTGTGCAATCTGCTACCGATTATCCAAACACCTATAAGCGCAATATTAAAAATGCAAAAGCGACCCCTATAACCTCATTCTCTAATCCTTTTTCCAGTCTTTCCGGAGTACACAAGGAAGTGATAAAGTACAAAAGAAACGACGGTGTAGAACTTACGGGGACTTTATACCTTCCGGCAAGCTACGACAGAAAAGCCAAGAAAGAGAAACTACCTTTACTTATCTGGGCCTATCCAACAGAATATAAGGATAAAAATACGGCAGGACAGAATACGCAGAATCCCAACGACTTTACATTCCCAAGCTACGGATCTTTTATCTATTGGGTGAATAAGGGGTATGCAGTGCTGGACGATGCAGCGTTCCCTATAATCGGAGAAGGGAAGACGGAACCCAACGATACGTTTATTCCTCAGCTTGTAGCCAACGGTAGGGCGGCGATAGATGCACTGGACGCCTTAGGTTATATTGATAGAAATAAAGTAGCGGTAGGAGGGCACTCCTATGGTGCTTTTATGACGGCCAACCTTCTTACCCATACCAAAGACTACGCGTGTGGCATTGCCAGAAGTGGAGCCTATAACCGCACCCTTACCCCGTTCGGTTTCCAGAGTGAACAACGGAATTATTGGGATGTACCAGAAATTTACAATACTATGTCTCCATTTATGAACGCGCATAAAATGAAAACGCCTATGCTACTTATCCATGGGGATGCAGACAATAACCCGGGCACATTTACCTTGCAGACGGAGCGGTATTTCCAAGCCTTGAAAAATTTGGGAGCGCCCGTTCGAATGGTTTTGCTTCCTAAAGAGTCCCACGGCTACGCCGCCAAGGAAAGTGTACTTCACACTCTTTGGGAGCAGGAACAATTCCTAGATAAATGTTTTAATTAATTGTATATAGAGGCTGTCCCCATAACTAAAATGAGGACAGTCTTTTGTTTTTAGCCAATTGGGGTTAAAAAAGTAGATTTTGGGTTTTTAGCCCAAGCAGAAGGACGGTTTATGCCGTCCTTTTCTTGATATTATGTGCTAGAGCATGTA
>NZ_JADKYY010000010.1 GCF_015354315.1 Planobacterium oryzisoli
GTGTGAGCGCGAAAGGATTCGAACCTTTGACCGTCTGCTTAGAAGGCAGATGCTCTATCCAGCTGAGCTACGCACCCTAAATAGCTGTTCCACCTTTGTGGTAAAAATGTCGGGGTGGCAGGATTCGAACCTGCGACCTCCTGGTCCCAAACCAGGCGCGATGACCGGACTACGCTACACCCCGAAGATACTTGGTTGCGGAGGGTGTGGGATTCGAACCCACGCGACGCTTGCGCGCCGACAGTTTAGCAAACTGCTCCGTTAACCACTCCGGCAACCCTCCTTGCAAATTTTTATAAGACCTGCTTTTCTCTAATTGCGAGTGCAAATATAGTACGGATTTAGATATTAACCAAACAAATTAGCCTAATTTTTTTTGTATTTTTGAAAGTATATAAACCCCGAAAAAACTGCTTATGCGTAATACATTATCTCTCATTGCTTTATCAGTATTTGCTGTGTCTTGCAGCACACAGAAAACCTCTGCCACCCCACAGAAACCTCCGATTCAGGTCGAGGAAAAAAAAGAAACCGCAGTAAAAGCTGAACCAGTGCCTGGCAAAATAGTTAAGCCGCAAATACAGCACCAGGGTGATTTAGATTTTTTCAAAATTAACATTGCCGATGCTGCAAAGAACGACAACACGATTAGTCATGGTTCCATAGTATCTGCAAAAGCAGCAGGCTATAAAATTAGCAAAGAATATTTTCCTGCTGTTGGACAGAATTTTCGACAGAGGTATATTATTTTGCATTACACTGCATTGGATCACGATAAATCGGTGCGAGTGCTTACTGAGCAAAGTGTTAGTTCACACTATCTAATTGGTGATCAAAACGATAAAATCATTCATCAACTAGTAGATGAGAATAAAAGAGCTTACCATTCAGGTTTAAGTCATTGGAGAGGTGTGGAGAATCTTAATGACAGTTCAGTCGGAATTGAAATTGTAAATACAGGCTTCACCAATGGAGCTACCGGACAGCGCGAGTTTTACCCTTATCCCGAATGGCAATTCAGAAAAGTGGGTGCGCTTGTAAAGGATCTTGTAGACAGGTACATGATTTTGCCCGAGAATGTGCTTGGACATTCGGATGTGGCGCCAACAAGAAAACAAGATCCAGGTCCATTATTTCCATGGAAAAGGCTTTATGAGGAATATGGAGTGGGCATGTGGTACGACCAGCAAGTCATGGAATCCTACATGAATCAGATGGATGCTGAAAATTTTTACATGCAGTCGACAGATCCTACATTTATCTTCAAATACCAAACTATGCTCAAGCAGTTTGGCTATGGTCTAAACCCTTCCGGATCCGAAGATTCAGACACAAAAAAAACGATTGAGGCATTTCAATACCGATTTAGGCCTGAAAAAGCAACTGGCTCAATGGATGTGGAAACGTACGCCATCTTACAGGCACTATTGGATAAGTATCCAGGTAAATAAGGTTTAAGCATACGTTGCTTATAGGGTTTGCTAATGACCTAAAATGGTGTAACTTTCCATGAAATTTTTTCTAATGAACAACTTCAGAAAAGAATCCGACTTACTGGGTGAACTACAGGTGCCTGAGGGTGCCTATTATGGGGTTCAGACCCAGAGAGCTATCGAAAATTTCAAAATATCAGGCCAAACTCTATCCTCTTATCCGGAATTTATTAGGGCACTAGGATTGGTGAAGAAGGCAGCGGTAAAAACCAATTATGAATTAGGACTGCTACCTGAAAAACTGTATCAGGCAATCTCGCAGGCCTGTGACAAAGTCATTTCCGGAGATTATGATGCTGAATTTCCCATTGATATGATTCAGGGTGGTGCTGGGACGTCTGTAAATATGAATGCAAATGAGGTGATTGCAAATATTGCATTAGAATTATTGGGGCACCCAAAAGGGGATTACCAACACTGCTCTCCTAATGATCATGTAAATCTTTCGCAATCTACTAATGATGCATATCCTACAGCAATCAAGCTAGCTCTCCTACAGCTTAACGAAAAACTCGCTAAAAAACTAGCTTTTGCAGTTGACTCTTTTCGAGAGAAAGGAAAAGAGTTCGCAGATGTCATAAAGATGGGTCGGACACAGTTGCAAGATGCCGTGCCTATGACCTTAGGTCAGGAATTTGAAGCCTTTGCCGCTACACTCGAGGAAGATATCTCAAAACTCAATAATAATGCCGGGCTTTTTGTAGAGGTTAATATGGGAGCTACAGCAATTGGTACGGGACTTAATGCTCCGGTAGGTTATGCCGTTTTATGTGCAAGAAATTTGGCGCAAATTTCAGGATATCCGATTGTTTCAGCCCCGAATTTAGTGGAAGCTACACCAGACACGGGTTCTTATGTTATTTATTCATCTGCGATGAAACGCCTTGCAGTCAAACTTTCGAAAATTTGTAATGATCTTAGGCTTCTTTCCTCGGGTCCGAGAGCGGGTTTTTTTGAAATCAACCTGCCAGCAATGCAACCAGGATCTTCTATAATGCCTGGGAAAGTGAACCCTGTTATACCAGAAGTAGTCAACCAAGTATGTTATAAAGTAATTGGCAACGATCTTACTGTTACATTCGCGGCCGAAGCGGGACAATTACAGCTAAATGTCATGGAACCTGTTCTTTCTCATTGCATATTTGAGAATATAGAATTTCTTTGTAATGCATTGGATACTTTACGGGAGAAATGTGTGGTAGGTATCACTGCGAACAGAGAGGTGTGCCTTGCCATGGTCCGCAACAGTATCGGAATAGTCACTGCACTTAATCCTTATATCGGATATAAGAATTCTACACAAATTGCCAAGACCGCTCTAGAGACTGGTCGCAGCGTGTATGATTTGGTCATTGAGCAAAAACTCATGTCCCAGGAGGAATTAGATTATGTTCTTGATCCTAAAAATATGTTAAAACCGCATAATTAGACTTTGAAGTTCCTAATAGTCATTCCTGTACATAATGAACAGGATTTTATTTCCTATTGCTTAGAATCACTCGCAAAGCAAACCTTTGCAGATTATAAGATTGTGGTGGTTAATGACGGTTCCACAGATGCTACAAAGAAAGTGGTGAATGAGACATTCGAAAAGTATTCCTTAGAGGGAGTTTGTATAAATCTTCCCCCTTCCAGTCACAGTCCTGGAGCTAAGGTAGTACATGCCTTTAATGTTGGATTAAAGTGGGCAGAAGAGAAGGCTATTGTATTTGACATACTATGTAAGTTTGATGCAGATATTGTCTTTCCTTCCAATTATCTAGAGCAAGTACGAGAAATCTATGATCGTGACCGTGCGGTGGGGATGGTCTCAGGAGTAGTTTATATTCAAGGTAAAGCTTCGTCCGATATGGATTATTTGGATTTTTCTACTAATACTTCTGACTGGGTTTTTGAAAATCTTTCCAGCCGAAAGCATGTACGGGGCCCAATAAAATCATATAGAAAAAGCTGCTTTTACTCCATGCAAGGTCTACGGCCAGTATTAGGTTGGGATAATATCGACGTGATGCTCGCCCAGTTTCATGGCTGGCAGGTTCGTACAATCCCTTCACTTTGGGTAAAGCATTTAAGACCTACTGCTAATCGCTACAATAAAAAGAAAGCTAGGAAGTTAGGGGAGTACTACTACAATATCGGATTGAGCTTTCCTTTGGCATTCATAGCTGCACTTAAAGCCAGTTATCTAGATAAGTCTCCATTCCTTCTTCTAATTACACTATTTTCTTTTCTGCGTAAATCTTCTTCGCCACGTATATTAAATGCTCAAGAAATAAAGTTTGTAAGAAAACTACGCTGGAATCAGTTTTTCACAACATTAAAAAAGAGTTTATGAAACGAATTTTAATCCTGCTTACTCTATTGCTATTGACAAGTTGTGGGTTGCAGAAATCACCGGTAGATTTTATTGTTTATAATGCAACTATTTATACCGTAGATTCCACATTTTCCACCGCCGAAGCTATGGCTATTAAACGGGGTAGAATAGTACGTACAGGATCTAATGAGCAGATTCGTGGGGCGTTTAAAGCGGACAGCATATATAATGCACAAAACAGAACTATCTTTCCAGGATTCATTGACGCACATGCCCATTTTTATGGGTATGGTACTAATTTGCAGTCGGCGGATTTAAAAGGATTGAAATCATGGGAGGCGACACTAGAAGTCTTAAAGAAATTTGGCAGTAGAAATACAGATGGATGGCTCATTGGCAGAGGTTGGGATCAAAATCTCTGGATTGATAAAGAATTTCCCAACAAAGAACAATTAGACATACTCTTTCCTGAACGGCCGGTTTATATTACTCGTGTAGACGGTCATGCTGCTCTTGTAAACCAAAAAGCACTTGACCTTGCAGGAATCTCTCAGCAGACCTCTGTACAGGGTGGCACGGTGGGAGTAATTAATGGAGTGCTCTCGGGTATTTTGATCGACAATGCAATGGGTTTGGTCGAATCTAAGATTCCAGCCGCTGACAGGTCACAAATGGAAAGAATTCTTCGAGATGCCGAAAAATACAGTATTCGGGAAGGGCTCACCAGTGTGGTGGATGCAGGACTGGACTATCCTATTGTGGAAGTGATTCAGGGTATGCATGAAAAAGGAGACCTTAAGATTAGGCTTAATGTAATGCTATCTGATAATATGCGCAACGTCGAATGGCTCTCTGAAAAGGGAATAATTAAAACCGACCGTCTGCAGGTGCGAGGTTTTAAATTTTATGGAGACGGTGCATTAGGCTCTAGGGGTGCGTGCCTATTGCGTCCTTATAGCGACAAACCAGAAGAATCGGGATTCTTACTTTCAGATATTGTCCATTTTGAAAAAATGGCAAAGCTTTTAAGTGAGAGGGGTTTTCAGATGAACACGCATGCAATTGGAGATTCTACCAATCGGGCTATCCTAGAGGTGTATGCCAACGTACTGAAAGGGAAAAATGATTTGCGATGGAGGATTGAACATGCCCAGGTGGTGGAGCCCTCAGACATTCGTTACTTCAAAGAGTACTCTATAATTCCATCCGTACAACCCACTCATGCAACATCAGACATGTATTGGGCAGAAGATCGTCTGGGGCCTGAAAGAATTAAGAATGCATATGCATATAAAAACCTCCTTGATCAGAATGGTTTAATTGCACTTGGAACGGATTTTCCAGTGGAGGAAATCAGCCCCTTAAGAACCTATTATGCTGCCGTTGTACGAAAAGACGCAAAGGGCTATCCGCAAGAAGGATTTCAGTCCGAAAATGCACTTTCGCGTGAACAAGCAATCAGAGGTATGACTATATGGGCTGCATTTGCTAGCTTTGAAGAGAATGAAAAGGGCAGCTTGGAAAAAGGTAAGTTAGCAGATTTTATCATTTTGGATAATGATATTTTCACTCAGGAGCAGTCGTCTATTCTTAATACCAGAATTTTGCGCACGTATATTGGGGGGCAACGCGTCCACTCTATTGAATAATGAAAAGAAAACTCACATATATTGAACTAGATACGCACGCGGAGATTTCTTTGAGTTTTTATGAACTATCGCAACATTTTGAAAAGATAGATGTTACATTTTTCCTCTCCGAGAAAATTCTTCGACAGCTGAACATCTACGATAACCACTCAAATTTGTTAGTTTCTGAACCTAGAATTGTTAAATCACAATTATCTGCTTCTCATCACGATATGATCGTTTTAGGCACCGTACATCGCTATTTTAATGTTTTCAATTCTATTGCAAAAGATTATTCGACTGTTGCTTTAGTGCACAACCGTAACTTCTTCGAGGCAGGCCGTTGGAAATTGTTTACAAGGGTAGTAAGTAAGGATGCAGTATATCGTATAAAATTGCTTCTGCTAGAGGGTTTACTATGTCTTCCAAGTGTAAGGAAGAACCTGCGAGCGCTTTATGTCCTGGATAAAACGTTACACCAACCTTCTTCTGGATACCACTTGTTGCCACTCCAATACAAGATGTTTGACGATGAAAGTGGTACAAATGACGAATTTACAATAGTGGTGCCAGGCGAAGTTTCTCAAAAAAGACGAGATTATATAGGGTTATTTGAGCAAATTTCTGCTTTTGCAAAAGAGCTTCAAACAAATGGCAACTTTTTGTGGGATGGGAAAATATATTTCCGCCTGCAATTGGTACTTCTGGGAAGAAAGGATCCCAAACAACAAATACAAGGTTTTGAATTATTGGAAAAACAAATTCCAATTATCACTTTTGAAGAAAAAGTCCCTCAAGAGACGTTTAACCATTGGATGAAACGCTCCCATATACTTTGGAGTCCCATACAACATCGAACCACTTTCTTTAGTATTACCGAATGGTATGGAAGTACAAAAGTAAGTGGAAATATAGGAGATGCAATAAAGTATGGGAAGCGGGCAGTTTTTACGCTTCTAAATATAAATTCCACTGACCGTCTTATTTCAGAATTACTATTTGAGCAATCGAAAAGTTACGATAAACAGGAATATGAAAAGTCAAAGGTGGCAAGTGAATTGGAAAATGTTCTTCTGCAGTTTGCAAGAAGTCTGTAGCTATTTATAATATTCCCATATTAAAGAATGATGGTATATTTTATGAAATAATACTCATAAATATACTTTTATGAAAACTAAATTATTTTCTATAACTCTATTTATAATACTTTCTCTGCCTTTAGTAGCAAGTCCTATAAGTACGCCAGGGACAACCGTGGTTAATGCAGAATTTTTATTTCAGTTTAAATCTGATTTTCCGACCGCTACTTTTAAGGAAGTGGAATTTAAAGATGGTCACTATAAAGTTTATTTTATCTCCAATAACGGTAAACCGTCCTATGCACTTTACAGTAGAGACAAAGAATTGGTGGAAACTTATTTTGGTATAAGCGAAAATGATTTACCTCTAATTTCCAAATCTCATATTAATACCAAGTATCCAGCCCATCCAATTGAAGCAACTTATTTGGTTACTAGTCCAAACCGCCCTGCCCGCTACATTGTAAAGTTGAAAAACACCGAGGATGTTATGTATAGTGGGGAAGGATACTTTCTTAGATATATTAAAGATCTCATTTAAAAAGACTTTTAACAAAACTAAGGGTAAGGTATCTCTCAATATCAATTATTCTCATATAGTGATTACCTATTCCTATAATGATTATAACCACAAGAGGTTTATAAAATAAATTGATCCACGCCTGCGTGCTTTCTGGCAATAGGATAGATACTGTTATACCTAGGGTACAAACGACAGACGCATATACCATTTCTATAGTAAAAGGAAAAACTTTAAACTTCAAATAGTTAAAGGCAAGTTTAACGATATTAAAAAGTGTCAACGAAATAGTTGTAGCAGTTGCTATTCCATAAAGTCCCCAGGTGGTGTAGGTTAAGAAGAAATAATTTAATAGGATGGTTGTTATTGCTAAAAATAACATTACTACAATTGTAAAGCGATAATATTTACTTAAAGAAATAATATGACCATTAAAACCGGTAGCCAAGTCGAAAATCATAGCAGAGCCTAGAATCCAAATGACTGGACTTGCGATTTTAAGTTGATCGCCGTTTTTTATATAATCCGTTAAATACGGAAAACCTACAAGGATGCAACTAAATAAAATAGCACCTACGAAAAATAGCGAGAGGCTCGTTTTTTTATGAAGCTTATCCAGATCCCTTAGATTATCCTCAGTAATACATTTATTAATTAGTGGTGCAGAAATGTTGAATAAACCCATTTGAGGAATCATAACAAAAGAGAGAACCGAAAGCATAATGCTATAAATTCCATTTTCCTCGAAAGATAAAAATTCCCCAATCATAAATTTGTCTACACGGAAGGCAATATAATTTCCAATATTTCCTAAAAAACCAAATAAACTATAAGTAATGACCGTAGCATAGAGACGGTTCTTTTTTATGTACTCCAAACTAAAATCCCATTTGATCTTTTCGAGACGGTTTGTATAGAAAAAGTATCCTCCAAGAGCTAAAGCAAATACTACTAGGAACAGTACATAGGACCACTGCTGAGTATATCCAAGAAAGACGAAAAGGGAAAAAGCAGATAGATTGGCTATTTTAGGAAAAAGGTTTTCGAAGATATTAGATACGGCGATTCTTTTGAAGTTGCTAATGTATTTATTAAAAACAGCAGAGAGTGCCAATATAAATATCAGAGGCAGCACTATCTCTTTCATCTGATACAACTGCGAGAGTCTGTATTGTGGAAAAAAATGAAAAAACAGATAAAAAAGAACAAGAAATACAATAAAATTTAGACCTACTGCTAGTAAAGATAACGACAAGAAATTATGTGTCTTTCCGGCAGCTTGCGCTTGAGGGTAGAACTTCACATTTGAAAACGAAATGCCAAATACGACAATTGGCAGTAACATTTCCGCAGAAGGTAAGATATACTGTAGCTTTCCATAAAAAGCCATATCATAAGGGAAAATAAAAATCGCCGAGAAAGTACCCAGGAAAAAACCAAGATATCCAATGATGGAATATTTTATACCCTGTCTTGCAATGATACTCATACGTACTGCTTTATACTACAACATTATAAACCTTTAAATTCGCAAAAAGGCAGAAAAAAAATCCTTTTTGATGTTACGGCAAGCTGCAAATATAGTGTTTTTGTTAAAATGTGTTAATTACTTCATAGGCACCTTCTATTTGTTTCGGCAACGAAGTATTGTTTTGTACCTTTAAGCCCAAAGATTCTCTATGAAGAAATTTTTTATCGTCTTTACAGTACTGTTCGTGCTGTATTCTTGTACTGCTAGGTTAAATACAGCCCCTAAAGAACCTTTTAATTGGGCGGGTGCAAATTTGTATTTTTTGTTGACGGACCGCTTTAGTAATGGTGACCCTTCCAATGATATTAATTTTGGAAGAACCGATAGTACCGCAATCCTTCGGGGTTTCGAAGGAGGAGATTTGAGAGGAGTACTAACTAAATTGGAGCAGGGGTATTTTAAAGATTTGGGAGTGAATGCTATTTGGATGACACCTGTGGTGGAGCAGGTGCACGGTAGTGTAGATGAAGGAACTGGAAAAACCTATGGGTTTCATGGGTATTGGACCAGAGATTGGACAGAGTTAGATCCAAACTTTGGGAATGAAAAGCAGCTGCGCGCGTTGGTACAAGAAGCACGGAAGCAAGGTATTCAAATTTTGCTAGATGCCGTTATAAACCATACAGGGCCAATAACGACTAAAGATGTTGCATATCCAACAAATTGGGTTAGAACACATCCAGTGTGTACGTACGAGAATTTTTTAACTACCACAAAATGTACATTAGTATCTAATTTACCTGACATTCTTACCGAGAGCGAGCAGGATGTTGCACTTCCAAAACACTTGGTGGAAAAGTGGAAGAAGCAAGGGAGGTACGAGCAAGAAATAAGTGAACTTAATACTTTTTTTAGCAAAACTGGATTTCCACGCGCACCCAAGTATTACATCATGAAGTGGCTAACAGACTACATTCGCGACTATGGGATAAGCGGATACCGCGTGGATACAGTTAAACATACGGACGAGAAAGTTTGGGCTGAATTCCAGAAAGTGGCACAGGAGGCCTTTGAGGAATATAAAAGGAACAATCCAGGGGAGATACCTGAAGCCCAGAAATTTTTCACCATTGGGGAAGTATATGGTTACGGAATTTCCCAAAAATCAAATTACAGCTTTGGAGATTACAGCGTGGATTATTTTGCAAACGGTTTTGATAGTCTTATTAATTTTGATTTTAAGGCTGATGCCAATTTACCTTACGAAGAGTTATTCTCCAAGTATTCTAGTTTGCTTCATGAACAAATGCCAGGGAAGCTTGTTATGAACTATGCTACATCACACGATGATGGGTCGCCTTTTGACAAGAGTCGCAGCCGAACCTATGAAGCTGCCACAAAATTACTACTGACGCCCGGTATCTCCCAGATTTATTATGGTGATGAAACTGCAAGAAATCTTATTATTCCTGGGGCAGAAGGTGATGCAACGTTACGTAGTACTATGAATTGGGACGAGCTAAAATCTAGCAAAGACATTCAACTCCTTCACTTGTATTATCAGAAACTTGGCCAGTTTCGCTCCAAACATTCTGCAGTGGGTGCTGGGAGACATGAAATGCTTTCAATAAAACCGTACTATTTTTCGCGGATCTATAACGCGGATAAAGTAGTAATTGGACTCGATTTACCAGAAGGAATGAAGGAGGTGCCCGTAGAGGGAGTTTTTGAAGAAGGAATAGTGGTAAAAGACTTTTACAGTGGATTGCGCGCACGCGTTAAAGGAGGATCGGTTAATCTTAATACATCTTACAATATAATTTTACTAGAAGAAAATGAAAAATAGAATAATTTTAGTACTGTCTTTACTGGTTGGAATTTTTAGTTACGCGCAGAAACCTGTCCAAGATATCAAGAAGGAATTTACCAGTTCTGCATTGGAGGCAAGTGTGATTGGTCTGGATGGCAAAAAAACTACTGTGGGTGAGGTGCTTGAACCTTACAGAGGGAAAGTAGTAGTGTTGGATTTCTGGGCCAGTTGGTGTCAGGACTGTATTTTGGCACTTCCTAAAACCAAAGAACTAAAAGACAAGTTTGAACATTTGGAATTTATATATCTGTCGGTGGATAGATCCCACGCGCAATGGACGAGAGGACTTGAAAAATATGGTCTAAATGAAGAAAAGAATTACTGGTTTGACCAGGGTTGGAAAAATACTTTTAACGATTACATAGAATTGAATTGGGTACCGCGCTTTCTAGTAGTAGATCAAAGTGGCAAAATTGCACATTATTATTCGATATCACCTGAGGACCCCTTGTTTTTAAAAACGTTAGAATCAATACTTTAAATTCCAGTTCAAAGATTCTGGTGATTGTCGTAATTGTTTATTTATTTTCAGTTCGGACGGGCGAATAAAAGCTCTGGCAGAATAATAAAATTGAATTATTCATAAAATTATCGTACTTTTGCAGAAATTTTTATAATACTTAATGAATTTATTCTCCGAGTCCAATTTAAGTCCTGATATTCTTAAGGCAATTGGCGAACTGGGCTACGAAGCCCCAACAGAAATCCAAAAACAGACTATTCCTTTCATCTTAACAGATATTCGCGATCTAATCGCTCTTGCGCAGACAGGGACAGGCAAAACAGCAGCGTTTTCGCTTCCGATTTTGGATATGATTGATCCAACAAGTCGCAAAATCCAATTTTTGGTCCTTTGTCCGACACGTGAATTATGCCTTCAAATCACGAAGGATATTAAATCTTACTCCAAATATATTAAAGGTCTTAAGACAACTGCGGTATACGGCGGAAGTAGCATCATGGAACAAATCCGTTCCCTAAAAGACAAACCGCAAATCATTGTAGGTACACCAGGGAGGGTCATTGACCTCATAAATCGCAAGGCATTAGACTTCTCAGAAATCAGCTGGTTGGTTTTAGACGAAGCGGACGAAATGCTTTCCATGGGATTCAAAGATGATTTGGAGACCATCCTAAGTGAGACACCGGAAACCAAGCAAACGTTTCTTTTCTCGGCTACAATGAGTAAAGAGGTAGAGCGTATTTCAAAAAATTACCTTACAAAACCGCACCGCATCAGTGTGGGATCGATAAACGAAGTAAAAAAGAACATTTCGCACGAATACTATATCGTTGGGTACCGTCAGAAAAAAGAAGCTTTAAAGCGACTGATTGATGCCAACCCCAATCAATATTCAATTATTTTTTGCCGTACAAGAATGGAGACCCAGGAAATTGCTGATTTCTTGATGCAGAATGGATATGCAGCTGATGCTTTGCATGGAGATCTATCCCAAGCACAGAGAGATACAGTAATGAAGAAGTTCCGTCTAAAGAATATTGATATCTTGGTTGCAACAGACGTTGCTGCGCGTGGATTGGACGTGAATTCACTGACCCACGTTATTCACTTTTCATTGCCTGATGACCCAGAAGTATTTGTTCACCGTAGCGGAAGAACCGGTCGGGCCGGCAAGGATGGGATTTCCATGGCACTGATTAAGCCTGAGGAGACACGTAAGCTGAAACAGATAAAGTCTGTTACAAAGATTGAAATCCATGAAAAACAAGTGCCTACAGGTGAAGAGATTATAAAGAGTCAAGTGGAGGGTGTCTTTGAAAGACTTTTCACCGAACATACCGAATTCTTTGCTTTTGATGATTCGTTGATCCCCGATTTGTCTGATTTCTCTAAGGAAGAACTTGTGCATAAACTTCTCCAGTTGCAATTACGTGATTTAGCGATGTTTTATAAAGACAAGAGTGACCTACGCAATGAAAAATTAAATGATGAACGTGATGCTCCTTTCTCTCGCAGAGAGCGCAGAAGGGACGACAGGGAAGGAGGAAGTTGGTCAGATAGAAAAGGAGATCGTGACCGTGATAGAGGTAGAAAGCCGAGAAGAAAAAGTGCTAATATGACACGTTTTTTCTTTAACCTAGGTAAAAAGGACAATCTTAAGAAAGTAGATATGCTTGATATCATAAATAAAGCTACTAAGAGCTCTAAGCGCAGGCCTGATATTGGTGATATTGAGATAATGGAGAAGTTCAGTTTCTTTGAAGTAGAGAAAGATTTTCAAAACGACATCCTAAGAAATTTGGGGTCGATGAAGTTCAAGGGAAAAGATATGCGCGCAGAAGTGGCAAACTAGTAAAAAAAAAAACCGGTTAATTTCCGGTTTTTTTTATAGAAAATTGGTTAATGTTAACAAAAGTTAATATTAAATTTATTTTTACTATTTCGCATAGTGCGATATTTGCACTCTAAAAATTACACAATGGGTATAGGTAATATATTTAAGGCATTCCAACCAAAAGACAAGGTTTTTTTCGTTTTATTTGAAAAAACGGCGGATACATTAGTTCAAATGTCAAAAGAATTTCACGAAGGTTTAATAGATTTTGATACAAACGACGAATCTTTATTGAAAAAGATGAGTGATTTTGAACACCAACTTGACGACTTAACCCATGAAGTATTCGTTCAGCTAGGTGAAAACTTCATAACACCTTTTGATAGAGAGGATATTAACCACCTGGCGGCCGGCCTTGACGATATTGCAGATTATATCTTTGCTTCGTCAAAGTACATCTTTTTGTATAAGACTCCTGAGGTAAAAGAATTTACGGAACTCTCTCTTTTAATACATAAATCGTGCGTGGAATTACAGTCGGCAATTAAAAACTTGAATGGTTTTAAGAATGCAGCAGAGGTAAAGGAGTCTTGTATTAAAATCAATTCGTATGAGAATATAGCAGACGATGTACTGAGTCAGGCGCTAGTTAGACTCTTTGAAACCAACGATCCGATTAATATTATCAAGGTAAAGGATGTACTAGAATATATGGAGATCGTTACCGATAAAGCGGAGGACGTAGCAAATACCATAGAAAACATTCTTATTAAATACGCTTAATCAAGATAATCTTCCATGGATTTTCCACTACTTCTTATCATTATCATTGCACTTGCCTTGATATTTGACTTCATCAACGGATTTCACGACGCAGCTAATTCCATTGCAACTATTGTTTCTACCAAAGTACTGACACCCTTTCAGGCTGTATTATGGGCAGCACTTTGGAATTTTGCAGCTTTTTTCCTTGCAGCCTACGTTATTGGGGAATTTAAGATAGGTAATACAATCGCAAAAACGGTTAATGAACAATTTATTAATTTGGAAGTCATATTTTCCGGATTGATTGCAGCTATCTTCTGGAATTTGCTAACATGGTGGTTTGGTATACCGTCTTCCTCCTCTCATACATTGATTGGAGGGTTCCTTGGGGCCGCACTAATGCATGCCTTTATTATGGACTATCAACATGTAGTTGCTTCCAGCCCAGGACTTGGACTTATGGAGTCGCTACAACTTGCTTTGCAGCAACTTTTTACGCAAAGTGTAGTGAAATACGAAAAGGTTATCCCAATTTTTCTGTTCATTTTCATGGCTCCTATTATAGGTATGATAGTTTCCATTATCATAACCCTTATTATTGTCAATCTTTCTAAAAACTCGAAGCCGCACAAAGCTGAAAAACAGTTCAAAAATTGGCAGTTGTTTTCATCTGCATTATTTAGTTTGGGACATGGACTTAACGATGCACAAAAAGTTATGGGTATCATTGGTGCAGCCATCATTTATTTCCATGTCAATATGATTGGTGGGGATGATCCGTATGCGGTACTCGACCACTCAGAACGTTTTAATTATTTCACCCAGCATTACATTTGGGTTCCATTCGTTTCCTTTTTAGCTATTGGACTTGGTACAATGAGTGGCGGGTGGAAAATCGTGAAAACGATGGGAACACGTATTACTAAAGTGACACCTCTTGAAGGGGTGTCTGCAGAAAGTGCCGGGGCTATTACACTCTTTATTACGGATCATTTGGGAATACCTGTTTCTACCACCCATACTATTACCGGGTCCATCATTGGAGTAGGTTTAACAAAACGGGTTTCAGCGGTTCGATGGGGTATTACGGTAAGCCTTCTCTGGGCTTGGATACTTACCATACCAGTAAGTGCTTTTATCGCAGCATTAACTTATTTAATGGTTACTCTGTTTTGATTAACTTTTACTTTTAATAAATAGGAAACCATCTTTTAAGGTGGTTTTTTTATGTCTCATTTTTCTTACCGCTTAATAAGTGTTATTTTTGCTGATATTTGAATTTATGGAATTTTTAGACAGCTATCAGGAAATAGTAGCAAAAGCAATACAGGAATACGAATTTTCAAATGAGCCCCATCAGCTCTACCAGCCTATGAATTATATTATCGGTCATGGGGGTAAGCGTCTACGTCCTATCATGGTACTTATGGGTTGCGATTTGTTTGATGGGAATATGCAACTTGCCATCAAGCCTGCACTTGCGATTGAGTTTTTCCATAATTTTTCTCTTATCCACGATGATATTATGGACGAAGCCCCGCTTCGAAGAGGTCATCCCACAATCCACACTATTCATGGTATTAATGTAGGCATACTCTCGGGAGACGCTTTACTAATTAAAGCCTACCAATTCTTTGAAGATTTGGATGCGGAATTGTTTAAAAAGTGCGTTAGTATTTTTTCTCAGACTGCTGCTGTACTTTGTGAAGGTCAGCAAATGGACGTGAATTTTGAAACACAGGCAGATGTGACCTATCAGGATTATATAACGATGATAGGAAATAAAACAGGTGTTCTGAGTGCGGCGTCTTTTAAAATAGGGGCACTAATTGCTGGAGCTAGTGAAAAAGATGCACAGTTGCTCTATGAATTCGGGAAGCATATGGGCATTGCCTTTCAAATCATGGACGATTATCTAGATGTATTTGGAGATATGGCGCAATTTGGAAAGCGTCAAGCTGGTGATATCTTTGAGAACAAGAAAACGATACTTTATCTGTTAGCGATGGATCATGCAACAAAGGAAGAGCAGGAAGAGCTTTTGTACTGGTACTCTAAAAAGACAGAAAACATTGATAAGGTGCATGGGGTTTTGAAAATATTCCGTCGTACTAAAGTAGATGAGAAGGTTCTACGAACAATTCAGAAGCACAACGAAATTGGACAGAATTATTTGGAGCAAATTGACCTCCCTCAAGAAAAGAAAGCACCGTTTATTGAGCTTGCCAACTATTTGCTGAAAAGAGAATCGTAAGAAGCTACTTAAAATGAAATTCCGAACAGAAGTTTCAATTGGCCCGTCGGAGCGAAAGATTGAGCCTCGCCATAAGATATTTACCATAGGATCATGTTTCGCTACCGAAATGGCGGCAGTTTTTCATAAAGGACAATTCCAGACATTCCATAATCCGTTCGGTACACTTTTTAGCCCACATGCGGTGCACACCGCGCTATCAAGACTTCATAGCTGCCAGTATTATGATGAACAGGATCTTATTCAGTATGGAGACCAAATAATCTCTTTGGATCATCACAGTTCTTTCAGTTCCCTTTACACCCACCAAACATTGGAGAAAATCAATTATCAGATTGAGGAAGGGAATTTATTTTTGCAATCTGCAGATTGGGTTATTATCACGTTGGGATCTTCGTTTGTATATGACTTTCTACCAAAGAATAGACGTGTGGCTAATTGTCACAAGATTCCACAGAAGTTTTTTGCGAAGAACATGTTGACCAGCGAAGAAATCAGTTCGTATGTATCTAAAATGTACGCACTAGTGAAAGATATTTGCCCGGTAGATACTACCGTTCTGTTTTCTGTTTCCCCCGTACGACATGTAAAGGATGGGTTTACAGAGAATCTGTGGAGCAAATCCAGACTGATAGACGGAATTTTGAATGCACTTAATGGAATGCAATACGCAGCATACCTTCCTATCTATGAGTTGTTAATGGATGATTTGAGAGATTATCGATTTTATAAATCAGATTTGCTTCATCCTAATGAGCAGGCTGTAGATTATATTTTTAGTAAATTTGAGGAAAGTTATTTTTCTTTTGATGCGAGGTCTTTTCTGGAAGAAAACCTAAGTATATCGAGGGCACTAAGTCACCGTCCATTTCAACCGCAAAGTCAAGAATATGAGCGTTTTATTGTAAAAATAAAAGAGCGTGTTAATCGGCAACGTCTTAAAGTGGAGCATCCAATTTTTCTAGAATTATAAACTACTTTAAGATTTTTTGAGTAATGATAGATACCCATACCCATCTGTATTCCGCAGAATTTGATAATGATATTGATAAAGTTGTGGAGCGCGCTGTAGAGCAAGGTGTAGAGAGATTTCTTCTACCGGCCATCGACAGTACCACCCATGAAGCAATGCTTTCCTTGGAACAACGGTATCCACTTCGCATTTATGCAATGATGGGACTTCATCCGTGCAGTGTTAAGTACGATAATTGGGAGCAAGAAATTGCATTAGTTCAACAATATCTCTCAAAGAGGTCTTTTTGTGCCATTGGTGAGATTGGTATCGACCTGTATTGGGATACCGATACACTGGAAATTCAGAAGAAAGCGTTTGCAAATCAGATTGAATTTGCCCTAGACTATGATTTGCCTATTGTAATTCATTCCAGAGAGAGTTTTAGGGAGGTGGTGAATGTCCTCAATGAGTATTCATCACCGAAACTTCGTGGAGTGTTTCATTGTTTTAGTGGTACTTTAGGGCAGGCCCAAGAAGCCATCTCTTTAGGGTTTTATTTGGGTATTGGAGGAGTAGTTACCTTTAAAAACGGCAAGATTGACCAATTTATAAATGAATTACCTATTGAAAGGTTGTTATTGGAAACTGATGCGCCCTATTTGGCTCCCGTACCATTTCGCGGAAAACGTAATGAAAGTGCGTACGTAAAACTCGTGGCAGAAAAGTTAGCAACACTATACGATACGGATCTAGAGAAAATTGTCTCCATAACCACTGCTAATGCAAAGAGATTGTTTAATCTAAAGTAAAAATCCGGTTAATTACCGGATTTTTTTCGTTGGAAATTGTTCTTACGATGTACAGGTTTACCCATTCCAGCTGGCTTTACGTGCTCTCGAGGAATGAATGGTTTGTTATTACTGTCTCTTTTTTCCACTACCAAATTATCAGTGTGGTAGGGGTGGTCACGAACTACTGGGATTTTCTTCCCAATAAGCTTCTCGGTATTCTTAAGATTAATTAGGTCCAAACCGTCAACAAAAGATATAGAACTTCCCTGAGCTCCCGCGCGACCGGTTCTGCCGATCCGATGTACATAGGTTTCTGAAACATCGGAAAGTTCGAAATTGATGACATACTGCAAGTCGTCAATATCGATACCTCGTGCAGCAATGTCAGTAGCAACCAAAACTCTCGTTTTTTTTGATTTGAAATTCGAAAGAGCATTTTGTCTTGCATTCTGCGATTTGTTTCCGTGTATTGCTTCGGCAGAGATATTGGATTTATGTAACCTTCTTGCTATTTTGTCCGCGCCGTGTTTAGTTCTGGAAAATACAAGGACCTGGTCTAAGCTTTTGTCCTGAAGTATATGAATTAGTAAATCAAGTTTCTCGTCTTTTTGGACAAAATATACAGATTGACTGATAGTATCTGCTGTGGAAGATACAGGAGCCACCTCTACTTTTACAGGATTTTTCAATATGGATTGTGCTAATGTCTGAATTTCCGAAGGAAAGGTAGCAGAAAAAAACAGGGTCTGTCTTTTTTCCGGAATTAATTTCACAATACGCTTTACGTCATGAACAAATCCCATGTCAAGCATGCGGTCAGCCTCATCGAGCACAAAAACCTCTAGATTCTTAAGGGAAATGATACGCTGCGAGATAAAATCTAGTAAGCGTCCAGGAGTTGCTACCAGGATATCCACGCCCCGTCTAAGATCTTTTTCTTGCGCACCCTGCTTTACTCCCCCAAAGATAACGAGTGAACGTAAATTTAAGTTCCTTCCATAAGACTTAATACTTTCATCAATTTGGATTGCAAGTTCTCTAGTGGGAGTAAGAATTAGTACCTTAATGTCCTTTGACTGTCTGCCTTTTTTTGATAGGTTTTGAAGAATCGGTATAGAAAAAGCAGCAGTCTTTCCAGTACCCGTTTGTGCGGTTGCTAAAAGATCTCTGCCGTCTAAAATATAAGGAATTGCTTTTTGTTGAATGGGGGTGGGCTGTTGGTACCCTTCCTGCTCCAATGCCTTGGCAATGGGCTCAATGAGTTGTAAGTCTGAAAAATTCAAATGATGATAAATTTAATAGTAATTGCAAACAGGGTAGTCCTGTATCTTGCGCAGCTGCAAATGTACGGAATTAATATTTGTAGTGACAGTAGCTGTTATCCGTGCAGTTTCTTCCAGATAACATCCTTGAGCTCCATCAGTCCTTCTTGAGTTACCCCTGAAATAAAGAGAGGAGGGTTCTCCATAGGAAACTCTTTGGAGATTTCCGATTTCAATTCCGCGTCTAAAAGGTCTGATTTTGATACTCCCACCACAAACTGTTTGTCCAAAAGTTCAGGATTGTATTTTCTCAATTCGTGTTCCAAAATCTTGAATTCTTCATAATGACTTTCTGAGTCGGCAGGAATAAGAAAAAGTAAGATCGAGTTTCTTTCAATATGTCTCAAGAAACGATGCCCCAATCCCTTCCCCTCAGCAGCACCTTCTATTATCCCAGGTATATCTGCCATCACAAATGATTTGTAATTTCTGTACTCTACGATACCAAGGTTAGGCGTAAGAGTAGTAAAGGCATAGTCTGCAATTTTTGGCTTTGCAGCAGATACCGCTGCCAGTAAAGTGGACTTTCCTGCGTTAGGGAAACCAATCAAACCTACATCAGCTAGAATCTTAAGTTCAAATGTAACATATCCTTCCTCTCCCGGCAGTCCAGGCTGTGCATAACGTGGAGTCTGATTGGTAGAGGATTTAAAATGTTCATTACCTAAACCTCCTTTTCCACCATGCATAATGATAATTTCCTGTCCGTCCTCCATTATCTCGCCAATGATTTCTCCTTCTTCATTTTTTGCGATGGTGCCAATTGGTACATTAATATAGACGTCCTCTCCGTAGGCACCTGTAAGTTGATTTTTAGCACCGTTCTGACCGCGGGGCGCTTTTACGTGACGGGTATATCGTAATGGAAGGAGTGTCCATTCGTGGGCATTTCCGCGCATGATGATATGTCCTCCACGTCCTCCGTCCCCACCATCAGGTCCTCCTTTGGGAATGTATTTTTCCCTTCTCAAATGGGCTGAACCAGCTCCACCGTGACCACTCTTACAGTGTATTTTGACGTAATCAACAAAATTGGACATATGTATTTTTACTTAAGTTTTGTTTTTAATTAGCTTATCCACCTCTTGGCAAAGTTTCATGGTGATTTCTTCGATAGCTCCCACGCCATTTATCTCTACATATTTACCCTGCTGCTTATACAGCTCCGCCACTTCTGCGGTCTTAGTGTAATATTCCTTGATTCGGTCACGTATGATAGCCTCGTCGCTATCGTCGGTGCGTCCGCTTGTTTTACCACGGTTAACTAAACGATCTACTAGGATCTCATCGTCTACCACTAAGGCAAGGCAGATGTCTATCTGCGCATTGAGTTCCTTGTCTACAATCTCCTCAAGAGCTTGAGTTTGTGCTGCAGTACGAGGAAAACCATCAAAAATGTAGCCATTTGCATTACTCGGTTTTCTCACCTCATCCACAAGCATATCTATAGTCACCTGGTCTGGAACCAATTTACCACTGTCAATGTAGCTTTTTGCAAGCTGCCCTAATGAGGTGTTGTTCTTCATGTTGTATCTGAAGAGATCCCCCGTAGAAATTTGTTTTAGATTATATTTTTCGATTAAATTAAGAGCCTGCGTTCCTTTTCCGCTTCCTGGAGGCCCAAATAGAACAATGTTTACCATCGGTATGCTTGTATTTAACTATATATTAGTGATTAATGCGACCCTCCGCTAATTGGTACAAATCGGGGAGATTTCTTCCCAATTCGTCGTAATCCAGACCGTAGCCAAGCACAAACTTATTTGGTATTTCTTTGGCAACGTAATCAATAGTAAAATCCTTCTTAAATACTTCCGGTTTCAAGAGAAGCGAAGCTACTTTAAGGGACTTAGGTCTTTGGGTATTTTTGAAATATTCAAACAAACTTTCAATGGTATTACCGGTATCCACGATGTCTTCCATTAAGATGATGTGTCTACCCTCCACTTCTTTAGTAAGGTCCATCTTCTTATACACAATCCCAGTTGACTGTGTGCCGGCATAAGAACTAACCTGAAGAAATGCAATTTCACATTGCCCAGGGTAATGCTTAAGAAAATCGGAAAAGAACATTATAACACCATTCAACACGCCTATGAAAACAGGAACTTCGTCTTTATAATCCTCATAAACCTTGTGCGCAAGATCTTTTATGATTTGCTGGATTTCATCATTTTTGAGATATGGTACAAACTCCTTATCGTGAATCTTAATTGTCTGCATAGAATAGTAAAAATGCAAATTTACGACATTTTCTCTAAGTGAAGTCTGTGAACTAGTATTTGAACGAAGATAGCTATATCCTGAAAAAAGCAAGGGTGAAGTTTGTATGACTCTTATTTAAAAAGTAAATTTGTACCCTATCCATAAATAAGTAAAATATGTCTACATATGTTGTAGTTGGTCTTCAGTATGGGGACGAAGGTAAAGGTAAAATTACTGATGTACTTTCTGCCAAGTCAGACTATGTTGTTCGGTTTCAAGGTGGTGATAATGCAGGTCATACTGTATATGTAGGAGATGAAAAATTTGTTTTGCATTTGCTTCCTTCAGGTGTGCTACAATGCAAGGGAAAGTGCATAATAGCCAACGGGGTTGTGGTTAACCCAAAGGCTTTCATGCGTGAAATTGGCCAACTGGAGAGCAAGGGAATGCGTACCGACCATGTCTACATTTCCAGACGTGCACATGTGATTATGCCCTATCATATTGCTCTAGACACGTACCGTGAAGAAGAAAAAGGCGGTACAGAAATTGGCACAACTAAAAAAGGTATAGGCCCTTGTTATGAGGATAAAATCGCTCGAGTAGGAATACGTATGGTGGATTTGCTTAATCCTGAAGTTCTACGTGAGAAAATTGAAAAAAACCTACGGGTTAAAAACAGTCTTTTTGAAAAATATTTTGAGAAACCGACTATGGATCTGGATGAGATTTATAACGAATTTCTGGAAATCGGTCAACAACTCAAACACAGGATTGTCGATACTGAAGTGGAATTAAATGAGGCAATAAAGCAAGGTAAAAATGTTCTTTTTGAAGGAGCACAGGCGCTTATGCTCGATATTGATTTTGGGACCTATCCTTATGTGACGTCTTCATCTCCTACAACGGGGGGTGTGTGTTCAGGCGCTGGAGTCCCACCCACAGCATTACAGAATTTAATTGGTGTTTCCAAAGCCTATACTACCAGGGTTGGAAATGGGCCGTTTCCGTCAGAACTGAATGACGAATTGGGGGAACAAATGCGCAAAGTTGGCAATGAGTTTGGGGCTACTACGGGACGTCCCAGAAGATGTGGTTGGCTTGATCTGGTGTCACTCAAACATGCCTGCATGATAAATGGTATCAACAATTTGGTCATTACTAAACTCGATGTACTTACTGGAATAAAACCACTGAAAATTGTAACGCACTACCGTACAGAGGATGGTAAAATAATTGACTACTTTACTTCCTCAACAACAAAATTGTACCATTACGAGCCTATTTATAAGGAGTTGGAAGGATGGGATGAAGATATTAGCCATGCCCGATCGTACGACGAGCTACCTCGCAATGCGAAGGCATACATTGAATTTATAGAAGAGTATTTGGGTATTAATGTATACTTGGTTTCGGTAGGGCCTGAGCGTAGTCAAAACATAATTCGAAAGGAACTTTTTTAACTAGAGTCATTTTAAGTTGGGGTTAGCAGCGCTACCTATTCATACAGAGTATTATCCACATTGCACCACGTGATGTGGATAATTTTTTTATTAGTTAATACACTTATTAACAGTACTTTAACTTTAGCATCACTATGCTAAGGGGATTTGGGATTAAAAAAATTGTATTTTTGGTCATTAAATACCATAGAATGGCGAAAATAATTGGTGTAGCAAACCAAAAAGGTGGAGTAGGAAAAACAACAACTGCAGTTAATTTAGCTGCTGCATTGGGAGTGCTTGAAAAGAAAGTGCTTCTAATTGATGCAGATCCCCAAGCGAATGCTACCTCAGGACTAGGGGTAGAAGAAGTGCGTTATTCTACCTACAATCTCCTGGAGCATAGTGCAGATGTAGAAAACTGTATTCAAAGAACAAGTTCGCCTAATGTGGATATAGTGCCTTCTCATATCGATTTGGTGGCAGCAGAAATAGAACTGGTCGATAAAGCTAAGCGTGAGTATATGCTGAAGAATGCTTTAAATGAAGTTAGAGACCGTTACGACTTTGTAGTTATTGACTGCGCGCCAAGTTTAGGACTTATCACTGTAAATGCACTCACTGCTGCTGATTCGGTTATTATTCCTATTCAATGCGAGTATTTTGCACTTGAAGGTTTGGGGAAACTACTCAATACGATCAAGAACGTCCAAAAAATCCATAATCCGGATTTGGATATCGAAGGTTTACTATTAACCATGTACGACAGTAGATTACGTCTATCCAACCAAGTTGTGGAGGAAGTAAATTCGCATTTTCCAGAAATGGTATTTGAAACCGTGATAAGTAGAAACGTTCGGTTAAGTGAAGCGCCAAGCTTTGGGGAAAGCATTCTTATGTACGATGCGGAAAGCAAAGGAGCTATCCAGTATATCCAATTAGCTGAAGAGGTGCTTTTGAAAAATGACCACTTAAAGTCAAACGTTAAACCAAAAAAACAGCAGAAAGTTGAAAGATAAAAAAAGAGCGATGGGTCGTGGATTAGGAGCTATTCTAAATTCTGAATCCAAGGTGTCCATTCATTCTGCAAGTGACGAAGGCGCGGAATCTTTTGTGGGTACTATTATTGAAGTGCCTATTGAAGATATTTTTCCAAACCCAACCCAACCTCGAACTTACTTTGATACCAAAGCACTAGAAGAACTTTCGGAATCAATCAAAAGTTTAGGAGTGATTCAGCCCATTACACTTCGTAAGGAAGGTGAAAAATTCGAAATAATTTCAGGGGAACGGCGATACCGTGCATCAAAGTTGGCGGGCCTTAAATCCATTCCTTCTTATATAAGATTAGTTAACGACCAGGAATTGCTGGAAATGGCGCTTGTAGAAAATATTCAACGAGAGGATTTAGACGCTATTGAAATTGCATTGACCTATCAACGTTTACTTGAGGAAATAGGGATGACACAGGAGAGCCTTAGTAAAAGGCTGGGTAAAGAAAGAAGTACCATTACAAATTCCATTCGACTACTGCGTTTAAATCCACAGATTCAGAATGCTATTCGTAGAGGGGAGATCTCCGCAGGTCACGGTAGAGCTTTACTGACAGTAGAAGACCAGAGGTCACAGTCACTTCTTCTGGAGAAAATACTCAAGGAGGGTCTTAATGTACGTCAAACTGAATCTGCCGCAAAAGCCCTAAAGAAAAGCAGCGAGATGCCAGGTAGAAAGATTGTGCCTAATGAGATAAAAAAGCTGCAGAAGCAAATGGAAGATAAGCTAGCAGTTAAAGTAGAGATAAAGACCAATTCCACAGGTAAGAAAGGTAAGATAGTGCTGGACTTTAAAAGTGAAAAAGAACTTGAAGCCATTATTTCATATTTTTCTCTATGAGTAAAAGTATCACTCTAATTCTTAGTATACTGGTAATCTTTGTTCAGGGACAAGTAACCAAGAACGACACAATACGGGTGGAAAATTACCCAACGGATTCACTCTCTAGCGTGACACCAAAATCCGAACTGCTTATAGAATCAGAGATTCAAGAAGCCAATACGGTGGTCTCCCCAACACTTAGCCCAATAAAAGCAGGACTGTATTCGGCAGTACTTCCGGGGTTAGGGCAATACTATAATAAAAAATTATGGAAAGTGCCCATCGTGTGGGGTGCTCTTGGTACCGGCGTGGGCGTAACACTTTGGAATGATAAACAATATAAGCGGTACCGTGAGGCTTTCATCGCGGAGCTAAACGGTCAGCCGCATGAATTTTCTGACATACCGGGAATTACCAAAGAAGCACTTGGACGGACGCAGGATAAGATGAAACGTCAAAAGGACTATTCCATTGCGGTAACTGCATTAGTTTATATTCTAAATATTATGGATGCAGTAGTTGATGCGCATTTGTATCAGCAACGAAACGATCCGGATTTGGCTTTGAAACCAGTTCTAATACATGATGAATATTCCACACAATGGGCCAAAGCGGGAATTAGTTTAAACTATAATTTTTAAAAGAGATGAAGATAGCAATAGTAGGTTACGGAAGAATGGGGAAAATAATAGAGAAGATAGCTATGGAAAGAGGCCATTCAATTTGTGCACGCCTCAGTGAGACACCGACCAGGGAAAATCTTGGAGGTGCGGAAGTGGCTATCGAATTCTCCAAACCTGAAGTAGCATTTGATAATGTTAAAAGTTGTATTGAGCTGGGAGTACCTGTGGTGTGTGGAACCACTGGATGGCTTACTCAGAAACCTGAAATTGAAGCATTAACGCATGCTACAGAGGGTGCTTTTCTATACGGGTCCAATTTCAGTCTAGGAGTGAATCTGTTTTTTGCTTTAAATGAAAAATTAGCGCAGCTAATGGAAGCACAAAAAGAATATACCTGTCAGTTGGAAGAAATACACCACGTGCATAAGAAAGACGCACCCAGTGGTACTGCAATTACGCTTGCGGAAGGAATAGTAGACAACTCTGTGCGATACAGCTATTGGAAAATGAATGAAACTAAAGAAGATCAACTTGGTATTTTTGCCGTTCGCCAAGACGACGTGCCTGGGACGCACAGTGTATTCTATAGGTCCAATGTAGACGAAATTGAGATAAAGCATACCGCCCACAGTAGAGAAGGCTTCGCTCTAGGTGCCGTAGTCGCTGCAGAGTGGATTAAAAATAAAAAAGGGGTGTTTTCTATGCGCGACGTACTTGGAATCACCTATTAATAACAGACTCCTGAAAAATTGAAATGAACTATTTTGTAATTTATTCCCTGTACGTGTTGCTATTATCCCTATTGATGGGAATTAGTACGTGGAAGCTGTTTAAAAAGCTGGGAATTAACCCGCTATTTGCGTTTATACCATTCTATAACTATTACCTAATACTTAAAAAAGCTGAAAAACCCGCGTGGTGGACTGTTTTTGCTTATTTTCCTGTAGTAGGACCAATCATGATAAGCGTATTTCATTTGTACCTAATGCGACTTTTTGGCAAAACATCTACTACACAGAGAGTACTAACTGTGTTGTTACCTTTCCTCTACATTGCGCTAGTTAATTACGACGCGAAAACCGAACTTGAAGCGCCCGAATACCTGTTACCTGGTGAAGAAGAAGAAAAGCACGGAAAGGAATCGTTTCTTGGATCGGTTACTTTTGCTGTTGTGTTTGCCACTGTAATTCATGTTTTTATAACCCAACCATTTGGAATTCCAACAGGGTCTATGGAGCGCACTATGCTTGTGGGTGATTTCTTATTTGTGAATAAGTTGAATTACGGATTTAGAATGCCGATGCGACCAGTGTCTATTCCTTTCATACAGGGGACTATTTGGGATACTGGTGAAAAAGGAAATCCCAAAGACGATCCAAAATCATATGTGGAAGCAGTAAAACTTCCTTATTTCCGGTTTCCAGGATGGGAAGAGCCTAAACGAAATGATATTGTGGTTTTTAATTATCCAGACGATTCGGTGCATATTGCAATTGACAGAAAAGATCCCTATGTCAAAAGGTTGGTGGCTGAGCCAGGTGATGTAATGGAAATGCGTGCTGGAAGACTATTTATTAACGGAAAGCCCGAAGTGCGTATGGGGGATGCTCAGGTACAGCATAGTTATGAAGTATATACAAGTTCACAATTAGACATTCCCTCTCTATATGACCTTTATGGTTTCTTACCAGTAGTAGAGCAACAAACGACCAATGGATATTACTACCATTTCCAAGGTTTAACCGACGATGTGGCTAAGGAATTATCACAGTCGTCACTAGTGCTGAGTATTAATGAGATTATCGAGAAGAAGGGGGATAAGGACCTTAGTTATTACCCAGATGTAAACAAGTCCATTGAGTCCCAAAGTTTTGTTCCAAGCACTAAAATAAATTATTCGTCCACCATATTTCCACATGATAAGAATTGGAATATGGACTGGTATGGGCCGGTCACTATTCCCAAGAAAGGAACGACAGTTATTTTAACGTCTCAGAATATAAGACTATACGAAAAGATCATTACAGTTTATGAAAATAATACGCTAGAACTAAAGGACGGGAAATTTATAATTAATGGCCGACCAACAGAAAAATATACGTTTGCGTACAATTACTATATGATGGTGGGGGATAATCGCGATGCTTCTTTAGATGGGAGATACTTCGGTTTTGTACCGGAAACCCATATTGTAGGTAAACCCATGTTTACCTGGCTTAGCGTAGAGGGATTGTTTCAAGACCAAAATTCTTCCTATCAGGCCAATGGCAAAAGCCTGCGCTGGGATCGCATGTTTAAAGCTACCAATACAGGAGAGCTACACAAAACTTCCTATACCTGGCTTGCGGTTCTTCTACTAATTGTGTTTTTTGGATGGGAATATATTATGAATTTCATAAAAAAGTTTAAAAAGTAGTTTTTACTAGCAAGTACTAATCTTTGTGCCGGAGTACTTTTTCTTCGGTGCATTTTTTTTAAATCAATTTAATGAAAGAAATTTTATTACCCCTTTTTTACTTACCTCCTGTTTCTTGGTTTACTAAATTCTTGGAAGAAGATAGTCAAATAGTATTGGAACAATATGAGAACTTCCCTAAACAAACCTACCGCAATAGGGCTAACATATACGGAGCCAACGGTCGGTTGTCACTTATAATTCCGATTCGACACAAAGGTCATCGAACGTATAAAGATATAGATATGTCGTACGCAGAAGATTGGAGAAAGCAGCATTGGAAATCTATTAAAAATGCCTATCAGACGTCTGCTTTTTTTGAATACTACGAGGATCGATTGAAAGAGATCTACGATTTTGAGGGTTCTTCCTTATTCGATTTTAATCAAAGAACACTACACGTTTTACTCTCTATTTTAAAGGTAGAAAGGGCATACTCTTTGAATACAAAGTACGTGGATCAACATGATTATGACTTTCGGGCGTATTTCTCGGCAAAAGCGGCACCACCTCTTTATCCTCCTTACTTTCAGGGATTTAGTGATAGGTTTGGTTTTTTGTCGGATTTATCAGTTTTGGATTTGATTTGTAACATTGGTCCCGAGAGTAGTACATATATAAAAAATGCAATTAATTAAATGAAGAAATTATACATAAGTGCGCTGTTTTTCGCCGGCGTAGTAAGTGCATACGCACAGGCTCAAGTGGAAGAAGAAGAAGAAGTGTTAGATGTGGATTTAGTAACCTGGTACCACAAAGACTTTACGCAGACTAACACATACGGAGTTAACACTCAAAATGCCTATAAATATCTGGAAGCGAAAGGGCTTAGGGCCAAGCCAGTGGTGGTGGGTGTGCTTGATAGCGGCGTAGAAGTTGATCATCCGGGCCTTAAGTCAAATATGTGGGTTAACCCTAAAGAAATTGCGGGTAATGGTAAAGACGATGACGGCAATGGTTATGTCGATGATATACATGGCTGGAATTTCATTGGAGGGAAAGAGAAAGATGTAGACGTAGATAATATGGAAGTTACGCGCGTGGTTAAAAAATACCAGGACGTTTTTGAAGGATCTGATTCTGTCAAAAATAAAGATAACCAGTTGAAATTTCCCGAGGAATTTCAACTGTATATGAAGAGTAAGGAAATCTTTTCTAGGAAATCGCTCGAAGCACAACAGGGTTACCAGACCTATAGTAAAATTCAGTCTTTAATACCTACGATGGTTTCTCTCCTTGGAGATAAAACTTTAATTCCAGAAGTTATTTCAAGTATTAAGCCCGAGACACAGGATCAAGCTATTGCTTTAAGTGTTCTGACGAATCTGCTTCAGGATCCTTCTATGCGTGGAAGTTCCGCTAAGAAATTAGAAAAGGATCTTAGTGAGCAGATGAAGGCCGCTATAGAGTATTATGGTCCACAAGCAACTAAACAGTATAATTTGGATTATGATCCAAGGGCTGAAATTGTGGGTGACAATTATGATGATTACAATGAACGGTTCTACGGTAATAATAATTACGAAGGCCCGGATGCGCAGCACGGAACTCATGTAGCGGGTATCATAGCGGCTGTACCTACCTCTGCGAATCCGCAGTATGGAGTAGCGTATAAAACAGCTAAGATAATGAGCGTTCGTACGGTGCCTAACGGCGACGAAAGAGATAAAGATGTAGCCAATGCGATACGTTATGCTGTAGATAATGGGGCCCGAATTCTTAATATGAGTTTTGGCAAACCTGTTTCTCCTGGAAAAGAAGTAGTTTGGGACGCTATGCGCTATGCGCAGAGTAAAGGAGTGCTACTGATTAAAGCAGCAGGAAATGAGAATGAAGATATTGCCCAGAATGTGTACTACCCAACCAACTTTATCAATGCGACCGATCCGGCTCCATTTATAGACAATATGTTAGTAGTTGGGGCTAGTACAAACTCTAATGAATTTTTGCGTGCTGATTTCTCTAACTTTAATGGAAAGATGGTAGATGTGTTCGCTCCTGGAGATAAGATTTATTCCACTGTTCCTGAGGCTAAATACGAATACCTACAAGGTACTTCGATGGCAGCTCCCGTAGTAGCTGGTGCCGCAGCAGTTCTATGGGCCTACATGCCTAATTTATCAGCAACGCAAATAATAGAGTCTCTGATCGCGACTTCTAACAAGTCCACTGTCAACGCTATGCTGCCGGTAAATGAGAATAATCGCTTTGATTTAATTTCGAGAGCCGGTGGGGTAATAGATCTGGGGCAAGCAGCACAATATGCCTATGAAAATTTCCATAAAGCAAGCTTACACAAGTCTGGACTAAAAAAAACGGGAGGTGCTACAAGAAGTACTACTGCTAAGAAACATCCCTCAACAAAATAAGATTATTTTAAATTGTTATATAAAGCCAAACTTCCATTTCGATGTTTGGCTTTTTCTTTTTATTGGCACGGTTTTATATACCTATTGTGGTGTACAAAAAAAACAAATTTAAATATTATATTATGAAACTATTGAATAAGACTACTGTTGGAGCATTATTTCTATCCTCAGCTTTTCTATTAACAAGTTGTGAAACTATTCAGAATGCCTCAAACCAGCAAAAAGGCACAGCAATTGGAGCTGCAGCCGGAGCGGTAATCGGTGGAGTGTTAGGTAATAACATCGGAAAAGGTGGAAATGCACCACAAGGTGCCGTGCTCGGTGGTGTTGTTGGTGGTGTTGTTGGGAACGTAATTGGTCGCAAAATGGATAAGCAAGCAGAAGAAATTGAAGCTTCTTTACCGGGTGCTGAAGTGGAAAGAGTAGGAGAAGGTATTAAAGTAACTTTGCCTGAAAGCATTGTTAATTTCGGTTTTGATTCCTCAGTTCTTACTAGTTCTGCTAAATTAAACTTGGATAGACTTTCACAAGTATTAATAAATAATCCAGACACTAATATTAATATCTACGGACATACAGACAGCAAGGGCACCGATTCTTATAATCAGAGTCTATCAGAAAGAAGAGCGTACGCTGTGAAATCCTATCTTGTTAGTAAAGGTGTAGCAGCAAGCAGACTATTTACCATGGGTATGGGTGAGCAGGAGCCAGTAGCTAGTAATTCTACGGATGCCGGACGTGCACAGAACAGAAGGGTTGAGTTTGCTATAACTGCGAACGAAGAAATGATAAAAGAGGCTCAAGCCCAAGCTAATCAATAATCAAATTTTAGAATTGATTTATCTCTAGCCACCTCCTTTATAGGAAGTGGCTTTTTTCAATCTACGAATGGTAGATGTGCTTTTAAGTATAAATATTCTATTTTTGCTTTAATTAGAATTAGTTATGCAAAAGTATATTGCGCTAATGCGTGCAGAGCAGTGGGTTAAAAATTTTTTCGTATTCCTACCACTGTTTTTTTCTGGTAATTTTCTACATTTCCATTTACTCTTAAAAAGTGTTTTTGCTTTCCTAGCATTTTCTTTGGCATCCAGTGCGGTTTATGTAATTAATGATTTCAAGGACCGTCATGCAGATAGTGCACATCCCGAGAAGAAAAACAGGCCTATTGCAAGCGGTGCGGTGTCTCCACGTAAAGCTTTAGTGTTTTTTGTAGTTTTGCTCCTAGCTCTATTTATTCTTCTTGTAGTCGGGACTTCCTGTTTGGAAGTTAGTTTTCCCAACATTGGTTTAGTGATCTTCATCTACTTGCTTCTAAATATTGCCTATACCTTGGAATTAAAACATGTGGCAATAATCGATGTCACTATCGTATCTCTCGGTTTTGTATTACGCGTAGTTGCAGGGGGCGCTACTACCAGTATCCCTATATCTCAATGGGCTATATTGCTGACCTTTGTACTGGCAATGGTTCTGGCATTGGGAAAAAGAAGAGGAGAACTTATTAATTCAGGTATTTCAGGCAAAACACGTAGAGCACTGGACGGCTACAATGTGCAGTTTGCTGATATTGCATTATCAATTTCTGTCACCTTAGCTATAGTAAGCTATTTAATGTTTACGGTAACTCCCGAAGCACAACTGCGATTTGGTAAGGAAGTCTTTTTCACCGTTTTATTTGTAGTGTTTGCTTTTCTGCGTTACCTACAGCAAACATTGGTATACAATAGGACGGAATCACCAACTCAGGTGGCTTATAAAGACCGGTACATTCAGATAACAGTGTTATTATGGATGTTTTCTTTCTTGTTATTGATTTATTTTAAAAAATAGAACTAAGATTAAAGTATGGTAAAACTTTACTGTTTCGATTTTGATGGTACACTTACAACTAAGGATACGATGTTTCTTTTTCTAAAGTTCTATAATAAAAAACAGTATTACAGGCAATTTTTAAAGTTTCTACCACTTTTTATTCTCCTTAAAATGGGCCTTCTTAAAGCAGAGCAGGTTAAGGAGAGCTTTATAGCTTCTCTTTTGAAAGGAGAAAGTCAGGAGAAACTGAAGCATGCTAGCGAAAAATTTTACGAGCTTAACGCCGAGATTATTTTACGGCCAAATGCGAAACGATTCATATCGCAAATGCACGAAGAGGGACATTCTGGAGTAATCGTTTCCGCTTCTCTTAATATATGGCTTGAACCATTTGCGCGTCAGTTAAATTTGGACCTGATATGTACACAAGCACAGTTTGTGGATAATAAGTTTAGCGGAAAGTTCTCCACTCCGAACTGCACACAACAGGAGAAGGTAGTGCGTTTAAAAAGATATTTAGATGGGAAAAGGTTTGACCGTTTAATTGCTTTTGGCGATAGTTCAGGAGATTTCCCCATGCTGGAGTATTCCAACGAGGGCCATTATAAATATTTTCATTAATTTGCATGGTATAAAATGCCTTGGAATTAAGGCTGATTTTTTACCATTAATAACCCCTTTGAGTAATGACTACAAGAGTATACCTTGACAATGCTGCAACGACTCCCGTGGATAAGCAAGTACTTGCATGTATGATGGATACGATGGAGAAAAATTACGGTAATCCATCTTCTACACACAGCGCTGGCCAGGAAGCTAAAACAGTAATTGAGAATGTCCGACGTCAAATCGCGAAGGTACTAAATGCACAACCAAGTGAAATAATATTCACGTCCTGCGGTACCGAATCCAATAATATGATTATCCACTCTTGTGTGGATCATTTAGAGGTAAAACGTATTATAACCTCTCCTTTAGAGCATAAATGTGTTGCTGAGGCAATACGGGATACGAAAATGCGCAAAGGAGTGGAAGTTGTTTATTTAAGACCGGACAAAATGGGTGTATTGTCTTTAACTGATCTAGAGGATTTGCTAAAGAGCTCAGATAAAAAGACTCTCATAAGTTTAATGCATGCAAATAATGAGGTGGGTAATCTGTTGGATCTTAAAAAAGTGTCGCAATTAGCACAACAGTACAATGCACTTTTTCATTCTGACACAGTGCAAACCATTGGGCATTTACCATTAGATCTAACTGATATTCCGCTAGATTTCGCTTCGTGCAGTGCACATAAATTCCACGGTCCGAAAGGCTCAGGATTTGCTTTCATTCGTAAAACATCCCGATTAAAGCCTTATATCTTGGGAGGACCTCAAGAAAGAGAGCTGCGCGCAGGAACCGAGAACGTTGCAGGTATTGCAGGATTAGGTAAAGCGTTTGAGCTAGCATATGATAATTTAGAAACTTATTCAAAGCATATTTCTGAGATTAAGAACTATGCCATCCAACAGCTGAAAGATTCTATTCCTGGTGTTACGTTTAATGGATTGTCCGGGGATCTAAATTCGAGCTTGTATACTGTATTATCGGTACTGCTTCCTTTTAAAAATCCTTTGATTGGACTTCAACTTGATATGAAAGGTATTGCAATTTCTCAAGGAAGTGCGTGCAGCGCCGGAGCTTCTAAGCCTTCGATCGTACTGATGATGCTTCTCGATGACCATGAGCTGGAAAATTCTACGCCATTGCGAGTTTCATTCTCTCATTTAACGACTAAGGAAGAAATAGATTATTTTGTGCAGGCGGTAAAGGAGATAAGTAGTTCTTCTTCTTTGATAGAAAATGCAGATGCGATACATAGATAAAAGGCTGCATTTTTTGGAAATTGTTTTATTACATTTGTCAGATATTTTAAATTAAATACAATTAATTATGGCTATAGAAATTACAGACAGTTCATTTAAAGAAACCGTTTTACAATCGGATAAACCAGTGCTCGTTGATTTTTGGGCAGTATGGTGTGGTCCATGTAGAATGCTAGGACCTATCATTGAGGAAGTAGCACAGGATTTTGAAGGTAAGGCAATAGTAGGGAAGGTAGACGTTGATAACAATCAGCAGGTTTCTGTGGACTATGGAATTCGTAATATTCCAACAGTTTTAATATTTAAGAATGGTGAAGTAGTAGATAAAATTGTGGGGGTAGCACCTAAAGAAGTGATTGCTGAGAAATTATCAGCACATTTGTAAAAAATAATACAACTGAAAATGAATGTCTTCCATACAGGAAGGCATTTTTTAGTCAAAAAATTTGCAGGCAAGAGAAAATATCTTAATTTTGCACTCACCTAAAAGAAAGACATTCTTGCTTTTTAATGATCCGGTAGTTCAGCTGGTTAGAATGCCGCCCTGTCACGGCGGAGGTCGCGGGTTCGAATCCCGTCCGGATCGCAAAGTTTTTTATATTTACTTCAAAAAAATATAAATGATCCGGTAGTTCAGCTGGTTAGAATGCCGCCCTGTCACGGCGGAGGTCGCGGGTTCGAATCCCGTCCGGATCGCATTAAGTATAATAATTGCTGTAGGAGTTAAGTCTTACGGCAATTTTCATTTTTGGCTTACGTCTAAGCGTAGTAATTAGTATTTTTCTGTTTAAATTGCCTCCGTTTTGGTTTGTGGTAGCGCACGTGTTAAATTACCGGACTATCTCCTCTTCATGATAAATTGACTGTGCACAAGATTATAGCCGCAAAGTAGCGATAAATTCAATCAAGAATTTAAATATCTTCGGTATCTTTACAGTTAAATAGACTATATGAAGCACTTTATTGTATTATTTCTGTTGATTGCTGGATTTCTGAGTGCCCAGCAATATTCTTCAGACGATCTATTTCAAATGGCTCGCAATGCAGCATTTAATGACAAGGATTATAATAAGGCAATTAGCCTCTCACAACAGGCTCTAGAGATTACACCTGATTATACTGATATTTCAATATTTTTAGCTAGACTTTACACTTGGGACGATCAACCAGAGAAAGCGCGTGAAATATTTAAGGAGCTAAAGGAAAAAGGCACAGAAGATGCCGATTTTTTTCTTGCTTATGGATCACTAGAATATTGGAATGATAACAATGAAAAGGCCCTAGAGATAGTAAATGAGGGGGTTTCAAAGAACCCCCTCTCATCAGACTTGCTCATTCTAAGAGCTAAGATTAATAACAGTGATCAAAATTATGCCAGTGCGCTCGCAGATCTGGAGAATGCATTAAAAATTGATCCGCAAAATACCGATGCGCGATCACTTTTAACCAGAGTTCAGTCTAATGGTGTAAAAAACAGTATAGGAGTTTCATACACGCACTCGCATTTTGATAAGCAGTTTGAAGATGACTGGCGAATCTCTACATTAAGTTATAAACGAGGGACCAAGTTAGGATCTGTGATTTTAAAATTAAATCATGCCAGCAAGTTTGGTGACTCTGGATTTCAAGGCGAGTTAGAAGCGTACCCAAGGATTTCGGAGACCTTTTATATGTATGTAGGTACGGGTTATTCTGCAGACGTGGGTATTTTTCCCAAATTTAGACTAGGAGCCTCCTTGTATGCCAATCTTCCTAAAAGTTTTGAGGCTGAAGTTGGCGTTAGACATTTGTATTTTAGTGACGGTCTTTGGATGTATACAGCCAGCGTTGGTAAGTATTATAAAAACTTCTGGTTTAATTTCCGGACGTATTTAACCCCATCTTCCCAAAACGTATCGCATTCCTATACTGCTACAACCCGATATTATTTTAGTGATGCAAACAATTATTTGGGAATTCAAGTAGGAACGGGTATAAGCCCAGAAGAACAGTTGAATAGTTTGCTTCCTGATGGCGTGTACAAGTTGAAGACATTTAAGGTAGGGGCGGATTATAATTTTACCCTATCGAAAAATAATTTATTCACTATTTCCGGCACATACTACCGCCAAGAGTACCGCCCTGAAACTATTGGTAACCAATATGATTTTAGTCTGGGCTACGCCAGAAATTTTTAAAAGTCCTTTCGTTTAATATAGTTATTGAAAGTGGAGTCCGGTAGTAACTTTCTGGATTGCAGAAACAAAGAATTTTTTTCAATATACTCTTTATGTGCTTGCTTGGAAGCTTTTTTAATTAACGGATCAGAAACAGGCGATAAATTAGGAAGTCTATATTGTCCTTGGGGGCTGGTATACACATCTCCATAAATATACTCATCGGATAGAAATTTACTTTGCATCAGTGGTATATATCTGGACGTTCTAAGGTCTGGCTGTAAGCCAGTTCCTAACCAAGAGGTCTTCGCTGGAACTTTTAAGCCGTATAGGTTTTCAAATACGGTGGTTATAAAAGGAGCCACATCGTAGTGACTTACTATAGCTTCAAAGCGGTCCGATTGCGTCAGCAGAGGAGAATAAACTAAAAACGGGACTTGGTAGCGGCTGGCTCTGCTCTCAAGTTCTATTTCAGGAATACTGTGATCGCCTGTAATTATAAAAATCGTGTTTTCGAAGAATGGAAATTTACGCGCTTCTGTAAAAAAATTCTTTATTGCATAATCGGAATTAACTACTGCAGCTAGTTCATTTTTATAAGTACTTGCAATTTTCTTTTTTGAATCGGGCAACTCTGAAATGATCTTCTGAGTTTCTTTTGAAAAAAAATCTTGGTCATTAACCTTGAACGGACTATGTGCCGAAAGGGTCATCATTGTGGCCAGCATTGGTTGCTGTGTTTTTGAGAGGTCCACTAGCAGTTCTGAGAAAACCGCTTGATCTTCGTAGCCCCAGCTCTCTCCCGAGTTCGAGGGTAGTTTACGATACGTCTTTGGAAAATCTCTTAGATCTTTGATTTTAATAGAAGAAGCTAATAAGTATTTGGACATATTATCAAAATCCGCATCGCCACCATAGTAGTAATTTGCCCGATAGCCATTTTTTATGAAGATGTTGGCCAAATTAAAATGTTCTGGATACTCACCAAGGTCCAAGAAGCCATTTTTTGCTGTAGGTAAAGAACCGAGTATGGCTGGTAACACTTCAAATGTCCTTCCTGAGGAACTATACATGTGGTCCCATACAAGACTCTTTGGTTTCAATGATTGTAAGAAAGGGGTAAAGGAACCGATGTACCCATTAGAGTCGCTATAGGCCTTTCCTAGACCTTCGACAATAATAAGCACTACATGTGGCTTTTGCTTGGTGGATGTGAAATATTTATCAAAGAAATTGGTGGAGGTCCTCTCTTTTAAAAAAGGGTAATTGGAATCAAAATTACTTGCTTTTTTAAGTGGTTGAGTACTTTGGGTTGAGCTGATCAATTCTTCCCAATTTTGTTTGATAAAATATCCCAACTTACTGGTTGACGTATTTTGCTCGTGGTAGGTCACTGTTTTGCTGGCGAATGTGGCTGGAGGTAGTAGTAAAGATATTATAGCTATAGTGGCTATAGACAATGCAATCCACTCATTACTTTTTAGTTTCAATGTCAGCTTCATAAGAATTTGATAAAGTAGAAGAAGAGCAATAAATCCAATCACAAAGTAATTTGCCTTTAAAACTCCCGCCGCCTGCAAGGTGGTTTGTACATCCTGGAGGTTGTAATGCCACAGGTCTGCACCTAAAAGATTATGAGATTCTTGAAAGTAGATTAAGCATATTAATTGTAAAATTACCATTAGCATTACATAAACTATTGCAAACAGTTCACCTGATTTTTTGTGAATTAAGATTATGACAAAACCTAAAGCCATTCCTACGGTAGCTACTAAGACAGAAGTCCGAGCTACATTGGTTAAGAGGGTTATTGTAGTACCAAAAATATCAGTAAACGGTCTTTCAGAGTGTGCAATAATTACTTCGACTATTCCTAGGATTGATGCCAGGACAATATAGATAAGTGCTGCAGCGGAAGAAAAATAGAGTGCATGTTTCCAACTTCTGGCCGCTGTAGTTTTTTTGGTGGTATTCTGAGAAAAACCCTGTCGGGTCATTACCCCCCACGAATGGTTTTTTTTGAAATAGTCTTTGAAACCAAGAACACTCGCCCACACCACCTTCGGATGGAAGTAGAAAGGCTCAATCAAAGCGGTAAGTACAAGCAAGCGGAAATCTTTTCTGTTAGAATAAACTTGATAACTTGTTAAGTCCACCAGAATTGCATAAATGGAGAACAAGAATCCGACGGAAAGTACAAGAGAAAGGAGTACAAGAAAAATTTGCCAATCTATAACACCAAGAAGTAAGAAAACAAAGAATAAGACATAGCCTGTAAATTCGACTAGAGGTCCTAAGAACTCAAACAAAAACCAGTAGGGGAGACTTAACATCCCCATTTTACCGTATTTCTTATTGAATATCATTTTTCGATGGCTCCATAACGTTTCCATCGTTCCGCGCATCCATCGGTTGCGTTGGCGCATTAAAATATCTTTTGATTCTGGTGCTTCAGTCCAGCACAAGGGATCTGGAATAGAAACCACATCATAGGGCAGCTCTTTCTCTTCCATGTAGCGGCGCATCCGCACTACGAGTTCCATATCTTCTCCAACTGTAGAGGAATCGTATCCTCCGCAAGCTAACACGATTTTTTTATCAAAAACCCCAAATGCTCCAGAAATCAAAATAAGACCCGAGGCTCGTGACCAAGCCATTCTTCCTAATATAAAAGCTCTAATATACTCGAGAACTTGCACGCGTGCAAGCCAACTACGAGGCATTTTGACCTCCACAACCTTTCCGTCTTTAATCGTACAATTGTTTGCTAATCTAATCACTCCACCACATGCGATAACTCTTTTGTCTGTAGTATCCATAAACGGTTTGGATAATTTTAGAATAGCATCTTGTTCTAAAATGCAATCTACGTCAATGCATACAAGATACTCCCCGGTGGAAACGTTGATTCCTACATTCAGTGCGTCAGCCTTTCCGCCGTTTTCTTTATCTACAACAACGAGTCTTTTGAAGGCAGGATTGGAACTTTTATATATAGCCCTAATCTCCTTAGTAGCAATCTTGTTTTCAACGAAGTAGGGTACCTTTTCAAGATGGTATGCTTCCACAAGTCGGGATATGGAATCGTCCTTGCTGCCGTCGTTTATTATGATAATTTCAAGATTTGGGTAATAGAGAGAAAGCAGTGACCGTACATTTTCCACAACCGTCATCCCTTCGTTATATGCCGGAGCCAGTAACGAGAATCTAGGAGCGTCAGTATTAGATGCAATTAGACCATAATCAGTTAGAGTATTGCCTTTCTTGTAGTGTTTTACCGCACCCAAAGCATAAACCGCAATCCATGCGTATGTGATTAACACACCCAAACCATAGAGTAAAAAGAACCCCATAAGTATATCTATGACAAGATTATTTCCGAACGTCATATCAATTCACTTTTAGCATGACGAACTATTGCTAATGTAACGGTATCGTCTATGTCAGTACTCCATCCCGTCCATGTACCAGACTCCAGATTTTTTGCAGCTTGTATTCTAATATCGGTACTCTTACTATTTAGCAGCTGCTCTTTAATAAAAGGATATGTGTCTTGGTCCCTTATCTTGCCTAGGGCACACATAATCTCAAGCTGAATCTCGGTGTCTTTATTGTGGTAAATGGAAGTTAGGATCTTACTAGTACTATCGTTTTCTATGTAGGTTAATGCTGTGATCGTGTTTTTTACGATTTCTTTATTTTCATGTGTTAGGAGCGTAGAAACTTCTGCATGCAATTCCCATAGACGGAATTTTTTAACAAGCATCAAGGCCATGGAAACCACGCTTGGATTATCATGTAAAAGCCAAGTTTTTATTTTTTCTAACTGCTCCGGTTGTACTTCTTTTACTGCTATAAGAAGTCGTAGCATTTGCCATTTGGAAAGCGTTTTATCCAACCTGTCCATGAAATGGAGTCCTTCAAATCCATAGTTTTTAACAAGTGCACTTTGTGCTTCCAAATAGACAGTCTTAGAAGGATGGTGAATAAATTCCTTTATTTGGGGCAGCAAGTCTACTTGCTCCATCACGGAGAGTTCACGTATTGCTTCTGCTATTGTGCTCTCCCGGTTGGACAGTAATTTATTTAAAGAATAAGTATGAAGATCCATGCTTTGATAATAGGAGCGAAGCTGCTGTCTCGACGTTCCAGAAAATTTCTGGGACGCCTCTACAATTCGTAGAGTTAGGAGCTTGCGGAAACTATTATTCTTTAAAAGCTTATAGGGAATTTGATCATTTCTGTCGGCAATTTCGGTCCTGGTAATTGCCTCCACAAGCAACTGATCAATGAGTAAATTCCATTTCTTTTTTCTTTTAACTTCAAAAATTTTCAAGTAATTAAGAATCAACACTATCGCAATCAATATTCCCACAGCCAAGAGAATGCTTAGCAGTGCGAAATAGAGGACCTCGAAGGTTTGGTTCTGCATTGAGTCAGTTAGTTTTCAAATCGTCTTATCCGTACAAGCAGTTCCGCAGGACTAAACGGTTTCACGATAAAATCAGTCGCACCAAGATTAAAAGCTTCCAGAACGACGTCTTCTTGCCCTAAACTAGAGAGCATAATCACTGGAATTTTCTTATTCATCTGCTTTACCGCACTTAAAATTTCTATACCTGTTGCAAAGGGCATCATAATGTCGGTAATAATAAGGTCAACGTTTTCAATCTTCAGAATTTCTATTGCCTCTTTTCCATTACGCGTAATGAGCACATGGTAGCCTTGCTTTTTCAGATGGTGTTCTACTGTTCTTAATATAAGTTCATCATCTTCTGACAATAATATAGTCATAATTCTAATTTTAAGTTTTCAAGTTCCTGCTGGGCTTTTATTAGCTCCTCTTTTAATTCAGTTAACAGATGCTCTATTTCGTTCCCATTTTTCAGTTGCTCTTCCAGTTCTTTGCATAGGTTAGAAGTGCGCATAAGTCCGCTGGTGGAAGAAGTGCCTTTTAACTTATGCGCGAGACTCTTAAGTTCTTCTCTGGTTAGTGCATTTGCTTTTAAAGATTCCTGTGCTTTGGAAATTTCTTCATTGACCAGGTTAAGAAATACCTGAGCAAATTCTTCATCACCTTGTACTTGTTCTTGTAGTATTTCTTTATCAAGTGTTGGAAAAGTGTCTTCCAGTAAAGCTGTTTTTTTTGGGGTAGGAATAGAATGCTTTGAAGGAAAGAAACTGAATAGTGCAGTTTCCAGTTCGTTTCTTCGTAACGGTTTTGGCAAAAACTCGCTCATCCCTGCGGAAATACATTTTTCTCTCTCTCCTAGGACATTTCCTGCGGTGACTCCAATAATCGGCGTATGCTGATAAGCTGGTAATAACCTTATCTTCTTTGTAGCTTCTATGCCATCCATAATTGGCATTTGAACGTCCATTAGAATTAAATCGTACTGGTTATTCTGGCAAAGATCTAGTGCTTCTTCACCATTTGTAGCTTCACTTGTTTGTACATCCGATCCTATTGTGCTCATCATTTTTATATTCAATACACGATTGACTGGATTGTCATCAACTACCAGTATTTTTAAGTGGTTAAGTGTACTGTTATCTTTTTCCGTAACTATCGGGCCGGAGTCAGTTAACGGGTTGGTGTAGGTACTGTCTTCTTGCAAACTAGCCCTCTCTAAAATCGCATAAAGTTCCTCGGATTTTATTGGTTTGATAAGATAGAGTGAATTGAGATCCAGTTTTAGTTTTCGAACTAATTCATGCTCTTCGGAGGATGTATGCAAGATGGTGACGGGTTGTTTCTCTCCTTTAGTCTTATAAAGCTCTTGGATTTTGGTGATGGTTTCTGCACCTGTCAGTATCGGCATATGGTAATCCATCAAAATAACGTCAAAATCATCTCGCTGCATTAAGATTTGGAGCGCCTCCAATCCGCTAGAGGCAACTACGGACGATATACCCTTATAACGAAGCATATGCTCCATGATTATGCGATTATTTTCATTGTCGTCAACAACAAGTGCATTTTTTAGAGTGATTTTAAATTCAGCCCGCTTCGATTCTTCGTAAGGTAAGGTAAGGTCAAATGAAAATTCTGATCCTTTACCGGGCTCACTGCGAAGCGTTAACTGGCTGTTCATATAACGTAAAATATTACTAGAAATAGTGAGACCCAGACCTGTGCCACCGTATTTTTTGCTAACAGAGGAATCTTCCTGAGTAAACGCATCAAAAATACGTTCCTGTTTGTCCTCCGGGATTCCTATGCCTGTGTCACGAACTGTAAATCGAAGAGTGACATTGCTGTCCTCCTTTTCAATTTGTTCTACTTTGAGTTCTATCTCTCCTGTTTCGGTAAATTTAAGTGCATTCCCTAGTAGATTAATAAGTACCTGCCGCGTGCGGGTACTATCCATCCACACCGTTTCCGGAATTTCTGGAGGAACGTTGAGCAGTAGTTCTAACCCTTTCTTTTGTGCCTGATAGAGTATGATGTTAACCACCTGACCGAGAAGCTCCTTTATATTCTGCTTTTCGATGTACAGTTCCATCTTACCTGACTCGATTTTAGCAAAATCAAGTATGTCGTTTATAAGACTAAGTAGAGCTTCACCCGACTCGTTAATGTATTTTAAATATTGATTCTGGACTTCGTTTAGCGGCGTTTGTAAGAGCAAGTCGGAAAAACCTATTACCCCATTTAATGGAGTCCTTATTTCATGACTCATATTGGCCAGAAACTCCGTTTTGGCAATGCTTGCTCTGTCGGCAAGTTCTTTGGCTTCTTTAAGTTCTTTTTGAATGTTGATATTATTAGTAATATTAACAATGGAAATAATTACGCCTCCAATAGAGTCGGCAGATATTTTCCAAGGCTTTACTACCAATTTATAATTTAACCGTCCCTTCTCAGGATGTATTATCTCAAAATTATCATTGCGGTACTCCTTTCCACGGACAGCATTGACATAGAGTCGCTTTCTCTCCTCAGGTACTACACTAGCTTCGAAAATATGCTTCCCAATAGAAGTTTGTGGAATGTCAAACTCATTGCTCCAAGCACTGCTCATTACCATATAACGCAAGTCGTTATCAAGCATTGCAAGTGGAACCGGAGCATTTTCTGCGAACGAACGCATCATGGCCTCTTTTCTTTGCAGTTCTATTAGATTTTTCTTTTCTTCCGTAACGTCTTGTACAATGCCAAATAGGGAGCGGCACTTCCCTTTCTCAAACTCTGGTACCCCTTTAATTCGTAGCCATATCTGCTCACCTTCAAAAGTCTGCATCTCGGTTACAAAGTCGTAAGAGATTCCCTTTTCAATGGCTGTATTTATATGGTTTTGTAGAATAAGTTGCTCTTCCTCCTTATAGAACTCTAGGATATTTGTCAATGTGGGTTCGAAGTCGTCAGAAACCTTATATATTCGTTTTGTTGAGTCCGACCAAAAGATTTTTCCTGTTTCCAAGTCTAAATGCCACCCTCCGACGCGGGCTACTTCATTGGTCTGCATTAAGATCTTCTGAGTAAAAAACAGGTCTTTTTCCAGTTCCATACGTTCTGTCATATTAAGTGCTGTACTAATTACGTAGGGTTTGTCCTGTTCATCGTAATCTAAAATATTGTGGTACATCCATACCAGACGTTGCCCGTCTTTAGATTTAAGTACCATTGTGCCCACATCAGAGCCATTTTTTTCTATGCGCTGTAAGTACTGATCAAGAAATACTAAATTTTCTTCTGGTACTAAATTTTTAAGATTGAGTTGCTTTAAATCCGAAGTGCTATATTTTAAAGTTTCCCTACCTTTCTCGTTCACTGCTATGATATTTCCTTCTAGATCATGCATGGTCATTAGGCCAATTGCATTTTCGAAAAACCGTTGGAATCTTTGTTGGGAACGTTCGACTTTTAAATTTTCAGAAAGTAAATGTGTTACGTTTTTACCAAAGCAGAATTGATGGGAGGAATCTTTAGCAGGCTTTAGATGCCACTCTACAATAACATCTTCAACATCCGTTTGTATGGTGGTGATAAAGAAATCTTCGCCCTTACCACTAATTAAATGGTCGCCTAAGGTACTGCTACTGGCTTTGGAGATAGTTTGGAGAAGTTGATAAAAATTATTATTTTCAATGATGCGACTAGATCCACATATACGCTCAAATGCCTTATTGTATTCGATGATTTGGTCATTACAGTCCAGAACACAAACTAAATTGGTGGTAAGGTTATAAATGTCTTCAAAAAATCCCGATTGCATACTTGTTTTCTTCTCTTGAAGCAAGTGTCTTACCACTCGCAGTATCTCTTCAATGGATTCCTTTTGGTCGTCTGTGAAGGGGTTTACATGATTATGTACTATAATTAAGCTACCTACGACGATGTCTTTATCTAAATGAAGAGGGAAGCCAGAATAGTATAGGGGACTATTTGAATTGTCGACCGAAGTAAATCTATCTTCTTCAGATGGATAGACTCCACTATACACTGAGGAACTTCCAAGTATGTCAAGAGAAATATGTTCTGTAAGATTAGTGAAAGAGTCCTTTGAGCCGTGCGAAGCAATTATACAGGGTTTTTCTTTGCCAGCGACCACTAAGGCAACAAAGGGTGCCCTGGCAATGATTGAAACTGCGTGAAGTAAAGCATGTATTTTAGGATCCTGAGTGTCTTTTATAGCGCCAATTATCTCCAATTGTTGGAGTTTTTCCTGACTGAGATTTTCTTTTATTTTTTGGGGCATGAGCGAAAACTTATGTCCACAAAATTAAGCAAATAACCTATATCTTTTCGTACTATTGATTAGATGAGCTCAATCTCAGTTATTTCCGGATGCATTCCCACGCGTCCCGGATAACCAATGACGCCAAACCCTCTATTTACATATAAATAAGAACCAGCGGATTCGTATAAATCGACCCATTTTTTATACCTATACTGTACAGGCGACCATTTAATGTTTTTTAGGTCCAGTCCAAACTGCATTCCATGGGTATGGCCAGAGAGAGTGAGACCAATTTTGCTGGGGTGGTGCTTCACTATTTGGTCAAAATGTGTAGGGTCATGACTTAGTAGCACCTTTGCAGAGTCTACTTCCAAACCTTTGGTAGCCTTGTCCAGATCCCCGTACTGAGGAAAAGGTTTCTCTCCCCAATTTTCCACACCTACAAGATGTAGCGCCTGACCATCTCTGCGGATTGTGACGTGTTCATTACGAAGTGTAACAAATCCTGCGTCCTCTTTATAGGATATTAGATCCAGTAAATTCTGGTCTTTTTCTTTCTCGGTACGCCACTCCACATACTGGCCGTAGTCGTGGTTGCCAAGGACAGAGAATTTTCCATCTTTCGCTTTAAGAGATCGAAACAAATGCTGTAGAGGGAGAAGTTCGGTGGCTTTATTGTTTACCATATCTCCAGTAAATACGATCAGGTCTGCGTTTTGCTTGTTTATCAGTTTAAAGGCGGACTCTAGCTTTTTTGGATTTAGAAAGCTTCCGGCGTGCATATCTGAAATCTGTACGATGCGGTACCCTCTGAAGGCTTCGGGTAGATTAGGAAGTCTAATTTTTACCCTCCGAACCTTGTGGCGGTATTTTCCAAATGCAACACCATCAAGGATTAATAGCGTTAGAGTGGCGGCTAGTCCTAACCCTATTCCACTAAGGAATTTACGCCTCTCGGGCAGATAAGTATCTCCAGGGGTAGTGGTGCTGTACAAGTATTGTCCTGCCCGTATGATATCATCTATGAGTAAAATGATGCCCGTTAGCAGTTTGGGAAGAAGGAAAGCAAGAAACACAGTTGCTACAAGTTGCACTCGCTCATGATTGTTTTGCTCATCGGAGCGGAACTGAAAGAAATGATAGAGCAGAAAAATATAAATAGAAGCGGTAAATAGAAGATAAATGTTTCTGGCAGTGGAGCTGGTGAATAGGGATTTAAAACCCAAATAAATGTAAAATTCCAGAAAGAAGAGTATTCCTGTAAGGATAAGTATACTTTGTCTCATTAAATCAAAATGCTAGGGGGCACCATTTATACTCAAAATGCATGCCCCCCGGTTTCTTATTATATTAAATTATTGTATATGTGTTATCCGTGTTTATAAATAACTGCATTGATATTCATCCCTGCACCCACGGAAGCCATTAAAACGTAACCTTTTGGATCGAAATGCTGTCCTTCCATACGACCTCTTTTGATAAGATCATACATCGTAGGGACTGTAGCCACAGAAGAATTACCAAACCGCTGAATAGTCATAGGCGCTACACTATGATCGTAATTGGAAATACCATAGAGTTTAAAAAGTCGGGAGATGATGGCATGATCCATCTTTGCATTGGCTTGGTGCAATAGGATTTTATCCAGTTGCTCTATAGAAAGTCCTGCCTTTTCGACCGTAGCTTTCATGGCGTCAGGTACATGCTTGAGTGCAAATTCATATATTTTGCGACCACGCATGCGTATATATTTCTTACTTTGATCGGCCATTGGATTCAATGACCTTGCGTTTTCTAAGTATTCTATTTCTTCTCCATTAAAGCAAAGAGTGTTTGTAGAGAGAATTCCAACATCTTCCCGTTCTGTAGCCTGCACCACTACTCCGGCAGCACCGTCGGCAAAGATCATCTTGTTGCGGTCAAAAGAATCAGTAACCTTGCTTAAAGTTTCGGAGCCTACAACCAAAATTGTCTTAGCTTTTCCAGCCTTAATAAGCGTGTCTGCCAGGATTAAAGCTTCAATCCAACCTGGGCAGCCAAATATCATGTCGTAATTGACGCAACGGGGATTGGCGATGCCCAATTTGTTTTTTATTATTGCCGATAGGGAAGGCATAAAGCTTTGTTGTCCGTGTTCGTCAACATCCCCAAAATTGGTTGCACTGATAATGTAGTCTAGTGATTCGGGATCGATTCCGGAATCTTCAATAGCAATTTTAGCAGCTTTGGCGGCCATATCGGAATTGACCATGCCTGGCTCGAGGTATCTGCGTTCCTCAATTTCGGTAATTTCAACAAATTTTTGAATTACTTCCTTACTTGGTTTGTCTATTAAGACATTGTTGTCGTCATAGAACACCGAATCTTCGAAGTCCTTACCACTAATGGTAAGAGAGGGTATATAACTGCCGGATCCTATGATAATTGTATTAGGCATAAAGTTATCTGTCTTCACTGTTTTAGGGAAGCAAAGTTAAGAATTAATACGTAATCAAGTACAAAGCAAAATAATTATTAAATTTGCCTTTCGATATATCGTATGATTAAGAAAAATCCAGCTCTATTTGGACTCCTTGTTGCTCTTGGAGCCTTTGCTCTGTCCTTCGGGGTATATTTCCAGTTTCTTGCAAAGAAAGATGTGTATCTTGTTGATAATCCCACTCCAGAAACATACTACTTTAAAATCAATGCCGGGCCGCAAAAGATTCTGTCTTCTGGACAGTATGTAGAGGTGGATTTAAAAAAGGGATCCAACCGGATCGAGGTATTCGATTCTGAGAAGAAACTTATGTATGACAGTATGTTCACAGTAAATGGAGTGCGGGGTTTGGTAAACATCACCCACTCGGATTACTATATACACCGACAATACTATGGCTACGATTTAAAAAAGGATTCACTACTATCCACTTTAGGGCACACGATGATTGATGGAAAGAAATATTTTGGAGGAGCAAAAAAGATGGATAAATTATATACGGATGAATTTTATTTTAATATCAACGAAGATTACGATAAAGTGGTGAAAAATATTGATAAAGTGGAATCCCGTGTGAAGATCTTCAGAAAGCAGGACTTTTTACTTTACTACAAACAATACTACAAATTTTAGATTTTGAAACAAGTTACCCCTTATAACAGCGAGCAGAGCAAAAAAAGTCAAGTAGAAGATATGTTTGACAATATTGCTCCGAAATACGATCTTTTAAATCATGTACTATCTATGAAAATAGATGTACTGTGGCGCAACAAGTTGGTCAAATGGTTGAAAAAGGACCAACCACAGACAGTGCTGGACGTAGCAACGGGCACTGGTGATTTAGCAATTGCAGTTCAAAAAGGTACTGGGGCCAAGGTTATTGGACTTGATCTTTCGCAGCAAATGTTAAACGTGGGTATTGAGAAAATCTCCAAATTAAATAAATCCACACAAATTGAGATGGTGAAAGGAGATGCAGAGAATTTGCCGTTCGGGGATGATCATTTTGACGGAGTTACCGTAGCTTTTGGGGTTCGTAACTTTGAGAACCTTGAAAAAGGGCTTAGTGAACTTCTTCGTGTGGTTAAAAAGGAACGCAGCGTCTATATATTGGAGTTTTCAAAAGTGGAAGGATTTCTAGGTCCTTTGTACATGTTTTATTTCAAAAATATACTTCCTTTGATTGGGCGCATGGTTTCAAAGGATAACCGTGCATATACCTACCTGCCGGATTCAGTAAATGCCTTTCCTTACGGAGAAAAATTACGAAAGATACTCTTGACGGTGGGGTTTACTAGAGTAGAATACACCAAAGTAAGTATGGGAATTGCCACCATTTACAAGGCTACCAAGTAACGTTAACTTGCCTTAACCCGTATTTAGCTCACGAGTTGAATGTCAATTTCGGGGAAGCATTCTGTCCTAAAATATCGATTGCTTTTGCCTTTAAATGAAAGTTTTTTTTATATTTTTGCAATAGTTAGAATGAAAAGTCTAAGATGCTAAAGGATTTGGAAAATGATTTCTCTGTTTTAGAAAGAAGGATTCTGAGTCTTAAGAAAGAGTATCAGGATCTTCAGTTTCAGCTTGCAGAACTTACTGCGGAACATAAAATACTGCAGGATAAACTAGCGCTTGAACGCAGAAGAAGTCAACAACTTGAGGAAGAGCATAAAAGCATTAAACTTCATTCTGCAATTTCAGGTAATCCAGACCATAACCGCTTAATGAAAAACCATATTAATCGGCTAATAAAGGAAGTAGATTTATGCATTGCAGAACTTCAGCATAAGGGATTATAAATGGAGGTAAGACGAATAACCATTACGATTGCAGGAAGAAATTATCCTCTCAATGTGCCTTCCAATGAGGAGGAAACCCTACGTAAAGTGGGAAAGCAGATTGAGACTATGATTAAGGAATTTGAATCCAATTTTGACATACGGGACAAGCAGGATGCCTTGGCTATGTGTGCACTCAAATTAGGGACCAACGCTGAAGTAGTACAAAGTACTAATGATAAAAATATTAATGCTTCATTACAGCGTGTTCAGCATCTGAATAAGCTTTTAGAAGCAATGGAAAAGTAGATTTTCTTTTCCAGACATCTGCCTACAGTAGTTCTAACACATTACAGGTAAACTCAACGCTAAACAATTACCGGGCGAAAGTTTACGGAATGGCGTGCCGTCTTGCGCGGATTACAAACCGTAAAAAACAGCTCAAATCGTGTTGATTAGGAGTTTACTCTATATCATTGAACTGCTGTAGGTTTTTTTTTAAACAAATTGAAACAAATTAAACTAGAATAAAATATGGATATAGTACACTTAGTAATTGGCATTGTTGCCTTATTGATTGGAGGTGTTCTTGGCATGCTTTACAGCCGTAGCTCACTAAATTCCAAGGCAAAATTTATAATTCAAGACGCCAAGAAGAATGCAGAAAATTTACTTGAAAAGGCCTCTGTGCAAGCAGAATCTATAAAGAAGGAAAAGCAGTTACAGGCAAAGGAAAAGTTCTTAGAGTTAAAATCCCAACACGATGCAGATATTCAACAGAGAGAAAGAAAAATGCAGGAAGCCGAAAAGCGGATTAAAGATAAAGAACAGAAACTCAACGATGATCTGAGTCGAAATGGCAAACTGGAAAAGGATCTAGACAGACAAATTGCAGATTACGCAAAGAAGACTGAATTCTTAGAGCGTAAGCAGGCAGAATTAGATACTATTACTGCGCAGAAAATTGAAATTCTGGAGAAGATTGCAGGGTACTCTGCGGATGATGCCAAGGCAGAGTTGGTGGAGACTCTAAAAGCCGAAGCCAAGACTCGTGCGCAGGCACATGTACAAACTATCATGGAGGAGGCCCAGCTTAATGCGAAGAATGAAGCAAGAAAAATTGTCATTCAGACCATCCAGCGTATTGGGACCGAACAGGCCATTGAAAACTCTGTGTCCGTTTTTAACATTGAATCGGATGAGATCAAAGGAAGAATCATTGGTAGAGAGGGACGAAATATTAGAGCTTTAGAAGCTGCAACTGGTGTGGAAATTATAGTCGACGATACTCCGGAGGCAATATTGCTGTCTTGTTTTGATCCTGTTCGCAGGGAAATTGCAAGGCTTTCTTTGCACCGCTTGGTAACCGATGGAAGAATTCACCCGGCTCGTATTGAAGAAGTTGTTGAGAAGACTAAAAAGCAAATTGAGGAGGAGATCATTGAAATAGGGAAACGTACGATAATTGATTTAGGTATACATGGTTTGCACCCTGAGTTGGTGAAGATTGTAGGTCGCATGAAGTACAGGTCCTCCTACGGTCAGAACCTTCTTCAGCATTCCAGAGAAGTGGCCAACATTGCGGCAACGATGGCGGCTGAATTAGGATTAAACGTTAAACTTGCTAAACGTGCGGGACTATTACATGATATTGGTAAAGTTCCAGAACAGGAATCTGAGCTTCCGCATGCATTGCTAGGTATGCAATGGGCTGAAAAATATGGTGAAAATGCGGAGGTTATTAACGCCATTGGAGCACACCACGATGAAGTGGAGATGACTTCGCTATTGTCTCCTATAATCCAAGTGGCGGATGCTATTTCTGGTGCTAGACCAGGCGCCAGAAGACAGGTACTTGAATCGTATATTCAAAGACTTAAGGACTTAGAGGCCGCAGCGATGAGTTTTGAGGGCGTCTCTAGTGCTTATGCAATACAGGCAGGTCGTGAGCTACGGGTTATGGTTGAAAGTGGCCGAGTAAATGACGATGCTGCTTCCCAATTATCGTACGATATATCAGAAAAGATTCAAAACGAACTTACTTACCCTGGACAGGTCAGGGTGACGGTAATCCGAGAAACCCGAGCAGTTAATATTGCACGATAACAAAATGAAACGAAAACCTGACCACGTGTCAGGTTTTTTTTGATATACCAATTATAATGAAAAAGTTATTTTATTTAAAGACATGCTCAACCAATAAGAAAATAATGGAGCAATTGGATCTCTCTAACTTTGCATTGCGGGAAATAAAAAGTAGTCCGGTAAGCGAAGTTGAACTTGAGGAGATGGTAAAACTAGCAGGTTCCTATGAGGCTTTATTCAGTCGGAAATCAATGCAGATCAAAGCTAGAAATATTGATCTTTCGCAGTTGGATGAAAAGCAATACCGTAAACTGATTCTTTCACACTATAGTTTTCTTAAAAGACCTGTTGTGATTACAGAGCAGCAAATTTTTATAGGTAATGATAAAGCAGTGCAAGAGGAACTGCGTCAGGTTTATGGAAAAAAATAGCAGTCAAATTGACATTATTTACTTTTTTATGTAGTTTTTGTATGACGTAATGTCCAATAAATGAGTGGGTTACTGTCATAATTACTAAAAGGAGTGTTCGGAATATTCTTTGCGGTTTTTGATTAAAAAGAATGCAAATTATTTTTAACCAAAATCCAAATATTATGACAACATTAATGAGACGAAACAGTTTGTTTGATGATTTTTTTACAAAAGATCTTTTTGATTTTGATAGTCAGAAGTCATCCGCTACTTTACCATCTGTAAATGTAAAGGAATGTGACAATGCCTTTGAAATTGAATTTGCTGCTCCTGGTATGAAAAAAGAGAATTTCAAGATCAATCTAGAAGGCAACCAACTGGAAATCTCTGCAGAGGATAAATCCGATGTACAAGATACCAGTTCGGACGGCAGATACACGCGCCGCGAGTTCAATTATAGTTCCTTCCGTCGTTCCTTCACGATTCCTGAGTCTGTAGATCAGGAAAACATTGAGGCCAGCTATACGGATGGTATCTTAAAAGTCGTAGTACCTAAGAAAGAAGTGACTGTGCACAAAGCCAAAGCAATAGAAGTGAAATAGTATACTTTTGAATAGAACTTAAGCGAAGCGTCCAGGCAAAAATTTGTCGGGACGCTTTTAAATTGAGAACATGTATATGTTATACGAAAGGAAGTTTTACTACTTTGGCCTCTATTTGCTTGTTGCGTATTTGAACGTAAATTTTGCTCTCCACTGCGGAGAACTGTTTTTCCACATAGGCCAGTCCCACACCAACTTTTAGCATAGGGGACATGGTTCCTGAGGTGACATGCCCAATTGTCTTTCCGTCTTCATCGACCACAGGGTATCCGTTTCTTGGAATGGCCTTTTCCTGCATGATAAAACCTACTAGTTTTCTTGTAATGCCTTTCTCCTTTAATTCGCTTATGGCAGTCTTGCCTACAAACTCACCCTTATCAAGCTTAGTGATCCATCCAAGGCCAGCTTCTAATGGTGAAGTGGTGTCGTCAATGTCGTTCCCATAAAGGCAAAAACCCTTTTCTAGGCGTAGCGTATCTCGCGCCCCTAGACCACAAGGCAGGATGCCAAATTCCTTACCCGCTTCCAGTAAGGCATTCCATACTTTAAGCACATGCTCATTCGGTAAATAAAGTTCGTACCCTCCACTCCCGGTGTATCCAGTGTTGGAAATGATAATGTCCTGGACTTCGGCTAGAGAACCTGTTGTGAAGTGGTAGTAGGATACAGTGCTCAAGTCTGCATCGGTTAGTTTCTGTAGGGTTTCTAAAGCTTTAGGCCCTTGTAGAGCCAATAAAGACATTCCATCAGAGAGATTGCTGACCTTGGCATCAAAAGCATTGTATTTGCAAATGTGAGAATAATCTTTCTCAATATTGGAGGCATTTACTACCACGAAGTACTTTTGGTCATCAATTTGGTAGATTATCAAATCATCGATTATTCCGCCTTTCTCATTTGGAAGACATGTGTATTGTGCTTTGTTGTTTTCAAGGGTTTCCAAATTATTGGATGTGACAAACTGAAGCAAATCCTTTGCTCCCGGTCCTTCGACCATCAACTGGCCCATATGCGATACATCGAAAAGTCCGACTTTCTCACGTACTGCAAAATGCTCTTCCATAAGCCCACTGTATTGGACCGGCATTTCAAATCCAGCAAAAGGTACCATCTTGGCGCCCATTTCTACATGTGTAGCAAAGAGGGGTGTTTTATTCATTTCTTTATTTTTTTGATCGTATTAAAGATGTTGTTTATACTCGTTGAGAATGATGGTAAACCACGGAGTGAACAGGTTAGGATACGCCTGCATTTCTTTTTCTAGTTCTTCTAATGAAATATATCGGACATTCATGACCTCCTCCGGGTTTAGATGGAATTTACCATCGTAGATACCAGTAAATACATGGTCAAGTTCGTGCTCCGTTAACTCACCACCAACAGACGCTTTATAAATGAAATGGAATTTTTCTGAAATGGAGACTTCTATTCCAAGCTCTTCCATTAACCTTCGTTTTGCAGCATCCTTGTAGGATTCTAATAGGCGCGGGTGTGAGCAACAGGCATTGGTCCACTGACCTGGAGAATGGTATTTGCTTTTGGCGCGCTGCTGCAATAGCATTTCCCCTTTTTGGTTAAATAGAAACACAGAAAATGCACGGTGTAAAACCCCAGTTTGGTGCGCCACTAATTTATCCATTCTGCCTAAAACGTTATCTTTAGGGTCCACTAAAACTACCATTTCCTCCATATAGACAAATTTAATCATTTTTTACTAGTCAAGGCTCAGAAAAAACCCTATTGATTTTCTAATCCGATTGCATAACACTTCCTATGCATTCCTTCTGTATACTTCACCCTATTTGAACGATTATTTGTAATTTTGGCACTTAAATTTACTTGCATGGAACCTATGGACCATAAAAACATCTCACCCTCTCTTGGCAAGGGAATCAAAAATTATCTCATTGATATTGACGGCACCATTACAGAGGATATACCCAATGAAGAGCCAGAACGCATGGTTACCTGTCAACCATTTCCTGATGCCTTGGAAACAATAAATAAGTGGTACGATGAGGGTCACCAAATCTGTTTTTTTACCTCTAGGACAGAGGATTTAAAGGAAATTACTGCAGAATGGTTGAACCGACACGGATTCAAATACCATAGTATTCTCTGTGGGAAGCCCAGAGGAGGTAACTACCACTGGGTAGACAATCATATTGTACGAGCCACAAGATACGAAGGTAAATTCACGGATTTTGTGGAAAAGGAAGTGACTGTTCAGGTTTTTAAAGATTAGAAAGTTTATGAAGATATTAGCAAACGATGGGCTTGATCAGTCCGGAATTGATGCACTCGAAACGAAAGGATTTACTGTGCTTACTCAAAAAGTGGCGCAGGAAGAGTTAAAAGACTTTATTAATACACATAAAATAAGGACCTTGCTGGTACGCAGTGCCACGCAGGTACGAAAGGAACTTATTGATGCATGTCCCTCACTAGAAATCATTGGAAGGGGAGGAGTTGGAATGGACAATATTGATGTGGATTATGCGCGTTCTAAGAATATTCATGTGATAAACACTCCTGCAGCATCCTCTGCATCGGTTGCAGAATTGGTGTTTGCGCATTTATTTTCAGGGGTAAGGTTTCTTCCAGATAGTAACCGCAGAATGCCCGTTGAAGGAAATAGTAATTTCATGGCCTTAAAGAAGAAATACGCCCCTGGCATCGAACTTCGTGGTAAAACCATTGGCATCATCGGAATGGGCCGAATAGGACAAGAAGTAGCCAAGATAGCTCTGGGCATGGGAATGCGCGTCCTTGCTGCAGACAGCAACGTGGGAAGAGCATCTATAAAGGTCAAGTTTTACAATAACCAATTTATCAATGTGGATATCGAAACCGAGCCACTGGAGCAGTTACTAGAACATTCGGATTTCTTAACCTTTCACGTGCCTTCACAAACAGGAGGATATCTTATTGGATCTGATCAATTTTCAAAGATGAAAACAGGTGTAGGTCTAGTGAATTGCTCCCGTGGAGGTATCATTGACGAGTGGGCATTGATTGAAGCGCTGGATTCGGGAAAAGTAGCCTTTGCTGGTCTTGATGTGTTTGAGAATGAGCCACAGCCAAAAGTGGAGATTCTTACCCATCCTAAAATTTCTCTAACGCCGCATACTGGCGCCTCAACCCTTGAAGCCCAAGACCGTATCGGTCTGTCGCTTGCTGAGCAAATTTCCAGCATTCTGCAAATCCAGAGTTAGTAGCATACCCAGCTCTGAGATTATTCTATTTTGGCCTCTGGTCTACAGATTTTTTGAACGAAGAAGGTCGCGGATTTCCGTGAGAAGTTCTTCCTGGGTAGGTCCAGCAGGAACAGCAGGCTCTTCTGGAGCAGTTCTGCTAAGTTTATTTGCGCCTTTGATGAGCCAGAAAAGTACTAGTGCAATACAAAGAAAGCTAATCACTGCGGAAAGAAAATTTCCGTAAGCCACCCCATTCCATGTAAGTTTAGCAATATCTTCAGCTCCCGCGGCTTTAAGTGCAGGGTTTAGAAGTAAAGGGGTAATTACATCTTCCACTAAAGAGGAAACAATTTTACCAAATGCAGCTCCAATTATTACACCCACTGCCAGGTCGATCACGTTGCCCTTAAATGCAAAAGCCTTAAATTCCTGTACAAATCCCATAATTTATTTTTAGTGTTCTCTTCAAAGTTAATAATAAATATAAATAACTTAGTATAAAGCAAACACGATTTTAATTACGATCGAAATAAAAGCTCTATGTGGATACTTTCCTACCAGCAGTTGTTAGATGTGGAGCAGTTTACTGCATCCCAGCAGTCTACAACTCTTTCCCAACTTATGGAAAGGGCAGGAAGGGCATGTTTTGAAGTTCTTCTCCGCAATATTCAGCCAGGTTGTAGAGTCCACGTATTCTGTGGTTCTGGTAATAATGGTGGTGATGGACTGGTAGTTGCCCGTCATTTACTTGAAAACGAGGTGCCTTGTTTTGTATACTTGAACGCAGATAGAACCCATTGCTCGGACCTATTTGAAGAGCAACTGTCACTAATACAAATGGACTTTCCTAAATTCATCATGAAGTGGGAGGATTTTACTTCAGAAATTACGAATAGTTGCGACATTCTTGTTGATGCTCTGTTGGGCGCGGGATGTACCGGTCCATTACGTTCGGGTTTACAAGAAATAATTTTCCTGATGAACCAAAGTCAAGGGATTAAAGTGTCCCTGGATCTGCCCTCTGGCCTTTCTGTAGATGCGCACATGTCTGTTGAGGGAATTTTTAAAGCAGAGTATACTCTCGTTCTGGGCGCATGGAAAAGAAACCTTCTGCACCCCGAGTACGCAGAGTACTGTGGTACTTTAATTTTTGTTCCGATCGGACTGGAATTTCCCGAAGGTTTGCGCTCCATATACGGATGCACTGTAGATACAGAGTCGGTCCGGTCTATCTACCGCTCACGAAGCAATTTTTCCCATAAAGGCGATTACGGCAAAAGCTTTCTCATTGGAGGCAGTCTGTCCATGTGTGGTGCACTTCTTCTTGCAGTAAGGGCTTCCCTTAGGTCAGGAAGTGGGTACACGTATGCAGTAGGACCCGATGAGTGTCGCGTGGTATTACAAACAGCGGCTCCAGAAGCAATTTTTTTAGATAAGGATGACTTTGAGGCAGATCAGGTGCATCAGGTATTTGGGATTGGACCTGGAATGGGTACAGGTGCCGAATCCCTGGCTTTACTACGCCACTTGTTGCAAAATTCTTGTTTCCCCGTTGTACTCGATGCAGATGCGCTCAATCTCATTGGGCAGAATCGCGAACTTATGGAATTAATACCGCCAATGAGTATTTTAACGCCTCATCCCAAAGAATTTGACCGCTTATTTGGATTGCATGCTAGTTCATTTGCTCGGCTTGACACGGCATTACAGATTGCGAAAAAAAACAAAATTATAGTGGTAGTCAAGGGCCACAGGACACAGATAGTGTGTCCGGATGGAAACATTTATTATAATCTATCTGGAAACGCCGCACTTGCAAAGGCTGGATCAGGTGATGTCCTTACGGGGGTAATTACGTCGTTAATGGCACAAAATTATGATCCAATCCAGGCGGCGGTTCTAGGCGTCTGGATTCATGGGAGAAGTGCCGAGTTGGTGTCTTTGACAAAAGGTATAGAATCGGTCGTGGCAAGCGATATTATCGAGGGCCTTTGCTTGGTTTATAGTGAGCTTAACGCTCTGTAAATTTTTCTATTACTGTTTACTATAAGCAAATGTTTTGCCTGCCGACTTATCTTCTACTAGTATTAGCTGTGATTCGGTTATACTAAAAACCATCAGGTCTTCACGGCCTGAAAAATCAATAAATACCTTTTCCGAGTGGTCGGTATCAGTGACATCAATGTACAGTTTATAGGTACCTTGATTCACTATTTGTCCATCTTCAGTGAATTGGTACGAACCATCTGTAGTAAAAATTAATGTGGCCTGGGTTTCTGTGGTTTCTGGTGTTTCAAGTGGTCCGCCGTTACCAGGATTGGTGGACACCCACTGCCAGGTTCCTACATAAGCAGAATTGTCTAGGTCGTCGTCTTGTTCCGAGCGGCAGGAATACAGAGACAGAAGTAAAACAGCAGTGAGTAGAATCAGTCTTTTCATGTTAATTTCTTTGAGAGCTTAAAGGTATGCAAATTTAGCGGTGTATTTCCTTAGGGTAAGTAAAGTAGAAAATTTATTACGTAATCGCGCTTGCGCTGCGAGTTATCAAAGTAGGATTGGAACAAACTGAAATTATAAGGTACTACCAGCTGGAATTTCTCTCTTTGGAGCCTATCTGAAGCATGTACAGCTTTATTGTACAAGGGGTTGGGAATGGTTTTCCAAATTTGGACCAATCGGGCATTTAGTGCTTGTTTTTTTTCTTCGTCGAGATTGGAGACAAATTGGTTGTCACGATTAAAGAACACCGCATTGATATCGGGATATATTCGATAATACTGCTTACTGAAGGCTTCCAAGGAAGGATCTTGGGTTTTCATTTGGGCTAGGGTTAAAGTGTAATACTGCCGCAGGGCAGATATTTCTTCAGCTAATCGCGGTGAAAGCTGAAGTGTTTGACGCTCAGTATCATAATGAGTTTTGAGAAGTGTGTTATACTCGGTCAAGAACTGATTATGTAAGGCGGAAGCATCCGTGTGCTGTGCAGTAGCGAATTGCGAAAAAAGCAATGAAATGGCTAAAGCTATGGTGTATAAAGATTTCATTTCTTAAAAATAATTATTTTTTCGTATTATTACCGCCATTTTTAACGCATGGAGAAACAAAATAATTTTACAGTTTTATTAGATAGTTTTATAGTGACCGCCAACGAGCTTATATGGTCTAATGCTCTGATAGTTTTATGTATTGGTGCGGGGCTTTACTTTAGCATACGGACTAAATTCGTGCAGGTGCGTTTTCTAAGGGATATGATAGGCCAACTGTTTAAAGAGAACTCTAACGAAAAGGGTGTGTCTCCCTTTCAAGCTTTCTCCATTGCAATTGCAGGAAGAGTAGGGACAGGAAACATTGCGGGCGTTGCAACAGCAATCGCCATGGGCGGGCCTGGCGCTATATTCTGGATGTGGGTTATTGCATTTTTAGGAAGTGCAACCGCCTTTATAGAAGCCGTACTAGGGCAAATTTACAAAGTTGAAAAGAACGGTCACTATCGGGGTGGACCCGCGTATTATATAGAGAAGGGAATGGGTCAGAAATGGTACGCCGTACTTTTTGCTATTGCAACTATTATAGCGTGCGCTATTTTCCTTCCAGGAGTCCAGTCCAATAGTATTGCGCAAAGTATGGAAAGCGCCTTTGGGTTTGACAAACTCTATATAGGATTGGGAGTGGTCGGTGCACTTGTGCTAATTATTATAGGAGGAGTGAAACGTATCGGTCGATTTGCAGAAATTACCGTATCCTTTATGGCGGGAGCGTATATTCTTATGGCTTTAGTAATAATCGGTCTCAACTTGGAAAATATTCCTGCAGTCTTTAGTCTTATTATTAATTCTGCTTTTGGTGCAGATGCTACGTTTGGAGGGGTTATAGGATCTGCAATAGCCTGGGGCGTTAAAAGAGGGATTTATTCCAACGAAGCAGGGCAGGGAACGGCACCACATGCTGCCGCAGCCGCTGCAACTACCCATCCCGCCAAGCAGGGTATCCTGCAGGCCTTCTCGGTTTATATCGACACTCTTTTTGTATGTACTGCCACGGCGCTTATGATTCTTTTTTCTGGCCTTTATAACGTGAAAGACGGAACTGGGGGATATCTCTATGAGAAATTACCTGGAGTAGAAGAGGGCCCTCTCTTTACGCAAGCTGCTATTTCCGCGCAGTTTCCTGCTATAGGTGATGCGTTTGTAGCTGTTGCGCTTCTGTTCTTTGCCTTTACAACCGTCTTAGCCTATTATTTTATTGCCGAATCCAACCTGTACTATTTACGACGTAAGAAAATGAGCAAAGTGTTGATGTGGATACTTCGCATAGGTTTCCTTGGTAGTGTAACCTACGGCGCAGTAAGTACTGGTGGCACTGCTTGGGGGCTAGGCGATATAGGCGTAGGAATCATGGCTTGGTTGAATATTATAGCGGTGCTAATTATGCAGAAAACTGCATTGTTAACACTAAAAGATTATGAACAGCAGAAAAAAGAAGGGAAGGATCCCGTCTTTGATCCCGTGAAACTTGGTATTAAAAATACAACAGAATGGTAAACGAATCTGCCCCCAGAAAAACCTGAGGGCAGCTATTTTGTACAAAGGTTGCCTTAGCTATAGTATCTGCACAATACTTAGCTTATTTCTATTCCATTATCCGTTGGTTTTTCAGGAGTAACGAACGTGAGCTTACCTTCAGGTGTCTGGGTGAGAAGAAGCATTCCTTGACTTTCGATGCCTCGAATTTTTCTTGGTGCTAGATTTAACAGTATAGTAACCTGTTTTCCTATGCACTCTTCTGGTGAAAAGCTTTCCGCAATGCCGGATACAACCGTACGGATATCCACTCCTGTATCTACCTTGAATTTAAGTAATTTATCTGCTTTTTCCACCTTTTCTGCTTCAAGGATCGTAGCAGTTCTTAAGTCAATTTTGGTAAAATCATCAAATGTTATTTCATCTTTCATGGGGCTCGCTTTAGGATTGGTTTTTTGGTTTTCTATTTTAGTGTTTTCCAGGCGCATTATCTGTTCTTGAATTTGCTCATCCTCAATCTTTGAAAACAGGAGCTCGGATTCCATCAGTTTCGAGCCACCCGCAATTAACTCTCCCTTAACATCAGCCCATCGTAGTTTTTCCATATTAAATTGTCGCAGCAGTTTCTCGGAGGTAAAAGGCATGAAAGGCTCACAAAGCTGACCCAGAGCAGCGGCAATTTGGGCGGCCACATACATTGTGTTTTTGGTCTCTTCAGGCTGCTCTTTGATGGTTTTCCAGGGCTCTTTACTTTGGAGGTATTGATTACCAAATCGAGCTAAATTCATGAGTGCACCAAGAGCGTTGCGGAATTCAAACTGTTCTAAGTGCAGAGCTATTAGTTTGGCGCTTTTTTCAATTTCCTCTAATTCCTGTGGTTTCGTGGATGAATTAGGAATAATACCCTCGTAGTACTTATGCATTAGGACGCTCACGCGATTAACGAAATTGCCGAAAATAGCTACTAGTTCTGAATTGTTTTTTGTCTGAAAATCCTTCCAAGTGAAATTATTGTCTTTGGTTTCCGGTGCAGATGACAGTAACGCAAAGCGTAGTGTATCCTGCATACCAGGAAAATCTTTTATGTATTCATGTGCCCATACAGCCCAATTGCGGGAAGTTGATATTTTATCATTTTCCAGATTTAAAAATTCAAAGGCTGGAACATTGGTTGGCATGATATAATCGCCATGGGCTTTCATCATGGAAGGAAATATAATGCAGTGAAACACGATATTGTCTTTTCCAATAAAATGGTAAAGCTTGCTGCTTTCATTTTGCCAGTAGTCTTTCCAGTTTTTTCCAAGTTTCTCTGCCCACTCCTGAGTAAAAGAAATGTAGCCTATCGGTGCATCAAACCAGACGTATAATACCTTGCCGTCAGCATCCGGTAAAGGAACCGGTACGCCCCAATTTAGATCCCGGGTCATAGCACGCGGCTTGAGTCCTTCACTAAGCCAGGATTTTACCTGACCGTATACGTTTGGTTTCCAGTCTTTTTCATGACCTTTAATGATCCAGTCCTCAAGAAATTCACTGTATTCATTTAATGGAAGGTACCAATTCTTGGTTTCTTTTAATTCAGGAATATTTCCACTAAGCATGGATTTAGGATTCAGTAATTCCGATGGAGAGAGCGTAGATCCACAGCTCTCACATTGGTCTCCGTACGCGCCGTCGTTTCCGCAATTTGGACAGGTTCCAACAATATAACGATCTGCCAGGAATTCACCCGCTTGCTTATCGTAGTACTGATTCGAGAGTTCTTCCGTGAACTTCCCCTTTTGGTATAGGTTGATGAAGAAATCCTGACTTACTTGATGGTGTTTCTCCGAGCTTGTCCGGGAATAGATATCGAAAGATACTCCAAGCTCTTGAAACGTGCTTTTAATTAATGTATGGTACTTATCCACCACGTCCTGCGGGGATACTCCTTCTTTTTTCGCCCTGATAGTGATAGGGATTCCGTGCTCGTCGCTCCCACATATAAAAGCAACATCGCTTCCTTTGCGTCGCTCGTAGCGAGCAAACACGTCGGCCGGAATGTATACTCCCGCAAGGTGTCCTATGTGGACGGGGCCGTTTGCATAAGGAAGAGCAGCTGTAATAAGTCTTTTCTCTGACATCTTAATTGGAAATTTACTGCAAATATACTTCTAAAAACGCCTTAAGAAAAATGCGTTTTACGTTGCATGAAGTTATGATTGTTATCATTAAAGCTGATTTTGGTAAAAATTCCGTTAAATAAGTGTTTAAAAGTATTGTAAATTTGGTACAAAGTATAATCTTCGAAAAACAGTATTTTATATGCAAGTAATCAGCACTTTAGGTTCTGTTTTAACTGCTTTTAAAAACATGTTATATTTTACAATTTTAAGAAAATTAGTATTAATTTTTTGTTAATTGAAAAATATATAAATTAGGAGGCTGGGTTACTTCTAGTAAATACAAAGAATACTATCAAACGGTAAGAAGAATAAATTATATTAATCCTTAAATTTTATATTTGTGAGAAACTATAGTACAGTTTTGAAAATTGCTCCGGCTTTTCTTTTGGCTGGAACAATGTTGCAAGCGCAGACTACCGACACGATTGATTCTCCGAGAGAACGGCAGATCGAAGAGGTTGTACTGATCGGTTACGGTCAGAGAAAGAAATCGGATCTTACCGGATCCATAGTTTCTGTCTCTGCGAAGGACTTTAATGGTGGAGCTACCTCCCCAGAACAGCTAATCCAGGGTAAAGCTCCCGGTGTTTCAATTACAGGTAATGGAGGTGCTCCAGGAGCAGGTTCCACTATTCGTATTCGTGGTGGTGCGTCACTTAATGCAAACAGTGCCCCATTAATCGTTATCGATGGTGTGCCACAGGACTTCAGTGGTGTTTCTGGAGCCTCTGACCCTCTATCTCTAATTAACCCGAACGACATTGAGTCCTTTGATATCTTAAAGGATGCATCGGCGGCGGCTATTTATGGGAACAGAGCCTCCAACGGGGTTATCTTAATTACAACTAAGAAAGGTACTGCAGGTAAGCTAAGAGTTAATTTCTCAACCGTAGCTTCCGTTTCTACCAAGATGGGGAATGCGGATGTACTGGAAGCAGATGCATACCGGGCCTTTGTAAATGAAGTAGGTACCGAATCAGCCAAAGCGCTACTAGGTACTGCTAGTACCAACTGGCAGGACTTGATTTATCAGGAAGCATGGGGAACCGATAACAATGTGGCCATAAGTGGAGGCATTAAGGGACTCCCATACCGTTTATCTTTAGGATACAATGAGCAAAACGGTATTGTGAAAACCAATGAGTTTCGCAGAACCTCCGTTGGTTTGAACCTTAATCCAAAATTCTTTGACAACCATTTAACTGTGAATGCAAGCTTTAAAGGTTCATTTACAGACAACCGTTTCCCAGACGGGGGAGCCATTAATAATGCTATCTATTTCGATCCAACACAGCCAGTGTATATGGACGATCAGCGTTTTGGGGGATACTTCGAATGGCTTAACAGTGATGGAGGACTCAATACAGTTTCCAACAGAAACCCTCTGGGTCTATTAAATGCTACAAGAAACGTATCCTCTGTATACCGTCTTATGCCAAGTCTCCAGTTAGATTATAAACTGCACTTCCTTCCAGAAATGCGGTGGAACGTTAATGTAGCATACGACTATAGTAAAGGGTACGGAAGCAACTACACAAACGGATTTAGTGGCGCCGGAAATGGTTTCCACAATGTGGGTCCTTACGAGCAAGAGAAGAAAAACAAGTTGTTCGAAACCTACTTGAATTACGTAAAAACTCTTAGTGCTCTTGACACCAATGTGGATTTAATGGTGGGACATTCTTACCAAGATTTCTTCCGTGATACTCCTGCCGGCCAGAGTATCCGTACCAATGCTACTACGGGTGAGACTGAACTCACTCCTTTTAGAAGATATGCAGACAACCTTACTCTCCTTTCTTTCTACGGGCGTGCAATCTTCACCATTAAAGACAAGTACATCCTTACTGCTTCCTTGCGTAGAGACGGATCATCCCGCTTCTATAATGGGACTACGGATAATGTTTGGGGTAACTTCCCGGCTGCAGCATTTGCATGGAAGATCAACGAAGAGAATTTCCTAAACGAATCCCAAAATCTCTCTACACTTAAACTTAGGCTAGGTTATGGTATTACTGGTCAGCAGGAAGTAGGAGGAACATATCCCTCTTTTGCACGCTACCAGTTAAGTAATGATTCCGCAGAATATTTGTTCGGCGATGCATTTTATCCAATGTACCGCGCTGAGCAGTACAACCCATTCTTAACATGGGAAAAAACCCTTACCCAAAACATAGGTTTGGATTTTGGTTTCTTCTCTAACCGAATCAGCGGTTCCGTGGATGTATTCCAAAAGGATACCGAGGATCTTATTGCCTACGTTCCTGAAGCAGCCGGTGGACTTTCCAACTACAATACCAAGAACGTGGGAGATATGGTTAACAAAGGGATAGAGGTAGTTCTAAATTTTACCCCTGTAAAAACGGAGAATACCACCTGGGATGTAAACTTAAATGCTACGCATTATACATCTGAAATCACCAGTTTATCAGATCAGGTTGCTGCGGATTTTAAAATTCAGGTAGGAGGACTCTCCGGTGGTGTGGGTAACAATATCCAGGCACACACTGTGGGACAGGCTCCTTATTCATTTTATGTATACAAGCAGCTTTATGATACTGCTGGAAACCCTGTACCTGGGGCATATGCGGATGTTAATGCAGATGGCGTAGTGAATGATTCAGATAAGTATTTCTACAAATCAACTACACCGGATGCTTTGTTTGGGTTCTCCACAAAAGTGACGCACAAGAACTGGGATTTCTCTACATCTCTTCGTGCAGTACTTGGGAACTATGTCTATAATAATGCAGCTTCAAACTCTTCCCTAGCTTCACTTAGAACCAACGGATACCTGCAGAATGTATACAGTACAACTGTCAACTACCAGTTTCCTCAACTTAACCTTTGGTCTGACGCATTCGTAGAAGACGCATCGTTCCTAAGAATGGACAATTTAACGGTTGGGTATAACTTCGGAGAATTGTTTGGCGACCGTTCCAACCTTAGAGTATATGGTATGGCACAGAACGTCTTTGTTATATCAGATTACACGGGCGTAGACCCAGAGATTTTCGGAAACATTGACAATGGTTTCTACCAAAGACCAAAAGTGTATTCGTTAGGTCTTAATTTTCAATTTTAATTAAAATCATACAAATGAAACTTTTCAATATAAATACAAGAACAGTATTGGCGGGTGCCTTAGGAGCGATCCTTAGCTTTTCGGCAGGTTCCTGTACACAGGATTTGGAGCGTGAGCCCATTACTGAGGCCTCATCCACCAATTTATACAAGGATTTCTCTAATTATCCTAACCTTTTAGCCAAACTATACGGTGGATTGGCTGTAGGAGGACAAGAAGGAGGTGACGGAAATTCCGATATCGGCGGTATCGACGGGGGGTTCTCCAGCTATATGCGTCAGCTGTACACCCTTCAGGTAATTACTACCGATGAGGCAAAGATTGCATGGCAGGACGGTACGCTTCCGCAAATGAATACAATGACTTGGACGCCATCCAATGAGTTTATCGCAGCACTTTACTACCGTATTTACGGTGAAATTGCCTTTACTAACGAGTTTATCCGCAACACGACGGAAGAGAAACTTGCTGCCAATGGAATCACAGGAACGGATCTGGATGAAGCAAGGTATATGCGTGCAGAGGCTCGTTTTCTAAGAGCACAGTCGTATTATCATGCATTGGATCTTTTTGGAAATGTACCTTTTGTAGATGAAAACTACCAATCGGGAGGCAGTGTGAAACCTTCACGAATCGAGAGAGCTGCATTATTTGACTACGTAGAGAGCGAGCTTCTTGCAGTAGAGCAAGAACTTAAAGCGCCACGTACGAACCAATACGGACGTGCAGACCAAGCGGCTGCATGGACGTTACTTGCTCGTTTGTATCTGAATGCGAAAGTGTATACCGGCACTGAGAGAAATAACGAAGTTATAACCTATACTACTAAAATCATTAACGCGGGATATCAGTTGAAGAACGATATTAGAGACGATGAGAACTTTGGATACCAGAATTTATTTATGGCGGACAACGACGTCAATAATCCAGAGGTCATTTTCTCTATAAACTACGATGGTATTAAGACACGTACATTCGGAGGAACTACATTCTTAGTACATGCTGCTGTTGGAGGTTCTATGTCGGCTTCTGAGTTTGGAATCAATAGCGGCTGGGGAGGTCTTCGCGTAACTAAATCCTTTGTGAACCTTTTCTCCGAGGACGATAAAAGAGGACGCTTCTACACAGCAGGACAGTCACTGGATATCAACGATCTAAGTAACTTCAAGGACGGGTATGCATTTATCAAGTACAAAAACATCCGTTTCAGCGATGGTAAAGCAGGATCCGATTCCAAGGGAGATTTCGTAGATGCGGACATTCCACTATACCGACTTGGTGATGTGTATTTGATGTACGCCGAAGCAACTGTAAGAGGGGGGAACGGTAATATGGCTACGGCTCTTCAGTATGTGAACCGACTACGTGATAGAGCTGGAGTTACCCCAGTGGTTAATCTGACGTTAGATTTTCTTCTAGCCGAAAGAGCTCGTGAACTTTCTTGGGAAATGACCAGAAGAACCGACCTTATCCGTTACGGGCGCTACACAGGATCTTCCTATTTGTGGCAGTGGAAAGGAGGAGCTAAAGAGGGCGCAAGTGTACCGGAATACAGAAACTTATTCCCAATCCCGGCCAACGATATAATTGCCAATTCTAACCTAATTCAGAATCCTGGTTACTAAGTTGAACTAATTGAAAATTATAAAATGAAAAAACAACATATTTTTCAAAACGCACTCCTAACGCTGCTAATGCTTTTTGGGCTAGCAGCATGTCAGGATCGTGAGATACTCACCATTGAGAACCAATCGCCTGCGATTGTAATGGACCTTTCTCAGGAAGAACTTTTCCTGGATTCCAACTTCCCAGATAATTTGGCACTAACCATAGCTTGGGATGTAGCAAAGTACTCACAACCCACAGAGTTAAAGTATAAAGTGGAGGCCTCCGCTGATGAGAGCTTTGAAGTTCCTTACGTAATGGGTACGGTATCGGGTTCACAAAGAGTTGTGAGCTATACGGTAGGAGAAATGAACAAAGCAGCCCAGACGTTAGGTCTTACTGCAAACGAACAGGGCAGTTTGTATTTTAGAGTTTCCTCTTATATCGGGGAAGCGGGCGAATATGTAACCTCTACCTCTAATACAACGATGCTGACAATCACTCCGTACGAACTAGAATACCCTACATTCTATCTTGTAGGAGGAGCCACCGCTGCAGGTTGGGATGCAGGGCAAGCAATACCGTTATACAAGACTTCCAATATGTCTTATATTTATACCTATCTAACAGGAAACGAGCCGTTTAGATTCTTGGGTCAAACGAACTGGAATCCTCTCAACTACAGTATAGACCAGGCAGGTACCCGTGAGAACTACCGTTATTTTAAACAGGTTTCTTCTAACTTAGTGCAAGACGGTGATGAAAACATGAAATTTACCGGTACCTCTGGAATGTATAAAATTTCTATTGATGCTGCTACAGCGGTACAATCTATAGAAGTGGAGGCTTCTCCGGTTGCTGGATGGGATTTCCCAGAAATTTATATGGTGGGAAGTATGAACGGTTGGAGCGCTACTGCGCCACTAACCATGGCCCAAGTCTCTCCTGGAATATACGAAATCGTAACGCCACTTGGAGCAGATGCTGAGTTCAAATTCATCGGTCAAAAAGACTGGGGAGATTTAGAGTGGGGTAACATCCTTAAGGACAACCACGGCTATAGTGGTTATGTAGGACCAAAAGGAGATAACGGTAATGTGAAATTCGTTGGTAACGGCGGTTCTTACAAAGTTACAGTTAACTTAAAGGCAGGAACTTACACTATTGTATCACAGTAATAAAGAGTAAAACATATTATGAAAAATATATTTAAATTTTTACTAATGGCTCTAATGGTGCCTTTGTTCCTGCAGTCATGCCGCGAGGATGATTTCACTATGCAAAGTCCTGAGCCTTCATTTGAACTCTACAGTACTACATTGAGTTCCAGTGTACTCTACCCAACAATGGCAGATAATACCTTCCGCCTGGCCTGGGATAATTCCTTATCTAATGCAAGTGAGTACACGGTGCATATCTCTGCGACAGAAGATTTTGCAAGCCCTGTGACGTTGGGAACTTCTTCAAGTACTAATTTCACTACCACCATAGGAGATTTAAACGAAGCGCTTATTCAGGCAGGATTTGCTCCGTACCGCGCGCAGAAGGTGTATATAAAAGTAACTTCGGGCGCGAACACATCCAATGTGATTAATTTCGATGTGACACCATACCCATCTGCCAAGCCGGTAATTACCTCTCCAAGTGCGGGGGCAAGTATTGTACTGAGCGGAGAGCTTCCATTGGATATTGCAACCACAATTTCATGGTCCGACTACGAGTACGGAACAGACGTTTCCTATTTTGTTGAAGTAGCCAAGAAAGGATCTACGGATTTTGCAGCAGTTGGTACGGTGGAGAATGAAACCTCTCTTGAGGTTAGCCACAAGGTATTAAACGATGCCGTACTTAAGCTCGGACTTATGGCAGGAGTAGCTGCAGAAGTCGATCTTCGGGTTACTGCTACCACTAAATCGGTGGGTGGAACTATAACAGCGGTATCGACTCCAGTAACTATCAGTGTTACTCCGTACGTCGCATTCAAAGATCTGTTCCTAGTAGGTGAAGCTGTGGCAGCCGGATGGAGTACCAACAATAATAACCAGGCTTTATTCCGCGATCCTGTAAATACAAATAAATTTTATTTTACCGGGTATTTTAATTCTGGAGGATTTAAGGTATTAGAAACCTTAGGAGATAATACGTGGAGTTCTCAATGGGGAGTACGTGGAACAGGTATAGGTACTGTGGATGCTACGGGTGATCCTGATACATTTGTAATTCCTGCCGCAGGATATTATACTTTTGAAATGGATATTGTAGCCAAAACCTATTCTATCACACCGTATACCGGTTCAACAGCAACTACATATAACCGCATTGGTCTTATTGGTGGCTTTACAGGATGGGGTAGTGATGTAGCGCTTACCAAGTCTACTTTTGATCCGCACCAGTGGACGCTTTACGATGTAGAGCTTCCTGTTGGTGAGGTGAAATTCCGCGCCGAGAATGGCTGGGATATATCTTGGGGTGGTGCGACGGAGATCTCCGGAGTTGCCACTTTACAAGGGCCAAACATCAACGTTTCCCAAGCGGGAATCTATGATGTATATTTCAACGATCTGACGGGTGCATACCTTCTTATTAAGAAATAAATCATGCCTATTTAAAAGGAAAAACTGTTGCTTTTAGCAGCAGTTTTTTTTATATTTAATGATTGTAAATTCAGCTATTATGTTAAAAATTAAATTAAGTGCATTTGCTGTGGTAGTAGGCAGTATGCTTTTGAATGCACAGACACTTAGCTCTCCAAATGGTGAGTTTAAAATGGAGTTCAGTTTAAAGAACGGATCCCCGTATTATAACTTAAAATATAAAGGTGAGACCGTGGTTGAAGACTCAAGGCTTGGCCTACGGCTCCTGAAAGACGGTGATATACAATTCGCATCAGAATTAGAACGAAAGGACCAACAGGGACAAGATCTCTTGGAAGGATTCGTTAAAACAAAAGAGGAATTTTCCAGCAAAAATGAAAAGTGGGATCCTGTCTTAGGAGAGAAAAAAACCTATGTGAATCATTACAATGAACTTGCTGTAACTTTAAATCAAACAGCCAACGAGCGCCACATAATAGTAAAGTTCCGACTTTTCAACGATGGGCTGGGTTTTCGTTACGAGTTTCCTGAGCAAAAGAACTTGAATTATTTCGTAATCCAGGAAGAAGATTCAGAAATTGATTTGCCATGGGACGCGAAGGCCTGGTGGCTTACTGGTGATTATGATTCACAGGAGTACCAAACGCAAACCACCAATATTTCTGAGATTCCACAGCGCTGGCCAAGCTCTTACGATGGAAATGCTTCTCAGACTACCATCAAGAATGCGGTGCAGTCACCGCTGATGCTTAAAAAAGAAGGAAAGCAGCCTCTGTATATAAATTTGGCAGAAGCGGCCGTGGTGAATTATGCTGCCTCGAATCTGGAAGTGGATGCAACCACCTACAAATTTAAGACGCATCTGACCCCGGACGGGCAGGGCGCTAAGGGGTATATTCAAACACCCGCCGTGAGTCCTTGGAGAACTATTATCGTCTCCGATAAAGCAGAGGAAGTCCTCGACTCCAAGATGCTTTTCAATCTGAATGAACCTACGCACTACAAAGACACTTCGTACATCAAACCAACCAAGTATATGGGCGTTTGGTGGGAAATGATCATTGGAAAATCGCAGTGGGCTTATTCAACAGCCAAAAATGTACATATCGGAAAGACCGATTTCTCTAGCCTTACGCCCAATGGTAATCATGCAGCAAATAATACCAAAGTTAAAGAGTATATCGATTTTGCTTCAGCACATGGATTTGATGCACTATTAATAGAAGGCTGGAACGCTGGCTGGGAGGACTGGTTTGGACACTCCAAAGAATTTGTATTTGATTTCATTACACCATACCCGGATTTTGATATTGAAATGCTCAACCAGTATGCACATCAGAAAGGTATACGTCTTATGATGCACCACGAAACGTCTGGTTCTGCAACAAATTACGAGCGTTGGGCTGACAAGGCTTTTCAACTTATGAACAAATACGGTTACCCATCAGTTAAAACAGGCTATGTGGGTAACATCATTCCCCGAGGGGAGCACCATTATTCCCAATGGACGATAAATCACTATTTGCGTATTGCCGAGAAGGCACATGAGTATAAGATTATGGTGAATTCGCACGAGAGTGTGCGTCCGAGTGGTCAAAGCAGGACCTATCCGAACTGGATTGCAGCGGAAGCAGCAAGAGGTACAGAGTTCGAGGCTTTTGGTGGAAATAACCCAGACCATCAGACTATTTTACCTTTTACGCGTTTCATGGGAGGACCAATGGACTACACTCCGGGGATCTTTCAAACCAAGCTGGATTATTACTTCCCGGGTGATAAACGTTTTGTAAAAACAACACTTGCGAAGCAACTTGCTTTGTATGTGGTAATGTATAGTCCTTTGCAGATGGCGGCAGATCTACCGGAAAATTATCAGCGCCATTTGGATGCTTTTCAATTCATCAAGGATGTGGCAGCCGATTGGGACGATACAGTGATACTTTCTGCAGAACCAGGAGACTACATCCATACAGCGCGTAAAGCTAAAGGAAAGGATGAGTGGTTTGTAGGAGGGATTACGGATGAAAATGCACGGCGATTCACCGTCGATTTTTCCTTCCTTCCTAAAGGTAAAAAATACGAGGCTACTGTCTATCAGGATGGAAAAGACGCCGACTATATTTCCAATCCACAGAGTTACCACATATTCAAGAAAACAGTGAGCAGTAAATCAAAAATCAGCATAGATCTAGCACGAAGCGGTGGGTATGCAATTTCTCTAAAGCCACTCAAATAAATTTCTTCTAAGATGCGCCTGCCCTATAGGCAGGCGCTTTTATTTTCGTTTTTAACTATGAAAAAATTACTTGCTATTTGTTTTGTTCTGCTGTTTGTGGCAGTCCAAGCGCAGATTAAGAAGGTAGAACCTGCTTTTTGGTGGAAAGGTATGACCGAGTCCAAATTGCAAATTTTACTTTATGGAGACAAGATAGCTTCCTATCAGGTGGAGCTTTCTGAGGGTCTTGCCATTGAGAAAGTAGAAAAGGTAGAAAATCCGAACTACCTTTTTGTCACAGTGGATACCGATAAAATAGACGGTCGATTTTTTACGCTCTACCTAAAGAAAGCAGGGCGTACCGTGGACAGCTATAAGTACGAACTAAAGGAGCGACAAGCCAATTCAAGGGACCGTAGGTCTTTTTCCTCAAAAGATGTGGTGTACCTAATAATGCCCGATCGTTTTGCCAATGGAGATGAAAGTAACGACTCGGTGAAAGAGCTTACTGAAAAAGCAGACCGATCTAATCCAAACGGCAGACATGGCGGTGACCTGCGGGGTATTATCAACAACCTGGATTACCTTCATAGTCTGGGAGCAACAGCGCTCTGGCTGACCCCCGCTAATCAGGATAATGAAAAGCGAACGAGTTATCATGGGTATGCGCAGACCGACCTGTATCAGATTGACCGCCGATACGGCACCAATGAGGAGTATGTCGAACTAAGCAATGAACTGCAGAAAAGGGGGATGCTGCTCATTCAAGATTACGTCACCAACCACTGGGGTATATCTCATTGGATGATTCAGGACCTTCCTTCCAGAGACTGGATTCACCAATTTGAGGATGGGGAAGGTGCATACGGCTTTAAGCGTTCTAACTACAGAACAACGACCCAACTTGATCCCAATGCCTCAGATATTGATACGAAAGAGGCTCTAAACGGGTGGTTTGACACTACTATGCCGGATTTAAACCAAAGTAATCCGTTTCTTTTAAACTATTTGAAACAAAATGCAATCTGGTGGATCGAGTATGCCAACCTGGGTGGAATGCGGGTAGATACCTATCCCTACAACAACAAGGAGGCAATGGCCGAATGGGTCAAAGCTATAACCAAGGAATATCCTCATTTTAATGTAGTGGGAGAAGCTTGGATGTACAGTCCTGCCCATATTGCATACTGGCAGAAGGATTCTCCAATTGCTGCCATAGACGGATACAACTCCAATTTGCCATCCGTTATGGATTTTACACTTTATACTGATCTTTCTTCTGCATTAAAAGAGCAAGAGAGTTGGGATAAGGGAATGGTTAAAATTTATAACGCACTAAGTAATGATCTTCTTTATACGAATGTTAATAATATAATGGTCTTCTTTGAAAACCATGATACCGAACGGTGGAACGAGATCTTTGAATCCAATCCAAAAGCCTATCAGATGGCTCTGACCTTAGTCTCTACCATCCGAGGTATTCCACAGATCTATTACGGTTCGGAGATTGGAATGCGTGGAAAAAAGAGTCTTGGGGATGCCGATATCCGCCACGATTTTCCTGGTGGTTGGAAAGAAGATAGCACAAATGCTTTTATAAGTGACAAACGTACTGTGGTGCAGAAGGAGTTTTATGACATCACATCGAAAATACTCAATTGGAGAAAATCCAAGGATGTGGTACATAACGGAAAAACTACCCACTATATGCCGGAGAACGGAGTATATGTGTACTTTAGGTATAATTCCAAGGACCGAATAATGGTCGTGCTTAATAACAGCGAGCAGACGCAAAAGCTATCACTGAGCCGGTTTGCACAGAATTTAGAAGGAAGTATCGAAGGCACAGATGTGGTGAGTGGAAACCGCGTGGATTTAAAGGCTGATTTCTTAGAAGTATCTGCTAAAACCTCACTTATATTAGAAATACAATAATGAACCGAATCGCATTTGCACTGTTTTTTCTGGTGTTGAGTACCGCACTCGGCGCTCAGCAGAAGTTGCCTGACTCAGAAGCCAAAGAGCAAGTAGGGGAAATTTTGGACCGTCTAAACCAGTACGCTCACACTACAGACTTTGATTCTTATTTTTCTTTGTTTGCGGACCAAAGTACTTTTGTCGGTACTGATGCAACGGAGGTTTGGAACAAACAAGAGTTTATGGAATACGCTCGGCCACACTTTAAAAAAGGGAAGGCCTGGAGTTTTACCTCTCTGAAACGAAATATCGTTGTCTCCCATGACACGCGTTATGCCTGGTTCAATGAGCTACTTTCAACCCAAATGCTACTTTGCAGAGGTTCTGGAATCTTAGAGAAAATCAACGGTACTTGGCAGATACGCCAATATGTACTTTCGATGACTATTCCTAACGAAGTAGTTTCTCAGGTGGTCGAAGGGAAAAAGGCGCTGGAGGAGCCATTGATAGAAAATCTTAATCAAAAAACACACTAATATCAATTATGGATAAACGTATAAAACCACGTCTTTCGCAAGCGCAGATCATTAATATGAGTATGGGTTTTCTGGGAATCCAGATGGCCTTCGGATTGCAAAATGGCAACGCAAGTAGGATTCTTCAAAACTTCGGGGCCGATGTGCACCATCTCTCCTGGTTCTGGTTAGTAGCACCCTTTACAGGACTGATCGTACAGCCCATTATAGGGCATTTAGGCGATCATACATGGTCTGAAAAGTGGGGACGTCGCAAGCCATATTTTTTAATAGGGGCTCTGCTTACTGCCATCGGCCTGGTGTTTCTGCCCAACAGTGCCTCGGTAAGTGTATTCCTTGCAGGCGGGGTGCTGGTATTTGCGGTTTTGTTTTTGGCGATGATGGATGCTTCTATCAATGTAGCCATGGAGCCTTTCCGTGCGCTGGTAGGTGATATGCTTCCTAAAAGTCAAGGAACCGTAGGATTTTCCGTTCAAACGATCCTTATCGGCATCGGAGCGGTGATTGGGTCAAATATGCCTTTGTGGCTGACGAATCTTGGGATTTCCAATACCGCAGCGGAGGGTTTTGTTCCGGATTCAGTAATTTACTCCTTTTATATTGGTGCTGCTATCCTATTGTTGACCATTCTCTATACCGTCCTTACGACTAAGGAATACTCTCCCGCAGATTTCAGAGCGTTTTCACAGGAGGAAACTGAGCAGCCGGAAGAAAAAGCTAGGCTTACGGATATATTTAAAGATTTCGCAAAGATACCCCCTCTTATGAAGAGCTTAGGATTGGTCCAGTTTTTCTCGTGGTTCGCGCTTTTCACCATGTGGGTTTATACAACTACCTCAGTGGCTACGCACCACTATGGGTTGGCACCGTCTGATGCTTCTTCGCCGGAATTCAATGCCGCAGGTAATTTGGTAGGGGAGCTATTCGGCTATTACAATCTATTTGCTATTGGCTTTGCATTTCTTCTGACGCCGCTTTCACGACGGATCGGTAAAAAGCAGACACACGCCCTTGCTTTACTTAGTGGAGGGGTGGGGCTCATTTCCATGTTTTACATTGAGAATCCTTCGCATTTGTGGATTTCTATGATCGGAGTTGGTTTTGCATGGGCTAGTATTCTTGCCATGCCATACGCTATGCTTATTCATGCGATACCTATGCGGAAAATGGGTGTGTATATGGGAATATTCAACTTCTTTATCGTGCTTCCTCAAATAGTTAATGGAGTCTTTGGCGGCCCTATCGTAAATGCATTGTTTGCCAATTACGCCATCGGATATGTCGTGGTAGGTGGTGTTTCTATGATTTTAGCTGCCCTGATCACGCTAAACCTTAAAGGTGTAGGAAAGGATGAAGTAGTAGTATAAATTGCATTTCTTTAATTTTAATCGATGCTCTGAGTGATGGTTCTGGCCACTTGCTTAGAGCATCTTTATTATCCTACATCAATGCGTATGTACATACTTATCAGGAAATTTGCGATTGAAATTATCATTTAATAAATCACAATATGAAAATTCAATTGCATAAAGCCAAGAATAGAGGTTACGCGGACCACGGTTGGCTAAAGAGCTATCATTCCTTTAGTTTTGCTAATTATTATAATCCCCAACGTATGCATTTTGGAGCTCTGCGGGTTCTCAATGACGATTACGTGGAGGGAGGAATGGGTTTTGGAGCGCATCCCCACCGGGATATGGAAATAATCTCAATTCCTTTGTCAGGGGATCTCGAACATCAAGACTCTATGGATACTCGAGCAGTAATTAGGCGCGGTGAAATACAAGTGATGAGCGCGGGCCGTGGAGTACGACATAGTGAGTTTAACAAAAACCCAGATATACCGGTAGAGTTTTTACAGATCTGGATAGTGCCGGACACGCTCGGAGTGGAGCCGCGTTATGCACAGATGCCGATGGAATTTGAGGAGAAAACGGATCAGTTTCACCTCATTATAGCACCTAAATCCGAAGGCAAAGGCCTTTGGATTCACCAAAATGCATGGTTTTCCATAGGTAAATTTACCGTTGAATCTGAGCAGCACTACGCAATAAACCGCTCTGGTAATGGAGTCTTTCTCTTTGTGCTGGAAGGTGGGGTCCAAGTGGAAGGCCATCAACTGGATCGCAGAGATGCTATCGCGATTGAACAGGCGCAGCAATTTACAATGACCATTGAAGCGGGAACAACTTTGCTTCTAATGGAAGTCCCAATGCTTGAACTTTAAGTAAAAGCTCAGACTATAATGAAGTGGCAGCAAAGTATGGATCTAACTTTTCCCAAATCCTGGAGACACTTTTTTTATACCAGCCACTACAGCCACGGCTACAATACCTACCAGGAGTCCAAGGACCATCTGTTTGATCCACGAAGGTAGTTGCGGCACTAAATGATGTACCCATTCAATATTGTGGTCAAAGATTCCACCAGAAACGAGCAGCAGTGCAAGGGTTCCTACCACCCCTAAGGTTTTTATCACCCAAGGAAGTGCATTAACTAGCATATTACCTACCTTATACACTGGCTGGCGCTCCGAGGAGCTCTTCATCAAACGAAATCCTGCATCGTCCATTCGCACTATTAGTGCAACGATTCCATACACACCCACCGTAGCAATTATAGCTACTATCGATACGGTCAATATCTGAATGGTTAAGGATTCGTTGAGAACCGTTCCTAACGCTATGATTACAATTTCGATGGACAGGATAAAATCCGTAAGAACGGCGGATTTTATTTTATCTTTTTCAGCTTTTTGACCGTCCTGTTCCAGTTCCTGAACCACTTCTACACCATGTTTCTGCCTGTGGAACAAGTACTCAACGATTTTCTCGACACCTTCATAAGCTAAGTAAAGTCCACCAAGAATAAGAATTATGGTGATGGCAGGCGGATAAAGAAACTGTAAGAGAAAGGCAATTGGTACTATAATGAGTTTATTTAGGAACGAACCCTTCATTATAGACAGCAGCACTGGTATTTCTCGGGAAGATAGAAAGCCGGTTGCTTTTTCCGCATTGACTGCCAAGTCGTCTCCTAAAATTCCCGCGGTTTGCTTGGTTGCAACCTTTGCAGTCACTGCTACATCATCCATCAAAGCTGCAATATCGTCGAGTATTGCAAAAATTCCTGAGGCCATTTAGTTTGTTTTTAGTGCATAAAAATAGTGTTTTCTACGAAAGTAAAGGGGGTTGAATCGTACTAAAATTTTTGAAATGTCACCGTTTTAAATTTTCGGCTACCGGTAAAAATCCTTATTTTCGCAATTAATTAAAACATGGAAGATACATGCTGCAAATTGTTGGTAACAATCTTAATTTTGAAAAAATGGAACCTTTGAAGTGGTGTGAACTCATCAATATATAAGCCGACGTCTGAATAGATTGTCGGCTTTTTTAATGAACCGACAAGTACTCAGAATCTTATATGTAACTTTATAGTGGCAAGAGTCTATGACCTTGTTTTAATTGCAACAACTCACAAAACGAACAACAGAAATACCAGGCAATGGAAAACACATACAAAAGTGCAGGAGTAGATAAAGAGGAGGGCTACCGCACAGTCGACAAAATAAAAAATGCTGTATCCCAGACACATAATGCCAATGTGCTTAACAATTTGGGCAGTTTTGGTGCTTTCTACCAAATAGCAGGATATCGTAATCCCGTTTTGGTTTCAGGAACCGATGGAGTGGGGACCAAATTAAAAGTAGCACTTGATACCAAGAACTACAGTTCTATTGGAATTGACTGTTTTGCCATGTGTGCCAATGATATTCTCTGCCACGGCGCAAAGCCTCTATTTTTCTTGGATTATTTAGCTTGTGGTAAGCTGGATTCCGATATTGCTGCTGAAATTGTCTTGGGTATGGTGGAGGCCTGTAAGGACAACGAGTGTGCACTTATAGGTGGCGAAACTGCAGAAATGCCTGGAATGTACCAGCCCGGTGACTATGATGTCGCAGGATTTTGTGTGGGAATTGTAGAGAAAGAGGATATTATCGATGGTTCCATCATAAAAGAGGGCGACAAAATTATTGCGCTCCCTAGTTCAGGATTCCATTCCAACGGTTTTTCTCTAGTACGTAAAGTATTTCCGGATTTTAATGAAGAGTTTGAAGGACAACCGATCCATGAATCCCTACTGATACCGACGGCATTATACTACAACCAGATAAAGAAATTGCAGAGTGAGATGCGCATTAGTGGTTTGGCGCATATCACCGGAGGTGGATTGATTGAAAATGTACCGCGGGTAATTCCACAGGGATTGTGCGCCCACATTAAAGAAAAAGCCATAAGGGTACCGAGCATCATGCTGGAACTTGAACGCAGAGGAAAGGTAGCGCGCTTAGAGATGCATGGTACGTTTAATATGGGAGTAGGCATGGTAGTAGTATTGGATGCCTCGCTAGAGGAAAGATGTTTGGAGCTGCTACCGGAAAGTTATACTATAGGGGAAATCACTAAAGGACAAGACAAGATAAAACTTGTGATGGATTAACAGATGGCAAGCGCAAAGATTACAGTACTTGTGTCGGGATCGGGCACAAACTTACAACGGTTAATGGATGTGTTCTCTCAGGGAATTATCCCTAATGCTGAAATAAACTTAGTAGTAGCCGACCGTCCTTGTCTGGGACTAGAAAGGGCCAAAAATGCAGGAATTCCCACGGTTATGCTGACCCGCGGAGAATCACTTTCTAGACAGTTGTTGGAGGTGGTTCCTCAAGAAACTTCTTTAATTGTTCTGGCAGGCTTTCTGTCCATTCTAAGTGAGGAGTTCATTTCCCGATTTGAGAATAAAATTATAAATATTCACCCCTCCTTACTTCCTAAATACGGAGGTAAGGGGATGTGGGGTATAAAGGTGCACGAGGCCGTAATAGAAAATAAAGAAAAATACACCGGTGCGAGTGTACATTATGTAACAGAAGGCATAGACACTGGAGAGGTCATCGTGCAGAAATCACTAAAAATAATGCCGGGTGAGAGCGCCGAACAACTCGCAAAAAGGGTTCTGGAACTGGAATACGAAATTCTTCCCGAAGCAGTTGCAAAAGTATTGAATTCAATGTGTTAATTAGGAATTTACCATATAGCAAATTACTATGAAAAAAAGAGTACTTATAAGCGTGTCAGACAAATCCAACTTAGTGGAATTTGCTCGCTTTCTTGTCAACCATGGATACGAAATAATCTCTACTGGAGGAACGTTTCAACATCTTCAAAATGAAGGTTTAGAGGTGATTTCCATAGACGAAGTTACAGAGTTTCCTGAAATGCTTGACGGCAGGGTAAAAACATTACATCCAAAGATCCATGGAGGCCTCTTAGCCTTAAGAGAGAATAAGGAGCATATGCAAACAGTACAGAGCTATGGTATTGAATTGATTGATATGGTCGTGGTTAATCTCTATCCCTTCTTTGAGAATGCGGCAAAGAATATTTCCTTGGAAGAGAAAATCGAATTCATAGATATAGGAGGTCCTTCGATGCTACGTTCAGCAGCAAAGAACTACCAAAGCGTTACGGTTGTAACCGACACCTCAGATTACCAGACGATAATGGAAGAAATTTCTAGAGAAGGTCACACCTTACTTCCCACAAGACGCGCTCTGGCGGGTAAAGTTTTTAATCTGACCTCTGCGTACGATGCAGCTATTGCAAGGCTGTTGGTGGACGAACCCTATCCTGAGTATCTCAACGCATCGTACCGCAAAGTAACTGAACTACGCTACGGAGAGAATCCGCAACAATCTGCAGCCTATTATGTTGCAACCGACCAGAAGGGTGCAATGAAAGACTTTAAGCAACTGGGCGGTAAAGAGCTATCCTTTAATAATTTAAGGGACATGGATTTGTGTTGGAAAGTGGTGCAAGAATTTAAAGAAGATTTGGCATGCTGCGCTGTTAAACACTCCACTCCGTGCGGTGTTGCCATTGGAGATACACCGCTGCAAACCTATCATAGAACCTACGAATGTGATCCCGTATCCATTTTTGGAGGCATTGTTGCTATGAATTATCAAGTAGACCTAGAAACTGCACAAGAGCTGAATAAGACGTTCCTGGAAATCGTTATGGCTCCAGAGTTTTCTCAGGATGCATTGGAAGAGTTAAAAACGAAGAAGAACCTTCGCATAATACAAATTACTGCTCCATTAAGTGATAGGTATACCTGGGTGAAAATAGACGGGGGAATCCTGGTGCAAGAGAATGATACGGGTTTTTCTTCAACTATCGAGGTGAAAACCGTATTCCAACCTACAGCATCCCAGCTATCGGCCCTTATATTTTCCCAGCGAGTCGTGAAATATGTCAAGAGTAATGCTATTGTGGTTTCCAACGGAACACAGGCACTGGGAATTGGCGGCGGACAAGTGAACAGGATCTGGGCTACGAAACAAGCTATAGAGAGGGCGAAGGAGAAATTTTCAGGGGATTTGGTTCTGGCATCGGATGCGTTTTTCCCTTTCCGCGATGTGGTGGATTATTGTGCGCAGCAGGGTATTAAAGCCATCATACAACCGGGCGGTAGTATGCGCGATGAAGAAAGTGTCGAAGCCGCCAACGAGCATGGAATTCCAATGTTGTTCACAGGTACACGCCATTTTCTGCATTGATCGAACACCTTTCAATCCGCAGGAAATTTATTTAAATTTGTAATTATAACTATAACAATACCTATACAAGATAGACTATGAAAATACTACTAGTGGGAGATGGCGGCAGAGAATCCGCTCTGGCAATCAAATTACATGCGGACAAAAGAGTCAGCAAAATGTACTTCGCAAAAGGTAATGCAACGACGGAAAAACTGGGTACCAATATAGCGCACCGAAGTGTTGCTGAACTTTGCGATTTTGCACAGCGGGAACAGATTGATCTCACCATTGTTGGGCCGGAGGCTACACTAGTAGATGGTATAGTGGATGAGTTTAATGCCAAGGGACTCAAGATATTTGGTGCCAAGCAGCGTGCTGCAACCCTGGAAGGAAGCAAGGCTTTTTCTAAGAAGTTTATGCAGACGTACGGCATTAAAACGGCAACAGCCAAAGTTTTCGATGCCTATGCCAAGGCACAGGATTATATACGCCACCATAGTTATCCTCTAGTTATTAAGGCTAGCGGTCTTGCCAGCGGTAAGGGCGTGGTGATTTGTGAGAATCTGGAACAGGCTGAGGCAACCATTCACGATTTTATGATTCGTCGTATCCACGGTGATGCGGGTATCCAGGTAATCGTAGAGGAGTACCTTCAAGGATTCGAGGCATCTATCATAGCTTTTTCCAACGGTAAGAATATTTTTCCTTGTATTCCTGTAAAGGACTATAAAAAAGTAGGAAAAGGAGATACAGGCGCTAATACCGGCGGTATGGGCAGTGTGGCTCCTAGTCCTGAATTTACGGCGGAACATATGGCGGATTTTGAGAAGAACATTCTCGCTCCCACCCTCAAAGGTTTGGAACAGGAACTGCTTGAATTCAAAGGATTTATATTTTTCGGTTTGATGGTCACCAGAAACGGATGTTACCTGCTGGAGTATAATATGAGAATGGGAGACCCCGAAACGCAGGTCATTCTTCCCCTGCTTGAAAACAATCTCTTAGATTTAATCTTGGACTGTATGGAAGGAAAGGAAATAGAACTTCGGTTTTCAGATAAAAAAGCGGTTTGTCTGGTAATGTGTTCGGGAGGTTATCCAAGAAACATTGAAACTGGATTTGAAATAAAAGGATTGGATAAAGTGCAGCATAGCCAGATCCTCTTTGCAGGAGCGTCGTACCGGGGTGAGCGCATTGTGACCACTGGCGGTAGGGTATTAAACTTAGTTGCAACGGCGGATTCGTATGAGAAGGCCCGTGAAATGGTTTATGCAGATGCGCTTCCGGTGCACTTTGACTACGGATTCTATCGGGAAGATATAGCAAAGTTTTAAATTTAAGTATGCACAGGACGCTTCAGCGCGGACTTTAAGATCGATATAGTACTAACTTATTGAAATATATATAATATGCACAACGGTATACTCGTTTTGGACTTTGGATCCCAGTATAACCAACTGATTGGTAGAAGAATTAGGGAAATGGAAGTCTATAGCGAGATTGTTCCTTTTGACACACCACTTGAGACCATTTTGTCAAAAAAACCTGCAGGAATTGTACTTTCCGGTGGTCCCAGTTCAGTTAACTCACCTGATGCCCATTTGGTGGATCCAGCACTTTTCGAACTGGGTATTCCTATTTTGGGAATATGTTACGGAATGCAGCTTACTGCGCATATTCTCGGCGGAAAAGTAGTGAAGGGCAGTAAGGGAGAGTATGGCAAAAGTGAATTTGAAATAGTTCGTAGTAACCCGCTCTTTACAGGGGTTTCTAGACATTCACAGGTTTGGATGAGTCATTTTGACGAAGTAGAAACTGTTCCAGAGGGATTTGAAATATCAGGTAGAAGTGGCGTAATCGCCGCTATGGCCAATGAGAAAAAAAAGATTTTTTGTATTCAGTTCCATCCGGAAGTTACCCACACCGCGGAAGGTTGGAAAATGCTGGAAAATTTTGTAGAGAATATCTGTAGAGCAGAAAAAAACTGGAAGCTCACCGGATACATAGAACGCACCATTGAGGAAATTCGCACAAAAGTAGGTTCGGATAAAGTAATCCTAGGACTCTCAGGTGGTGTAGATTCCTCCGTTGCGGCGGTCCTTATACATAAAGCCATCGGAGATCAACTGCAGTGTATTTTTGTGGATACTGGTCTATTGCGACTTGATGAAGGACGAAAAGTCATGGAAAATTACGGGGAGCATTTCCATATGAAGATTGATATGGTGGATGCTGCCGATCGTTTTCTCGACAAATTAAAGGGTGTTAGTGATCCGGAAGAGAAAAGAAAAATAATAGGAAAGGAATTTGTAGCAGTATTTGATGAGGAGGCACACAAGTTTGAAGGTGCTCGTTTCCTAGCTCAAGGTACCATTTATCCGGACGTCATTGAAAGTCAATCAGTAAAGGGGCCTTCGGCAGTTATCAAATCCCATCACAATGTGGGTGGCCTTCCAGAAGAAATGAAAATGGAATTGCTGGAACCCCTTAGAGAACTTTTCAAGGACGAAGTGCGTAAAGTAGGAGAAGAATTGGGGATTGCACACCACTTAGTCTACCGACATCCTTTCCCTGGGCCTGGACTAGGAATCCGGATTTTGGGGGAAGTGGACCGTGAAAAAGTTGCAATCCTTCAAAAAGCAGACGACATATTCATCGAGGAACTGTACAAAAACAAGTTATACGAAACCGTATCACAAGCTTTTGTAGTGCTGCTTCCAGTTAAGTCTGTTGGGGTAATGGGCGATGAGCGTACCTACGAATATACGTGTGTAGTGCGCAGTGCCAATACGATTGATTTTATGACCGCTACGTTTAGTAAGTTACCTTGGGACTTCTTGGAAAAAGTTTCCAACCGAATTATTAATGAAGTTCAGGGTATTAATCGAGTAGCCTATGATATCTCAAGTAAGCCACCTGCTACCATTGAGTGGGAGTAGTATAAAACCCGCAACTAAAAGGTCCCTCTGCGCATTGGAACAATCGCGCCGAGGGACTTTTTGTTTAAAATGTGTCATAGTACTGTTATTCTTTGTAATACTTAGCTTTTCTACTATCGGGTGCGTCTCGTTATCAGCTGGAAATAGTATAATCCAATCACCAAATAGCAGTATAGCAACAGAAAGTGCCTCTGGATTCCAGACCGATACAGCAGACGTAGAGCTAGAAACTATTCCTTTACCCTTCACAGCTACAGAAAAGAAGGAGTTTTGGAAGGATTTAATGACTAAGTACAACTCTAAGGAATTTGGAAATATCTTCGCACTAAACCGTATTGATTTTGCGCATCGTTATGCCGTGAATTCACTTGTTGTTCCAAGAGATTCTTGGAGTTCTTTTTTGCAACTCGCCCCTTTTCCCATCCAAGTGGAAAGTCTTATTGATATTGAGAAGATCGTTGTTTTCTCTTACCGCTTACATGCGTTCGCAGTATACAACCACGGTACACTGCTACGTTGGGGTCCTACCAGTATGGGCAAAAAATCTACTCCCAGTCCCACGGGACTTTTCTCAGTCAATTGGAAGAAGAAACTGGCTATTTCCACAGTGGATCCTAGTTGGAAGTTGCCATGGAATGTTAATATACATAACACCATGGGGATAGGCTGGCATCAGTATGCTTTGCCGGGCTACCATGCTTCCCATGGATGCCTTCGTCTGCTTATGGAGGATGCAGAGTGGCTGTACGATTTTGCAGAGACTCCAAAATTCACCACCAAAGGAAAAATCAGAATGTTTGGTACCCCCGTCGTAGTGGTGGACCAAACAGATTTTATAACTAAACCTTGGCTTGCTGCTTCATCTGTCTCACAGGGAGCTTTAACGGAGCGCGAGCTTACTATTCTTGTAGACGATTACCTTTCGGAAATTAGAAAACGTTACGCATCACAATAATTACTTTGCTACTGTAGACTCCAAGGGAAGTAGAGTCTTGACCGCAAAATCCCTTAGTAAGGCCATTTCACGTAAAGCCTTTTTTTTTCCGATTTGTGCAGCGAAAAATGTCAGGCCTGCCAATAAAAGTACGATCATACTTGCAGCAAGGGCCCAGCTGTACTGCTCGCTTTTTATTTGAATGCCTACGAACCATAAAGTAATGAGCACCATCCAAAGAATACTCCAAACAAAATATAGAAACATAAAGAAAGTCCATACGGCCGAAGAAGGACCAAATATCCCACGGATGATAGTTTGCTCACCGTGTTTTTCTGGACGTAAGGTGAGGCAGGGCTTCCAGAAAGGTGCACTCGCAGTGCGGACCTGTATTTGTGCGCTTTCGCTAGTAAGTTGGTAGATGAATTCATGAGCCCTTAGCTTTAAATGGCTGGCAAGAATTTGTTCATACTCTTTAGGTGTATAGAGGGTATAGAGTTTAAACCTCGGTCGGTTTCGGATAGAGTTTAAAGTGGCTGATTTGAATCTCATGGCTGGTAGGGTATTGGATCTTCAAGTCGAAATTCCACTTTGCGTATTGCACCATTTGTTTCCAATTCCATAATAATCCTCTTTCCTTCTGAAGATTTGAATAGCTCATGCATACTCGATAGGGTAAACTCGCTTGCTTTCTTTCCATTTATCTTGACTATTTTATCCCCGGCTTGTATGCCCGCAATAAAAGCAGGAGAGTCTTTACGTACACCTGCCACTGAATATTCATTGCGAAGTGTGAAGCGGTATTTAAAATCTGCTGTAGCCGTATAATGGGGTTTTTCATCGCCTGTTTGGTACCCGACTTTGGGGCTTTCAACACGTACAAGATCCTGTTGCCATGACATGCCATCGTGCTTGATATCCAGACCGCTCATATTAAAGTGGAAAGGGTCTGAAAAGTGCCGGTTAGGTTTGAGAAGAATGCGCGAGGCGGAGTAATCTATCACCACGCTAAATCGGCGCAGTATTTCACTTCCAATTGATCCTTTGCGGCCTTCCACCAACCGAAGGTGCTGTATAGAGCTAGGGTCGGGCATGGCAGCCAGCGGTTTTTGGAGTGTAAAACCTGCTAAGGCAAGCCGGTTAATTCTGCTTCGCTTACCGTATATATCCCCATTAAATCCTCTGCCTAAAAAATCTTCGATGTTAGGTCTGTTGTATTGAAATCCCTCTATAAGGGCAGGAAACAGCCATACGGCATCACTGTTTCCAAGGTCTATCAGCATTTTTGAATCGCTCCCTCCACTGGACTGAAACACTTGAGCATAGACGTAGGGTTTGTTTAGTTCGATGGATAGTGGCGCAACACTGTAGCGCTTTTCCCCTCTTAGTTTAGCTAAAGATGGGTAGACGGTAATTTTCTTTTTAATGTAATCAATTTTGATCTGATGGTTTTTGAAGAAATGATAGCCTAAAATGCCATTCACTTCAATTCCTACATGGGATGAGAAGTTAAAGGATTCGTTTAGAATAATGTAAATTCGGTGCGCATTGTCTGTAAAATCTTTACCGACTGTCACACGGTTATTGATTGCAAGCAAACCTTCAATATCGGTGTTTTCACCCAGTCCAGAGAATTTCATTTTCTCGACATCGTTAAAGTCCACTTCCTTATTTTCCAGACTAAAAAGAAGTGTTTCATTGACTCCCGAATCGAGCAAAAAAGTTAAGGTAACTCCATTGACCTGAACAGGAAGAAATATTAAATTGTTAATAAGTTTAAAATCCAGGGAGATTGGTTTGTTCTCTGGCAATTTAAATCCCTCCTGACTTTTAACCAAGGAAAACGTAAGTAGCAAAACAACCAGTAGGGATTTCATATCTTGAAGATAGTTAAAAATTAAAAACCCCATAA
>NZ_JADKYY010000011.1 GCF_015354315.1 Planobacterium oryzisoli
ATCAAGAAAAGGACGGCATAAACCGTCCTTCTGCTTGGGCTAAAAACCCAAAATCTACTTTTTTAACCCCAATTGGCTAAAAACAAAAGACTGTCCTCATTTTAGTTATGGGGACAGCCTCTTTTTTATTTGCCTGGCCGCTTAATAGAAAAATAGAATTGTGTAAATTGCCTGAGTATAATCGCATACATTATATCCAATGCAAGAGAAAAAGATTTTACTGATCATCACGGGAGGCATTGCAGCCTATAAAATGTACCAGGTGGTTAGGGATCTGGTACGAAGTGGCGCCCAGGTTCAGATAGTACTTACTCCAGGGGCGCGCGATTTTGTGAGCGTTTTAACGCTCTCTACCCTCTCCGGCCGACCGGTGCTTAGTGAATTTTTCACTAAAGAGGAAGTTTGGAATAATCATGTGGATCTTGCTCTTTGGGCCGATCTTATTGTTGTGGCCCCCTGTACCGCGAATACCCTTTCAAAAATGGTCCACGGCCAATGCGACAATCTTGCATTAGCAGTTTATTTATCCGCGAAATGTCCCGTGCTCATTGCTCCGGCTATGGATCTGGACATGTATGGGCACCCTTCCACAAAATGGAACCTGGAGATGGCGCAGGAGTACGGTAATGTCATCATACCTGCTGAATACGGAGAACTCGCCAGCGGTTTGGTAGGGGAAGGCCGGTTAGCTTCACCGCAAGTGATCTTAGACTATATTGAGGACTACCTCCTTGGTGTAGGTTCTCATTTTTTTAAAGGCAAAAAGATACTCATTACCGCCGGACCTACTTTTGAACCGCTCGATCCCGTGCGCTTTATCGGGAACCACTCGTCCGGTAAGATGGGCTATGCTTTAGCACGGAGGGCAGCGGCATTAGGGGCGCAGGTCACTCTGGTAAGTGGACCCACAAATCTAGAGCTTACCCATCCCAATATTGTAGTAAAGAAAGTTACTACGGCCCAGCAAATGCTTCAGGAAACACTTCTTTATTACGACGAAATGGATATCGCCATTGCAAGTGCTGCCGTCGCGGACTACCGGCCTGAAACCGTCTCCGAAGAAAAAATAAAGAAGAGTGAAGAGAATTTAACGATTTCCCTGGTTAAAAATCCCGACATTCTCAAAACGTGGGGCGAGCGAAAAAAGAAGCAGTTTCTGGTGGGATTTGCGCTCGAAACCACCGAGGAGATGCACAATGCGAAGGTAAAACTCGAAAAGAAGAATCTGGATCTGATAGTCCTTAATTCCCTAAAGGACTCGGGCGCAGGATTTCAGCACGACACCAATAAAGTCACCCTTATTACAAGGACCGCAGTAGCCGAGTTTTCTTTAAAAAGCAAAAGCGAAGTGGCCGCCGATATATTTGATTTTATTGAGTCGCACTATATCCCGTAACGCCACCTGACTTAGTATCCCATATTAAATAGAAATGCAATTGCATTCATTGTTATTTTTGCAGCATGCTTAAAAAAATCTTCATACAGAATTTTGCACTGATTGACCATCTGAATATCGACCTGCAGGAAGGACTGCAGGTAATAACCGGTGAGACCGGCGCAGGAAAGTCAATTATTCTGGGCGCACTGCGTCTTTTACGGGGAGAACGTGCGGATCTTAAGATGATGGCCGATCCGGAGAAAAAATGCATTGTCGAGGCCGAGTTCCATCTTACGGATTTTTACAGAGACTTATTCGAAAAGCATCAATTGGATTTTGATTCCACTGCGTATTTAAGAAGAGAAATAGGTACTAATGGAAAATCACGCGCCTTTATTAATGATTCTCCCGTTACTCTCGATCTACTAAAAGCGGTATCCTCCCAGCTTATCGACATACATTCGCAGTTCCAGACTTCTGATTTGTTTACCCAGGAGTTTCAGTTTGCAATTTTGGATTCGGTTGCCGGTAGTAGGGACTTGCGGGACAACTACCAAATTCTGTTCCGGGAAATGGAATCAGCCCGAAAAAGAAAACAGGAAAAGCTACAGGAGCTACAAAGTCTACAACTGCAGGAAGATTTTCAGCTGCATTTATTTAATGAGCTAAGTCAGGCGGAACTTGAAACAACCGATTGGGAAGACCTTAAACAGAAATACGCCACGCAGCAACACGCCACACAAATCGTAGAACTGTTATCGGAAGCCTTCCAACGAATCGACATGGAAGGAGCAGGAATCCTGGACGGTATGGGCGAGCTGAGAGTGAAACTAAGTAAAGTGGCTGAGCTTTCCCACGAGTTCACAGAACTCTACGAGCGGTTTGAGCAGAATTTTCTGGAATTCAAAGACATCGTTTTTGAACTCCAGAACAAATCCGAAGAAATACATGTAGATCCCAGTGCAAAACAGGCTTTGGAGGAGCGTATAGACCGAATTCATTTTCTTCTGCAAAAGCACAAAGCATCGGAAATCTCGGAGCTCATTGCACTGAGAGATTCCTTGGGCAGAGGACAGGAGCAAATATTGCAGCTTCAGGAAGAGATAGCAGCGCTTGAGCTCGAAAGTAATAAGATGCAGCCTGCGCTTGAAAAAAGCGCAGCGCAGCTGTCTGCTTTCCGAAGCAAGGCGGCAGAAAAGGTCTCGGCCCGTCTGGAAAAAATTTTAAGCCGTTTAGGCCTCGAAAAGGCAAAAATCCAAATGCAGCTGACTCCACTTCCGCAGCTTGGTATCTACGGCCAGGATAAAATAGAAATCCTGTTCCAAGCCAATGCCGGTTTTGATCTTCGGCCAATCCAGGAGGCGGTCTCCGGCGGAGAGCGCTCCCGGGTCATGCTGGCTATTAAATATATTCTTGCCGAAAGCGCCTTTCTCCCGACCCTTATTCTGGATGAGATCGATACGGGTGTGTCGGGAAAGATTGCAGAGGAAATGGGAGTGCTGATGCGCGAAATGGCCCAGCAAATGCAACTTGTTGTTATTACACACCTGGCCCAGGTTGCGGCAAAAGGAGACCACAATTATAAGGTGGTGAAACTTCAAGGTGCCGAGCGGACCACAACCACTATAATTCCCCTCAATGCAGAGGAGAAGTTGCAGGAAATTGCCCAGCTCCTGTCGGGTGCCACAGTGACAGCGGCAGCGATGGAGCAGGCCAAAGCGTTAATAAGTACGCCCATGTAACTTTCCTGGCGCAAAGACTACTAATGAAGTAAATCCAAACCATGTATCTTAAACTACTTAGGCTTGAGGTTAAAAGCTTCTTTAGAAATCCACAATTTGGAGCGAATCTGGCAATGAAAATTCTTGCAGCCTTTGGGATGCTGTATTTTTCTCTAGTATTTTTATCCCTGCCGTTCCTATTATATTATTTTGTGAAGGATAAATTGGATGGTGATCCCCTCGTATTCTTTTGCAGCTTCTTCCTATACTATTGGGTTGCGGACCTTCTGATACGGTACTTCTTGCAACCCATGCCCACCCAGAATATTAAGCCGTTTCTGACGCTTAACATAAGGAAGTCCACGCTGGTTAAATATACTATTGTAAAGACGTTTGCGCACTTCTTTAATTGGGGGTATTTACTCTTTTTGATTCCATTTGCAGTATTACTTGTTATCGACGGAAATTATTCCGCTTACAAAGTGGTTCTCTGGACTATTGCCATTCTTTTTACGTTCTATATTAGCAACTTCACAAATATCTTGTTAAACGGCAAAAACGCCGTGCTGTATTCTCTTGCGGCAGTGTTTATAGTCCTAGGTGCCCTGGAGTACTACGGAATGCTTTCCCTGAGCACGTTTTCGGAGGCCGCTTTTATGTGGTTCTATCAGGTCCCTGTAAGTGTGTTTATTCCTGTTTTTCTAACCGGAGTTACGGCCTATTTTGCTTTCCAGGCGATACGGCAGAACTTTTACCTGGATCGGGGTCTGGAGCTGAAAAAAGTAGAAGCCCGCTCGCAGAATATAACCTTTTTAAACCGCTTTGGAGTAATGGGTACGTTTTTAAATAACGATATCCGACTTCTGATGCGCAGCAAAGCAGCACGTTCTGCTCTAGTAGCCAGTTTCTTTTTTCTATTCTATGGTCTGCTGTTCTTTAACAGTGCATACGAAACCGATTTTATGAAGCTCTTTGCAGGTATTTTTGTAAGCGGAGGTTTTATGATGATGTTCGGTCAAAGGGTGCCTTCCTGGGACAGTTCCTACTACTCACTTATGATGACCCAGAATGTGCCGTATAAAAAATACCTTATTGCCAAGTGGACCCTCATTGTTATAGGAATTGCACTTTCGCTCGTTCTCTCTACGGTCTATCTTTATTTTGGCTGGGAAGTTTGGCTGACTATACTTGCTGCGGGCCTGTATAATCTGGGAGTTAATTCCTATGTGACCCTCCTTGCCGGCGCCTATAACAAGAGTCCCGTAGACCTTAATTCAAGCGCAAAATCCTTTGGGGGCAAGAACAGCTTCAATCTTAAGACCATGCTTTTAACCATTCCGCAACTGGTCCTTCCTATGGTGGTGTACGCACTCATTAAGCATTTCTTCGGTCAAATGGCGGCCGTTGCCTCTTTAGGGGTGCTGGGACTTATTGGATTTTCCCTAAGAGAGTATATATTTAATTTTATTGTGAAAGTGTATCGCGTAGAAAAATATTCAACGCTGGAATCATTTAAAAAAGTGTCAGGATGATAGAAATCGCAAATTTGTCAAAGAGCTACGGAGATAAAACAGTACTGAATATTCCCCAACTGACAGTTACCAAAGGGGAAAGCTTTGGTCTGGTGGGTAACAACGGAGCAGGAAAAACCACGCTATTCTCCTTACTTCTGGATTTGATTGAGCCCAGCACGGGAAGTGTAACCATTGAAGGCAGTGCAGTGCAGTCCAACGAGAAATGGAAAGAGAAAGTGTCCTCCTTCATTGACGACAGTTTTTTGATAGGATACTTAACCCCGGAGGAATACTTTTATTTTATCGGGGAACTGCGCGGCTTTAACCGGCAGTGGGTAGATCAGTTTCTGCAGCAATTCAATGATTTTTTTAACGGGGAGATTCTTCAGTCAAAAAAATATATTAGGGACTTATCGAAAGGGAACCAGAAAAAGGTCGGTATTGTAGGCGCTCTGATTGGGAAGCCCGAAGTAATTATCTTAGATGAGCCTTTTGCAAATTTAGACCCTACCACACAGATAAAACTAAAAGCGCTGATAAAAAAGTGGACATCGGACCATCAGGTGACCTTTTTGATATCCAGTCATGATTTAGCGCATACGACCGAGGTAAGTAACCGAATTGTACTCTTGCATAAAGGATCCATCCTTAAAGATATTGCAACCAGTCCGGAAACGCTAAAAGAGTTGGAGCAGTTTTTTGCCGGTGATATGGCGGATCAAGAAAACGAAGCTAAACCATTTGCTCAGGATCCACCCAGCGGTCAAAGTCCTCTGGCCGTACAAGATTAAGTCGGACGGCTTCTTCTTTTAATGTGGTTCCGTTGGCGTGCGCCGCTTTTGCAATTTTAGCTGCATTTTCATACCCAATATGCGGGTTTAAAGCGGTAACGAGCATAAGGGATCTCTCCAATAGCTCCGAAATACGCGGCTCATTGAGTCTCAAACCCTCTATGCAATGTATTCTAAACGAAGTACATACATCGGAAAGCAGACGTGCAGACTGTAAAAAATTATAAGCTACCACAGGCTTAAACACATTCAGCTCAAAATTACCCTGGGTGCCGGCAAAGGAAATGGTAGTATCATTCCCCAGCACTTGCGCGCATACCATAGTTAAGGCCTCGATTTGGGTGGGATTAACTTTGCCGGGCATGATGGATGAACCGGGTTCGTTTTCAGGAAGCAATATCTCTCCAATTCCCGAGCGCGGCCCGGAGGCAAGCAGGCGCAAGTCCTGTCCTATCTTATAAAGTGCAACAGCGAGTTGCTTTAATGCACCATGGGAGGCTACCAGCGCATCGTGGGATGCCAACGCCTCAAATTTATTTTCCGCGGTTGAGAATTCGGTATTGGTAAATTCGGATATGTATTTAGCTACCAATGGTGCGTACCCCTCCGGTGTGTTTAGGCCGGTGCCCACCGCAGTGCCCCCAAGCGCCAACTGTTTCAAATGCGGAAGGCTTCGCTCAATGGACTGCCTTGCATTGCTGAGCTGCGCGGTATAACCCGAGAATTCCTGTCCGAAAGTAAGCGGAGTGGCATCCATCATATGGGTCCTTCCGATCTTCACTACTGTTTTAAACTCTTCTTCTTTGTCTTTAAAGGATGCAATTAATAGATTCAGATGGGGCAGCAAAGCGTTCTCAAGAAGTTCTACTGCCGCAATATGCATGGCCGTAGGGAACGTATCATTAGAACTTTGGGATTTGTTCACATCGTCATTGGGATGGATCGGTGAACTTTCTCCTAAGGTTCCTCCGCTTAAAACCGCAGCACGGTTGGAAATCACCTCATTGACATTCATATTGGTTTGGGTTCCACTGCCTGTTTGCCATAGTACTAGGGGAAATTCACTCCAGTGTTCTCCCGCGGTTATCTCATCGCATACCTGCGCAATCCAATCCCGCTTAGCAGGCGAAAGGACGCCCAGCGCACAGTTTGTAAATGCGGCGGCTTTTTTGATAACAGCGAAGGCGGAAATAAGCTCACGGGGCATTGACGAGGGCTCGCCGATCTTAAAGTTGGAACGTGAGCGCTCTGTTTGTGCCCCCCAATACGCATTTTTGGGCACCTTAACTTCACCCATTGTATCCCTCTCAATTCTGTAGTCCATGGTCGTATGTTTTGCTGCTGTTAATTCTTTAGGCCTTTTACTTACTATGATATTGCTCATGAGCAAGCCAATCGTCCCTATTTTGGGTTTTAATCAGTAAATTTACAGCATAAAATATACCAATGGAATTTTTGTACCAAGATCCTTATCCTATTACTAAAGACGAGACGGTTTATAAACTATTAAGCAGTGAATATGTACATGTAGAAAAGCAGGGCGATAGAGAGATTCTGCGCGTGGAACCCCAAGCCCTGGAGCTCCTTGCTCAGCATGCGCTCTCTGATGTCTCGTTTTTACTTCGCTCCTCGCACTTGGAAAAACTTCGGAAAATAATTGACGATCCGGAAGCTACTGATAACGATCGTTTTGTAGCATACAACCTTCTCCAAAATGCCGCAGTTGCGGTAAAAGGAGCTCTACCTTCCTGTCAGGATACAGGAACAGCAATTTGTGTGGCCCAAAAAGGAGAGAATGTATATACAGGCGTGAATGATGCAGAGTGGATCTCAAAGGGAATTTACAATACCTATCAGGAAAAGAATCTGCGCTATTCACAGATTGTTCCCCTTACCATGTTTGAAGAGAAAAATTCAGGGAGTAATCTACCTGCCCAAATAGATATTTATGCAACACAAGGCGCAGCCTACAAATTTTTATTCCTCGCAAAAGGAGGGGGTTCGGCCAACAAGACCTTTCTTTATCAGAAAACCAAGTCGCTTTTAAACGAGAAATCGCTTAGTGAATTTGTGAGCTCTGCGATTATGGACCTGGGAACGGCAGCGTGTCCACCGTACCATTTGGCTATTGTTATAGGAGGAACGTCGGCAGAAGCTAATCTTGCTGCCGTGAAAAAGGCAAGCGCAGGGTACTACGATCATCTACCTACCCAGGGAAATGAGGGAGGGCAGGCGTTCAGAGATCTGGAGTGGGAGAAGAAAATACAGGAAATCTGCCAAAGGAGTGCCATAGGAGCGCAGTTTGGTGGAAAGTACTTGACGCATGATGTACGTGTTATCCGTCTGCCGCGTCATGCGGCTAGCTGCCCTGTAGGCATGGGGGTGTCGTGCTCTGCGGACCGAAACATAAAAGGAATGATTACAAAAGAGGGAGTCTTCCTGGAAGCACTGGAAAGTAATCCGGAGCGCTTTTTGCCTGCAACACCTCCGCATCTTGAAAAGGCAGTTGAAATCGATCTGAATCGTCCTATGGACGAAGTTAGGGCGGAACTTTCAAAGTATCCCATCAAGACACGCCTCAAACTCAGCGGTACCCTTATCGTTGCACGGGACATTGCGCATGCCAAAATCAAAGAGCTGCTTGACCGGGGAGAGGCTATGCCTGAATATTTTAAGAACCATCCCATTTACTACGCAGGGCCGGCCAAAACGCCGCAAGGTATGCCATCGGGAAGCTTTGGACCTACTACTGCAGGCCGCATGGATGTATACGTAGATGAATTTCAAAAGGCCGGAGGCAGTATGATAATGCTGGCAAAAGGTAACCGCAGTAAAGCCGTTACCACGGCATGTGGCACCTACGGTGGATTCTACTTGGGCTCGGTTGGTGGGCCGGCTGCTATTCTGGCAAAAGAAAATATTCTCTCCGTGGAAGTGGTAGATTTTCCTGAGCTGGGAATGGAAGCCGTACGTAAAATTGAGGTGAAGGATTTTCCAGCCTTTATTATTACGGACGACAAGGGGAATGATTTCTTTGAATCCATTTCTAAGGGACACTAGAACTCTTAAAATTCAACTACAAAATTTCGTGGAAAACAAAAAATACCTTATTTTTGCTCAAAATCTCATAATATGCTGACGATATTAGAATTGTGGCCTTTCTACCAGTTTCTGTGGTTTATGTTTTTCCTAATCATGTTTCTTGTAGGATTCTGGTGTATCTTCATGTTCTTCGGAGTGGTTATCCCTATGTGGCTAACCCAGGGACTTGCAGAATATTTTGGAAAAACCAAACCTTTTGATCCGGAAGAGATTCGTAGAAAAACGCTGCCCGAACAAGGAGCAGAGGTTATTTACAGCAATCCGAAAGGAGAAGGTCCTTTCATCCATCACGGACATCACTAAATGATGTAGAAGTACTGCGCATTTACTGCAGTCTTCTCCCAGCAAAATTATATATAGGAATCGGCGCAATTTGCGCCGATTTTTTTTCATTAATTTTTGTTAACATTGAGGGGTACTCTACTTCAAGGTTTGTAATTTTGCAGCAAATTGCCTTTGATGGATTTTTACATTTTTATTGTGGGAGCATTGCTGCTGTTTGCAGCCCTGGATTTAATTGTCGGCGTAAGTAACGACGCAGTTAACTTTCTTAATTCGGCCATAGGTTCCCGGGTGGCCTCCTACCGTACTATTATTATAATTGCCATTGCAGGGGTTGTAATTGGATCCGTTTTCTCCAGTGGAATAATGGAAATCGCCCGAAAGGGTATTTTTTATCCGCAGCATTTCAGCTTTGAAGTCATACTTATTGTGTTTCTGGCAGTGATGCTGACAGACATCATCCTTCTTGATGTATTTAATAGTTTGGGTCTGCCTACCTCAACTACCGTTTCTATTATCTTCGAATTGTTAGGTGCATCCTTTATGGCAGGTATCCTCTTTACAATATCTAAGAATGAAGGGATAAATGAAATTTGGAAGTATATTAATTTTGAAAGCACCAATAATATCGTATCGGGAATCTTTCTCTCGGTCCTTATTGCCTTTACAGCGGGAGCGGTTATTCAGTACCTGTGCCGCCTGCTTTTTACTTTTCAGTTTGAAGATAAACTAGCGCGCTACGGTGCCGTCTTTTCAGGTGTAGGTATTACATCCATTGTCTATTTTCTTTTAATTAAAGGATTAAAAGGCACCACCTTGATTGATAAAGACACCAACGCATGGATTGGGGAGAATACCTGGCTAATACTTGCATCCTTAGCAGTTGTCTGTACATTAATTCTATTTATTGTGCAGAAAGTACTTAAAGTGAATCCTTTAAAGATAGTGGTTCTTGCAGGTACCTTCTCCTTGGCAATGGCATTTGCAGGAAACGATTTGGTCAACTTTGTAGGGGTTCCGATTACCGGCCTCCTTGCGTACCAGAACTGGGCGGCCTCTGGAGTTCCGGCCGGCGAATACTACATGGATTATCTTGCTGGAAACGATGTTATAGTTCCCAACTACATGCTTCTTATCTCTGGGATTATAATGGGCCTTACGATTTGGCTCAGTGCCAAAGCAAAGAAAGTAACCGAGACGGAAGTTAACCTAGGACGCCAGGACGAAGGGGATGAACGGTTCAAAGCCAATGCCATCTCCCGAAGCATAGTAAACTCCTCGCTGATGTTCAGTAAGGCTTTTGGCATATTGATTCCGCGATCGGTTATAAAACGCTACGAGAACAGCTTCGAGAAGAAAAAAATAAAGGAAGCTACCGAAACGCACGACACGCCTTCTTTCGATTTGGTTCGCGCTACCACAAACCTGGTTATAGCCTCCTCAATCATAGCATGGGCAACTTCGGAAAAACTGCCGCTCTCTACTACCTATGTCACTTTTATGGTGGCCATGGGAAGTTCTTTAGCCGATAAGGCTTGGGGAAGAGACAGTGCCGTGTACCGAGTAGCTGGAGTTCTTTCTGTTATTGGCGGTTGGTTTGTAACTGCATTTATTGCCTTTACTGTTTCAGCACTCTTCGCGCTAATTCTTTACAAAGGAGGGGAGACTGCAACCTACATATTAATTGCAATTGTGTTTGCTTTTCTAATTGTCTCACACTTGCGCTTCAATAAAAAGGAAAAGGAAAGTAAGAAAACCAAAGACCGGCTTAAAATTTTGGCCAACGGAGATATGAATACCGTGCAGAAATACCAGTCTCTGGTAAGTTCCACAGTTTCTGAAATTGCTACGAATTACAACCTTATCCTTGAAGGTCTAATCGGTGGGGATATCGTAAAGCTCGAGTCTGCAAACCGGGCTTTAATCGATTTGGAGCAACACGGTTATAATGTGCGCAGTCAAAGTATCAAATACATTAAAACACTTTCTACGAATGATAAACAGACCGCACAGGCCATCATATTAAGTAGTGACTTCATCCAGGATTTGGCGCAGTCTACGAAATTCCTTAGTGATGAGGCCCTCTTTTATATTAAGAATCTTCATGTGATCAGTGATCAGGAATTTTTAAGTGATTTAAAAATGTTGGACCGCAAAATGAATCATTTTTTTAATTTGGTTTTAGTATCACTCGAGCAAACGGCAGACGAAGACATCGAATCCATTAGAACGGAAAGGGACCAGGTGCGAAGTTTCATTAATGAAAAGCTGGACTTCCAGATCAGTAATATCAACAGAGCCAAACCAAGCACCAAGGAGGGTATTTTACAAACCAATGTATTCCTACAGAGTCGCGATATCCAAGCGGTACTTATGCGTATTTCCAAAATGTTCGTTAAACTGTACGAAACCAGAATGAATCCCTCGGCACTTCAAGGAGAGTAAGTTATAAGGTAATGTACCGGGCCACTTCATTCAGGAGTGGCTTTTTTTTTTAATTGAGTAAAATACCAAGTGTTTTGCCAAACAAACTATTCTGCTAAGATTACCTATCTTTGCAGGCAGAAAAAAAATCATATGTCAAAGTCTTTAGTTCCAAAACTTGAAGCCATAAAACAACGGTATAATGAGGTTGCAGACCTTATTATACAACCGGATGTAATCAACGATCAGAAAAGGTATTCTCAGCTGAATAAAGAATACAGCGACCTGGGAAAAATCGTACGAGTGTACGATTCCTATAAATCCGCATTGGACACCATCGCAGAATCCGAAGAAATTATCGCAGACGGCTCGGACCGGGATTTGGTGGATTTGGCAAAAATGGAAAAAACTGAGGCACAGGAGAAACTTCCTGGTTTGGAAGAAGAATTAAAGGTTTTGCTTATTCCAAAGGATCCAGCAGACGATAAAAATGTTATTGTAGAACTTCGGGCAGGAACGGGGGGCGATGAGGCAGCGATCTTTGTGGAAGATATTTACCGGATGTACGCTATGTACTTTAAGAATAAAGGATGGCGTCACGAGATAACGGATTCCAATGAAGCGGCAAAAGGGTATAAGGAATTGATTATGAAGGTGGAAGGCGAAGGTGTTTACGGTATTATGAAGTTTGAGTCGGGTGTGCATCGGGTGCAGAGGGTGCCGGAAACCGAAAGCCAGGGTAGGGTGCATACTTCTGCTATTACAGTGGCGGTACTTCCGGAAGCCGAAGAAGTGGATGTGGAAATCAACCCTGCCGATATCGAGATGCAGACCTCACGGTCCGGGGGTGCAGGCGGTCAGAATGTGAACAAAGTAGAAACCAAAGTGCAGCTTACCCACAAACCTTCTGGGCTGGTCGTAGTATGCCAGCAGGCGCGTTCTCAGCTTGCAAACAGAGAGCTCGCCATGGAGATGCTTCGGGCCAAACTGTACGATATTGAACTTCAAAAAGTACAGGGTGATGTGGCCGCCCAAAGAAAATCCATGGTTTCCACCGGGGACCGGTCGGCTAAAATTAAGACGTACAACTATCCGCAAGGAAGAGTCACAGACCACCGTATAAACAAATCCGTGTATAATTTGGATGCGTATATGAATGGCGATATCCAAGAAATGATTGATGCCGTTATAATGGCGGAGAATGCAGAAAAAATGAAGGGGGAGGAAGAAAACTATTAAGATGGTGTGAATTTTGCTGATTTTTTACAAAAAATGTAAATAAAATATGAAAAATTCTCTAGTACTAGTCAGTGCAAGCGCACTATTTCTGCTAACCGCTTGCGAGAAAAAAACCACTACGGTTAAGAACGATGAGGGAGGTACAACCAAAATCGAGACCGTTGGCTTTGATAAAGAAAAAATTGATTCTACGGCGGAAAACATAGAAGAAGGGGTCAAGGATGCAGCCGGTCAGGCCGGTGAGGCACTGGAAACCGCAGGGCAAAAACTAAAAAAGGGTGCGGAGAATCTGGAAGAAAATGCACAGGAAGCCACCGACGGTGACGGAAACATAAACAAGTAGGTAATATTATTTATAACGAGCCCATAGATAGTTCTATGGGTTTTTTTGTTAGTACTCCAACGCCATTTTTCCTTAAATTTGAATCGCATACAAATCCTACTGGCCAGAAGAAAGCCGCAATGTGAATCCCTACTATTAATGCAATACGTTGGTACACTGCAGAGCGCTCACGTATTATAACACTATGTTCACAGGGATATGTAGAGAAGAATTCTTAATTATGAAACGAAAAGAAATTGTAAACCGCCGGCCGAATTTTTCGCATTCATTTTCAATGCCTCAGCCTTATATGTTTGAGAAAGATGGCTTGCAGTTACAATCCCGGTATGTACGGAAAGAGAAATTTGCGCACCTGGAAGGAGCCGTTCCGGGAAGCGCACCCTTTTTACGCGGTCCGTATCCCACTATGTACGTTCAAAAACCTTGGACGATACGCCAATACGCAGGGTTTTCCACGGCAGAAGAATCCAATGCCTTTTACCGCAGAAATCTAGCGGCTGGGCAGAAGGGGTTGTCTGTCGCATTTGACTTAGCAACGCATAGAGGGTACGACTCCGATCATCCCAGAGTTGTGGGGGATGTGGGAAAAGCGGGAGTGGCCATTGATTCGGTTGAAGATATGAAGATTCTCTTCGATCAGATTCCTTTAGATCAAATCTCTGTTTCTATGACAATGAACGGCGCTGTTCTTCCAATACTGGCATTCTATATAGTTGCCGCCGAGGAACAGGGTGTTGACCAGTCAAAACTGTCCGGAACGATTCAAAATGATATTCTCAAAGAGTTCATGGTGCGCAATACCTATATCTATCCCCCTGAGCCCTCCATGAAGATCATAGCAGACATCTTTTCCTACACCTCAAGGAATATTCCCAAGTTCAATTCTATTTCTATTTCAGGGTACCACATGCAGGAAGCAGGAGCTACCCCGGTACTGGAAATGGCTTATACCCTTGCAGATGGGCTGGAGTATGTACGCACGGGAATTAAAGCAGGTATGGATATCGACAGTTTCGCACCACGTTTGTCGTTTTTTTGGGCCATTGGTATGAACCATATGATGGAAATAGCCAAATTACGTGCAGCAAGAGTTTTATGGGCTGAATTAATGGCCCAGTTTAAACCGTCCAATCCAAAATCGCTTGCCCTTCGTACGCATTGTCAGACCTCCGGCTGGAGCTTGACAGAACAGGAGCCGCTAAATAATGTTACCAGGACAGCTATTGAAGCTATGGCAGCAGTCCTGGGAGGCGCCCAGTCGCTTCATACCAATGCCTTAGATGAGGCCATAGCACTTCCCACGGACCACTCCGCAAAGATCGCCCGCAATACACAGCTCATACTTCAAAAGGAGACAGGGGTGTGTCAGGTTGTGGACCCTACAGCAGGTAGCTACCTGGTGGAATCCCTAACGGAGGAAATGATTCTAAAAGCCAGAGAATATATAGAAGAAGTGGAACGGGAAGGAGGAATGACCAAGGCCATTGAAGCCGGCATTCCAAAAATGCGCATCGAAGAGGCGGCGGCAATAAAACAGGCCAAGATCGACAACGGGGAGGAATTTATTGTAGGGGTAAATGCTTTCAAAACCAGACTTGCGCAGCAGGAAATGGAAATACTCGCAATAGACAATACAACAGTGCGTCACAAGCAGCTGGAGCGCCTAAAGCAGATAAAAGAAAACCGTAACCAAGCGCAGGTAACGAATGCCCTTCGAGCGCTGAGTAGGTGTGCTAGAGATGGAGAGGGTAATTTGTTGGAGCTTACCATTGAAGCTGCCCGCAAGCGCGCTACCTTGGGGGAGATTAGCGATGCATTGGAAGAAGTATTTGGGAGATTTAAAGCGAACGTACGTACAATAGAAGGGGTATATGCTATGAATGCAAAAGAGAATCAGAAATTCAATGAAGCGCTGAAATTATCCAATAAGTTCTTTGAACAAAATGGCCGAAGACCAAGAATCATGGTAGCCAAGATGGGTCAGGACGGACACGACCGCGGGGCAAAAGTGGTTGCCACTTCGTTTGCGGATATGGGCTTTGATGTAGATGTTGCACCCCTTTTTCAAACCCCGGAGGAGGTTGCAAAGCAAGCGATTGAAAACGACGTTCATGTGTTAGGGATTTCATCGCTGGCTGCCGGTCATAACACGCTCGTACCCCAAGTGGTAGAGGCATTACGCTCTCTGGGAGCCGATGATATACTAATTGTGGTAGGCGGGGTGATACCCAAACAGGACTACGGAAAATTATACCAGCAGGGAGCGCATTTTATATTTGGACCCGGCACCAATCTGGCTGCTTCCGCGTGCTCAATTTTAAAGAAACTGCTGCAAAACTGAATAAAAAAAGCCTCCCCTATACAGAGGAGGCTATAGAATACGAGGCAAAATAATTAGTTTACTGAGGTGATGTAATCGTAAACCAGAGCGCCCTGCTCAGAAGATAGTTTTGCTTTAGGCGCCATAGCATTGACGATACCTATCCACTCGGTATCATTGTGTGCTTTTGGATCGGGTAAATCATGGCATTTTCCACAAGAATTTTCAAAAATAGTCTTTCCTTCCGCTAATCTTTGGGACTCAGACATCTTGGTTCCGGGTGTTCCTTTTTGCGTGCAGGATCCTACCAGTAGTAGAACTGCAGGAATAATAAATAGTTTTTTCATAGTAATTGTATAGTTGCTTTAAATTTAGCTTATTTTTAATAATTAAAAACCTTTGCGTACTACGTTTTGCTAGCACTTAAATACAAGATCAATACCCTTTATATGCGAAGCGCATTTGTACTTGCGCACGGATCCTACACAGAGCGTTCAGCCATCACGGTCACTGTGACAGACCAGAGGCATCATGGGTACGGAGAATTAGTAGTTATTGATTACTACGGTCTCCAATTACAAGATCTATGCCTAGAGTTGGAACTTGTAGCGGGGTATCTAAAAGATCTAGTTTCGGTCCATCCCATGGAAATCTATGCGTATTTGTGCTCTTTACCTATTCATAGTTTTGTCCGCTCCGCTGTGGACTGCGCCTGTTGGGACTATTACGGTAAAAGCATGGGTAAATTGTTTTCTGAATTAAATAATATACCCCGGTCCACACCGCTTCAATCGAGCTTTACCATTGGTGTGACAGACTCTAAAACCCAACTACAGCAGGCAAACCAAAGTGCATGGAATTTTATCAAATTCAAGTGCGACAGGGAGTATGAAAATCTCTTAAGGGACTGCGGGCTTATTCAAAAAAAGTTTGCCATTGATTTTAATGGAAGTCTTAATAGAAAACAATATGCAGAACTGCTGGATAGTACTTGGTGCGCTGCATTGCAGTATATAGAGCAGCCGGTACCTGCTACCGAGCGCCCCAAAAGAAGGCAGAGAACTACCCTGCCCGTTATAGCGGATGAAGCATTTCAAGAAGCCAGTGACTTAAAGCAGATCGCTGAATCGTACGACGGCATTAATATTAAATTACTGAAAGTAGGCGGACTCACACCTGCACTTTTAAAAATTCAGCAAGCAAAGCAATTGGGTCTTAAAGTTATGATTGGCTGTATGACAGAATCCACTGTGGGAATCTCTGCGGCCGCAGTCCTGGCGCCCCTTTGTGATTATGCAGATCTGGATGGCGCAAACCTTATTGCGAATGATTATGCCTATGGAAGCACAGTGCAGGAAGGGCTTATCAGTATAAGCACTAAGCCTGGGCTTGGTATTGGACTATTATAATTTGAATAGTATGGAATTTTCAATTGAGCAGTTATATCATGGTATTTTAAAGGGGGATAGGCGTTCGCTTGCACGGGGCATAACTCTAATAGAAAGTGTACACCCTACGCACCGCGTTCTGGCAGATCAACTACTAGATAAAATAGCGCCCCGCGCTGGTAATTCTTTGCGCATAGGGATAACAGGGGTACCGGGCGCCGGTAAAAGTACCTTTATTGAACAGTTTGGGATGAGTGCAATCCAAAAGGGCCATAAGGTTGCAGTACTGGCTGTTGATCCCAGTTCCAATATCAACAAAGGTTCCCTTCTTGGAGATAAGACCAGGATGGAATTGCTAAGCAGAGAAGAAAAGGCCTTTATAAGGCCATCACCTACTTCTGGGTTTCTGGGCGGTGTAGCCAATGCCACTTTTGAAACTATGCTTCTCTGTGAAGCGGCAGGATACGACATAGTACTTATTGAAACCGTTGGCGTTGGGCAAAGCGAAGTGATGGTATCACAGATGTGCGACGTGTTTTTGTTAATAAGTTTGATAGGAGCGGGCGATGAGCTGCAGGGAATTAAAAAAGGGATAATGGAAATGGTGGATATTATCTTTATTAATAAAGTGCAAGAATCAAATCTGCAGGCTGCAAGAAAGGCAAGAGCAGAACTCATTCATGCACTGCAGTTTTTAAGAAGAGAGAACACCTGGAAGGTACCTGTTTTACTTGGATCCGCCTTAAATGAGAAAGATGTTTTAAACGTTTGGAAATCTGTGGAAGAGTTTTCTTCCCATAAAAAAGATGAGGGATTCTTTTATGAGCATAGAAAAAGACAGGCAGAGGATCGTTTTGAGTTTTGGGTCAATAATTTAATTATTGATAAAGCAAAACAAAGCAATGCTCTTTCTGAAAACTTCGATAAACAGCGTGCAAAGGCATCCTCTATGCTTACTAACCCAAGTTCGCAGGCACGGAGATTTGTAGAGGAATTATTTAGGGACCTGTGATTTTTCTACTGCTGTTATATAGCCTTCATAGGAGATAGGTTGTCGGTCCACTGCATCAATAGATAAGTAAGCTCTGCCGTTAGGGTACACATCGAGGAATATGCGTTGAATATTGGAAATGTCATTCGGTTGCATCGTAATTGTAGTGCTCTTACTGCTGTTTTTCACATTGTAGGAGTAGGATTTCGAATCAAAATAATGTCCTTGCTGGTCCCGGTTAAAAGTCCCGGAATAACTTCTGCCAAAATAGGGTAGTTGTGCGGACAGGTTCTTTCTACTGATTTGCAGCGTATAACCCGGATCTAAATCCAGAAGTCGTGCGTAGCCTCCTGGAAGAGAATTTGCAGCATTTACCACATCGTAATTCATAGGTAGCGCTTTTCGCGCATGGAACGTGAATGCTTGCTCCGAAATTAATCGCTCTACCGTGGCTTTGTCCAGCGTATTTTGAGTGGTGCAACCAAAAAGCAAAAAGCTCACTAGGACGGATAAAATATAGATGTTTTTCATTCTTGTAGTATTTATCGATATAGTTACAAAATTTATGCTAAAATCTACAAGAATATTTACTGCAGTACAAATGGAATAAAAATTGTTTATGGCTGCATAACATTAAATAAATAATTCTTATGAAAATAATTAAAATTTTGGGTATATGGATAGGTGCTGCCACAATGGTGGCGTGTTCCACGAATCCAATTACAGGTAGACGTTCTGTACAGATTGCAAACGATCAACAGATCGCAGCAATGGCGGACCAGCAGTATGATCAAGCATTAGCACAATCCAAGGTTGTAAAAGGTACCACTGCTGCAAATCAGGTGCGTACAGTAGGTGTTCGGTTACAGAATGCCGCCATTAATTATTACAAAACCATAGGAAGGTCTGAAGATCTTTCAGAATTTGCCTGGGAATACAATCTTCTGGAAGATAAAGCAGCCAATGCATGGTGTATGCCAGGCGGTAAAGTGGCGGTGTATACAGGTATTTTACCTATAACACAGAACGAAAATGGCCTAGCAGTAGTTCTTGGACACGAAATATCGCATGCGCTTGCAGGTCATGGAAATGAGAGAATTTCTCAAGCGATGATTGCCCAGTATGGTGGTGCAATATTGGGAAGCACTATCTCCAGCGGCCAGTGGGCTCAGGTCTTTTCTCAAGTATACCCGCTCGGAGCTCAAGTTGCTTTATTGAAATACGGTCGTAAGCAAGAACTTGAAGCAGACGAAATGGGACTTTATTTAATGGGAATGGCTGGTTATGATCCGCGGGGAGCACAACCGTTTTGGCACCGGATGGAAACAATGAGTACTTCTACCAACCGTCCGCCTGAGTTCCTATCAAGCCACCCAAGTCCTGATAACCGAAGAACCCAAATTGAGAGAAATCTACCAAAAGCTCTTGAGTACTATAAAGCAGCGGGTGGTAAAATTTAAGAGCTACCTAAAGACGTAATATATTTCAAACCTTTCCAATATTTACACTAAATTTGGGAAGGTTTGTTAATTATTAGCCCTATGAAAAGTATTAGTTTAATTGGAATTGTCTTACTGCTCCTCTCTGCATTGTTGTTCTATCTGACCACTGATTTTTCGGTTGAGCAGATTAAGTTATCCCACATGATGGGTATAATGGGTGGAGTAGGTATAGGCCTGATCATTGGCGGAATGGTAGGCTATGTATCGAAAGGTACAGCGCTTAAGCACCAACAGAAAATGAAGGAACTCCGTGAGCTGCAAAAGGAAAAAGTGCTACTGGAGAAAAGAAACGCCGAGTTAGCAAGGGAAAATAAGATTTCGGAATTGGACACGGAAAGTGCCACAAAAAAAATGCCTGATAATTTTTACTGATTATCAGGCACTATTCCATTTATGTGCTATTTCTTATTAGAAGGTGTAACCCACCCCCAGAATTAGCAAACTAGGACGGTTGTCGTATCTAACGGTATAGGTTTCTCCCGATACGTTGTTGTTAATAAATTCTCTTTGGTCGTTGGTGAATGCTCCTTCGTATCTTGCGTTGAGAACAAAATTGCTGATTTTTGCTTGGGCACCGAATTGATAGCCTACTGTAAAGTTATCCTTGGCGTTTTCACGAAAGTCATTATACTGATTGTCGGTGCTAAGGTTATAACTTGCTACAGGACCAACAAATACGCCAAGCGTTTGACCCAATACATTGGTTCCTACTAAAACCGGAAGGTCCACTCGGTTGCTTTTCGCTTCAATAGTTGTATTGGTTACAGGATCCGTTAGCTCATTCTTAAAAGTAGAATAATACAACTCGGGTTGAATAAACAGAGAAGTTGGTAAATCCACTTTTACTGATAGACCGAAATTGTATCCTACACTGTTTTTACCTTCAGACTCGTATGCTTCTACTGCGGAATTCGATATATTTTCCCAAGTCGGGTTACTGGTTGGGAAGAGCATGTTGGCTTTTCCCGATACTGAAACCTGAGCGAAAGCAGTTGCTGAGAATGCTATTAACGCTAGACTAATTGTTTTTTTCATTTTCTCTAACTTTTGTAGTTACGTTTGTAATTGAAGTTTTATCGGTTTGCAGAAAGTAGTCTCTAAGTTCTTTAAATAGCTCTGAAGAATACACAAAATCTATCAAATTGCGGTTCCCAGCAGTTATCACTTTATTTTTATCACCTTCCCATTCCAATATTCCATTTTTGAGATATACAATTTTCTCGCCAATTGTCATCACGGAATTCATATCGTGGGTGTTGATAATAGTAGTGGTATTGTATTCTTTGGTGATTTCCAGGATCAGATCGTCAATTACATTTGAGGTATACGGGTCCAGACCACTGTTCGGTTCATCGCAAAAGAGATACTTAGGATTATTGACAATAGCCCTAGCTATCGCCACCCTTTTCTGCATTCCTCCAGAGATTTCCGACGGAAATTTTCGGTGTGCATTGTCTAAATGTACCCTGCCCATTACTTCAAAGGCCCTGCGTTTTTTTTCCCTGAACGTTAAATTGGTAAACATATCCAAGGGGAACGTGATATTTTCTTCTACAGTGAGCGAGTCGAATAATGCGCTGCCTTGAAATACGGTGCCGATCTCCGAGCGTAGTGTCTGCTTCTCGTCACGCCCCATCTTCATGATATCTCTTCCGTCAAAAAGAATGGTTCCACTGGTGGGCTCATGAACGTTAAGTAAGGATTTTAGAAAAACAGTCTTCCCTGAGCCACTTTGCCCAATGATAAGATTAACCTTACCAGTTTCAAACGTAGTCGTAATACCTTTAAGTACTTCCGTGCCGTCAAATTCTTTTTTAAGACTTTTTACCTCAATCATTAGCTAAGAATCATTTGGGTTAGAATTAATTCGGAAAGAATGATAAATACCATCGTCCAAACGACAGCTTGGGTGCTGGCTCTTCCCACTTCAAGGGATCCACCTTTGACATTATATCCAAAATAGGCCGGAACCGTAGCAATTATAAACGCAAACACCACTGTTTTTACAAAGGCGTAGGTGTAAAATAAGTTGGGCATATACATTTGAATTCCGCTGATATAATCCGCTGAAGTCCAGTTTCCGGTAATCTGTCCTGCCAAATAACCGCCGTATACTCCTACCACAATAGAAAGTGCTATAAGAAGAGGGTTAAAAATAACACAGGCTAATATTTTTGGCAGGATTAAAAAATTGGAAGAATTTACTCCCATGATATCCAAAGCATCAATCTGTTCAGAAACACGCATGGTGCCTATACTAGAGGCAATATACGACCCTACTTTACCGGCTAGTACTAAGGAAATGATTGTTGGAGAAAATTCCAAAACCAATACCGCTTTGGTAGCGTAGCCCACAAAGGTAGCCGGAATAGGAAACGACGAAGCACTGAAATTATTAAACATCTGAATTGCAACAACCGCCCCTACAAAGACGGAGGTAAAGACCACTAACCCACATGAATTTACTCCAAGGTCATTGATTTCACGCATAAAAAGCTTCCAGAACACCGATGCTTTCTGCGGCGTTCGGATGGCTTTACCCATTAAGATAAAGTACTCACCTAGTGCCGAAAGGAACTTTTTTATCATTCTACGAAAGTAATATTATTATTTTAATTTTTTGAGCAAAAGGTCCTTTCCCTAATGTATACGGGAAGAGTTAAGGAATATTCAGATACTTATGCGTTTGAACGGAGGCTCTCCATTGGGGGTTTTGCATGATGAAGTCGGTTATAGCGGGATACATGGTATCTCTTTTACTCCACTCACTTTGCAGATAAAGCATACAATTTCTAGTAACTTTCTCGGCCTCCTGCAATGCAAATTGGAAGTCGTGATTGTTATAAACGATTACTTTCAATTCGCTGGCAACCGTATAAATTTGGGGCAAAGGCAGCATGGTTTTTTTAGGGGAAAGGGTTATCCAGTCTAAAATACCACTCAAGGGGTACGCGCCCGAGGTTTCAATATGAATGGTACATCCGAGTTCTTTAAGGCGCTGCGTTAAGGGATTCAAATTGTACATAAGTGGCTCCCCGCCGGTAAGTACCACAGTCTTGCAGAAACTTGCAGCTTTCTCTGCAATTTCTCGCGCATTATGCAAAGGGTGGAGCAGTGGATTCCAACTCTCCTTTACGTCGCACCAATGGCATCCCACGTCACAGCCACCCAGACGGATGAAATAAGCTGCTTTTCCTGTATGAGCACCCTCGCCTTGAATAGTATAAAAATGCTCCATTACCGGGAGCATTACACCTTGATCTAATAATTCATTTTCTTTATTCATCCAATAATAGAGCTTGGTTACTTGCCATGCTTCTTGTATGCAAGAAGGGTGTTCTTCATGAGCATAGCACGTGTCATTGGTCCTACTCCCCCTGGAACTGGTGTGATCCATCCTGCTACCTCTTTACACGATTCAAAGTCCACATCGCCTTCAAGGTGGTAGCCTTTGGTTCCATCATCTTCTACGCGCGTAATTCCAACATCAATGATTACTGCACCGGATTTGATCATGTCTGCTTTTAAGTATTTTGGTGCACCTAACGCGACAATAATGATGTCTGCCTGGCGCGTGAACTGCTCAATATTTTGTGTATGGCTGTGCACCACTGTAACTGTGGAGTCTCCTGGATTTCCTTTACTGCTCAATAGGATACTCATGGGTCTGCCAACAATTCTGCTGCGGCCAATAACGACGCAATGCTTGCCTTTTGTTTCGATATTGTACCGCTCTAAGAGCGTCATGATGCCATAAGGGGTGGCCGGTAAATAAGCATCCATTTCCAATGCCATTCTTCCAAAATTTTCCGGATGAAACCCATCCACGTCTTTTTTGGGATCTATCGCATTAATTACGGTTTCTTGGTCTATGGATTTGGGCAGGGGTAGTTGTACGATAAAGCCGTCGATAGAATCGTCCTGGTTCAGTAGTTCAATTTGTTCCAAAAGTTCTTTCTCATTGACCGTATCGGGCAGTTTGGTTAAGGTAGAGGTAAATCCAACCTCCTGGCAATCTTTAACTTTACTGCTGACGTATGCTTTACTTGCTCCGTTTTCGCCGACAAGGATTGCAGCAAGATGGGGCGGTCGCAAACCTTTTTCAACGATTTTATCAACCTCTCTTTTTATTTCTTCTTTAATGTCCTGGGAAACCTTAAGGCCATCTAATATTACTGCCATATCCTAATTGTTTTTCTTGTTTTTAAAGTAATTGATAAGGCCCTGCGTAGAGCTGTCGTTCTCGTGGGATTCCTCGTCGGTAGTTAAATTTCTAAGGATATTTCCAGCAAGCACCTTTCCAAGTTCCACGCCGTACTGGTCAAAACTGTAAATATTCCAGATGATACCCTGTACAAAGATTTTATGCTCGTAAAGCGCGATTAACTGTCCCAGAGAATAGGGCGTTAGTTCATCAAAGAATAATGAGTTTGTAGGGGTATTGCCCGGGAAAACCTTGAAGTTAGTCATTCGCGATGCATCCTGGTGCGATAAACCTTGTTGCAACAGTTCGTCCTGCGCCTCCTCTTCTGTTTTTCCAAAGGCCAGGGCCTGAGTTTGTGCAATGTAATTGGCCAGGAGTTTAGGTTGGTGGTCGGAAAGGGGATTGCATGAATTAACATAAGCGATAAAATCGGCTGGAATTAATTCCGTTCCCTGATGCAGGAGCTGGTAAAACGCATGCTGCCCATTTGTTCCCGGTTCGCCCCAAATCACAGGTCCCGTCTGATAATCCACAAATGCCGAGGAGCGGTCTACACATTTGCCGTTACTCTCCATATCCGCCTGCTGTAAATATGCAGCAAAGCGATCCAGATATTGCGAATACGGTAAAATTGCGTAGGAAGAAGCATCAAAAAAATTGCGGTACCAGATGCCAAGCAGTCCCATTAAGACGGGTATATTAGCTTCAAGGGGCGTCTCTTTGAAATGTTTATCGATTGCATTAGCCCCCTCAAGTAGTTTCAAAAAGTTGGCATGTCCAATGGAAAGCGAAATACTAAGGCCAATCGCACTCCATAAAGAATAACGACCGCCTACCCAGTCCCAAAACTCAAAGATGTTTTCAGGAGCAATCCCAAAGGAACTTACCGCTTGCGTATTAGTGGAAAGTGCAACAAAGTGTTTTGCAATATCTTTTTCACTGGCTCCAGACTGCAGAAACCAGCGGCGTGCAGATTCTGCATTGGTCATGGTTTCCTGTGTGGTAAAAGTTTTTGAAGCGATAATAAATAGAGTGCTCTCAGGATCCAATGTGCGGATTGTTTCTGCGATATGATTGCCATCAACGTTTGATACAAAATGGACATTCAAACGCGAACGATAATGTTTGAGCGCAGAGCTTACCATAACAGGACCTAAATCGGATCCACCGATGCCAATATTAACAACATCAGTAATTGCCTTTCCTGTATATCCTTGATGCTCACCAGAAATAACTTTCGTGCTGAATGCATCCATCTGATCTAAAACCCGTTTGATTTGAGGTTTTATATCCTTTCCATCGACAAAGATCGGTTCTTGAGAGAAATCGCGAAGTGCGGTATGCAGTACAGCCCTGTTTTCCGTTTCATTTATCTTATCCCCGTTAAACATGCGTTCGATCGCATCTTCCAAATGGCACTCCTTTGCCAGGTCCAAAAGCAAAGTTAAAGTCTCATCGGTAATGAGGTTTTTTGAGTAATCAAACAAAAAATTATCCGTCTGAACAGACATTTTAGAAAAGCGTTGTGGGTCTTGTGCAAAGAGACTGCGTAGCTCCCATTGGTTTTGATGGTAATGGGCGGTTAACTTTGACCAAGCAGTAGTTTTTTGTGGATTTATTCGTGGAAGCATGGAGCTGTTTTTTGATGTTTTAGAATAAGGAATTTTAACGACGCAAATTTAGGAAAAATTATACCTCCATACGGAAATGGAGGTATAATTGAAATGGTATTACTATGATTTTACTTAGCTTAATCGACAAGTGCTAGGTCTATCACTTCACTCATCCGTGAAACGTAATGTATTTGTAATTTATTCAGGTAGTCTTTGTTTATTTCCTCAACGTCTTTCTTGTTGTCCTTACTTAAGATTACTTCCTTAACTCCTGCCCTGGCAGCGGCTAGAAGTTTCTCTTTAATACCTCCTACTGCCAAGACTTTTCCTCTCAAGGTAATTTCCCCTGTCATTGCCAGATGGCTCTTTACTTTTTTATTCTTAAAGCTGGACACCATGGATGTGAGCATCGCTATTCCTGCAGAAGGACCATCCTTGGGAGTTGCTCCTTCCGGCACGTGCACATGTATATTTTTGTTCTTAATGTGCTCGTGGGAAATGCCTAAATCGCTGTGTTTTGCCTTTATGAATTCTAGGGCAATCGTTGCCGATTCCTTCATCACGTTGCCTAAGTTACCTGTCATGCTCAGAGTTCCTTTCCCCTCACTCAATATACTTTCAATGAACAGAATGTCCCCGCCCACGCTCGTCCAGGCTAGACCTGTGACCACTCCAGGTACTGAAGTGATCTCCGAAAGACTTTTTGGTCGTGGTACCCCTAAGATTTGATCTATTACGGCCACTGTAATCTTGGAATCATATTCTTTTTCCATGGCTATTTGCAATGCAACCCAGCGTGCTATTGCAGCAATACGTTTCTCCAAAGTACGCACCCCACTTTCAGAGGTGTGCGCATTAATAATATGTTGAAGTTCCTTATCGCCCAGCTTGAAAGATTTGTTACTAAGTCCGTTGTCTTGCTGTAACTTTTTGATTAGATGTCGTTTCGCTATCTGAACCTTTTCTTCTAAAGTATAACCGGTCAGCTGAACTATCTCCATCCGGTCAAGAAGCGGCGTTTGAATGGTGTTTAACGAATTTGCGGTGGCAATGAACATGACTTTTGAGAGGTCGTACCCGTATTCGAGGTAATTGTCATAAAAACTATGGTTCTGTTCCGGATCTAATACCTCCAGAAGCGCGGAGCTTGGATCGCCATGAATTCCTTGTCCCACCTTGTCGATTTCGTCCAAAACAATAACAGGATTGGAGGTTCCGGCTTTTTTAATGGATTGTAATATTCTCCCCGCCATAGCACCTATATAGGTCTTTCTGTGCCCTCGGATTTCGCTTTCGTCATGCAGCCCACCAAGCGATACGCGTACATATTTTCTGCCAAGAGCGTCAGCCACGGATTTTCCTAAGGATGTTTTTCCTACCCCTGGAGGCCCCACTAAGCAAAGTATCGGGGACTTCATATCGTTTTTCAATTTAAGCACCGCCATGTGCTCCAAAATACGTTTTTTAATATCCTCGAGTCCGAAATGCTCCCGATCCAGCATTCTTTGTGCCTTATTTAAATCAAAACTGTCCTGAGAATATTTATTCCAAGGTAATTCGGTGAAAAAATCCAGGTAATTTCTCTGGACATTGTAGTCCGGCGAGTTGGGATGTTGGCGTTGAAGTCTACTTAGTTCTTTAGTAAAATGCTCCTCTACATCAGACGGCCACACGATCTGAGCGGCTTTATTGCGAAGCTCTTCCGCATCCGATTCTGCACCTCCGCCTAGTTCTTCCTGAATAGTCTTTATCTGTTGGTTCAAAAAGTACTCACGTTGCTGTTTATCCAGATCGCGTGAAGTTTTCTGGTGAATCTGATTTCTAAGATCCAGCTTTCTGAAGTCTTCGTGCATTAGTTCGTAGCAGTTCTGAGCCCGCTTCATTAAACTTTTTTCTTCTAGTAGCCGTTGCTTCTCTTCTATTTCAAAATTACCGTTCGTGCAAATGAAATTAAGTAGATCTTCATGGTCATTCAAATTGTTAATCGCAAAATTCGCAGCGTTTGGTATGTTTGGATCTAGCTGAATAATCTTAAGTGCTAGTTCTTTGATATTCTCCAATAATGCATCAAATTCCTCCTTATTGCGTGTGGAGGAGTCTTTCAATAGTTGTAGTTTCGCTTTAAAATAGGGTGAGGTAGAGACAAAATCTTTAATTTTAAAACGTTGTACCCCCCTTGTTATCGCAGTTATATTACCCTCGGGTAAGGTGATTATTTTTATAATGCGCGCCAGTGTTCCAATGCTGTGGAGGTCGCCCTCAGAAGGACTTTCCAGCATGCCGTTTTTTTGCGTGACAATTCCAATTATATCACCGTTACGATGGGCTTCTTCAAGTAATCTTTTGCTTTGCTCGCGGCCAGCCGTGATGGGAATAACCACTTTTGGGAACATAACCATATTGCGTACCGGAAGAATGGCAAATTCTTCTTTATTCTTAGAATTTCTCTTATCGTCTGCATCCGAAAACTCTACTTCATCCGCAACAATATTAAAATCTCCTTCCATTAGATTGTCAAATTCCAAGTTTTCAAATTCGTTCATAAGTTAATTGTCTTGACAGAATGTCATTTTTTGTATGAGATCAGTAAAAATAAAATGCACAGATATGCTAAATACTCGGATTATGTGTGCAAAATGAATAAGGCTCAATTCCTATGCCACTCAGGCAACTTTTATATGCTGTGACAGATTTGCCGAATTATGGTATTTATTCAAACTAGTGCGGTCAAATTAAATGTGTTCTTTTTTTTCTAATATCTTTAAAATGTGTATTTTCGCACACTGATAAAAATGAATAACGAATGGCAGTTTTAGGTGAAATAAGAAAAAGATCATGGTTAATGGTAGGTGTGATAGCGGTAGCGCTATTGGCATTTTTAGTTAATCCCGATACATTTGATCAGGTTTTCGGTAAAAACCCTAACATTTTAGGTAAAGTTAATGGCGAGGAAATCACCAGAGATGAGTTTAGTGATCAATTATTTATTCTGCAGCAACAGGCGCAACAGCAGGGAGCTCCCGCAGTAGGTCTAGAAGAGCAGGCCTGGCAAATGTTAGTGCAGTCTAAACTCATTAAACAGCAATTCGAAAAGCTCGGATTAAATTTGAACGACGATTTCTTTTGGAGTCAAGTGCAGTACGATCCATTGTTTTCTCAAAATCCAAGTTATTTCGATGAAAAAGGAAATTTTAAACTTCAGGAAGTAAAAAAATACTACGAAGGGCTGGAAGAAAGTGGGAATATTCAAGAATACAATCAATGGTTGAAATTTAAAAAGAGTATTGAATACCGCATGATGGCCAGACAACTTTTCGCCAACATCAGCAATGGTATAACAGTAAGTAAAAAGGAGGCCGAAGAGATGATTCGCCAAAGAGATTTGACTGCTCAGATCGATTATGTAAAAGTGGATTACGCCTCATTCTTGCAGAAAAACCCCATTAAAGTAACTACCGCGGATCTGGCAGATTTTATAAAAAAACGTCCACTTACCTACAAAGCAGAGGCGTCCAGAAATGTAGGTCTTGTTTATTTCCCTGCAACACCTAGCCTCAAGGACGATCAAAAGGCTAAAGCGGAAATCGATAAGTTATTCGCTCAAGGTACGGATGCTAGTGGAGGAACCGAAAATTTCAAGAATACTACAAACGATTCCATGTTTGTGATGTTAAATTCTGATCTTCCTTTTAATCCTACATATTTCACTAAGGAACAGTTGCCTGCCACAATTGCGGACGATGTTGTTAATGCACCTATTGGCCAGGTATTCGGACCGTATAAAGAGCAGAATTTTTATGTAGTTTCCAAGTTACTAGACAAAAAGACTTCGGATTCTACCTTATCGCGTCATATTCTAATAGCACATAAAGACAGTCCGGCCGGGCAGGGAGTTACGCGTACTAAAGAAGAAGCAAAAAAATTAGCAGATTCAATCGGGACTATTCTTAAGAGCTCTATTGATAGATTCCCCGAGTTTGTAGCTGTCTCTAATGATCCGAGCTCCGCTGCACAAGGAGGAAGCTTGGGTTGGACAACACCAGAGACGCCTTTTGTTCCTGAATTCTTAGCCTTCCTAAACGCTAATCCTAAAGGAGCGACGGGCGTAGTGGAAACACAGTTTGGTTACCACATCATCAATATCCAGGATAAAAAAGCCGGAGCGATGGGGTACAAGATTGCTAATTTGGTCAAGGCGGTTAAACCTTCAGATGAGACAGAAAACGCAGTGGATAAGAATGCCAGAAGGTTTATACAGCAAGTTCAAGGCAAGTCTTTCAATGATTTCTCAAATTTGGCAAAAAAATCAAATTACCAGTTTGTAAATCCTAAAACTTTAAAAAGATTTGAAGGTCAGATTCAAGGATTGGGAACGGATAAAGACGAAGAAATAATTGCTTGGGCGTTCGACAAGAAAAGGAAAAAAGGAGAAACGGAATATTTTGTAGTGGAAGGCACAGGTGATCGAATCGTAGCTTTCTACAATGGAAAACAGGATGCCGGTCTAGTGGATCCAGAATCTGTGCGAGAGCAGATTGAGCCAGTAGTGAAGAATCAGCTTGCTGCAAAGAAAATAGTAGAAAGAATAAATGGTGCAAAAGCTACGTCATTAGAACAAATTGCTAAGCTTTTTGGAACTTCCAAAGCAAGTGCTGATGTGAATCTGCTTACTCCAGCAGTGGGTATGGCGATGGAGCCTAAAGTTGCTGGTGCTGCTTTTGGAATTGGAAAAGGAAAGTTGTCTAAGCCTGTGGAAGGAATGACAGGCGTCTACGTAGTGCTTAAGAAATCCGAAAAAGTAAATAAACAACCAGGTGATGCGAAGCAAGTTGCTGAAGCGATTGCCGGCCAAAATGCACAAATGTTTGGACAATTGCTGATGAAGAGCTTACAGGATAACGCGGACATTGAGGACTACCGAATAGAAGTTTGGAATAAGCCAGTACAATAGAATAATTAAATTAAAGATAAGCGACGGAATTTCTTAGTTCCGTCGCTTTTTTTATGTTTTGCCCTAAGCACGTAGTTTACAGTGTTTTTCTTTAAATTATCATATATTTGTGTGCTAAAAAATACAAAAGTGAATTTATCGAAAGAAGTTAAGGCCGGATTAATTGCGGTAGTTGCTATATTAGGATTTGTCTTTATGTTTCAGTTCATGAAAGGAAAAAATCTTTTTACTACCGACAATATTTTCTATGCCAAGTATGATAATGTAGAAGGATTAGAAGCTTCCAGCCCTGTTTCAATCAATGGATTGAAAGTGGGTCAGGTGGATGCCATTACCCCTATTACAGACGCCAAGGGTAAGATACATTTTGTTTTGAAAGTAATTGTAGACGACGAATTTGAATTCTCTAAGAAGTCTACCATCGAAATTTTCGAGCCAGGTTTCATGAGCGGCAAGCAGGTTCGTATCAATCTAGCGTATGGTGGAGAGATGGCTAAAGATGGTGATACCTTAGCGGGTGGGTATAAAGATTCAATGCTCAACAGTATAGGATCGCAAGTAGGTCCCGTTAAGGATCAGGTGCAGTCGGTTTTGAAACGGGTGGATTCTTTGATGCTTAATGCAAATGCTATTACCGATGCACGTAATCAAGCTGAAATCAGGGCGCTACTTGCCAGTTTGAACCGTACGGTTTCCGCTTTTGAAACTACCAGCCGACAAACAAATCAATTGCTTGCAAACAACGATCCAAGAATTCAGAGAATGTTGGATAATGCAAATCTAGCAACCGTAAGCGCTAAAAATGCAATCGACAAATATGGGACTGTTGCGGAAAGTATCGACACTGAAAAGCTTAACAATACTATTGAAAAGCTGAGCGTAACTGCCGATAAATTGAATAGTGTTATTTCGGGAATACAAAATGGTGAAGGATCGCTTGGAAAATTAGCGAAAGATGAGCAACTTTACAATAATCTAAATAAAACAGCAGAGAATCTAAATGTTTTGGTAGAGGATATGAAAGCCAATCCAAAGCGCTACTTAAATATCTCGGTATTTGGTAAGAGCTCAAACTAATTAAATTTTGACCATGGAGTATATTGACAATGTGCTTTTTGTTGTATTACTGGTTGCAGGTATTTTCCTGTTTGCCCGTAGTCTGAATTCTATATTCCAAAATATTAAACTTGGGAAGTCAATAAACCGTTCCGACCGTCCCTCAGAGCGCTGGATGCGGATGACCTATGTAGCATTGGGGCAAAGTAAAATGGGCGCCCGCCCGGTTGCAGGTTTTCTACATCTCTTGGTATATGTCGGATTCGTTATAATCAACATTGAACTGATTGAAATTATTATTGATGGTATTTTCGGAACACACCGCGTTCTTTCGGGTTTGATGGGTACTACACTGTACGGGCTATTTACTTCTACTCTGGAAATCCTTGCTTTATTAGTACTTATTGCTGTAGTTCTGTTTTTTGCACGACGCAATTTTTATGGTGTAAAGCGATTAACTATGAAAGAGCTTTTTGGTTGGCCCAAGAACGATGCGAATTGGATTTTGGTGATTGAATTCGCTCTGATGACCGCTTTCTTCGTGATGAATTCATCAGATGTCTTGCTACAACGCTCAGGCGCCTACCAAACACTTGGAAATTTTCCGGTAAGCGAACTTCTGTTTGTCCCTATAATAGATTGGTTTAGTTTCGCAGATACGGCCCTGGTATTCACTGAAAGGTCTGCTTGGTGGTTTCACTTTATAGGTATTTTATTTTTCATGAATTACCTTTACTATTCGAAGCATTTACACATTATTCTGGCTTTTCCCAATACCTGGTATTCAAAATTGGAACCCAAAGGGGAAATGAATAATCTTGCGTCGGTTACAAGAGAAATAAAGTTAATGATGGATCCAAGTGCAGATCCTTATGCGGCCACAGAGCAGAACAGCAATGATAAATTTGGAGCCAGCGATATTTTTGACCTTAACCAGGTCCAGCTTTTAAATGCATATACCTGTACGGAATGCGGTCGGTGTACAGCAGTATGTCCCGCCAATCTTACAGGCAAAAAACTCTCCCCGAGGAAAATAATGATGGACACCAGAGACCGTCTGGAAGAAGTGGGTCGAAATATTAAAGCCAACGGCACTTTCCAACCCGATGGCCGCCAGCTCTTAGACGATCATATTACGCGTGAAGAACTCAGAGCCTGTACCACCTGTAACGCATGTGTGGAGGCTTGTCCCGTATTAATTGATCCCCTATCTATCATTATAGATTTGCGTAGGTACATGATTATGGAAGAATCTTCTGCTCCTCAGGAATGGAACGTTATGATGTCCAATATTGAGAATAATGCAGCACCTTGGCAATACAATCAAGCGGATAGATTGAATTGGGCAAGTGAATAATTTCTTATAATTGAAGTTTAGATATGGAACTGAAGATAAAGACAATGGCAGAATACGCCGCCGAAGGTAAAGCTCCTGAGATTCTTTTTTGGGTAGGATGTGCCGGTAGCTTTGACGACCGCGCAAAAAAGATAACCAAAGCTTTTTGTAAGATTCTAAATAAGATTGGTGTCGAATTCGCAGTTCTGGGTCAGGAGGAAGGATGTACCGGAGATCCTGCCAAGAGAGCAGGTAACGAATTTGTATTTCAGATGATGGCTCTAACCAATATTGAGATACTAAATGCCTACGAAGTGCGCAAGATTGTAACGGCATGTCCCCACTGTTTCAATACGTTGAAGAATGAGTATCCAAGCCTGGGTGGGAATTATGAAGTGGTACATCATACGCAGTTGCTAAAGGATCTTATGCAACAGGGTAGGCTTAAAGTTGAAGGCGGAAAGTTCGAAGGTAAGAAGATTACCTTCCATGATCCTTGTTATCTGGGCCGTGCAAACGATGAGTATGAGGCGCCTCGGGATTTACTCAAAAAGCTCGATGCGGAACTTGTCGAAATGAAGAGGTGCAAACAAAATGGTCTTTGCTGCGGAGCAGGCGGGGGACAGATGTTCAAAGAGCCAGAAAAGGGTTATACCGATATAAATATTGAGCGCACTAAAGAAGCTTTAGAAGAAAATCCTCAGGTAATTGCTACCGGGTGCCCATTTTGCATGACGATGATTACCGACGGAGTAAAACATTTCAATAGCACAGTGGAAGTGAAAGATATTGCTGAGCTACTAGCAGAAGTTGACGACCTTTAAGAGAGTGAAATGAAAATTGAACAATCAGAAATAATTGAAACAAATGACTACAGGGTAATTATATATCCTGCCTCGCGGCCTTTCACGGCAAAAGAGAGTAAAGATATTGCGGAGAAATTATTTGAATATCTTTCCACTTGGCGAGCCCATGGTAAACCATTGTCCTCGTCCTTTAAGATTGAGCATAATCAATTTATTATCGTTGTGGTGGATGAAGATAAGGAAATGGCTTCTGGCTGCTCGATTGATGCCTTAAATTCAGTACTTCGCGAATTGGACACAACCTATTCGCTAGGACTGTTTGACCGTATGAAAGCGAGTTATATGATTGGAGAAAACATTATTACCAAACCTCTTGCGGAATTTCGTAAAGAAGTGCGTAGCGGTGAAATTAGTGAGGACGCACAGGTTTTTGACTTTTCGAAATCAACGTATGTGAATTATTTGTCCGATTTCTTACTGCCTTTACGCCGCAGCTGGGCAGGGATTTATGTGAGCAACTGAATAACTCCAATACCAATTTAAGAATAGCCTGACATTTGCAGGCTTTTATTTTTTAGTGAGCGTATCGTAGCTAAGGACACAAAAACATGAAATACTACCTAACTATATTAGTGCTGATTTCCAATTTGATAGGGTGCGCCCGTTCTGAAGGCCCCCAGGAAGTTCAAATTGACCAGACTCTAAAAATTTATTATAAAGACACGCAGGGTAGGGATTTGCTTTCTATATGGCAGAATGCGGGCGCAGATCCAATACGCTGGGAAGATCTATTGGCTGCCCGAGCTGGAGAGAATGTAAATTTCTTAACCAAGAAAGACTCTTTGGGAATAAACTACATTGAATATCAGGCAGGAGCAACCCGGCTAGAGACGTCTGATGCCTCAACTATGGATAGATTGTTTACTACAGAGATCCAGGTTAATTATACCACAGACTCGCTCGCTGAGGTTCATAGCGATACATTACAAGTCATATATAGGCTAAGTCCAACTCGGTTTTTTATATCAAAAGTTCAGTATAACCAGCAGTTGCTAGCAATAGATCCTATCGGAGCGGGCAATAGTGTTACTGTGGTTAAATAATCCGTAAATTTGTATGCCATAGAGTAAGGGCGTACGGTTAATACAAGACAAATGTTGCAAGTAAGTTTTATAAGAGAAAACAAAGACAAAGTGCTAGAAGGCCTTAAAAAGAGAAAATTTAAGGAAGTAGAATTGGTAGATAGTGCTTTGCAGCTGGATGATCAGCGAAAGAGATTACAGTTTGAGCTGGATGAAAAACTGGCGGAACTTAATAGTGTTTCGAAAGAAATTGGCGCACTATTGAAGAATGCTCAAAAGGAATTAGCAGAGCAGGCTAAATCGCGCACTGCAGACCTAAAGAATGCAACACAGAGCTTAAAGTCACAATTGGAAGAAATTGAAGAGAATCTGCTTCAGGTACTCTATCTTATTCCTAATATTCCGGCACCGATTGTTAAAGAAGGCGGCGGAGCAGAGGAGAATGAAATCGTTTTCCAAAGCCACGAAATCGCTCTTAATTCTACGGGACTTCTTCCGCACTGGGAATTAGCGAAAAAATATAATCTAATTGACTTTGAACTAGGCGTAAAAATTGCTGGTGCAGGTTTTCCCGTCTATCTTGGCAAGGGCGCCAGGTTGCAGCGGGCTTTAGTACAGTATTTTTTAGATAAGAACGTGGATGCGGGATACCAAGAAGTTAATCCTCCCCATGTGGTAAATGAAGCGTCAGGCTACGGCACGGGCCAACTACCAGACAAAGAGGGACAGATGTACCACGTAGGTATGGATGATCTGTACCTTATACCCACTGCTGAGGTACCTGTCACAAATATCTATCGTAATGTAATTGTAGAGGAAAACCAACTGCCGATAAAAAATACGGCGTTTTCTCAATGCTACCGTCGGGAAGCAGGCAGTTACGGTGCACACGTACGGGGACTCAATAGACTGCATCAATTTGAGAAAGTAGAGATTGTTCGTATCGAAAAGCCTGAAGATTCATATGAAGCCTTAGACGAGATGGTTGAGCATGTAAAAGAGATTCTTAACGAACTTGAGCTCCCTTATAGAGTGCTTCGCCTTTGTGGAGGAGATATGGGCTTCACTTCTGCATTGACTTATGATTTTGAAGTATGGAGCGCCGCGCAAGAGAGGTGGTTAGAAGTTAGTTCCGTTTCCAATTTCGAGACATATCAGGCTAATAGACTTAAGTGCCGCTACAAAGGTTCTGAAAAGAAGGCACAGCTTGTTCATACGCTAAACGGTTCAGCTATGGCACTTCCTAGGATTATGGCCGCTCTGCTGGAAAACAATCAGAGCCCGGAGGGAATAGTATTGCCAAACAAGATTGCCCGGTATGCAGGAATGGAGATAATAAACTAGATTTTCAAAGGAATTATAGTAAAAGTACAGTTTAAATAAAACTGTCCTTTTTTTAATGGCAGGTACTGTGATCGCCCTGCATGTGTTCCCTTGAATTATTGTGTTGTACTTCGAGTGCTTGCTTTTCTGGGGAGAGGAAAGGAATCCCAAGCTCCAGAGCCCGGACGATAATTAATGAGCCCATAATAAGCATTATAAAGGGCATTATTTTTAATACTTTGATTCTAAGTGCACTATTGAGCATTCCACCAAATAGGACTACTAAAAATAGGAAAGGAAAGGTGCCTAGTCCGAACAGTGTCATGAAAAGTGCTCCCTGGACTATACCGCCCGCGGCAAGAGATGCGGTGAGCGCGACGTACACCATGCCACAAGGAAGTAAGCCGTTTAGAATACCTGTTAGAAATCTAGACTTCAGATCCTTTTGAGCAAGTAATTTTCCTAAACGCATTTTTACTTGAAGCAGTCCACGGTTTACAATGGGTATCTTCGTGGCGAAATCGCCTTTTGTAAACGTGAAGAACGCCATAACTATCAGTGATATCCCCACGAAGATCGTAAGATATTGCTGAAGTCCAGCTAGTTTGAATCCCTCTCCTAGGATTCCAAGGATACCGCCCAGTAGTGTGTAGGTAACAATCCGACCTAAGTTATAGGTGGTATTTTGGAGATGGAAATTGATTGCTTGTTTTTTACTGAGTCCCATACTGAGTGCTATGGGCCCGCACATACCAATGCAGTGAAAACCGGTTGCAAAACCTAAGCTCAAAGCAGAAAATATTAGCGCACTTTCCATAAAATATCGTAGTCAATTTGGTACGGTTTCCCTTGTTGACTCCACTGTACTTTAAGCGTATAAGAGCCTGGGATTAGAACGGCAGCAGGTATTTGCAGGAGGTTGTTTTTGAGAGCTACTTGTTTGTTTATATCCAATTTAGCATCGTCCGTTCTAAATAGGGTAAATTCCACGGTATTGCGGTCTAAAGCTATGGTAGAAGGAAACTCAACGGTGATACCCTCCGCTGTCTGGTTGTACGAAGGTTGTTCCTTAAGTGCATCCGCGTTGTTTTTTGCATCGATTACCTCCTGATACATCAATTCGTCCTGGTAGTAATTTGTAGACACTAGCTCAGCGTTTTGCCAGGATCTTGTAAAGAAGAAGATAAGTGATAATATAAATAGGATGAAAAGACCCAGTGCCGTTGCAACACCATGTCCCCATGTAAAGTTCTTAAACATAACTATCTAAAATTGTAATTTAAAAGGGCCTTCAAAATAGGTTTCGAAGGAGTCTAACATTTCTCCGTCTTCATCAAATACACCAATAGTAACATTTTGCTTGGAGAGTTTAATTTCATCTTGCGGGAAACTGACATTTACAGTTCCTTTTGAAATCTGGTCTTTCTTTAATTTAATTCTGTCGGTATTACTGAACGTGACCTTGCCGTTTTCGGGGTTGATAACTTTGATGGTCACCACGCGGTCTTTATTGGTTTTATTTAAGAACGTATAATTGTATATGTTGGTAATTTGACCATCTCTGACGAAGAATGTAGAGCCTGCAGGTTTAATAAATTTGGCTTCCAGTTCGCCTCTACTGTATAATAGAAACGCTAGAAAACCAGTTAATACGAGAAGAACTACCGTGTAGGCTTTCATTTTTCCCGTAAAGGTAAACGGTCGTTCCTGTTCAATTTCGTCTTCCGTTGCATAGCGAATTAAGCCAGGAGGTAGACCGGTTTTTATCATAACCTCATCACAAGCATCGATACAAGCGGTACAATTTATACATTCCAGCTGCTGGCCGTTACGGATGTCTATTCCAGTAGGGCATACCACTACGCACTGATTACAGTCTATACAATCGCCTTTTCCAGCTGCACGCCTGTCTTCTCCCTTTCTCCATTTGGCTCTGTTTTCCCCTCTTTTGAAATCGTAATAAACGTTAATGGTCTGCTTGTCAATAAGAACACCCTGCAATCTGCCATAGGGGCAGACAAGTGTACATACCTGTTCACGAAACCAAGCAAAGACAAAATAGAAAGCGGCTGTAAATAGAATCATTACAAGAAAGTTTGAAGGATGGGCAAACGGTCCTTCTTGCATAATTTCCAAAACCCTTTCGTAACCCACGATATACATAAACATTACATGGGTAATGATCAGGGAAATAACTATGTAAATACTCCACTTGAGCGATCTTTTCCAAATCTTTTCTGCATTCCAGGGCTGCTGGTCCAGTCGCATTTGTCTGTTTCTGTCTCCCTCGATGGCGTACTCAATTTTTCTAAAGATCATCTCCATAAAAATTGTCTGAGGGCAAATCCACCCGCAAAATATCCGGCCGAAGACTACTGTGAAAACAATAATAAATATTATTGAGGCTATGGCACCCAGAGCCAGGATGAAAAAATCTTGGGGGTAAAACGGTTGTCCGAAAATGAAAAACTCCCGATCCAAAACATTGAGGAGAAGGAAGGGGTTGCCGTTGATTTTTAAGAAAGGAATAGCAAAAAATACTGCAAGCAAGAATATGCTAACAAGGAGACGGTAGTTGGTATAGCGGCCTTTCGGTTTTCTTGGAAACACCCACTTTCGCTTGCCGCTCTGATCCATTGTGTTTACAGTATCTCGGAATGTTTCAGGGTCCACCACCTGGCCTTGACCACCGCGGAAATTGACGTCTTTATCTTGATATGCCATTTTGCTATAAATTTAAAAAAACATAATTCGTTATTATCAGTTAATGATAACGAATTATGTTTCAGTTAAGTTACAAAATATCACTTATTTTTCCCAGTTTGCTTCGGTTCCCTGAGGCGCTGCACCTCCTTGTGCAGGTGTAATTGGTTGTTGTTCTTGGTTAATATGATATATGTAAGATGCTACTTTCTGAATATCGTTACCAGTTAATTGCCCATTTTGTCCAAAAGCGACCATGGTTGGGTTGTTTGGAGAGCCGTTGTACACGACATGAAAAACGCTTTTGAATAAAGTGGACTCAGGCTGATTAATCCACGCATTATCGGTTAGGTTCGGTCCAATGCCTCCTTTACCACCATCCATATGACAGGATACGCAGTTTGTTTTAAAGATTTCCTCACCTTCTGTTACCATATCGCTAGAATACACTGCATTTTCCAAGGTCGCCTGCGGAGCTGTTTTCATATATTCGTCGATTGCAGCAAGCTGGGTCTTGTATTCCTCGTCGTACTCTTTAATAGGGTCAGCGAAATTGGTGAATGAGTAGGATACTACATAAATGATACAGTAGATGACACCGAAGTAGAATAATCCTAACCACCACTTAGGTAATTGGTTGTCTAATTCCATTATTCCATCAAAACCATGGTCAATAAGCATATCCTTCTCTTCTTTGGCAGTCTGCTTCTTGAAAGCGCTGTCCCACAGAGCTTTTAGAAAAGGTTTTTTCTTTTCCAGTAGGTAAGCCGCTTTTTCTTCCTCGTTTAATGCCTTGAATTTGTGATTCTCAATTAAATCGCCAATAGCATTGTGAATCATTGCTAGGATAATACTAATTGCGACCGTGCCCCAAAAATACGGAGAGGTGAAGAATGAATTATTCTGTACAAACATGTAGTACATGATAAACAGTATGGTCAGAATAATCAGTATGTTAACAATTACAGGAGTTCTTGTTTTCATGATGTTGTTATGGGTTTAATGGTTGGTCATCATCCTCGAGTGGTGCATTAGCCGCTTCATCGTAATGTTTTTTAGGTCTGCTGAAAACATACACGATGACAGCGATAAAAAATACCATAAAGATCAGTAACGCTAGAGTCTGAAATAGACCGGTGAACTGCTCATTGGAAACGATATCTTTTACATTCTGAGGAATCATAAGCTTATATTGTTGCTAATTAGTCGTTACTTGCTGTTTGTACTTCAGTTGTTTTGATATCTGTACCTAATCTTTGCAAATAAGCTATCAATGCGATAATCTCTTTTTTCTCCAGTTCTCCTTCAGGTCTGGTAGCATATGCTTGTTTTAAATCCGCCGCTTCTGAGAATATCTGGTTAACAATAAACTTGGCTTGGTTGTCTGCCCATACATCCGCAGTATCAATTTGTGCCTGTGTATAAGGAACATCAAATACATCCTTCATTAAAGTTAACTTGTTTGCCATTTGGGAGCGGTCCAGATCATTTGCTATCAGCCAAGGATACCGCGGCATGATGGAACCAGCAGATGTAGAACGGGGGTTGTACATGTGCTTATAGTGCCATGACGAAGGGTTTTTTCCTCCCTGTCTGTGAAGGTCCGGTCCAGTTCTTTTAGAGCCCCAAAGGAATGGCCTGTCGTATACAAATTCACCGGCTTTAGAATATTGTCCATTCTTTCCATTGAAGCGAACAACTTCGTCACGAAATGGTCTGATCATTTGTGAGTGGCAGGAATTACATCCTTCTCTAATGTATAGATCTCTACCTTCTAGTTCGAGCGGTGTATATGGTTTAACTGCAGAGATAGTAGGTACATTCTCCTTAACCGTTAAGGTAGGAATGATTTGCACGGCACCTCCAATTGCCACCGCAATGAATGCCAATATAGATAGTAGAACCGGCATTCTTTCTAACCACAAGTGCGTTCCCTCTCCTTCCTTTCTGGAATTACTAATATTAGCTAGAGCAGGAGCTTCTGCAGGCAGGTCTTTTTGGAATGATCCTTTTCTCACAGTCGCAACCACGTTTATTGCCATAAGGATAGCCCCTGTAATATAGAGTGAACCTCCAACAAAACGCATGATATAGTAAGGGATAATGGCCGTAACTGTGTCCAGCCAGTTCTTCCAAACCAATGTGCCGTCCGGATTAAACTGTTTCCACATTAGGCCTTGAGTAAATCCAGCGATGTAAAGTGGTACCGCATAGAAGATGATACCTAGCGTGCCCAACCAGAAATGCCAGTTTGCTAATTTAGTAGACCAAAGTTTGGTTCTCCACATTATTGGTAGCATGTAGTAGATCATACCAAACGCTATAAAGCCATTCCAACCTAAAGCACCTAGATGAACGTGACCAATTACCCAGTCCGTATAATGGCCGATTTTATTTAACGTTTTTGTCGCTAAGAGCGGCCCTTCGAATGTTGCCATACCGTAGCAGGTAATAGCCACAACAAAAAACTTAAGGATTGGATCTTCGCGAACCTTATCCCATGCACCTCTTAGCGTTAGAAGTCCATTAAGCATACCTCCCCAAGATGGAGCGATTAGCATGATTGAGAAACCAGTTCCAAGAGCCTGAGCCCATGCTGGTAGTGCCGTATATTGTAAATGGTGCGGACCTGCCCAGATATATACAAATATTAATGACCAAAAGTGAATGATCGATAATTTATAGGAAAATACAGGTCTGTCAGCAGCCTTAGGAAGAAAGTAGTACATAAGTCCAAGAACAGGTGTAGTAAGGAAAAATGCTACTGCATTGTGCCCATACCACCACTGAACTAAAGCATCCTTTACTCCCGCATACGCACTGTATGATTTCCACATGGTTAATGGAACTTCCAGGTTATTGAAAATATGTAGCATTGCTACGGCAATCCACGTTCCTATATAGAACCAAATGGCAACGTATAAATGGCGTACTCTTCTCTTAGCAATAGTTCCAAACATGTTGATACCAAAAAGAACCCATGAAATAGTAATTAGGATATCGATTGGCCACTCATGTTCTGCGTATTCTTTGGAAGTGTTTATACCCATAAAGAAGGTAATCACTACAGCTACAATCATGATTTGCCACGTCCAGAAGTGCGCCCATGAGATAGCATCACTATACATTCTGGCTTTTAGTAGACGTTGTAGTGAGTAGTAAGCTCCAGCAAATATACAGTTACCCACAAAAGCAAATACCACTGCAGATGTATGCAACATACGAATTCTACCGAATCCGAAGGCTCCCTGTGAGTTTATTAATCCTTCAATATTTCCGGCCGCCAAACTCTTAATAGTCGGGTCGTCTGTTCCTAAGAAAAACTCAGGAAGTTCCGGGTAAAAAAGCATTAATGCAGCAGTAAGACCGAACGTAAAACCTATGATACCGAAAATAACGGTAGCATATAAGAATGCACGCACGATGCTATTGTCATAACTAAACTTTTGTGTTTCCATATAAACTAATACTTTATTCTGTTCTTTCGTTTTCTTTGTCCCGGCTTCGCGTTTCCTGAGTTTCTTCTGTGGCTTGTACGGTTTTCTCGTCTTTTACACCGTCGTCAAATAATATTCGTACTGCCGGCGATTCATCGTCCTCAAATTGGCCTTTGCGAGCATTAATAATAAAAACTATTAAAAAAATGACCGCTAAAGATACACTGCAAATTATCATTAAATAGAGTATATCCATAGGATGGCAAATTTAAAATTTTCGAGTTCTCAAATTTATGGAAAAATAATGATATAAGTCACTTCACGTTAAAAAACGTTAATTTAAAACCCTTCTAAATAGGATGCGTTTACTATCGATACAGCTTGAAATATTTTGTACTTCGAACCCAGGTTGCCAAAGTAGTAAAAGCAACTACTGTAATCGAGCTTATCGGCATTAAGATAGCGGCAACTAAAGGGGACATGTAACCCATAACCGCCACCGAAATTCCAATAACGTTGTAAAGTAAGCTGATTGCAAAGGTTATTCTTACGATCGAAATAGAATCATGACCTAAATGGAGGTATTTGTGTAAATGTGTTACTTTCTTCCCGCTCATAATTATGTCCGAAGCAGGAGTAAATGCATTACTGTCGTCCGCAACAGCAACCCCCAAATCACTTTGCTTAAGTGCTCCAGCATCATTAAGCCCGTCTCCGAGCATCATGACTTTCTTGCCTTCCTTTTGTAATTTTCGTATATAATTCAACTTGCTCTCAGGATCCTGATTAAAAGCCATATTAACCAAGCTAGGGAAGAGTTCCTGAAGTTGCTTTTTTTCGGATTCATTGTCCCCACTTAAAACATGTAGTTGGTAGGAGGAAAGTTCTTGAGAAAGTTTATTCAAATTTTTCCTGTATTCGTTTTTGAATATATATTTCCCTACAAATTTGTCGTTTTTAGAAATATAAACAGCGGTTTCCAGGTTTATTTTGTCCTGACTACTGTATCGTGCGGAGCCTATCTTGTAATGCTGTCCCCGGACGGTTCCCTCGTATCCTTGGCCGGGATAATCACTAAAGTTTTCTACTTCAAAATAGAGGTCTGTTTCCTCTATCTCACTGTAGAGCATTTTTGATAATGGATGGTTGCTGTTCTTTAGTAAAGACTTTAGATTGATCAAGTCCTGACTGGTTAATGGTTCCCCTTCGTACCGGATCTTCGATCTTTTGTTTTCGGTTAAAGTACCGGTCTTATCAAATACAATGGTGTCAATTTCAGCCATTTTTTCGATAGTTAGCGTGTCTTTCACGTAAAACTCGTTTCTTCCAAGAATACGCATAATATGGCCAAAAGTAAACGGTGCAGAGAGTGCGAGTGCGCACGGACAGGCCACAATGAGAACCGCGGAAATTACCTGAAACATTTGTTCTTGGTCGATCCGATACCAGTACACCCCAGCGGTCAAAGTGATTAAAAGAATTACAAATGTAAAGTACTTGCTGATTTTATTGGTTAAATTGTCCAGTCCATGTTCGTGCTTTTTGAACGCTTCCTTATTCCAGAGCTGTGTTAAATAGCTTTGGTCGACATTTTTTATCACTTCCAATTCAAGGACAGACCCCACTTGCTTGCCTCCAGCAAAAATTTTATCTCCTGGGCTCTTGGTAATAGTGGAGCTTTCACCGGTAATGAAGCTATTGTCTATGTTTCCCTGGCCACTGATCAATATGGTATCCACCGGAATGATTTCCTGGTTCCGCACCATAATGCGATCGCCTAATTGTAGTTCAGATAACAGTATGTTTTTCTGAACTCCTCCGTCCAAAAGCTTAGTTACAGCGATCGGGTAGAATGATTTATAATCACGGTCGTAGGAAAGCGCACTGTAGGTCCTTTTCTGAAACACCTTGCCAAGCAGCATGAAAAATAAAAGTCCACATAAAGTATCAAAATACCCAGGACCATAATCAGTAAGGACTTCGTAGATACTTCGCAAGTACAGTACCAAGATTCCCAAAACAATTGGGACATCAATATTTACCACCCTATTCTTAAGTCCGTAAAGCGCGGATTTAAAGTAATCCGAAGCGGAATAGAATACGACCGGGGTTGCAAGAAGGAACATTATAAACCGAAATAGATGTTTGTACTGCTCCATCCAATAGTCGGAAGTGCCCAGTATAATTTCTGCATATTCCGGAAAACTAAAAAACATTCCGTTTCCAAATGCAAAACCTGCCACAGCCAATTTAATAAGTAAAGTCTTGTCCAGTACCACTTCTTTCTTATCTGCCGTTTCCAGGTTTATTACCGGCTTATACCCAAGGGAAGAAAGTAAAGTGGCTAATTCACTTAATTTGAATTTTTGCGAATCAAAAGAAACCTGTAGTGTTTTCTTCGTAAAATGAACTTGGGAATAGTGTATGTGTGGACTTAAGTCATGAAGACTTTCTAAAAGCCAGATACAGGAAGAGCAGTGAATGACCGGGATCTTAAATGTCACCAAAGTGGTGGTGCCTTCGCTAAAATCGGTAACTTTTGAGAATATCTCCGCAGTATCTAAGTAGCTAAAATCTTCTCCAGAAGTTTCGGGGCGGATACCCGATTTTTTATTTAGCTCGTAAAATTTGCTTAAGTCATTGGAATTTAGAATTTCAAACACGGATTTGCACCCAACACAACAAAATAACTTTTCTTGGAAGGTGATGCGCTCCTTTTGAATTTCTTGGCCACAATGATAGCAGTTTTCACTCACGTTCTTATAAGGACTTGACCTGCAAAAATATAACAAAAAACTTTGCCCTTCAGGGCAAAATAGTCTATTTTTGCTGATAAATATCATAGGTATGTCAGCAGAAAAACAGGAACTTATAGAAAAAAATTTTTTGAGTGTTTTCAATGAAGTTTCTTTTAAGGAAATGTTATCAGAAGAGGATTTTAAGAAGTATATGGATGCGAAGAAAACGGTTCATATCCGTAAAGGAGAATTAGTATTCGCAGAAGATGAAAATCCTAATGGAGTTTATTTCATCGAAAAAGGTACGGTTAAACTCTCTAAGTCTGGTGTATACGGAAAAGACCAAATTCTTCGATTTATTAAAGATGGAGATTTAGTGGGTTACCGTTCCCTCCTGATAGGGGAAAACTTCCAGGCAAAGGCGGAAGCAATGTCCGATATTCAAGCGGTTTTTGTGCCAGGCGACGTTTTTTTACACATGCTAGAGGTGGATCCCAAGCTTTCCTTTGCAATGCTTCAGAAGTTTGCTTATGAGCTTGGAGAATCGTCCAATACAATCACTTATCTTGCTCAAAAGACAGTTCGAGAGCGATTGGCCGAAGTTCTTTTGCTTTTAGAGCAAAAATTAGGTACAGATCCCGAAGGATTTATAAGAATATCCTTGACCAGAGAGGAAATTGCCAATCTAATTGGAACCGCTACGGAAAGCGCCATTAGGTTGATTTCGGAATTTAAACACGACGAATTAATTGAAACCGAGGGACGAAATATTAAAATCCTCAACCACGAGAAACTAATAAAGTTAGGTCACGTGGTGATGTAACGCTGATAGATAACCTGTTATTATGTCTGTTCATTCTGAAATTAAAAAGGTTACAACGGAGACCTTGCGTAAGCTGAAGTTCGATAAAGAACGTATTACGATGCTTACTGCCTACGATTATACCACTGCTAAAATGGTCGATGCCGGAGGCGTGGATTCCATACTGGTGGGTGATTCTGCTGCAAATGTGATGGCAGGGCACGAAACAACACTGCCCATTACATTAGACCAAATGATCTACCACACACAATGTGTGGTGCGTGGAGTGGAACGTGCACTGGTGGTGGCGGATCTGCCTTTTGGAACCTATCAGAGTAATCCAGATAAAGCATTGGATTCCGCGGTACGTATGATGAAGGAGGGAGGAGCACATGCTATAAAGATTGAAGGAGGAGAGGAAATTGCAGACAGCATAAGAAAGATTGTGAATGCAGGAATTCCCGTAATGGCGCATTTGGGTTTAACGCCGCAGTCCATTTACCAATTTGGCACCTATAAGGTACGGGCCAAAGAGCAGCAGGAGGCAGATAGACTTCTCAAAGATGCAAAACTAGTAGAAGAGCTAGGATGTTTTGCCTTAGTATTGGAGAAAATACCCGCAGACTTGGCCACTCAGGTTTCAAAGTCTCTATCCATCCCGACAATAGGAATAGGCGCTGGTGCTGGCTGTGACGGACAAGTTCTAGTGTACCACGACATGGTAGGAATGAATCAAGGATTTTCTCCTAAGTTTCTTAGACGGTATCTGGATCTATATAACGAGATTAGTGGAGCCGTATCCAAATACGTTTCCGATGTAAAATCGGGAGATTTTCCAAATGAAAATGAAAGTTATTAAATGAAAAATATTCAAACACTGCAAGCCATTGTCTCAGTGGGCGCGTTAGTATGCTTATTGGCAGGTTGGTTCCAATTTTTTAGTCCGGAAATAAACAATTTCCTTTACCACAAGCTGTTTTATGTAATGATTGGACTAAGCTTCGCCCTTATGGCACCAATCCTTACCAATAAAAAATTTATTTATCCTATGTATGCTGCAGCAGTTCTTAGCATCGTCGGGGTTTTTTTTCCTGAAGATAGTCCTTTGGCAATCCTTAAAACTATTGGTCTCTTTGCCGGTGTAATCATTTCTCTTTTTAACAGGCCACGCGTTCAAAGACGTTCGTAGCATAATTTACCGGCAGTATGGCCCCGAATAATCACCAAAATTTTGATCCAGAGCAGATTGCATACGAAGACAACCACATAATTATAATTAATAAAAAGGTGGGTCAGCTTGTGCAGGGGGATAAGACAGGGGATTTGTCCTTACTTGACCACATCAAATCCTATATTAAGACGCGGAATCAAAAGTCAGGCAATGTTTTTCTAGGTTTGGTTCATCGCATTGACCGGCCCACCAGTGGACTGGTTATCTATGCAAAAACCTCCAAAGCCCTTTCGCGACTGACCGTGATGGTCAAAGACCGAGAGATAAAGAAAGTGTATTGGGCGCTAGTGGAAAAAGCCGACCTGGCACCAAGTGCTACACTTGTTCATTACTTGCAGAAAAATGAAAAAACCAATAAGAGCGTAGTTTTTCCCCGGCCTACTTCGGGAGCCAAGGAGGCGCGACTACACTATACTAAGCTGATGGATCTTGATAACTATAGCCTCCTAGAAATAGAATTATTCACTGGGCGCCATCATCAGATTCGTGCGCAGCTTTCTAAAACCGGTGTGCCCATAAAGGGAGATCTAAAATACGGTGCTTCACGTTCCAATCCTGACGGAGGTATTTCGCTTCACGCGCGCGCTCTAGAGTTTACTCACCCAGTTAACAAAACTACAATTAGCGTTACTGGTGCACTGCCCAATGAAGTGTTATGGAATGTAGTAAAAGCACAAAAAAAGCTCAGTCAATAAAAATTGACTGAGCTATATCTGAAACTAGTTGCTTTTATTTATTTGCTTCCATTGCAATCAGGTTAAGTGCTGAACCAGCTCTAAACCATCCGATTTGCTGATCGTTATAGGTGTGGTTGGCTATAATGATATCTTTGGTTCCGTCCGAATGTACTATTTCTAGTGTAAGAGGACGGCCCGGCGCAAATTGATCAAGATCTAAGAAATTAAAAATATCGTCTTCTCTAATCTTATCGTAGTCGGCTTTATCTGCAAAAGTAAGACCTAGCATACCCTGCTTTTTAAGATTGGTTTCGTGAATTCTTGCAAAAGACTTAACCAACACAGCCTTGACCCCTAAATGTCTTGGTTCCATTGCTGCATGTTCCCTTGAAGATCCCTCACCGTAATTCTCATCACCTACTACAATGGATGGTATGCCAGCGGCTTTGTATGCTCTTGCTACATTAGGCACCTCATCAAACTGACCGGTAAGTTGATTTTTAACTTTATTGGTCTCCATATTGAAGGCATTGACCGCTCCGATAAGCATATTGTTAGAAATGTTATCTAAGTGGCCTCGGTATTTTAACCATGGTCCAGCCATAGAAATATGGTCTGTGGTACATTTGCCAAATGCCTTTATTAATAGTCTTGCGCCGGAAATGTTTTCTCCATTCCAAGCTGAAAATGGTTCGAGTAACTGTAGTCTGTCTGAATTAGGATCCACCAGTACTTGAACGGAAGAGCCGTCTTGTGAAGGAGCTTGGTATCCATTGTCTCCAACGTCAAAACCGCGTGGAGGCAACTCAAAACCATTGGGTTCATTTAGGTGTACCTGTTCGCCTTGGGCATTTGTTAGACTGTCGGTTATAGGGTTAAAGTCCAAGCGCCCGGATATGGCTACCGCTGCAACCATTTCTGGTGATGCCACAAAAGCATGCGTATTTGGGTTCCCGTCTGCCCTTTTTGCAAAATTTCGGTTAAAAGAATGTATTATAGAATTTTTTTCTCCTTTTTCCGCGCCTTCTCTATCCCACTGACCAATACATGGTCCACAAGCATTGGTGAATATACGTGCATTTTCAAATTTTCTAAACGAATCCAAAAGTCCGTCACGTTCGGCAGTATATTTGACTTGCTCCGAACCTGGATTGATTCCCAAGATAGCTTTTGGTTTCACACCTTTCGAAACTGCGTCTTCTACTATGGAAGCAGCACGGGAAAGATCCTCGTAAGAAGAATTAGTACAAGATCCTATCAACGCCCATTCTACATCTAAAGGCCATCCGTTAAGCTCAGCCTTTTCTTTAAATTCCGCTACAGGTGTAGCTAAATCTGGAGTAAAAGGACCATTAAGATGTGGGGTAAGCTCAGAGAGATTAATTTCTATTACCTGATCGAAGTATAGTTCTGGATTGGCGTACACTTCAGGATCCGCTGTAAGGTGCTCAGCGATCTGGTCGGCAGCAGCCACTACATCTTGTCTGCCTGTCGCAGCCAAATATCTTCGCATAGAATCGTCGTAACCAAAGGTTGAGGTTGTAGCCCCAATCTCTGCACCCATATTACATATCGTACCTTTACCTGTCGCGCTCATTGATGTAGCGCCTTCACCGAAATATTCGACAATACACCCTGTTCCTCCTTTCACCGTTAAAATTCCGGCTACCTTGAGGATAACATCTTTGGCACTTGTCCATCCGTTGAGTTTTCCTGTTAACTTTACACCAATCAACTTTGGCATTTTTAGTTCCCATGCCATTCCGGCCATCACATCTACTGCGTCCGCTCCTCCGACACCAATGGCAACCATTCCAAGTCCACCCGCATTTACAGTATGCGAATCCGTACCAATCATCATTCCGCCGGGAAATGCATAATTCTCAAGAACTACCTGGTGGATAATACCTGCTCCTGGCTTCCAGAAGCCAATTCCGTATTTATCACATACAGAGCTTAAGAAATTAAATACTTCAGAGTTTTTATTGATAGATTCTTGTAAATCCCTTTCAGCGCCAACTTTTGCCTGAATTAAATGGTCGGCATGAGCCGTTGAAGGAACCGCAACTTTGGCTTTGCCAGCTTGCATAAATTGCAATAAAGCCATTTGCGCAGTTGCATCCTGCATGGCTACTCTATCCGGGGCAAAATCCACATAAGAGTTACCTCTCTCATAAGCTTCAGTGGCATTTCCTTGCCAAAGGTGCGTGTAAAGGATTTTCTCTGATAGTGTAAGAGGTTTTCCTACTGCCGATCTAGCCGCCGCCACTCGCTCAGGATACTTCTCGTACACTTTTTTGATCATATCAATGTCAAAAGTCATATCTATAAGTATTTGAATTATCGTAAAAATTTTAATCTTCAAAATTACGAAAAAAAATGGGGCCTTGTGGAATCCCAATTATTTAGATTTCGTATAAATAAAATGGTTCGTTTCTATACACTAGCAGTCATTTGGAAAAAATTGGCTGTATATTTGCTACACCAAGCAGCAAATGAGGAACACGTTCAAACTATTCTTATTTTTGTTTTCTATAGTGTCACTGACTTCGCAGGGGCTGAAAGCGTCTTTTCAAACAGAGCTCGGGCCTACACCGGGTCACTTCATAGCAGACACTGTCAAAATTAGGTCTGTTGCCGATTGGATACCTAAACGTATTGGTAATAAATTCGGCTATGTTCATAGAGATGGCGTTAAAACAATAAAGGCTCGCTTTTCCCATGTTAGTTTCTTTGCTGAAGACTGTACTTTGTTACATTCAATAAATCCAGAAGTAAGAAAGTACGGAACCTCTAAGTATGCTACGGTTCGTTTTGAAGGTAAAGATTATAGAATAGACCAAAATGGAACACTGCTTTATTTATATAACAAAGAGGATTTAGGATTATGTCCCTTAGTGTTTAAGGAACAAAGGTTTTTTTCTTTTGTTAGAAATGGCTTTTACGGACTCGTAGAAAAGGCAACTTTTTTTGATGAAACAGACTACCGTCAGTACGTAATTTATCCCCAGTTCCAATATCTACATGTTTTAGAAGGAGATGATTTAGATAATCCTATGCTTATAGCCGTAAAGGATAACAAATTTGGGGTTATTACTATAGAGGGCAAGATTGTCATCCCTTTCCTCTATGACGACATTAAACGCAATTACGCTTGGAAATTAGGAGGTCTATTCGAAGTGAGTCTTGATGCAAAAGAATATTTTTTTGTAGACGTGCATAATCGTAAATACTAAATTAATTTCCTATTTTTGTAATCAAATTAAAGGGGTGCTGCGTAAAGCGGCTGAGATTATACCCGATGAACCTCGAACAGGTAATGCTGTTTAGGGAATCAGGAATTAAGTTTCCGTATATCTTTTTGACCCCTTTTATTCCGTTAAATTAAAAACAATTTATAAGAATGAAAGGATTTTTTATTTCTGGGCTCATTGCTGGGCCGCTAGTTTTTTCACAAGTTTCAGGGGATTCGATCTCAATGGGGGAAGGCCGAATTGAGGCCATTGAATTTACCCGTCGGTTACCAGTAACCAAAGAAGTTCTTAATGTTTCCGCAGATTTGCAGGATAAAAACCTGGGCCAGGACCTACCGGTTTTACTAAAAAACCAAACTTCAGTAGTTGCCACTTCAGATGCAGGTAACGGGATAGGATACACGTCGCTTAGAATTAGGGGAGTTTCACCAGGTTCCATAAATGTGATGCTAAATGGTGTACCGTATAATGACTCTGAATCTCAAGGAACGTTTTTCGTGAATGTGCCCGATTTAACTAGCTCGGCGGGACAGATAGTAATTCAGCGTGGAGTCGGCACCTCAACCAATGGAGTAGCTGCGTTTGGAGCGAGTGTTAATATTCTCACCAAAGACCCTTCCCCTGCGCCCTATGTGCGTGGTGAGAACTCTTTGGGATCATTCAATACCCAAAAGTATGCATTAGAAATTGGCTCGGGCACATTTTTTAAAAAGCGGTTTTCTGTAATGGGACGATTCAGCAAGATTCAATCCGACGGTTATATAGAACGGGCGTCCTCTAATTTAAATTCTTATAACCTCACAAGCATGTATAAGCACAACAAAACCTTGGTGCGACTCATGGTATTTGGTGGAAAGGAAAAAACGTATCAAGCGTGGAATGGGGTAGATAGACAAACATGGGAGGACAATCCTCGTTTTAACAGTGCCGGTGCTATTTACGATGATGCGTGGGAGAACATTGTGGACTTCTACTCTAATGAAACAGATAATTACAGGCAAAATCACACCCATCTTACATGGAAACAGTTGTTATCGGACCAGTGGAACATTGAGACAACTCTTCACCATACCCGAGGAAAGGGGTATTATGAAAACTACAAACAGGACGCAGATTATTCCAAGTATAATTTAACGGATTATGCAGGGTCTTCAGACTTCATTCGTAAAAAATGGCTAGACAATAATTTTTACGGTATAGTTTCCAATGCCAATGCCTCATTTTCCAATGTAGAACTACAGCTTGGTTTGGTGGCAAACCAGTACAGTGGTTGGCACTACGGTAGGGTTAACGACGTTTTTGTGCCTGAAATTTCTGAATATGAGTATTACCGAAATTACTCGTTGAAAAATGAAGTTTCAGGATATATGAAATCCATTTTCCATTCTGATAAATTCTCGTGGTTTGGAGACTTGCAAGTCCGAACGATTGACTATTCCACAAGAATTGATTTAGAAGGAGACGGTGAGGGAGGAAATATCAATAGTTATTGGACTTTTTTTAATCCTAAATTTGGGGTAAGTTACCAATTGGGCATAGGCAGGTTGTATTTATCTTATGCAAAGGCTATGCGTGAACCCAACCGAGATGACCTGCTCTCTGATCCCACGACTAGGGCTGAAAAACTGCATGACTTCGAATTAGGGATTGAGGGCAGAATGAACAGCTCACTAATTTTTGCGGCGAACGTATTTCATATGTTCTATAAGGATCAACTGGTCTTATCCGGAGCTATTAATGATATTGGAGAATTTATAAGAACAAATTCCGGACGTTCCTTCCGGCAAGGTCTTGAGATTTCTTCCAGGTTTAGTTTAACTGAAAAATGGGAGTTTTTAGCCAATGCCACATTTAGTCGTAATATCAATGTCGATTTCAAATCGGAAGAACAATCCGAAATAGCCGACTTGGGAAGAACACCAATAGCATTTTCACCCGAATCAATGGCTAACCTAAAGGTAACCTATAAGCCCAACCATCAGTTTCGATTCTCACTTTCTAATCAGTATGTTGGAAAACAATACCTAGATAATACAGGGAACGATGCGCTTACGACTGATGCCTATCTTTTAAATGATTTTATGGCGGGTTATGAAGTGGAACTCAATAAAATTGGACTTGAAATAAACGTTTTGCTAAATAATATTTTTGATCAAAAATATGTGAACAACGGATACGTGTACGATGGAGAACCCTACTATTTTGCTCAAGCAGGACGGAATTTCCTATTAGGTGTTGCAGTTAATTTTAAATAAAGTAGGAAAGAAAAACACCTTTGAGTCTAGAAAGTTTGGGGGACTATTCCCACTAATGTTCTAAATTTGCAGTGCATGAAAATTACTGACTCTATATTAGAACTGCTCAAACATTCTGAGAAAGTTGCACTCCCGGGTTTTGGTTTATTTCGCTTGTCCCGCGCTGAGGCGGTTCTACTTAAGAAGGAAGAGAGCTTGTTACCCCCTTCGTATAAGGTAGATTTGGAGATTGATTATACAGTTTGGGAGGAGGAATTGATATCGTACATTGCAACAAGAAACCACCAGCATCGTCAGCAAGTTGCCCTAGAGGTTGATAAACTTGCACAGTTTTGGAAAAACCAAATACAAGAAGGAGAAACCCGCATTGATATGACGCCCTTGGGAGCTTTATATTTAGAAGAAAATTCGCATGTATTTAAAGGCGTGCGGGTGGATTCATTGCGGTCCGATCTTTATGGACTCCAGGAGATTAGTCTTCAAAAGCTGAAACGAGGTAAAACTTCGCAAAAACCCTATTATCCCACCTACCTTTGGTGGGGACTTTTAATCTTGCTATTGTTTTCTTTAGCGGTCTTCTTTATTCCGGAACTTAGAGAACTGGTATTGGGAAGTGCCACAGTGTTCGATAACAATCTGACTAAATAACTACCGAGCTGGAAGGTCAGACAGTTCACTATTTTCTAGTACCAATTAATAAACTATATCATGGCGAAAATAAAAACGGCTTCAGACTCTCTGACAATAATGACCAATATCGTATTACCTAACGAGACAAATTCATTGCGTAATCTTTTTGGGGGAGAATTGCTTGCAAAAATGGATCGTTGTGCCTCTATTTCAGCAGCCCGCCATTGTGAACGACGGGTAGTGACTGCTTCGGTCAATCACGTTTCTTTTAATCATCCTATACCTGAGGGCGGAATTGTGGTTTTGGAGTCGAAAGTTTCACGCGCTTTTTCTACTTCTATGGAAATCTACGTAGATGTATGGCTGGATGATCCCATAGCAGGAAAAAAAATCCACACCAATGAAGGCATCTATACATTCGTGGCAGTAGATGAATTCAATAAGCCTGTGCCCATTCCTCAAATGGAACCTGAGAGCGACCTAGAAATTGAGCGGTTTAAAGCGGCTTTTCGCCGTAGAGAATTATCTCTTATTCTTTCCGGTAGGATGAAACCACAGGAATCCGTGGAATTAAAAAAACTATTTTGCCAGTAAAATGCGGATACTTCAAATTGATACGAACCATTCACTTATAAAACAGCAGCTTGAAGCGCATGGACATCACGTAGAAGAAGATTTTATTTCGGATCATACGGCTTTACTTTCCAAAATTGCAAGCTACCAAGGCCTCATTCTAAGAAGCAGGGTGCCTATAGACAGAACCTTATTAGATGCGGCAATTAATTTGAGATTCATAGCAAGGGTCGGAGCTGGAATGGAAAATATCGATGTTGCGTACGCAGAGAAAAAGGGAATAGTGTTAATAAACAGTCCCGAAGGAAACAGAGATGCGGTTGCTGAACATGTATTGGGAAGTCTTTTGACTATTACCAAGAAACTCGCCTCCTCAGCGCAACAGATTAAAAAGGGGTTATGGCTTCGGGAGGAAAACAGAGGCGATGAACTACTTGGAAAGACCTTAGGTATCATCGGGTACGGGAATATGGGGAAGGCTACAGCCAAAAGGTTTGCTGGACTAGGTTTGCGGGTGCTATGTTACGATATTAAAGAGGGTGTGGGGGACAGTTATGCGACGCAGGTGGATCTTGCTACCCTGCAACAGAATGCGCACATTGTGTCTTTACACGTGCCATTAACTACCGACACATTGTACCTGGTGGATGAGAAGTTCATTAGCTGTATGTATCATCCTTTTTATTTAGTTAATACCGCCCGGGGAAAGAATGTAGATACTGGTGCATTGGTGGCGGCCCTCAAAACAAACAAAATACTAGGCGCATCCCTGGATGTTCTTGAGTATGAAACCGCATCCTTCGAACAACTTGACCAAATGCCCAGTGAAATGGAATTCTTGCTAAATGCAGAAAATGTGCTGCTTACCCCGCACATCGCTGGCTGGTCTGTACAGAGCAAAGAACGATTGGCGCAAATTATCGTTGATAAAATTCTTAAAACCTTTTCTTAACAACAATTATGATTTCTTAGATTCTCTCAACACGAATAAACTTGTAAATTGCAAGGATTTTTAGTGTAAAGTGAATGAAATGGGAATCTAAAATTATAGCCTCGGTACTTTTGGGGTTATGTGTTTTGTCATGTAATAAAAGCTCTGCCACACTTACAGAAAGCGCACATACCTCCCTTCCGAATTTTGGCAATGTGCAACTGGAGGAAGTTTTTACTGATAAAGATAACCGGATAAAAGGCAAGAATCAGGTGGTGTCGGTAATCGATAATTACTACCAGCAAGTATGGGAGAAAGGCAATTTATGGGGAGGATTTTTAGTTGCGAAGGGAGATGCCATCCTATATGAGAGTTATAGGGGATTTAGTCAGGATAAAGAGATTGGGCCAATAGGTCCAGAGACAGCGTTGCACGTAGCTTCAGTAAGTAAGACATTAACAGCTATGGCCGTCCTTAAATTGGTTGAATCGGGTAAATTACAGCTTGATCAGACCGTAGATAGCATTTTAAAAGGCTTTCCCTATCCTCAAGTAACAATAAAACAGTTGCTTAACCAAAGAAGTGGATTGCCGAAGTATGAGTACTTTCTAGAAAAAATTGATCCTGCTTCCCCAGAACTTAATAAAAAGTACTTGACCAATGAGGATATACTTTCCCTAATGATCCGGTATAAGCCCGAGATGCCGCGTAAGCCAGATACAGGCTTTATGTATTGTAATACCAATTATGCCCTTTTGGCTTTGGTATTAGAAAGAGTGACCGGAGAGAGTTATCCGGAAGCTATGAAGCAAATGGTATTTATTCCACTCGGTATGAATAATACGTATGTTCTGGAAGAACATTTGATGGACAAGGCAGCCAAATCATTTTTCGCACGAGGTCCCTCGATATATCCTTACGACCGTTTGGATCTGATCTACGGTGATAAAAACATTTTCACAACACCTCGTAATCTTTTGAATTTCTCCAGGGCGATGTATTCCCCTGATTTTTTGGAATCATCACTGATGAAGCAGGTATTTATGCCTTATAGTAATGAAAGGCCAGGCATCAATAACTATGGGTTGGGCTTTCGAATGAAAGTGTACGATCCCCAAAGCAAGCTTACTTATCATAATGGTTGGTGGCACGGAAGCAATTCTGTCTTTGCTCATCTGCGATCCTCCAAGGTTACAATAATAGCGATTGGTAACAAATACTCCCAACGCATTTATTCATCGCTAGCTCTAAGTGCTCTTTTTGAGAACTTTCCCTATGAAGTGGATAAACTGTACAAAACAATTGATTCCAGTGGACAGGACATAGCGCAAATTCCTTCGGGGGAATGATAAATTCTGTAAATTTGAACAAAATAGGTAAATGAAGGGTTATCTTGGGTTAGTACTGTGTCTGTTTGTTCTGTTTTCCTGTGCACGGGTTGGTTCTCCTGTCGGGGGTGCAAAGGATACAATACCACCCGTATTTACAGGTAGTAATATTGATACTACCCGCACCAACATAGGCCGCTCGATTGGGGAGTTAAGACTTGATTTTGATGAGTATGTAACTTTAAAGGATGTTTCTAGAAACCTCACTATTTCGCCACCTATAAAGCTTAAAAAAGTGCTTCCAACTATGCTGGGAAGCAAAACTGTACTAGTTCAGTGGGAAGGGGACCTACAGGAAAACACCACCTATAACTTTAATTTTGGAAATGCAATAGCGGACTTAAATGAGGGTAATGTGCTGCCGTATTTTACATTTGCTTTTTCTACAGGTCCTAAATTGGATGAACTGTATATAACCGGAGATATTTTTGATGGCATGAAGCCCAAACCCACAGAAAGAGAGTTGCTTGAGGGTTCCAAAAATAATTTCGTAGTAGGTCTTTATAAGGCAGAGGATAGTCTAGATTTCAGGAAGAAACCTTATTATATTGCGAAGGCAGATGAGCAAGGATATTTTGAACTAAACTATCTTTCTCCCGGCCAGTACAGACTTGTGGCTTTTAATGATGAAAACCAGAATTCTGTGGTGGACCCTGGTAAAGAAAGTGTGGGATTTCCGGAATATATCATTGATTTGGACAGCAGTATTTCGTCTTTGCCCATTGAACTATTCCCTAGTTCTAAACCTGTACGGTATGTAGAGACAAAAACCATAGCAGGTGGAGTCGAATTAATTTTTGAAGGTAATCCCGAACAAATTGAGATTACGACCGATAATTCCAAAGTAAATGATTTTAAAATCCTGCACAGAAAGCACTCGGATACTGCGAGAGTATATTTTGATGCCGACGCCCTAGGAATAGGTATAACGCAGAGTGAAAATATTAAATTCAAGTATGTGGCTGAAGACAAATCGGGCGACGCTTCGGTCTTTTATCGGAAGATAGCAGATGAAAATATGACGCTGTCCAACGTAAGCGGCGCAGTAGTAAGACCTTCCTCTAAAATGCTCTTTGAAAGCAATTTTCCAGTCACGTCCTTACAAACTCAAAATTGGAAATTACAGCAGGACAGTACGCTTAATCTGGAATTTAACGCAAGAATACTAGAAGGCAATCCTTTTAAATTTGAAATTGAAGCTCCGTTTGAGCAGAATAAAAAATACACACTTAGTGTTCCAAGGCAAAGTGTATTTTCGTATTATACCAACAATGACAAGGCCTATGAATTTAATTTCACTGTAGATAGGAAAGAAAACTACGGAACACTTGTAGTGCAGCTGGCTAACCTACCTGATAAGCCGTTTTGGATGCAGTTGCTCGATGAAAAACAAGCAGTGGTGACAAATATTAAAGAACCCGGTACTACATTTAGTTTTGAGAATATAAGTCCAGGAATTTACAGTCTAAGAATTTTAATTGATGAAAATGAAAATGGATTCTGGGATTTAGCCAATATAAACACGCTGGAGCGTGCAGAACGGGTAGTGGTTTTCCCTAAGAAGCTGGAAATAAGACCGCTGTGGGAGAATAGAGAGTACTGGGATGTACAAAGCAATACAACACAAATGCCTGCAACAGAGTTAGGTTCAAATAGCAATAATGATGAAGACCTGGATTAAAGTACTGGGGTATGTGGCGGCGGGTGTGCTGCTTATCCAGTTAATTCCCGTAGACCAGAGCAATCCTCCGGTGGATAAAACGGTGAATTTCATGGATCTTCAGAAGACGCCTGCCTCGGTACGACAGATTATTGAGAAGAGCTGCTACGACTGCCATTCGTTTGAAACCAAATATCCTCCTGTGGCAAAGATTGCTCCGATATCTTGGTCTATTGCACATAATGTACAGAAAGCGAGGGAAAACCTGAATTTCTCTACTTGGGGCCTGTACAATAGCGATCAGAAGAAAGATATTTTAAAGCGGGCCGCAGAAATGGTAGAGGAGAAGAAAATGCCGGTACCTGGCTACATTGCGCAGCACCCTGAGGCTCGTTTAAATATGGAGCAAAGGAAGGCTCTGTCTTCTTTTTTTAAAGAAATGCTTGAAGAACATCAGTATTAAGCCAAAGTGTATTGCTTTAGAAAGTTGCGCTGAGATTCAAACGCTAATTCGTTTAGGTCTAATTCCTTTAGTGGTACCCAGACCACTTCCGACAGTTCTTCGCTACACATTAAAAATTTGGGTTTTTCGAGCAGATCATACCTAAAAAAAAGATCCATTGTACTGTACTCAATGGCTTTAAACAGGTATTTATTCGGCCTAGAGCCTAAATAGCACAGAGAATCTGGATTAAGATCTATTTGCAACTCTTCCCAAATTTCTCTTTTACAGGTCTGTTCAGCAGTTTCCATCGGATCCGAGAATCCTCCGGGAAGGTCTAAAAGGCCCATTCCAGGTTTGTTTTTACGTCTTGTAAGGAGTATGTCTTTTCTGTGCTGTAGAACGACTGCTACTGCCGATGCGCAGTTGTTATAAAGAACAAACCCACAGGCTGTACAACTCCACTTTTTTGATTCTTCGTATCTAAGACCCGATTTCCCGCATTGGGGACAGTATGTTAATTCGTTCATAAACTCTTTGCTTTGTTTCTGGGGTGGTATTCAAGTATAGCAGTGTGGAGTGCTTCCGTTTTTAAATGGGTATAAATCTCGGTTGTGGTGATACTGGAATGGCCTAACATTTCTTGGATATACCGCAAATCCGCTCCGTTCTCCAGTAGATGGGTTGCATAACTATGGCGGAAAGTATGGGGTGAAATGGTTTTGGATATGCCTGCAGCTGCTGCTAATTTTTTAATTATTATAAATACCATGACTCTGGTAAGCTTTCTCCCCCGAATGTTGATAAATACAAAATCCTGGTGACCATCTTGGAGAGCAAACGTATTTCTCACTCCCTGAATATAGCGCGAAAGAATCTCTGCAGTATAACTTGCCAAAGGTACTAGCCGGGTTTTATCCCCTTTTCCCTTAATCCGTAGAAAAAGTTCTTTAAAATTAATATCTGAGAGTCTGAGATTGGTAAGTTCGCTTACCCGAAGTCCGCAACCATATAACACTTCTATTATTGCTTGATTGCGTTTACCCAGGGCAGTGTTATCTGACACCGCCACTATCCTGTCGATTTCTTCTGTACTCAGAGTATCAGGTAGATACAAGCCAAGTTTTGGGCTTTCCAATAGCAAAGTGGGGTCGTCAGCACGAATATTCTCATCAAGCAAATATCTATAGAATGCCTTAACTGAGGAGATCCACCTGGCCTGAGAACGCTCATTAATATTCCTTTTAGATAGAATATAAAGGCATTCGTGAAGATGCTCAGAGGTTGCTTTACTAATATCTAATTCCAAAAGAGTGGCAATCTCACTTAGGATCTTAACATCGCTTAAATAGGCAGCGGCGGTATTGGCTGCAACCTGCTTTTCCAGAAGCAGATAGTTTTTAAAACCAACTAAATGAAGTTGAAAATCCATTGCATATTTACTCAGGCATTAGTACGGAACGAGGAATCTGTAAAACTTCCACATTATGAGAAGTAAGGAAATTGATACCTTCATTGTCCGAATAGGCATCTATATACACTAATCGAGAAATACCCGATTGCAGAATAAGTTTACTGCACTCTTTACACGGAGATAAGGTAATGTATAAAGTTGCACCTTTAGCCGATTGCGTCGAACTGGATAGTTTGAGGATGGCGTTTGCTTCTGCGTGAAGAACATACCAATGGGTGTTACCAGCGTTATCTTCACATTCATTAATTGAGCCCGAGGGGGTTCCATTATAGCCGTCCGAAATTATCATCCGGTCTTTGACTATTAGGGCTCCCACCTGTTTGCGCCGACAATACGACAGCTTTGCCCACTCTAAAGCCATTTTTAAATAAGCCAGGTCGAATTTATTATACTGATGATCTTCCACAGTACTAAAAATTTGGTTTTCTCTTCTCTAGAAAAGCAGCTACCCCTTCCTGCTTGTCTTTCAGCTCGAAAAGCTCCCCGAAAAAGCGTATTTCCTTATCAAAACCCTCACGACTATTCGAGCAATTGACGGCCTCAATTGCTCGCGCAATAGCCAGTGGTGAATTCCTAGCAATCTTCTCCGCAAATTCTATGGTTTTATCTAGCAATTCTTCAGAATCATAGACGCGGTTTACCAAACCAATTTCGTATGCACGCTCGGCGGACACCATTTCTGCAGAAAATATAAGTTCGTTGGCGATTCCTTTACCAACTAGCTGAGGTAGTCTTTGAGTGCCACCGTACCCTGGAATGAGGCCTAAGGTTACTTCTGGTAATCCCAGCCGGGCATTGGTGGAGGCAAAACGCAAATGGCAGCTCATTGCCAATTCTAAACCTCCTCCCAATGCAAAACCATTGATTGCAGCGATGACAGGTTTGGAAAGATTTTCCACCTTATTGAAAAGTTTATTTTGTCCCTCTCTTGCAAGGCTCTCTGCTTGCTGGGAATCAAAATCTGCAAATTCCTTAATATCTGCTCCTGCTACAAATGCTTTTTCTCCTGAGCCCGTCAGTATTATAACTCGTATCTGCTCGTCGTTATTAGCTGCAGTGAGCGCTTCGCTCAGTTCAGTTATAACATATTTATTCAATGCATTAAGGCTTGCTGGTTTATTGATAGTTATAACTGCAATTCTGCCTTTGATTTCAAACAGTAGATCTTGATACATAGTTAAAGGGGTTAAAAATTTGAATAAGTTGCAATTTAAGCAATTCTGCGCATTGCAGCGTGGGAAATAGTATTAGCATATCATTGAAAGCCTTATATTTGTGATAGATAAAACTAATCACATGAACATTCAACAACTGGAATATCTTATTGCTGTGGATAAGTTTCGACACTTTGGAAAAGCGGCTCAGGCATGTTTTATCACACAACCCACCCTGTCCGCAATGATCCAGAAATTTGAAGATGAACTGGATGTGAAAGTGTTTGATAGAACCACCCATCCAATCCGTACCACCGATGTGGGTGCGGAAATTATTCTTCAAGCGAAAAAAATTATAGATGCAGTCAATGAACTCAGGAATAAAGCTGATCTACTCAATAATGTGCTTGGCGGTAAATTAACATTAGGTATTATTCCTACAGTTGCTACCTATATCCTACCCGTAGAAATTTTTGCTTTTTTGAGTGAGAATCCCAAAGTGGAGATGAATGTCAAAGAAATGACCACAGAGTCAATTCTCAAAGCACTTAAGAGTGGTGAATTGGACGCAGGGATCATCTCGACACCGTACGATGGTGCCAGCGAGTTTTATCAGGATTTTCTCTTCAATGAAGAATTGATGCTGTACAGCAGTGAAAACAACGTATCTGGGGACAAATATGTAATACCTCAAGATGTAGACGTAGAAAAGGTCTGGCTATTAGAAGAAGGTAACTGCTTACGGACACAATTTGAAAATATCTGTCAGTTGAAGGAAAATGTGCTGAAGCCAAAAAATCTGGACTTTAGAGCTTCCAATATAAATACCTTAGTGCAGATGGTGGATAGAGTTGGAGGTATTTCTATAGTTCCAGAGCTTGCCAAAACACAACTCTCCGAGCCACAGTTGCAAAAAATACAACGGTTTCGTAAACCTTTCCCCTATAGAGAAATTAGTATAATTTACTACAAGCCCACCTACAAGCAGAAAATGATTGATGAGTTAATTCGTGCTATTCAGAATTCCGTACATAAAAAACTGGGCTATCATACGGCTCCGGATGATTACATCAGTATTAAGCCCCAATAGTTCGGCTTATTTTGCGGGAAAGAAAATAGATAGTAAATTTGCAATCTAAATTGCGAGGAAAAATTTGTGCTGATTGCAACCTCAGTAAAAAATGCTAAAAACCAAACTTCTCTTTTAGTTTATTTTCTGAACTTTCCAAGCGAATTTTTAATATCAAATAAAAATTACATGCCCTATTTATTTACTTCTGAATCCGTTTCAGAGGGACATCCGGACAAAATTGCTGATCAGATTTCTGATGCGCTTATAGATCATTTTCTTGCTTTTGACCCCAATTCTAAGGTGGCTTGCGAAACTTTAGTAACCACCGGACAAGTAGTTCTTGCCGGAGAAGTTAAGTCTGAAACCTATCTTGATGTGCAGAGTATCGCACGAGGGGTGATTAATAAAATAGGCTATACGAAGGGCGAATATATGTTTGCCGGTGACTCTTGCGGAGTTATCTCTGCAATCCACGAACAGTCTCCTGATATCAACCAAGGAGTCGACCGTGCCGTGGATTCACGTGACTTTGAGGAAAAAGCCAATGGGCAAGGAGCCGGTGACCAAGGGATGATGTTTGGTTATGCAACCAATGAGACCGAAAATTACATGCCTCTAGCACTCGATCTTGCGCATGCACTTTTGGTGGAGCTTGCAAATCTTCGAAGGGAAAATTCGGCTATCAAATACCTTCGTCCTGATTCCAAGTCACAAGTTACTATTGAATATTCAGACGATCACAGACCCATCCGGATCGATTCCATAGTAATTTCCACGCAGCATGATGAATTCGGAAGTGACGAAGCTATGCTAGCAAGAATAAGAAAAGATATGATTGAAATTCTTATTCCCCGAGTTAAGGCAAAACAAAAGATTGAGATTCAGGATTTGTTTACAGATAGTATAACCTATCATATTAACCCAACGGGTAAGTTTGTTATCGGTGGACCTCATGGCGACACCGGTTTGACCGGAAGAAAGATTATAGTGGATACTTACGGTGGTAAGGGAGCACACGGTGGAGGAGCGTTTTCTGGTAAAGATCCTTCTAAAGTAGATAGAAGCGCAGCATACGCAACACGGCATATAGCGAAGAACCTAGTGGCCGCAGGTGTGGCTGATGAAGTTTTGGTTCAAGTATCGTATGCTATTGGGGTTGCGCAACCTTGTGGTTTGTATGTTAACACCTACGGTACTTCAAAAGTCAATAGTACCGATGGGGAGATCGCTGTCAAAGTCCTGGAGCTATTTGATTTAAGACCTTATGCCATCGAACAGAATCTAAAATTGAGAAATCCTATTTATCAGGAGACCGCTGCCTATGGCCATATGGGCCGTGCACCGTATACTGGAAGTAAGACCTTTACCAACGGAACTAATACCGAGAAAATTACTATCAACGATTTGGAGTTTTTTACTTGGGAGAAACTGGATAGGGTAGAGGATATTAAGAGAGCATTTGGAATCTAAGGAAGCAGTATTCTAAGGAATTAAAGTAGTTATTTTAAAATACAGTGTATGAGATTTCTGAAATTGTTGGTTTTGCTTGGATTGATAATATCAGGCAGTCAGTTTGCTCAAGTCACTGTGCATCGAATGGTTCACACTGGGTTTACCTACCAAAATATGGGATTTGGAGAAGTCGGTGGGCGTCTCCTATTTTTAACGACTGACGATGTACTATTCAGAGTGGGCGCTGGTGCTTTGGTGGGGTATAGCCAGGACAAGGTAAAGGCAATGCCGAAACTACAAGGGGATGTTCTTTTTAATTTCAGACGCGGTGTTGATGTTTACCACTCGCATTATTTTCTAACAGGGGTGGAAGCAACTACCAAATATTTAGCACCTAAAGTGGGGGTGTCGGTTTTAGGACTGATTGATCTGACTGCTGGCTACGGATTCCCTCTTGGCTCCCAGGAACAAGGGCAGAAGAAATTTCAAGGCTTAAACTTAAATTTTACTTTGAACGTTCCTATAGTTCTTATTAAAGATCTATTATAGTAGCGTCGTATTCCTATATGATAAAACATGTCTTTTTTGATCTGGATAATACCCTTTGGGACCACCGGGCGAATGCAAAACTTACTTTAGAACAACTTTTTGACCAGTACACCATCGGTCAGGAATATTCCCTACGCTTTGATGATTTCCATAAGGAGTACTTTACAATAAACGAGAATCTCTGGGCGCAAATCCGCGATGGGGAAATTGATAAAGACCATCTAAGAAAACACCGCTTTTATGATACTTTCTTATTCTTTGGTGTGGATAACATGGAATTGGCCCAAAAATTTGAAGAAGGTTTTCTCGACCAAATTATTGAATTCAATGTGTTGGTGGAGGGTGCAAAAGAACTTTTAAATTATTTGCGCACGAAAGGGTATACCCTCCATATACTTTCCAATGGTTTTATGGAGGTAACCAACCGTAAGTGTATTGAGTCCGGTATTGATACCTTTTTTACCACCATAATCAGTGCGGATGAAATTAATGTGAGAAAACCTCAGCGGGAAATATTTGAATATGCGCTGCAGCGCGCAAATGCTAACCCCTCAGAGAGCGTCTTTATCGGCGACGACTGGATTGCAGATATAGAGGGAGCATTAGCATTTGGGATGAGAGCCGTTTTTTTTGATGTTTTTAACGACGGGTTCACTGCACCTAATGTTAATTCGGTCCATAAATTAGCAGAAATTCGAAAACTCCTGTAATATATTTACACACCAAGAATCTGTCTTACCCTGTCTAAGGTTTGCTTGGCAATAGGTCTTGTCTTTGCAGCGCCTGAAATTAGTTTTTCTTCCAATTCGGGCAGATTTTCCATGTAGTACGTGAAAAGATCCCTTTCTTTTTGAAACTTGGCAAGAATTAGCTCGTATAAAGCTGTCTTGGCATGACCATAGCCGTAATTACCCTTTAGGTAATTAGCTCTCATTTTCTCCGTCTGCTCTTCAGAAGCCAGAAGTTGGTAAATAGCAAATACGTTATCCTTATCAGGGTCTTTAGGATCTTCCAACGGGGTGCTGTCGGTTTCAATACTCATTACCTGTTTTTTCAGCTGCTTCTCAGGCAAGAAAATATTTATTATGTTTCCTCGAGACTTGGACATTTTATTGCCATCGGTGCCAGGAACATATTTCGTGTTTTCTTGGAGTTCTGCTTGTGGCAGTACAAATACCTCCCCCATTTGGTGATTGAATCGTGCGCCCATATCTCTTGCCATTTCCAAATGCTGTAGCTGGTCTTTGCCCACCGGCACTATTTCCGCATCATATAGTAAGATATCTGCTGCCATAAGGATCGGGTACGTGAACAGTCCCGCATTAACATCTTCCAATCGGTCCGCTTTATCCTTGAAGGAATGTGCCAAAGTTAATCTCTGGTATGGGAAGAAGCACGAGAGATACCACGATAGTTCGCAAACCTCAGGGATATCACTTTGTCGATAAAAATATGTGCTGTCGGTATCCAGGCCACATGCAAGCCAAGCGGCAGCAATCTCATAAGAATTCTGACGTAAGGTTTTGCCCTCTTTTATCTGTGTTAACGAATGGAGATTCGCGATGAAGAGAAAAGATTCATTGTTACTCTTTTTAGAAAGCTCTATAGCAGGATAAATCGCACCGAGTAAATTTCCCAGGTGGGGTGTGCCTGTAGCTTGTATACCTGTTAAAATACGTGACATTAATAATTTGTTTTTATGGAACCTTAGAAATCCATGCCATTAGGAAATGCTTTTTTTCGGAACACTAGTAGAAGCAAAGCACCCACCGATATTGCGGCGTCTGCTACATTGAAAATATATTTAAAAAATTCAATTCTTTTTCCACCTAGCAATGGAAAAGAAGACGGAACGGTCCAATCGACAATAGGAAAATGAAACATATCCACCACACAGCCTTTCATGAAGTCGGAATAACCCTGGCCAAATGGCACAACCTCAGAGACTCCGCCGTAATCTATCCAACGGTTAATGGTCTCATCGTAAACGGTACCACTATCGAAAATAAGGCCGTAGAACATGCCGTCAATCAAGTTTCCAACCGCCCCTGCAAAGATCATTGCCATTGGGATTATTAAGTAATTAGAGGTATTTCCTTCCTTAAGCCATTTCGAGAATAGATAGACCATCCCGGTTATTAGCGCAATGCGGATGATGACCAGGAAGTATTTGCCAATTAGGCCCCCAAAGTGAAATCCATAGGCCATCCCCGGATTTTCTACAAACGTTAGGCGAAACCAATCTTGGTTCAACACCATAATGCTCTCTCCGAGCTGAAAGTTTGTTTTAATATAAAATTTTGATAGCTGATCTATTAATAAGACCAGAAAAGTAACTAGAACAATTCTTTTCAAGGGTTGAGTTTTTGAAAATAAAAGGTGGAGCACCACCTTATGTTGCCGTAATGTCCGGTATTCTGTTAACGTTGCATATTTTTAGCCTCTATGCTAAGCGTAGCATGCGGCACGGCTCTAAGCCGTTCCTTAGGAATTAATTTACCTGTTACTCTACAAACTCCGTACGTTTTGTTTTCGATTCGAATGAGTGCATGTTTCAAATCCCTAATGAATTTTTCCTGCCTCCCTGCCAAGATTGCATTTTGCTCCTTACTTAACGTTTCAGCTCCCTCTTCAAAAGCCTTAAATGTAGGACTTGTATCGTCCGTACCATTGTTCTGGTCGTTAATGAAGCTTTCGTTTATTAGGCTAAGGTCTTTCTCTGCTTTATCTATTTTCGCTTGTATTAATTCTCTGAATTCCTGCAAATCAGCATCGCTGTATCTTTGTCTTTCATCTGCCATGGCTGCTCGATTGTTTGGTACACAGTCCCGATCGGGGTGTGGTTGTTAATAATTTATTTTGTTCACATTCACCTTTAATAGAATGTCATCAATTTCTATCTCCTCAAAAATTGAGAGTGAATTTACAAATTCTATTTTATCCGACAATACCTCACTGGAAATATGTTCTGTATGGTCAAGAATGTTAGTTTTGAAAGGGCAGGATTCTTCTAAAGTGATTGATATTCTGTCGGTTAAATTGTATTCCTTTTCTTTGCGAAGATTCTGAATTCTATTGATGAATTCTCTGGAAATACCCTCGGAAATCAACTGTTCGTTAAGGGTCAGGTCTAATGCAACAGTAAGTTTGCCTTCAGTCGCCATGGTCCATCCAGGTATGTCCTTGGTACGTATTTCTACATCCTGCAAATCCAGTGTGTAGCCTTCTAATTCCACGTGACCGTTTTTCTCTAGTTGAGAAATCTGCTCTGAGCTGAAATTTTCTAATTGCTGCGCAATTTTTTTCATGTCTTTGCCCAGTTTTGGTCCAAGAGTTTTAAAGTTAGGTTTTACTTGTTTTATGATAAGTGCTGCTGCCTCGGAGGCTCCTATGATTTCAATATGCTTTACATTAACTTCTTGCTTAATAAGTTCGCTCACATCAGAAATCAATTTTTCGGTCCTTGATTCCAGTATCGGAATCATAACTTTGGACAAGGGCTGTCTGACCTTGATGTTCTCCTTCTTCCTGAGAGAGAACACCATGGAAGTGATAGTTTGAGCAAGTTGTGTTTTCTCAACCAGCTCATAATCAATCATTTCTAGGTTCGGCTCAGGGAATAGAGTCAAATGTACGGATTCTTCTTTTTCTTTTTTTGTAACAAGGTTTAGATCCCTATAGAGTTGCTCCATGAAAAATGGAGCGATTGGAGCAGAGATTTTTGCTACACTCATTAGGCAAGTGTATAGTGTTTGATAGGCTGAGATCTTGTCCTGCGAATATTCACCCTTCCAAAATCTTCTTCTGCAAAGCCGCACATACCAGTTACTTAAATTATCGTTCACAAATAAATTTATGGCTCTGGCCGCTTTGGTAGGCTCATAATCCTTATAAAAGGCAGTGACTTCCTGAATTAAAAGCTGTAACTCGGAAAGAATCCAACGGTCAATTTCTGGTCGGCTTTCAATATCATCTTCCTGGTAAGTGAATCCATCTACGTTAGCATAGAGCGCAAAAAACGAGTACGTATTATACAGGGTTCCGAAAAATTTTCTTCGAACCTCATCAATTCCTTCTACATCAAATTTGAGATTTTCCCATGGATTGGCATTGGAAATCATGTACCATCGCGTAGCATCAGGGCCGTATTTATTTAGAGTTTCGAAGGGGTCCACCGCATTGCCTAAGCGTTTGGACATTTTTTGTCCATTCTTATCTAGTACTAGCCCGTTCGAAACCACATTCTTGTAGGCCACACTGTCAAATACAGTAGTTGCAATTGCGTGTAGAGTGTAGAACCAACCCCGTGTTTGATCCACTCCCTCCGCTATAAAGTCTGCTGGAAATGCTTTTTTAGAATCGATCAATTCCTTGTTTTCAAAAGGATAATGTAGTTGTGCATAGGGCATAGAACCAGAATCAAACCAAACATCGATTAAGTCGGACTCTCTGTGCATAGCCTTGCCTGAATCCGATACCAGTACGATCTGGTCCACATGGTTCTTATGCAAATCTACTTTAGCATAATTCGAAGCGGACATATTGCCCGGCTCAAAATCTGCATACGGATTATGGGTCATGATACCTGCAGCCACGGATTTTTCAATCTCGATAAGCAATTGCTCCACTGAACCAATTACAATTTGCTCCTTGGAATCTTCGGTTCTCCAAATAGGTAGTGGTATTCCCCAGTATCTGGAACGTGATAAATTCCAGTCATTGACATTTTCCAACCAGTTGGCAAATCTGCCTTCACCGGTCGACTTTGGTTTCCAGTTAATCTGTGTATTTAATTCTACCAATCGGTCCTTTACTGCCGACATTTTTACAAACCAGGAATCTAAGGGATAATAAAGAACCGGTTTGTCCGTTCTCCAACAATGTGGGTAACTGTGGACGTATTTCTCGACTTTGAAAGCTTGGTTTTGGGTTTTAAGCATGATAGCTAATTCGACATCCCATGATTTTTCAGGCGCATTCTGGTCGTAATACTCATTTTTAATATATTTTCCTCGCCAAGTGGAAGGCACTCTTTCGTCGTCTACAAATTTGCCTTGTAGGTCAATTAGAGGAACAAGGACTCCCGACGCATCTTTTATTAAAAGGGCAGGGATTCCATTATCTTTGGCGACCCTGGCATCGTCAGCACCGAATGTAGGAGCAATATGGACAATTCCAGTTCCGTCTTCCGTGGTAACGTAGTCTCCCGGTATAATACGAAATGCGTCGGATGGTCTCTCATGGGGCTGGAACCATGGCACCAACTGTCTGTATACGGAACCTACTAAGTCTTCTCCTGAGAGATGTCCTAGTACAGTGTAGGGTATTGTCTTGTCTTCAGCAGTGTAGTTTTCTATTTCTTCCTTGGAGACTTGCGAGAATTTTTTCCCTAAGTTCTTTTCCAATAAATCTTCTGCGAGCAGAACGCGTATCGGTAGAAATGTATATTGGTTATACGTTTGAATAAGGACATAACGTATGTTGGGTCCCACGGCAAGTGCAGTATTTGAAGGCAATGTCCACGGGGTAGTAGTCCAGGCAAGAGCAAATAATGGAACTGTGTTGTCGGTTAGTGCCGCAAGTGCATGGCTGGGCGAGGTGATTTCAAACTGCGCCGTTACCGTAGTGTCTGTAACATCCCGATAGGTTCCGGGTTGATTAAGCTCATGGGATGAAAGCCCGGTTCCTGCTTTAGGACTGTAGGGCTGTATGGTATACCCTTTATATAGGAGGTTTTTTTCGTCTAGTTGTTTTAGAAGCCACCACACGGTTTCCATGTATTTGGATTCGTAAGTGATATATGGATCTGATAAGTCTACCCAATAGCCAATTTTCTCGGTTAGATCATTCCATACATCGGTATATTTCATAACCGCTTCCCTACAAGCTTTATTGTAGTCCTCAATAGATATCTTAGTACCAATATCCTCTTTTGTGATCCCAAGTTCTTTTTCCACACCTAATTCAATGGGTAGACCATGGGTGTCCCATCCTGCCTTACGGAAAACCTTCTTCCCTTGTTGGGTATGGAAACGACAAAAGATATCTTTTATGGTGCGTGCCATTACGTGGTGGATACCAGGCATGCCATTAGCAGAAGGTGGACCTTCGTAAAAAATATACTCAGGCTGTCCCTGACGGATTTCGATGGATTTTTTAAATGTATCGTTTTCTTTCCAAAATTTTAAGGAGTCCGTTGCTACTGTGTTCAGGTCTAATTGAGGATATTCAGTAAACTTCTTCATTTTCAAGGTTTTCTCTGCTTAATTTAAGTGTGCGAAGATAAGGAAATTTGTCGAAAAATTAACAAAATGAAGCAGGCTTTATTTATTGCGAATCGCCTTGTTTTCAGGCTGAAGACGTGTTAGCAGAACATAACTTACCAAGCCTCCGATAAGACTTATTACTGTAGCCCATAACATGCCTCCCACTAGATATTGTAGGACATTTCTTTTGATGTCTTCAATTCCTACGTCGTTAAGCGCAACGGGATTTTCACCACCAATAAACTGACGTCCAGTTACAATCGATCCATATATGATAAAGGGGACAAGGGGAGGAAATGCAATTTGGGAAGCAATAAAACTTAACATTTTATTCAATTTCAGGGTACTGGCAAGAAAAACCACCAGAAAAGTATGAAGTCCCCAAAATGGTGAAAAACCAATAAAAAGTCCCAGGGCGATGGATTGGGCCTTGATGTAGTTAGGAGCATTGGTTTCCAGTATGTTCTCCTTTACAAAACGTTTCCACCCTTTTCTACGGTAGTAGCGGTAAAATACTCTCTGGCTGCTTAAAGCGTTTTTTATTTTGGCGAACATATCTATAATACTTTTGTAAAGATACACATTACCGTTCTGCACTTTCTGGAAGACCAGATTTTAAAGTTGATGACCCGAAAGTAAACGTTTATTTTTTGGATCTGAGTTACAGCAAAATGTGCACAAATAAAAAAAGCTCTACTTTTGCAAAAATTTAATGGATGTCAAAGAATTTAGTGATCGTCGAGTCACCCGCCAAAGCTAAAACGATTGAAAAATACCTTGGTAAGGATTTTCAAGTTAAATCTAGTTTTGGACATATTAGAGATTTGCCTAAGAAAGGTATGGGTATCGATTTGACAACCTTTTCGCCAGATTATGAGGTGTCAGCCGATAAGAAGAAAGTAGTTGCGGAGTTGAAAGAGGCGGTGAAGAAAGCGCAGACCGTTTGGTTGGCTTCCGATGAAGACCGTGAGGGAGAGGCTATTGCATGGCATTTGGCAAATGAACTAAAACTTGACTTGGATAGTACCCGCAGAATTGTCTTCCATGAAATCACAAAAAATGCTATTCTAAAAGCTATCGATAATCCACGAAGGATAAACCAAGATCTTGTGAACGCCCAACAGGCGCGACGCGTCTTAGACCGTATTGTTGGGTTTGAAATGTCCCCCGTGTTATGGAAAAAAGTCAAAACTGGACTTTCAGCTGGCCGAGTACAGTCTGTGGCTGTGCGGCTTGTGGTGGAACGAGAAAAGCAAATTCGGGAATTTTCTCCGTCTTTTTCTTATAAGATTGATGGTGTTTTTAAGACAAAGGATAATCAGTCTATTAATGCGAAGTTAAAATCAGATCTACAAAGTGAAGAACAAGCTAGGGAGCACTTAGAACTGTGGAAAGGTAAGGACTTTATAGTGCGTGCAGTGGAAACCAAGCCAGGTACCCGCAGTGCTTCGGCCCCATTCACCACTTCCACATTGCAGCAGGAAGCTTCATCTCGATTAGGATATAATGTGACAACCACGATGCGCTTGGCGCAGAGGCTTTATGAGGAAGGATTCATCACCTATATGAGAACCGACAGTGTGAACCTGTCCAAGGAAGCTATTGACGGTGCAAAATCGCAAATAGAGAGCGAATTCGGTACAGAATATTCGAATCCCAAAAATTTCACAACCAAATCTTCTTCAGCTCAGGAAGCCCACGAGGCAATCCGTCCTACGGATTTTTCTGTTAAATCCATTGGAGACGCCCAACTCAATAAACTGTATCAGTTAATTTACCGACGCACCTTAGCTTCGCAGATGAGCAATGCTAAAATCGAAAGGACCATTATAAGCATCGATTTAGATTCAAAAGCTAAAAGCATTCTTTCTAATAGCGTTAATACTCATTTTGAGGCCACTGGAGAGGTGATTGTATTTGAAGGGTTTTTAAAAGCCTATGGAATTCACAAAAATGAAGATGAGGAGGTATCTGAGGGCGTAGTTGAAGGACTCTTGCCTAAAGTTATTGAAGGGCAGGAGCTTTCCTATAACCAAATAACTGCAACGCAAAAATTCACAAGACCACCAGCACGTTATACGGAAGCAGGGTTGGTGAAAAAACTTGAAGAGCTGGGTATCGGCAGGCCTTCTACTTATGCTCCTACCATCCAGACTATCCAGAATCGCGGATATGTAGATAAGAGAGAAATTGCACCTTTGCAGCGTACTATCAATACACTTATTCTTGAAAAGGAAATCACTAAGAAAGCATTAGTGGAGAACTATGGAGGAGACAAGAATAAATTTGTGCCAACCGACATTGGCGAAGTAGTCAACGAATTCTTAACCGAAAATTTCGCTGAAATCTTGGATTATGGATTTACAGCAAGGGTTGAACAGGAATTTGACGAGATAGCTAATGGGGGGCAGTCTTGGAAAGATGTCATGAGTAAGTTTTATGCCTTCTTTCACCCACGCATTGAAGAAGTGGAACAAAATGCAGACAGAGCTACCGGTGAGAGGCATTTGGGTATAGATCCCAAATCAGGGCGCAACGTGTATGCCCGGATGGGAAGATACGGTGCCATGATTCAGATGGGGGAACAGGACGATGAAGTGAAACCTGTATTTGCCAGTCTAATGGCCGATCAGAATATTGCAACTATCTCACTAGAGGAAGCTCTAGAGCTTTTTAAACTTCCATTTAATTTGAATCCCATTGACGGGCAGGATGTAATGGTGGGTGTAGGACGTTTCGGACCGTATGTAAAGTGGGGAGACACTTATGTCAGTATTCCCAAGAATGAAGATCCATTATCCGTAGATCAACAGCGTGCTCAAGAGCTTATAGAAGAGAAAAAGCGTGCGGATGCACCTATTGATAATTATAAAGGAAATCCAGTTACTAAGGGTAGCGGTCGTTTTGGTCCGTTTATCAAGTACCAAGACTATTTCATAAATGTGCCAAAGAAATACGATTTTGACAATCTCTCCAAAGAGGATATTCAAGAGTTGATTGAGGCCAAGCTCCAAAAGGAGGCAAACCGCTATATCAAACAATGGCCGGAGGAATCAATTGCCGTAGAAAATGGGCGTTGGGGACCGTTCATAAAAATGGGAAAGAATAATTTTAAAATTCCTAAATCGAGTGCAGGAGAAAAATATTCTATTGAGGAGCTTAAGGAAATTTCACTTGAACAGGTCAAGGACTGGATTAAAGAACAAGATCCCAAAGCATTTCAGGAGAAAAAAGCTGCTAAGAAAAGTGCGGTAAAAAAGTCAGCGGTAAAAAAAACAGTGAAAAAGAAGACGAGCACTGCGGTTAAGAAAAAAGCTAAGTAGCCAATCGTTTTAGTTGAGCCTTCCGTGCACCGGTTGCCCCAAAGAAGTCAAACACGTTTTTGGGACAGTCCATCGAGACGGAAGGCTTTTTTTATATTTGCCAGTACCATTTAGATATATTATGAATTTCGAGGATTTTTTAGCGTCCCCCAGTCCCATTAAAACGGAGACGTGGCAATTAGGAAGTATAATTGAGAAGGCACCTTGTCCTGGGGGAATAGCACTCATTTTTGTTTCTGAGCTTAGAGGCTATGGAATGGGAGCGGAACCCATGGATTTTAGTGGCATACGACGCCAATTATATAAGCTTTCCAAACTAGATTTTCATGTGCCTGTCTTCGACGCGGGTGATTTGATTTCTGGTCGTACCTATGAAGACAGCTGTTATGTATTGGAAGAATTTTTGGTTTTCTGCCACACACATCAGATGCTGCCTATGGTAATTGGAGGATCAAGCGATTTAACCTATTTTCTACTCCGTTCATTAGCACAGTCAGAAAAGAACATGATGCTTGCCAGGTTCTCCAGTCGTGTATCCCTGCAGGACGATGAGAAATCCCTTTCGGTACAAAACTTCTTGACAAGAACAGTTAGTTCCCAGGACATAGGATTGAAAGCACTTTGCCATTTAGGACACCAAAAACACCTGAATGCTCCGGAATCAATCAGCCTTCTTAGAGAAGTTGAGTTTGAGACTCTGCGACTTGCAGAACTGATGAATGGAACCGATAATGCCGAACCATTACTTCGCCACGCACATGTGGTGAGTTTTAGTGCCGATGTAATGCAAAGTGATGCAGTAGGTGTTTCTCTATCCCCGCAAATCAACGGGCTGAACCGTAGAGAGACGATGGCTTATTTTAAGGAGATGGGTCTAGGGGAGAATATACGGACAGTGGGTATTTTCGATCTAGATTTAGATTCAGGGAATTGGCAGAATCACCAATTGTGCGCGCAAATGGTCTGGCACTTTATTGAAGGTGTAAATATACAAAGGTCTCACCCTAAAAGCCGGTTGTATGAAACCTACCATGTCCTTAATGATTTGGGTCAGTGGACATTTCATAGAGATACTTTCTCTTCGAAATGGTACTTTGGTCAAGGAGAAGATTCCACGCAGTGGATACCTTGCCGATACCAGGATTACACTGAAGCCAAAGCGGGATTTATGCCGCCCGGACTACTACGACGCTCATTATAATTTTTTTTTCAAAAAAAGCAGATAATCAGGCCATTTCATTAATAACAATTTATTTTTATTTAACTAAATCTTAAGAATTTCCTTAAGATAAAAATGTTTTATATTTGCAGCAATTTGATCAAACACTTGTACTGCTAGGTTCAAGGCAGCTTTCAGCTTTTCTATATAGTATTGTGAACAGTTGGATTGAGTAAAAGCAGCAGTTACATTTCTCGACACCGAGATTGAAGATTGAGTGTAGTGCGCGACACAAACCCTTGTAGATGAATGAGTAGATTTAAAGATGAAATAAACCTGGAAAAGCTGCCTAAGCATGTTGCCATCATTATGGACGGAAACGGACGCTGGGCAAAAGAACGGGGGAAGGAGCGCACATTCGGACACCGACATGCCATAACCGCTGTTCGGGATGCCATCAATGCTTGCAATGAAATTCATATTCCTTATCTTACCTTATACACCTTCTCTTCTGAAAACTGGAAGAGGCCAGAAGACGAGGTCCATAGCCTAATGTCGCTCCTTTCAGAGACTCTCATGCAGGAGGCAGAGGATATCTATAATAAAGGATTAAGACTTCACGTGATTGGGGACCTTGATAAGTTGCCTGAACTGGTTAAGGACCAGCTGTTAAATCTAATGGATTTGACCAAGGATAATCAAAATGGAAATCTCATTTTAGCCCTGAGCTATGGTTCCCAGGATGAAATACTCTCTGCTGTTAGAAAAATCAGCACTAAGGTGAAAGCGGGCGAGATTGACCCCAAGGATATTGATGAAGCTTATTTTGAAAAACATTTGTATACCAGCGAGTTTCCTCCAGTAGATCTGCTTATCCGAACCAGTGGAGAGATCAGGATCAGTAATTTTCTCCTTTGGCAGATTGCCTATGCAGAACTCCAATTTTTGGATATTCTATGGCCGGATTTTAATAGGGATGAGTTTTTCAAATGTATCGTCGCGTATCAACAAAAGGAACGCAGATATGGCAAGATCAGTGAACAGTTAGAAGAAAAGAAGATTTAGAGACCGTTTAGACTAATAGAAGAATGAAATTAAAATTCATACCCATCATCATGTTTGCCGCATCAGCGCATTTTTATGGTCAGGTTACAGAGCCCCAAGATAGTACCGCAGTAGCCGCTCAGAGTGTAGCAGCAAAGGATCCGGGCACGTATTTCCTTAAAGATATCGTGATTGATGGCGTACAAAAATATTCACCCGCTCAAATCCTTCGTTTTACGGGGCTTAACAAAAATGAGCAGGTAGAAATCCCAGGACAGAGAATAAGCAATGCTATCAAGCGTCTATGGGAACAAAATATATTTTCAGTAGTGGAAGTGTATGTGGAAAGCGTAGAAGGGGAGCAGGTTGTACTAAGGTTCCGACTGGAGGACCTTAAAGAGTTGGGTGAGGTGAAGTTCTCCGGTAAGGGGGTTACCAAATCCAAGCAGGAAAAAATGGTCAAAGACTACAATCTCAAGCCAGGGACTAAAATCACCAATAATCTTGTATCTACCCTTAAGTCTAAAATACCACAGGATTATATAAACAAGGGATATGCAGATGCTAACATCACAATCCAGGATAAAGTCAATGCAAATGATCCCAACCTAGTAGATTGGGCCATTGAAGTCGACCGTGGGAAAAGGATAAAAATCGACCATATTGAATTCGAAGGAAACGACAATGTTTCCGATAAAAAATTACGGAAAAAAGGTTTCAAAGAAACCAAGCAAAAAAGATTTGGAATTGGAGGGATATTAAAAAGCTCCAAGTTTATCAAAGAAAAATACGAAGAAGATAAAATTAACCTCATAAACTACTACCAATCGTTAGGGTTTAGAGATGCAGCAATTGTGTCGGATTCTGTGTGGAGAAATAACAACAACAATTACGAAATCAATGTAAAGCTCAATGAAGGAAAGAAGTACTATATTGGTGATATTACTTTCTTAGGGAATACAACCTATTCTACAGAAGTTCTTCAAAAGCTACTTGGATATAAGTCGGGTGATATCTACGATGCAGTAGGATTCAATAAAAAAGTGGGTGAAGATGGTGGAAAAGAAGATGATTCGGATATCAAATCACTGTATTTAAATAACGGATTCTTGTTTTCCCAAGTTGTACCAGTTGAAAAATCGGTAGTAGGAGATTCTATTAACTTGGAAATCCGTATCAATGAGGGAGAGAAAGCTACTTGGAACAGAGTGACCTGGTCGGGTAACACCACTACACATGACCATGTGATATTAAGAGCATTAGAGACAAAGCCAGGGGATTTGTTTTCCAAGTCCATGATAAAGAGAACCTATTTTACCCTTGCAGGACTACCTTATTTTGACCCTCAACAACTGGGTCAGGAAGTACTTCCTAACCCTCAAGACAACACAGTAAATATGCATTGGACTGTGGTGGAAAAGGGATCATCCCAGGTGCAGCTTCAAGCTGGCTATGGCGGAAATTCCTTTATTGGAACTCTTGGACTAACATTCAATAACTTCTCACTTCGTAACTTTCTGAAATTAAAAGACTTCAAACCTGTTCCGCAAGGAGACGGACAAACGTTTTCCATTCAGGCGCAGGCGGGACAGTATTTTCAGAATTATGGAATCAGTTTCGTAGAACCATGGCTTTACGGAAGCAGGCCGACCGCATTGTCTGTGGGTGCTAACTATTCGCGCGTGAACTATAGGGATCTTTCTGGAGCAGATCAGAAATTAGGTATTTTTTCAGCCAATGCAGGGTTGAATCGCCGATTGAGTTGGCCGGATGATTGGTTCTCTCTCTACACGGGCGTTCAGTACCAAAGCTACGATTTTGAGAATTATCCTTTCCAGTTTGGAAACACTACCGAGACAAATGGAACAGCAAAGAATTTCTCCTTTAATGTTACTTTAAGTCGGAATTCCGCAGGTTTTGATCCGATATTTCCTACAACAGGGTCTAATTTGGAGGCCTCAGTGAAATTCACTCCTCCGTACAGTGCCCTTAATAATAAAGATTATTCGACACTCACTCCAGTAGAGAAATACGAGTGGATGGAATTCTATAAAGTGAAACTAAAAGCGGACACCTATAATACTATAGTTGGGAAATTAGTACTTCGAAGTACTGCCGAGATGGGCTTTATGGACGGATACAATAGCGAACTAGGAGCTCCGCCGTTTGAGCGCTTCTATGTAGGAGGAACCGGGCTGTTTGGAGGAAGATTTGATGGAAGAGAGCTTATTCCGCTTAGAGGATATGAAAATGCTTCCACAACAGGTTATACATCAAGTTCTCCTTACGATGTGACACCATACGGTGGTGCCACGATTTATAATCGTTTCTCTGCCGAGCTTCGGTATCCAATCTCACTAAACCAGACAGCCAAGATTTTTGCGTTAGGTTTTGTAGAAGGCGGTAATGCGTGGAATTCCTGGGGTTCCTACAATCCTTTTCAGCTGAAGCGTTCTGCGGGTGTTGGAGTCCGCGTATATATGGGTGCATTCGGTCTGATTGGATTTGATTTTGCCTATGGTTTTGATAAGACATTAGGTTCTCCTGACGCATCTGGATGGAAGACACACTTCTTAATGAACCAATCTTTATAATTGGATTATTTTTAACCTTAGGGTAGAAAAAACATCCAACAACTAGTAAAATTTAAACAAGAATATAATTAACAACCCATTATGAAAAAATTAAGTGTATTATTTGCAGCGGTAATGATGTTTATGTCAGTAGGATTTGCAAAGGCCCAGAAAGTAGCGTCCCTGGATTTACAGGCGGTGCTTAATTTGATGCCAGAAAAAATAAAAGCGGATGAGCAACTGATGGCTCTTAACAACACGAAGAAGGCGGAGATTGAAAAAGAAATTGCTAAAGTGCAAGATCTATTCAAGAAATACTCTGAAGAAGCACCAAAGCAAACACCTCAGGTAAATGAGCAGCGCGATGCGGAAATTCAGAAAATGCAGGAAAAAGTTCGCCAGATGCAAGCTGCCGCACAGAAGGATCTGGGCGAAAAAACAGATGCTGCATACGGACCGATTGAGAAGAAATTCAATGATGCCCTTACCAGAGCTGCAAAAGCTAATGGCTGGGAGTTTATATTTGATGCCAATAGTATGGGTCTAATATACAAAGCTGGTCCAGATGCGACCGCAGCGGTTAAAAAAGAATTAGGACTTTAATTACTATTTCCTTACGACAAAACCATCCTTTGAAGAGGGTGGTTTTTTTTATTTTTGCTATATGATTAAAGAAGTATCTACAAGCGTAAAAGTGCGTTTCAGTGACTGTGATCCAATCGGTCATCTCAATAATGTAAAATACCTGGAGTATATGCTTAATGCCCGAGAAGATCATGTCGAGCAGTTTTATGGGTTCACTTACGAACAGTATACAAAGAAAACGGGTTGCACTTGGATAGCCATTCAGAATGAGATTGCTTATTTAAAAGAAGTGCGCTATAATGCGCGGGTGGTTATCTCCAGTAAAACGATAGAGATTGGGGACCGCGTCTCCAAAGTGGAGATCTTAATGAAAAGTGAGGATGAATCCATAGTGCATGCCGTTCTTTGGATTACCGTTATCTATTTTAATTTGAAAACACGGCGCTCCGAGGTACACCCTGCAGAGACAAGAAAATTATTTGAGAAGTTCCATGTGGAGCTAGAGCAAAAGGATTTTCAGAGTAGAACAGAATATTTAAGAAAACTAAACAAGCATGCTGGTAAATAATCCCGTTATATTAGTAGTAGGTGCAAAAGGACAGTTAGCACAATGTATTGAAAAAATAAGCGAATACTATTTGGAGCGCTATGAGTTTCGCTTTGTTTCTTCCGAAGAAATGGACGTGCGAGAAGAAAGTTCTGTTAAGGATAGCTTTGAACGGCATAAGCCAGCGTATTGTATTAATACCTCTGCGTACACGGCTGTGGACCTGGCGGAGTCTGAGCCAGAGGATGCGTTTGCAGTCAATGCAGATGGGCCAAGAAATTTGGCCGTCGTTTGCAGTGAATTTAACTGTACCCTCATACACGTCTCAACGGACTACGTATTTGATGGTGATACCCGTATTGCTTACGATGAAGATAATTTCACAAGCCCGCAGAGTGTTTATGGAGCGTCTAAATTGCAAGGCGAACAGTGGGCCCTGGAGCAGTGGGATAAAACTATTGTTGTAAGGACTTCCTGGTTGTACTCTGAATTTGGTAAAAATTTTGTGAAAACCATGCTCCACCTTTTTACCAATAAAAAGGAAATTCAAGTAGTAAGTGACCAGTATGGTCAACCAACCTATGCGGTAGATCTTGCACAAGTGCTAATGGATATCATCTCTTGTGAAAGGAAAACCTATGGAGTTTTCCATTATTCCAATTTTGGAGAAACAACTTGGTTTGATTTCGCAACGCAGATTAAGAAATTGTCGGGATCCAAGATTGTGATCCATCCTGTTGATTCCTCTGTATTTCCCACAGTTGCAAAACGTCCTTTGCGAAGTACACTTAGTTTAGATAAGATTGAGAAATGCTATGGAGTGCAGTCCCCTTATTGGGAAAATAGTTTAGAGCAATGTTTGCACGCTTTAGAAGAATTGGAGTTATGAGAAAATTAGTATTGACAATAACACTAAGCATGTTTGTGTGTGGAAAGGCCCAGCAAGTACGTCTTAGTAAAGCCGAGTCCGTAGGACCGGAAGGGTCCACCGCATTCTATAAATTAGATTCGTTACAGAAGGAATATAAGTATTTAGGAGAATTGGAAATTTGGGGTGCTACTGAAGATGAGGCGATGCTTTTTAATAAGGTATTAGATAAATCAAAGCAGATCGGAGCCAATGCCTACTTGTGGCAACCCATAGAAAGTTTGGAAGGTGTCACAACATTTAACCCTAACCATTTTTATTTGTCTCTTTATTACGTGCAGTCTTATAAAAAAGAGGAAAATGTAGTATATCTTATATCTTCTTCATCTGAGAAGCAACGTGTCACTGTTAATGGTACTAAAACAAATCTTCCGCCAAAATCATTTCGAAGATTCGTACTTAGTCCTGGAGAAACAATGGATATTGCATCCGGTGGATTTTTAGGGAGCAAGATAAATCTAAGTTACAAAGAAAATCAACCAGTACAGTTTCTTCGAATATTGAAGGGTGGGATAAGTGTAAATCACGGCGCTCCAGAAGGAGGGTTAAAAATAAAGTCAGGAGATTTGCAAATTCTAGAAAATAGATTTGGCTATTTTCTCACGCAATTATACAGTATAGATAATCATTCGATCCAACAGTAATCTCTTCACTCTGCGATCAAACTTCTACAATAAAGGGAATGTGTTTTTTTTAGGTGTAAATTTTTCTTTCTAATAGTCAAAAAGTTACGTTTTATTTGAGTGAAAAAGTGCAGTATAATTTGGAAGGAGAGAGAAAACGCGTATCTTTGCAATCCGAAATCGAAAGAAGGTAGGAGCGCAGGAGTAGATGATTGAATTAGGAAAGGAGTTAGGGATAAGAGAGGGCGTTTGGTCTTCGAAAGAATCTCAAAATTTTTTTCA
>NZ_JADKYY010000012.1 GCF_015354315.1 Planobacterium oryzisoli
AAGAAAAGGACGGCATAAACCGTCCTTCTGCTTGGGCTAAAAACCCAAAATCTACTTTTTTAACCCCAATTGGCTAAAAACAAAAGACTGTCCTCATTTTTAGTTATGGGGACAGCCTCTTTTTGCAATGGATTTAACCAAAATTAAAGCACCGTTTCTGGAGGAATTCCCGGTAGACCGCAGCGGAAATCCTATGCAGCGTTCCATCACTGACTATTTTGGAGCAGTGGTACCACCTGCAACGTTTGACAATCCGCACTTGGTGCACTTTAATGCCGCCCTTGGAGAGGAACTGGGTCTGGGTACCCCGGAGAAGAAGGAAGATTATGCCCTGTTGCACGCGCAGTACAGCGCGCAGAACATTTCTCCCTATGCCACCGTTTACGGGGGGCACCAGTTCGGCCGTTGGGCGGGACAGCTCGGAGACGGTAGAGCCCTTTTTCTGGGAGAAGTCACTAGCCCGGAGGGCATAGGCTGGGAACTGCAGTGGAAAGGAGCGGGCGCCACTCCTTTCTCGCGCCATGCCGACGGACGGGCGGTTTTGCGCTCTACCATTCGGGAGTATCTGATCAGTGAGGCAATGCACCACCTTGGAGTTCCCACTACGCGTTCCCTTAGTATTAGCCTTACGGGTGAAGAAGTGGTTCGGGATATCCTGTATTCGGGCAATCCCCAGCGTGAGCCCGGCGCACTGATGGTGCGCGCAGCGCAGAGCTTTCTACGCTTCGGACATTTTGAGTACTGGAGCGCCCTAGGCGATCTACCCAAGCTCCAGCAGCTGGCCGATTATGTGCTTAGGCGCTATTACCCGCTGGTCGGCCTGAAGGGAAAAGAAAGCTATGAGGCACTGTTTGACCAGATCTGCAGAAGAACGGCCGAGCTCGTAGTGGAATGGATGCGCGTAGGTTTTACCCACGGAGTACTGAATACCGACAACATGTCGGTCCTTGGACTTGGAATCGATTATGGGCCGTATGCTTTTTTGGATGCCTACGATTTAAATTTTACGTCCAATACTACCGATTTACCGGGACGCCGCTATGCCTTCGGTCAGCAGGGCAAAATAGCGCAGTGGAACCTTTGGCAGCTGGCCAATGCACTGTATCCTCTCCTGGGAGAATCCAAGGCTTTGGAAAGCGCGCTTGACAGGTTCCCGGAGTATTTTTGGAAACTGCATGATAGTATGGTACACCGAAAATTTGGTTTCGCAGAGCAGTCCTCCGATTCTGCCGCCTTGGTAGTGTCTATTCAGTCGTTCATGCAATCGCACGAGGCGGACTATACCCTGTTTTTTTATCTGCTGTCGGAGCAGAAAGACGAAGCGGCGGCAATGCGGGCCCTACCTGCGGCATTTTACCGGTCTCTTTCTCAGAATGACCTGACGCAACTTCAGCACCTTCTTCAGCGCTACTTTCAACTGCGCGGCATTCAGCAGGTCCCAAGGGAAACAGCGCAGAAGATCATGCAAGAGACCAACCCTTCCTACATTTTAAGAAACTACATGCTTTATAATATCATAGAGGAAGTGGAAAAAGGAGAAATGGAGGGCTTCCGTACGGCATTCGAAAGACTTCAGAATCCCTACCAACGGTCCGCGGACAGCGTGCCCGCGCTACGGCCGCACAAGTACGACGCTCTGCCTGGATGCACCATGCTCTCCTGCAGTTCGTGATGCCGTTAGCGGAATTTATTTTCTATTTTTGCACCAAAACCCGAACTAGTGAAATTAGCAGGATCGCTCCGTCACACTGCCCAGAAGCTCATTCCCAGCGGAAGGTTCCAATGGTTGTTTTTTCTTCTCACGCTTTTTTCTTACCTGGCTCTTGCCTACAGCGTAGCCTATCCCTATTCCATTGTCTTTGATCCGCGTATCCCCTGGGACGCCTATCTTAGTTTTGATAACCGCGCCGTAGTTCTTACTGGTGGGGGTTATGAGCGGCATCCCCTTTCGGTTCATTTTTTTCAGGCCGTACGCGAGCTGGCGCTTTTTCTCTCCGAGGGAAAATTCGATGCGGTGTTCCGCGTGGTGCTTTCCTTTTCAAGTACTTTAGCCGTGGCATTGTCCGTTCTCTATGTGCTAAAGTATGCACTGGATATTCTAGAACTTGACCGTTTAGGTGCAAGTATTGTCTCGCTCTTGTTTGCAGGTTTTTCCACCGTGCTGTTCCTTAGTTTCACGCCCGAAACCTATACCTACAGTATGTTGTTTTTGGTGGGGTATGTCTATCTGGTGGCCCTGGCCATGCGGCAGGGAACAGGACCCTCCTTTCTTCTTCTGAGTATCTCGAGTGTTCTTATTGCGGGGATGACAATCACCAACATAGTGAAAGTATTTATCCCGGTTCTTTTCACAAAAGATTTTTTCCGGAGCTGGAAACGGTTTTTTTCCTCCGTTCTTTACTCGCTTCTTGCGGCGGGAATATTTGTTATTCTCTACCTTTACAGGCTGAATTTCGATATTCAGCGCGTACTGGATAAGTCCCTGCAGCAGTATGAAAAATTTTCCCAGCCCAAGAGTATACCCATTTCCGATATGGTATTTTCCTGGTTTTACGGCGGCAATATCCTTTTGCCTCAATTCGAGCTTCGGGACTACCACAATGGGAAAGGTTTTGAATTTAAAGCCCTGTTTTTGGACTTATACGACGGTTTTGGGGTTTATGTGGCCTTGGGTATACTGCTTGCGTTTGTGCTTTGGAGCGTGGTGGTAAACTTCCGTGAGAAGATGGTAGGCATTTTAGGGCTCATGCTGCTGGTGGATGTAGTGATCCACTGCGGGCTGCAGTTTGGCCTTCATACGTCCTATATCTACGGAGGGCATTTTGTGTTTATTTATCCCTTGCTACTAGGCTACCTTCTTAAAAGGTACAAGATAAAAAAAGAGCTTTATCCCAAGCTGCTGCTGGGAATGGCGTTCTTGGTATTTTATTTTTGGACCAACAACGTGTATCGTTTGGGAGAATTTTTCTCGTTTCTAGAGCTGTATTACAAAGAATAGCCTTGCCTATTTGGCTTCTACACAGAAAACGCGGTACTGTACTGCAACTGCAGACCTGAAAGCGCTTCTGATTCGGGCTAAATCAGAGGCGGCGGACTGACGGGAAATATAGCTTCCTGCTAGGATCTTGTAATTAGGACGAAGAGACGCATCGGTCTCTACTTTAATTCCTGGGAAACGGCTCCTGAAGTTGGCTTTCACCTGATTGGCTTCCGCATTACTCTTTACCACCGCAACCTGAATTTTGTACCCAAGAATACGGGGGTTCTGTTTGCATATTTCCGCTCTGGACAGCGGTCTGGACGGGGTATTATTTACCACTCGAGGTGTAGAGGGAGTGTATTCGGCATTGTCTTTCGCCTTTTCCATTAGTTCGCACTTCTCTTGCAGATCGGATAAGGACTTTTGAATTTTAGCATCCATAGAAACCGTTAAGGGAGTACCGGAAATCGTATCAGTGGTGCGGACCTGTTGCCCCTGAAGGTGGAGGGAACCCATAAGGGTAAGTACCGCAAGAATTCGTAGCGAAAATTTCATTAAAACAGTGTTTATGCAAATTTACTACAAATAAAAATCATACCAAATGCTATTATTTAGAACTGTTATAAATTAAATCAAAAGGCTTTTGGCTGCTTTTATTACGTTGTTAAATTGTTGTTAAAAAGCTTACTTTTGCAGAATTGAATGTATACTCATCAATTTTTACTAACCCAAGATTATTTAAATGATTAGTTGGAGAAAGCATTACAAAAGGGGTTTACTGGCGATAACTTTATTGCTTACAACCACCGCTTCAGTCCACGCTCAGGACGGGGATCCTAAGAACGGAGAAAAACTTTTCAAAGCACAATGTGCCGCATGCCACGCCCTGGATAAACAGATGGTAGGTCCGGCATTAGGCGGTGTGGTGGAACGCTTGAAAACCGAACAAAATCTGGATATTGACTGGTTGCGAAGCTGGATCAAGGACAACGAAGCACTTCGGGCCTCTGGAGATAAATATGCCAATGAGGTATATGAAAAATTCAATAAGACGCCAATGACTCCGTTTCCGAATCTCTCGGACAAGGACATTGACGATATTTTGGCCTATACCACTAATCCGCCTGCTCCAGAACCTGCAGCTGCCGCAGAGGGCGGGGCTTCGCAGGCCGACACTATCGCTGCATTAGAGGAGGCTAGAAAACAAAGCGATAATTCTAAGATTCTTTTAATCTCCCTGGGTTTTATAGCTGCACTGCTTCTATGGCTTCTTCTTAGGCTGCGTCAGCTCGTGAAGCTTAGCCAAAGCCAGGAGCTTGCAGAACTCGATCAGACGAGAATTCACAGCATTGGGGATTTTTATTCCAAATACAAGTTGGTAGGTCAGGGATTGCTTGGGCTACTGGCGCTTTTTGCTTTCTACGGGGTATGGAACTGGACAATGGATATTGGGGTCTATAAGGGCTACAAACCAGAGCAGCCTATTTACTTTTCGCATAAAATCCATGCGGGAGACAACAAAATTGATTGCCAGCTTTGCCACTCCTCAGCCAAATACGGAAAAGTATCGGAAATTCCTTCCATGAATGTGTGTATGAACTGCCACCGGAACATCTCTGAGTACAACGGAGCGTATCTGGAGCCAGGAAAAGACAAGGCATTCTACGACGGGGAAATCCAGAAAATATATGCTGCCACCGGTTGGGATCCGGAAAGCCAGTCCTATAAAAACAAGCCGCAGCCGGTAGAATGGGTGCGCATCCACAACATGCCGGATTTCGTGTATTTCAACCACGCCCAGCACGTCGTTGCCGGGGAACAGGCGATTCTAAATTCCCACAACAAGAAAAACCCTAACGATCAGATTGACGTTGTATGTAAAGCGTGCCACGGTCAGGTAGATACCATGAATGTTGTATCCATGGCCAATGACTTTACAATGGGCTGGTGTATAGAGTGTCACCGAACGACTGAGGTCGATATGAATAATGGATATAACAAGGAATACTTCCAAAATCTTCACGACAAGCTGAAGAAACAGTATCCGAAATCCGAAGGTAAGATCACTGTAGATGCAATCGGAGGTCTTGAGTGTGGTAAGTGTCATTATTAATAACGAAAAATCAGAAGTATAAATGGCTTCAAATAAAATACAATTCAGAAGTATTCACGAACTTAAAGACCCGGCACTTAACCATAAGCTGGCTCAGAAGGAATTTCAGGACGAAATTCCGGTGGACGAATTTTTGGAAGATGCAAACAACTCCCAGAGCAGTTCTACCTCCAGGAGAGACTTCTTAAAACTACTTGGATTTTCCACAGCGGCCGTAACGCTTGCTGCGTGTGAGGCTCCGGTGATAAAGACAATTCCTTACGTAGTTAAGCCCCACGATATCATTCCTGGCGTACCTAACTACTACGCAACTTCGTATTTTGATGGTGCAGACTTTGCCAGCGTACTGGTAAAGACCCGTGAAGGGCGGCCGATAAAAATCGAGCCGAACCCTGCTGCAGGAGCCTTGGGTAAAACCAGTGCCCGTGTACAGGCAGGAGTGCTTTCTCTATACGACAACGATAAAGTAAAACAACCGAAATTAAACGGTAAGGACGAGACCTACGATAAAGTCGATGACTATGTAATTAAAGCACTTAACGAATCGCAGGCTGGAGGGAAACGTATTGTACTATTATCCCACTCTTATCCTTCACCAACGTTTAAAAAGCTCTTTGCTGAGTTCCAGGCGAAGTATCCTACCGCAGAACTGGTAACCTACGATGCATTACCGCACGCTGCGGCTCTTGAAGCAGCCGTGGAAGTTTTTGGCACGCGCGCACTTCCAGTATACGATCTTTCCCAAACCGAACTGGTCGTTTCTTTCCAGGCGGATTTCCTGGGCGACTACAACACAGGAGGTCTGGAAACATCCTATGCACTGGCCAAAACGCCGGGACCGAATATGCTTCGCCATATTCAGGTGGAATCCAACCTTTCTTTAACGGGTGCAAATGCCGATGAGCGCATCCGTCTTAAGCCAAGTGCTGTGAACAAGCTTCTTGTAGATGTGTACAACGCACTAAACGGAGGATCTGCAAGTGGCCAGGCAGCGCAGATCGCGAAAGAACTTTCTGAAAAAGGCTCGAAAGCCGTTGTATTTGCAGACGGATCAAAGGCTGCCTACGTACTGGCACACGTTATCAATCAGAAACTCGCCTCGCAAGCATTTACAGGCAAGGCCAGTACTCTGAGAGAATTTGACGCTAAGCGCTATGAGGAATTCCTGGGATGGCTTAATGCCGGACAGGTAGGAGTCTTAATTGCACACCGCGTCAATCCGGTATACTCTTCAGCGAAGGGAGCGGAGTTCCAGAAACTACTGGAAAAAGCGACCCACGTGGTTGCAGTTACCGATAAGAAAAACGAAATGTATAAGGCTGCCAAGGTGGTTATTCCTTCCACCCACTGGTTAGAATCTTGGGGAGATCTTTCTCCGCAAAGCGGAGTGTACGCCCTTATGCAGCCTACTATTTCCAAAGTATACAAGCCTAGACAGATTGAAGAATCCCTACTGGTTTGGTTAAACGGAAAAGGCCACGAAAACAATAATTTCTACAATTATCTAAAGGCAAGCGCTACTACCCTTCTCGGGGATGTATCTTTTAATAAGGCGCTTTATAATGGTCTGAATCAAGTAGCTTCAACCGCTACGCTGAGTTACGCCGGCGGCAACGCGCAAGGCGCAGTAGCGGAGCTGTCGCGATTCAAGGCTTCCGATCTGGAACTTGTCCTGTATACTAGTACCGCGATCGGAGACGGAACCCAAGCCAACAACCCTTGGCTGCAGGAACTGCCGGATCCAATTACGCGTCTATCCTGGGATAATTACCTGACGGTATCTCCAAAGGATGCGGAACGTCTGGGACTGGTAAACGACCTGAACGGAAGGATGCAGCTTGATGGCTCGGTAGTGAACGTAAAGGTAGGAAATACCACCCTTAATAATGTTCCTGTATTCATTCAGCCAGGACAGGCCGAAGGTTCTTTAGGACTTGCTTTGGGATACGGTAAAAAAGATTCCGGCAAAGTAGCCGAAACAGGAATCAACGCATACCCACTCTTTGACGGTATGAACACCACCCTGTCCGGAGTTTCTCTTGAAAAAGTGGGCGATATGCATGAGTTCGCCGGCATGCAGCTTCAGAACACCCTGATGGGACGCTACGAAATTGCACGTGAAGTTCCTTTAGAATCGTTCCTGAATGTAGCATTCGACGACAAGCAGAATGGATGGAATAAGCCACTCGAATACCACACATTGACAGAGTCTACTCCTGCTGGAAAAATTACTCTTTGGGATGAGTTTGACGATACGGACGGACCACACTTTAACCTCTCCGTAGATTTGAATGCCTGTACCGGATGTGGAGCTTGTATCATAGCGTGTCAAGCCGAAAACAATGTCCCTGTTGTAGGTAAGGAAGAAATCAGAATGTCTAGAGATATGTACTGGCTGCGTATCGACAGATACTACTCCGCAAGAGAAAAAATCACCACTAAGGAGCAGATTGACCGCAACCTTAATGTGCCGCAGGTGTACGATATCCTTATCGACCCGGCAGAGAACCCAGATGTGATCTTCCACCCGGTAATGTGTCAGCACTGTAACCACGCACCATGCGAGACTGTATGTCCGGTGGCTGCAACTTCCCATGGTAAGCAGGGTCAGAACCAAATGGCCTACAACCGTTGTGTGGGTACAAGATACTGCGCGAATAACTGTCCGTACAAAGTGAGACGTTTCAACTGGTTCAATTACGCGCAGAACGATAAGTTTGACTTCAATATGAACAACGACCTTGGTCGAATGGTACTTAACCCAGACGTGGTAGTAAGAACCCGTGGGGTTATGGAAAAATGCTCTATGTGTATTCAGATGACCCAGAACACTATTCTTGAAGCCAAGAAAGAGGGCCGCAGAATAGTAGACGGTGAATTCCAGACAGCATGTTCCAAAGCATGTTCTACAGGAGCTATGCAGTTTGGCGATATGAACGACAAGGACTCTCAGGTTCGCAAACTATTTACAAGCAACAGAAGATATACGCTGCTTGAAGAGATTGGAACCAAGCCGAATGTCTTCTACCATACCAAAGTCAGAAACAGAAAAGAAAACAAAGTTTAAATAATAATAAGGTAACAGATGTCACACTACGAAGCCCCGATTAGGGAACCTTTAATTATTGGTCACAAAACTTATCACGATATCACAGAAGATATCGCCCGACCTATTGAGGAAAGAGCTGGAAAACTTTGGTGGATCTCATTCTACGCAGCACTGGTTCTTTTCATTTACGGATTTGGATGCATCGCCTATACCATTGGTACAGGTATCGGTGCGTGGGGTCTGAACCGGACTATCAACTGGGGTTGGGATATTACCAACTTTGTATGGTGGGTAGGTATCGGTCACGCAGGAACGCTGATCTCTGCGGTACTCTTATTATTTAGACAGCGCTGGAGAATGTCCGTAAACCGTTCTGCAGAGGCGATGACAATTTTTGCCGTAGTACAGGCGGCCATCTTCCCGGTGATTCACATGGGTAGAGTATGGGTAGGCTACTGGGTTTTCCCTATTCCTAACCAGTACGGATCGCTTTGGACCAACTTCAACTCCCCACTTCTTTGGGACGTATTTGCAATTTCTACCTATTTCTCTGTATCCACGGTATTTTGGTTCATGGGACTTATTCCGGACTTTGCTATGATTCGTGACCGCGCAAAAACCCCTTGGACCAGAAAGATCTATACCTTCCTGGCGTTTGGATGGGGTGGAAAGGCCAAGCACTGGCAGCGCTTTGAAGAACTTTCTCTAGTTCTTGCGGGTCTTGCCACACCACTTGTATTCTCGGTACACACCACGGTATCTTTCGACTTTGCTACTTCGGTTATCAAAGGATGGCATTCCACAATTTATCCTCCGTACTTTGTTGCGGGAGCGATCTTCTCCGGATTTGCCATGGTACAGACTCTTCTTTTGGTAGCTCGGAAAGTAGCCAATCTGGAAGACTACATTACCATGTACCATATTGAAATCATGAACATCGTTATTATTGTAACAGGAGGTATGGTAACGGTAGCGTACGCGGTAGAATATTTCATCGCCTGGTACTCAGGAAGTAGATACGAAGACTTTGCATACCTTACGCCGGGAGCAGCTACAGGGCCATACTGGTGGGCGTTCTGGTCACTAATTATCTGTAACCTGGTCGTACCTGCTTCGTTTTGGTTCAAGAAGCTTAGAACCAATATCATTTGGACATTCTTCGTAGCCCTTATCATTAACATCGGTATGTGGTTCGAACGTTTCGATATTATCGTAATTAACCTTTCCAGAGACTATTTACCAAGTGCATGGACCATGTTTATGCCAACCATTATCGATGTGGGAGTCTACTTAGGAACAATCGGGTTCTTCGGAGTACTTTTCCTACTCTATGCCAGAACATTCCCTGTCATTGCACAGGCCGAGCTTAAGTCTATTTTGAAAATTTCAGGTGAAACTTATAAAGCAAAAGAAGGAGATGAGCACCACTAAAACCATATACGGCCTCTACGCCGACGACGACGATTTGATGAATGGTGTGAAAGCATTCAGAGAAAAGGGAATTGAAATTGCCGAAGTGTATACACCTTTTCCTGTCCATGGGCTGGATAAGGCACTAGGCCTGAAAAAGACCCGGATTTCCGACGCCGCATTCCTATACGCAGTGTATGGGGTAACCATTGGAGCGCTCACTACCTGGTATATGATGAACCACGACTGGCCACAGAATATCGGGGGGAAACCTGCCTTTTGGTGGGCCCATAATATGCCTGCTTTTGTGGTACCTATGTTCGAGCTTATGGTATTCTGTGCAGCGCACATGATGTCTCTTACCTTCCTGTACCGGAACAAGATGTACCCTGGAGCTCCGGCGCAGAATCCTGATCCCCGTACTACAGACGACAAATTCATGATGGAGTTTGTAAGCGACGATGTGGAAAAAATTAAGCAGCTTCTCGTTGAAACCGGAGCTGAAGAAATAACCGTAAAAGACGCTTAAAATGAAAAGAAATATTGTAAAGGTATCTGCTGCTATAGCTTTTGCGAGTTTTATGCTACTTTCTTGCGGCAAAGGAAACCCTCCACTGGTATACTTCCCGGACATGTACTTTCCGGTAGCGTATGATCCACTTCAAAAGGCGGAGGATCCCTACAGCAAGCACGATAATGAAATTCCGGCATTTGTAAAGCAGAACGGTGCCACCGGTCTAGCGCCTGTTGAAGGAACCGTAGCCCAGAATAAAGACGGCGTTTTTGCGGAAAGTTTACTTCCTAAGAACGTGGACGAATACAACGCCGGGTACGATGCTTCCAAAGCAGTTAATACAACACCGCTTACCACCGTAGCGGAGAAAGACTTAGAGAGAGGAAAAGTGCTTTTCGACCGTACTTGCGCGGCCTGTCACGGCACAGCAGGGGACGGTCAGGGGCCTATCGTAGCAAGTGGTGCCTACGCAGGTGTGCCTAATTTTGCAGACCGTGAGTTGACAGTAGGCTCCGTTCACTACGTTATTGTCAATGGACGAAACGCCATGGGGTCCTACGCTGGACAACTCAACGCTGGTGACCGCTGGAGAGTGGCTATGTATGTAATGAACGCATTTAAAGGGGGCATGACTACCTCTGCCGCTATGCCAGCAGCTACCACTGATTCAACCGCTACTCAATAATAAAAAGCAAGAAAATGTATAGTTTTTCACCTAAATTAAGATTAACTTCTATAATTCTTATCATTGCAGGACTCGCAGTGTTTGCTGCAGGATATTTTATTAATAAAAGCTACGACAGTGCAGCCGTTGAGCACATGATGGAGGAGGTCTTTGCTTCCGGTCATACCGCACCGACGCACTCCAGTGAGATGGTAGGTCCTCAAGACCACGATTCCCACCTGGCCCATGCCATTATGCAGGTAGGAAACCAGCCCCTTGCAGCAATGCATTTTGTCGCTGTATTTTTCTTTGCCGCTGCCTGCTGCGCACTCTTCTTTTATTCCATCCAACATGCAGCGCACGCCGGATGGTCGGTAATTATTCTAAGAGTAATGGAAGCCATTGCTTCTTTTATTCCATGGGCAGGAGCCGTAGTAGTGCTTATTATGATTCTCAATGTACTGCACATTGGACATCTATTCCACTGGATGCACGAGAGTTTGACCGATCCTACTTCCCCGGATTTTGACGTAATCCTTTACGAGAAGAAGAAATTCTTAAATACTCCATGGTACGCGGTGCGCACCATCCTCTATGTGGTAGGTGCCAGCTTCTTTGCTTGGAAACTTCGTGCGCAGTCACGCAAAGTGGACCAGACAAAATCCAAAAGAGACTATCAGATGCTGTACCGCTGGTCGGTAGGATATATTGCTTTCTTTGGCTTCGCATCGGTTGGTTGGGCGTGGGACTGGCTCATGTCTATTGACCCGCACTGGTATTCTACTATGTATGTTTGGTATGCAATGGTGAGCTGTCTTGCTACCGCTGTGGCCCTTATAATAGTAGTAAGTGTGTATTTGAAGAAGAAGGGATTCCTTCCAGAATTCAATGACAACCACTTACACGATTTAGGTAAATTCCTTTTTGCCACCTCGATGCTATGGACCTACACCTGGTTTTGTCAGTTTATGCTTTACTGGTACGCCAACGTGCCGGAGGAAGTGAACTACTTCTTTGGTCGCTTTGAGCATTACAGCGCTACGTTCCTACCAATGCTTATTTTAAACTTTGTCATTCCGTTACTGGTAATGGTTAGCTCCAGCATCAAAAGAAATTATACGGTGGTAACCGTTATGGCTGTTGTGGTTATTATAGGACATATCGTGGACTACTTCAACATGGTGATGCCTGGAACGGTAGGACCGTACTGGGATAATATTGCAGTACTACTCCTTGTAGTAGGAGCCGTAGTGTTCTTCGTTGGGCTCTTTATCTTTGCGGTAATGACCATGCTTTCCAAGCTGAAACTGATTCCTGAAGGCAACCCGTTCCTGCATGAATCCAAGATATTTGAATATCCGTTCTAAGAACTTTAGTGGTATCAATATTAGTCCCGGCAAATTGCCGGGATTTTTTTTAATTTTGTTTAAAACACAACAACATGAACTTTAAACGTATTTTCCTGGTACTGACGTTGCTGCTGCTTTCAGCATGTAAGAAGGACGCTGTCGACGCTTCCTCTACAAAGGCGTTTCAAAGCAGTATTAACGATATGGCTTCAGAGCTTACTACCCTGGAGCAGGTAAAATTCAATGAGGCACTGTACATACTTAAAACCTTTGGCGTAGAGGAAGGCAACGATGTACAGAGGCTCGAAGCCCTCGGTAAGCTGTTAAACGGAATGAAAGTTCCGCAGATACTGGCGCTTGCCGATCAAATAGCCCAGAAAAACGGGATCGACTGGTCCAGTACCGGACCTCCATCTCTAGGCGAGATGAATATTTTTGGCAACGCAGAGGCCATGCAATTTGACCCCAACGATATTAAAGCTTCTTCACTCAATCTAACCACCTTTGAGACGATGAAGGACTCTATTCTGGGTCCAAAAGCAATACAGGTGGTACCACGCCTGGTAGACGCTCAAGGCAAACCGATCGAGTTCTCCGGTGCGGGGCTGGAGACTGTAATGGAGGTCTTTTCGGAAGGCAACCGCGTTCTTACATCCAAGAACCTTATGCAGGATAATGACTTTGCAGGATTTACTCTACGTATGGCTTCCCTACCGCCGGAGAAAGTGCTCGGAGACCGGGTGGATATTACCGTTACCGTTAAGACCACAGGGAAGAACTACCGCATGTCCAAAGTAGGAGTACCCATAAACCGCAAAGCGATGTTAATGCCTCAGGTAGCAGAACCTGCTGCAGATTCGCTACAGAGTGCAGGACCCGAGCCAGGCTCGGATCCGCTGAGCGACAGCGGACAGCCAGGGAGTAGTGCCGGGGATCCCAAAACTACGGTAACACGGTTTTTAAACCTTCTCAACAGTCAGAACCTACGTGCAGCATACGAAGTCTCCAAAAATCCTACGTGGGGATCCTATGAGAGCTTCTCAAATGCCAACAGTGGGTTTGGTGCGGTACGTAGTGTCAATGTGAAAAGTATTTCCACCGTAAACAGTTCTCCTAGTAATTCCACCGTAGGAGCTACCTACGATGTGACGGATAAAAACGGAAGAACAACTTCCCTTCAGGTTGTGTTCGGACTGGAAAATGTGGACGGGGAGTGGATGATAACCTCTTATAAAATCAACTAATGGGTGAGAATAATTCCCTGATTCAGCGTCTGGAAAAGGCAATCGTTAACGTTGCTGATTTTCCAAAAGAAGGAATACAGTTTAAAGATATTACCCCTGTTTTTCTCGATCCTCAGCTCTATCGGGATGTGATAAAAGCGCTGGCAGACTTCAGCCGTGGTAAGGTGGATGCCGTCTGTGGGATCGAAAGCAGAGGCTACCTCTTTGGGATCGCAGTGGCCATGGAACTAAATGTACCTTTTATTCTAATCCGTAAGCAAGGCAAACTGCCGCCTCCTTTTGTCTCCGAGAAATACGAGCTGGAGTATGGATTCGCCGAGATCGAAATGCGCCAGGGACAGCTTCAAAAGGGCCAAAGGGTTCTTATTCATGACGATTTACTCGCAACAGGGGGAACTACTCAAGCGGCTGCAAAGCTGGTGGAGTCGCAGGGAGCGCAGGTCGCGCAGTTCAGCTTTTTAATTGCCCTGGAGTTTTTACAGGGCCAAAAACGTCTCGAGCAGTTCGGGGCACCCATCTACAATATCCTTAACTACCAGTAGGGCGCAGGGCTAAATATCCCATAAACAAATTTTGTATATCACTAATAAACAGTTAAATTTGCACCTCACTTAAATAATTATGGCAAACGAAAGTACGAATTCAAAAAACCCACTGGAAGGAAAGGAAACGGTAGAGTTTTTTAAAGATCTTGATAAAGAGGCACTGCAAACCGAACGTTTTGTAGAGCGTAATGCAAAGACGCTTGCTACAATTTTTGGTGTTTTGGTCCTTGGCGTATTGGGTTATTTTGCCTACCAGCAGTTTGTGATTGCTCCGAAAAACGACGAGGCAACCAAGAGCTACCTCTCGGCAATCAACCAGCTTGCCACCGGAAATAACGTGGATGCTTTGGGTGGAAAATCCGCTGCAAACCCAGGATTTTTGGGAACCTACAAGAATTTCCCAGGTACGGATGCTGCCGAGCTCTCTGCGTACAATGCAGGTCTTCTTCGTTTCAAAGAAGGGAAGTTTCAGGAAGCCTACAACCTTTTGGATGAGTTCAGTTCGGACAATGATATTCTGATGGCTCTAAAGTATGGGGCAATGGCCGATGCAGCTGCCAATTTAAATAAGCCACAGGAGGCAATGGATTTACTGAAAAAAGCGTCTTCTGCATCAGAGGATCCGTATACATCGTACTACTTTACAAAGAAAGCAGGTCTTTTATCTCTGGGTCTTAAGAACAAGGAAGAAGCGAAAAAACATTTTCTGTTAATAGAAGAAAAATACCAGGAATACGACAACGGAATGAGCGATGCGTATATCGAAATGGTGAAAAATTATTAAAATGGCGACAGTTAATCTATCTAACTACCAGCCACTACACTTAAGCGATGCCGATGGGATTTCCATCGGCATTGTAGTTGCCGAGTGGAACAGTTTTATAACGCACAACCTGCGGGATGCTGCACTGGAAATTCTACACAAAGAAGGGGTAAAAAAGGAAAATATCGAAGTGTTCTCCGTACCTGGAGCCTTTGAATTGAGCTACGCCTCCAAAAGGCTGTGTGAGAGTAAAAGATACGATGCGGTAATAGCTATTGGATGCGTAATACGTGGTGAGACCCCCCACTTTGACTTCGTTTGCTCTGCCGTAGCGCAGGGAATTACCGACTGTAACATCCTAACCCAAACCCCTGCGGTCTTTTGTGTCCTTACCGACGATACCAAAGAGCAGTCCCTGGCGCGCAGCGGTGGGAATCTGGGTAACAAAGGGGTAGAGGCTGCGGTAACGGCTCTAGAAATGGTACGCTTTCAGCGCCTGCTCTAATGCGCTCGCCGGGTAAGGCGCCCAATGGTTCTTTGCCCGCCTACTCTTCTCTTCCCAGATTCTGAAATTTCGCCTTCATCGTGGGATTGTTGTGGGTGAGTTTCTTTATGGTAAGATCCTCCGCTTTTTCATTGGCCAGTCGAAGGTTGTTCTCGGAAGAAAGGAGCGCGGCCTTTGTTTTTTCCAGTTCTTTGATGGTTTTATCAATGCCCTCAATAGCATCGCGGAATTTGCGGCTCGCCAGATCGTAATTCCGGGCAAAACCCTCCTTGAACTTATTTATTTTTTCTTCAAAATGGGTAATGTCAATGTTCTGGCTTCGGACTAGAGCCAGCTCCGCTTTGTACTTTGCGGAATTCATTGCGGCATTACGTAGGATGGTAATTATCGGAATGAAAAACTGTGGACGGACTACGTACATTTTCGGAAATCTATAACCCATGTCCACAATACCGGTGTTGTAGAGTTCGCTGTCTGTTTCCAGAAGTGAGACCAGGACTGCATATTCGCACTTCTTTTCACAACGGTCCTTATCCAGTTTTGCCAGAAAATCTTCATTGCGCTTCTTAGTGGAAGTTTCCTCGTTTTCGTTTTTCATCTCGAACATAATGGAAATGATTTCGTTCCCCTCCGGGTCCAGCTCACGGTAAATGAAATCCCCTTTGGTGCCGCTGCGCGCATCGTTGTCCTTTTCAAAATAAGCATTGGGAAATGCAGTAGCCCGAAGCTTATTAAACTCAATTTCGCAGTGCTGCTCCAAACTCTCGCCCAACATTTTAGTGGAGAGTTTTAGCTTCATGTCTTTAACGCGGGCGATTTCCTCCTCCTTGTACTTTATTATGGCATCTTTGCTTTTGAGCTCGGACTCGTAATGCTGCTCCAGGGTGGCCTTGAGGTTTTGGGCCTCGAGATCTTTGGTTTTTAATTCACTTAGAAGCTTGTCGCGCTGCCTTTCAAGTTCTTTGGTACTTTGCGAGAGAGTTAGCTGGTTCTCCGTGTGGATCTTTTCCAGACGGGCTTTTAGCTCTTGAATGGCAGAATCCTTATCGGCCAGTTTTTCTATAAGCTGGGTTTTGCTGTCGGCTTTTAATGCGGCGATTTCCTGGTCTTTCTTTGCGATGTGCTCCTGCAGCATGTTTTTAATTTTTTCCTCTGCTAGGGCTATAGCGGTTTGCTTTTCCCGCTGCGCAGAGTCCAGACGCGACTCTAGCTCCTCCTGGAAGTGATGGTCCCGGACCTGCTTGAGGATTTCAGCATAGCCGGCTTCATCTACTTTAAATGCTTTATGACAGTGGGGACAGATTATTTCATTCATAGAGGGTGGAATTTTCTGCAATGGGTAGCACCGCGGTGGGTGCTCCAATGGTTTTTGCTATATTGCTAGGGTAAGATAATACATGTACCGCAAATAAAAAAGGTATTCTCTTAATTCAATACAGGAAAAGAGTATTTTTTTTCACTAATTTGGTTCAAAGCAATGAAAATAATTTTCGTAGCCCTATTGTGGGCTTTTTTTTCAGGAATTCTTTCCTTCCCATTTCTAGGTACTTTCAGCGTCCTGGAGAATAGGTCTTTTCTTCCGTCAACGGCGCAGCAAAGAACGCCTACCGACCGCTTTTATGTATATAAGGTCGTAGATGGGGATACCTTTTGGATGCGTGCCCGAAGTGGGGAGCAAATTAAAGTCCGGCTGATCGGTATCGATGCTCCGGAGACTCGCAATACTGCTTATAAAAAGAAGGGCTATTACGGGCAAGAAGCCTCGGCCTATCTGCAGCGGCTCATCGGAAATAAGTGGGTTAAGATTGCCCTGGACGTGCAACCTAAAGACCGTTATGGACGACTGCTGGCGTATGTATTCACCCTGGACGGAACCTTTGTAAACGGAGCGCTCGTTAAAGGGGGGTATGCGGTGACATCCACATTTCCTCCCAATGTCCGGTATGCGCAGCAGTTTGTAGCGTGGGAGCGCCAGGCGCGAAGGGAAAAGAAAGGAATGTTCCAATAATTCCAATCTGCCTGTGGGCGGTATATATTCCAAAAACAGTACGGGAATAGGGCTATTAACAAACCTATCGGTGCACTATGGAAGCGAAGTAGGTGCCGGTAGTATGGCGCCAAGTAGGATTGGCCTACTTTTCGATGCCAAATATTTTGTATTTTTAACTCCCTTAAGAGTACGGACCATTAGCAAACAAAACCACACGATATGAAATGGACACAGGACAGAAGCGGTAACGTCGAGGACCGACGCGGAGCAGGAGGCGGAGGCCTTTTGGGCGGAGGCCTTATTACCATGATCATTGCCGCAGTAGTATATTTTCTGGGAGGTGACCCTTCTGCGGTACTAAACTCGGGGCTGGGCAGCGGAATGCAGCAGACCGAGCAGCGGGACCTCACTGCCGAAGAGATGAAAGTACAGGAATTTATCAGTATGCTCACGGTGGAGAACGAGCAGACCTGGGAAAAAATATTTGCCGAAAATTCCATGCAGTACCGCCCGGCTAAAGTCATCTTGTTCTCGGGCGTCACCCAATCGGGGTGCGGAACGGCGCAGGCCGCTATGGGTCCTTTTTACTGTCCGAACGACGAGTCGGTATATATGGACCTTAGCTTCTTTAAAGAATTGGAAAGCCGCTTCGGCGCTCAAGTAACGGAATTCTCGGTTGCCTATGTGCTTGCCCACGAAATGGGACACCATGTACAGAATATACTTGGAACACTGCAGAAAACAGAGCAGCTTAGAAGAAGCGGTAACTATACTGAGGCGGAGATGAACCGCGTCTCGGTGGCCACAGAACTGCAGGCGGATTTTTACGCCGGACTCTGGGCGCGGTATACCGATAACCGCGAACAGTTTCTCGAGCCTGGGGATATTGACGCTGCCATCAGTGCGGCGCAGGCCGTAGGAGACGATAATATTATGCAGCGTTCTCAAGGCTATGTGCAGCAGGAAGCGTTCACGCACGGAAGTTCCGCGCAGCGGAAGCAGTGGTTTCTGAAAGGGTATGAGTCCGGAGATATACGCCAAGGGAACACATTCGATCAGTTGCTTCGCTAAATTCTGCGCTAATTCATGAACTATTTTTTGAGTCTGTTTATTTCACTATTGTGTGTTCAATTCTTCTCGGCACAGCAGAATGTCCATTTTAAATCCGTAAACAGTACCTACCAAGCGCATAAGACTGAATTATATGCCGAGTTTAAACGGCTCTATGAGACGCTCTCTCCCCAGCAGCGACCCTTCCTAGTGGAAGAACTGCAGCAGGTGGAGCAAAAAATGGACAGCCTGGAGAATGCAGGCTACATTAACTCGCTGATAATAACAAAAATAGAGGAAGATCTGTCTGGTCCAAGCAGTACCCGTACCGCTCCTCTAAAAGATTCCGTTGGAAAAGAGGTCATTGTGCCGCAGTATCCGGGGGGAATACCTGCGCTGAGAAAGGAAGTGGCGGAGCTATTCTATATGGATGCCACAGGGCTGCCTCCGACGCTTTCCACCCGTGTGCATTTTGAAGTAGATACATTGGGCGCCGTGCGCTTTGCAAAAGCCGAAGGGGAAAACCTGCTGTTCAACCGACAGGCGGAAATTGCCTTATACCGACTCTCGGGAACTTTTGTACCTGCTTCACAGGGAAGTGAGAAGATTCCCTACCGTTTCCAAATGCCGTTTACCATGCGCTTCGAATGAAAAGTTCTGCCAACCGCGAAAAGTGGATTCTACTGATTGCCCTGACCCTGATCTGGGGCTCGTCCTTCATTTTGATAAAAAAGTCCCTGATCTACTACACTCCGTATCAGGTGGGAGGTCTGCGCGTACTTATTGCCGGACTGCTGCTTCTGCCCCTGGCGATAAAGCACGTGAAAAAATTCCCCCGCGCGCAGCTTAAATACCTGCTGGTGGCTGCCTTCAGCGGCAACTTTATTCCGATGTTTCTCTTTCCCATTGCAGAAACCCGCCTATCTAGCAGTGTGGCAGGAATTGTCAACTCGATGGTGCCGATTTTCGTCATTATTCTGGGAGTACTTTTTTACCGCACCAAAACTACCCTGGGTCAGGGCATAGGTACACTGATTAGTTTTGTTGGGGTATGTATCCTTGCTTTAGGCAACCGGGCGGAGGGACAGCTGGAGATTGTACCCCTGTTGCTGCTGCTTTTAGCCACGCTGCTTTATGCCATCAACGGACTCACCGTAAAGACCCATCTCTACCAGATAGAACCCAAGATACTCTCGGCATTTGTCTTTGGATTTGTCCTTACCGTTCCTTCTGCTCTTACCTTAGTGTTTTCAGGATTCTTTACTACAGAAAACCTTTCCGCTGCGAAAGTGCCCGGGATGCTTTATGTAGCAATGCTTTCGGTGTTTGGAACGGGCCTTGCGATGATGCTCAACTACCGGCTTTTGCGCGTGTCCAGCGCCCTGTTTGCCTCAACGGTGACGCTTCTAATGCCCATCGTGGCGCTCTTTTGGGGGGTAATCGATGGGGAAACCATCACCCTTTTGCAGATTCTTGGGGGCATTATAATCATTGCCGGGCTGCTGCTTTTGCGTTCCTCGGGGAAAAAAACATAGGACAGAGCCTTATTTCTTCTTGGATTTGGTCTTAAGTACCGCCGACTGAATGTATGGATACTTGCTTTCCATGTCCTGGATTAAACTGGCGTCCAGCTCCAAGGCCTTTTCTAAGGCTTGCACTCCTTTGGCCGGCGCTTTTAGCTGGTGGTAGCAGTGACCTAGTTGGTAGTAAAGCTCTGCGCGGGAATGCAGTCTAAGCGCTTCGATAAGAACTTCCAAGGCTTTTTCGAACTCACCCACAAGCATCAATACTTCGGTGTACGCATACCAGTTGTAGAACCTCTGGGGCTCCTCTCTAACCAGGGTCTGCAGACAGCGCAAACTTTCTTCGAAGCGCCCTGCATCGATGTACAGAAAAGCCAGACGCTTTTGGTAGTCCAAGTTTCCGGCGTTAAGTAGCGCCGCCTCGCTAGCAAAATGCAAGGCCTCACGCATCGCACCCAGTTCCTCGTAGAGATAACTCTGTTCCATTAGGGCTAAATAAAACTGCGGGTCTTCAATGACGGCCTTTTGAAAGGCGCCCAGTGCCTGGGGCAGTTTTTTGAGTTCCTTATAGCAGAGACCGATCTTGTAGTAGGTAAAAGCCTTTGTGTATTCAAGCTCCAACATCTCCTGATAGACCTCGATGGCCTTAGCAAATTGCCCAAGGGCTTCGTAGCATGCCGCCTTATTGGCATATACGCCCACGGCCGAGGAGTTAATGGCAATCAAATAATCGAACGAGCGTATGGCCTGTTCGTAGTTCTTGCTGTTGAAATGAAACTGACCGTGTTCGTGCCAGGCGGTTTCGCTGAACGGAAACTCGTCCAGATACGTATCCAAAAATGCCAGAGCTTCGGAAGGTTTCTTCAGGTCCTGATAACAAAGCATCGTGTTTTCCAGGGCATAGTCGTCCTGGGGGTCCGCTTTAAGCGCATTTTGGTAGTGTTTCAGGGCATTGAACGGATCGCCCAGGTTCACGTACTCATCGCCCATAAAATTGTGCAGAAAGTTCTCCTCTTCCTCTGTAGCGAGCGCCAGCTGGCAGTACTCTATAGCCCTGCGGGGATTCCCCAGGTTCGAGTAGTACTTGGCGCAGCACACCAAATAGTCGGTGGACTCCATACTGCTCTCCCTGAGCTCCTCCATCAGCGCGCGCGCCGTGGTGTAGTCCTCCTGCTCCAAGAGCACTTCAAACTGCTTGATTTTAATCTCCAGAGAACTGGGATGAATGGATAGACCGTATTTCACCGCCATATGGGCGTAGGAAATATCCCCCAATTCAAGATAGTAAATGATGATGTCTTCAATCTCACCCGAGTCGAAATACAGGTGCTCTCCTTCTTCGATCATCTGTTCGAACCGTTGTGCCAGTTCGTTTTCAAAAAATTCTTCCAATAGTATGTCTCTCTCTTTTCAATATGCAAAACTGCGTTCTGCACTTCGAAAAGCGCTTATTATAATTCTGGGACCCTTTGTTAAATAAAGGAGCGTATTTCTGCGATGATTCGGTCCCCTAGTGCATCGGCTAGCTCCTGGGATTTGGCCTCGGTGTAGATTCGGATGATCGGCTCGGTATTGGATTTTCTAAGGTGTACCCAGCTGTCCTGAAAATCAATCTTTACTCCGTCTACCGTGGAAACCCTATCATTTAGATACTTCTGCTGCATTTTTGTTAAAAGCAGGTCCACATCAATATCTGGGGTTAACTCTATTTTCTTCTTGCCCATAAAATACGCAGGGTATCCCGCACGCAGCTCGGAAAGACTTTTTCCGCTCTTGGCCATATGGGTAAGAATCAGCGCGGCGCCCACCAGGGAGTCCCTGCCATAATGCAGCTCCGGATAAATGATTCCTCCGTTGCCCTCTCCGCCAATTAGGGCGCCACTGCTTTTCATCAGTTCCACAACGTTTACCTCGCCGACGGCACTTGCCTGGTAGGTAGAACCGTGACTCTTTGCAATATCGGACAGAGCGCGGCTGGAGGATAGATTCGATACCGCTACTCCCGGCGTGTGGGAAAGCAGATAGTCGGCCACTGCTACCAGCGTATATTCCTCACCGAACATTTCTCCGTGCTCGTCCACTAAAGCGAGACGGTCCACATCGGGGTCTACCACAATTCCTAAATCAGCGTTTTCTTTCTTTACCAAAGCGCAGATCTCGGTAAGGTGCTCTTTCAAAGGCTCGGGGTTGTGCGGGAAATGCCCGGTGGGTTCTCCGTAGAGGGAGACCACTTCGCAGCCCATCCTTTCAAGAAGCGGTGGAATGGATATACCTCCGGTGGAATTCACGCTGTCGACCACTACCTTGAATTTTTTCTCCCGTACCGCCTCTGCATCTACCCGGTCCAGAGAAAGTACCTTATCGATATGAATGCCAATTGCATCGTCTCTTTTGGTATAGCTCCCTAAGTCGTCTACCAGTGCAAAGGAAAAATCGGGATCCTCGGCCAGTTCTAAAACTTTGGCGCCGTCCGAGGCGCTTATAAATTCGCCTTTTTCATTGAGCAGTTTCAGGGCGTTCCACTCCTTGGGATTGTGCGAGGCGGTAAGAATGATACCCCCCTGGGCACCAAGCTCCGGTACCATTACCTCCACGGTAGGGGTGGTGGAGAGTCCCAGGTCAATTACATTAATACCCAGACCCTGCAGTGTGGCCCGTACCAGATCCGAGACCATAGCTCCGGAAATTCTGGCGTCGCGCCCAATAACCACGGTAGAAGAGGAATTTCCGCTGCGCTGCTGCAGCCAGCTGCCGTAGGCAGCACTGAATTTCACTATATCCAGTGGCGTTAGGTTTTCTCCGGCCCGGCCTCCGATTGTTCCACGGAAACCCGAAATACTTTTTATTAATGGCATATGAATATTCTGTCTTTAGTGTACTGCTGCAAAATTACGAAACTGCAGTGGGATTACCGCTTGGTGCAGGTTTAATTTTCTTTCACACTACTAGCAGCCGCATCCCTTACTGCAGGAAGCGCCGTTTTTGTTTTTACTGCGCGAAAAAAAGTGCTTCCACACGTAGCGACCGCTTAGAAATAGTGCTAGAAAAACAAGTAACACCGTAAGTATTTGCTGAAGAAGTAAATTGGTTTCCATACGCTTTATCATAATTATTTTAGTAGCTGGTAGGCCAGCATGGCGGCAATATAGGCCAGTCCGCTCATTCCTATCAGTTGCAGTAGGGTCCAGCGCCAGCTGCGCGTTTCGCGGTATACCACTGCTATGGTGGAGATACACTGCATGGCAAAGGCATAGTAAATAAGCACCGATATTCCGGTGGCAAAGCTAAATACCTTGGTGCCGTCCTCTCTGGTATCGCTGCGCATCTTATCAATAATGCGCCCTTCCTCCACGTCCTCATCAAGGCTGTACAGGGTAGCCATCGTTCCTACAAACACTTCCCGTGCAGCAAAACTCGAGAGCACCGAAACTCCCATTTTCCAGTCGTAGCCCAGCGGAGCTACCGCCGGTTCAATGAATTTACCCATCTGCGCCAGATAGGAATCGTCCAGATGCACCTCTGTATCCACCCATTGGGAAGAATCCTTCGAAGGCCCCAGATAACTAAGCACCCAGAGTATAATACTGACGGCAAAAATGACCTTACCGGCGCCCGAGATAAAGTCCCACACCTTTTCCAGCACTATACGCAGATCGTACAGAAACTGCGGCATTTTGTAGGGCGGGAGGTCCAGTATCAGATAGGTCTTTACGTTTTGTTTTATGGACTTTTTCAAGAGAAACGCGGAGGCCATGGCCGTTACGAATCCCAAAAGATACATCACCATAAGGGCAAGGGCCCGTTGGTCAATGCCCAGGATATAATCTTGGGGAATAATAAGGGCAATGATGATGGTGTAGACCGGAAGCCGTGCGGCGCAGGTCATAAAGGGGGTGACAAGGATCGTTATAAGACGCTCCTTGGTGTTTTCAATATTTCGTGTGCCCATGATGGCCGGAATGGCGCAGGCTACTCCCGAGATCAGCGGTACGATGCTTTTGCCTCCAATTCCAAACGGCCGGAGCATGCGGTCCATGAGAAATACCACACGGGCCATATACCCCGAATCTTCCAACAAATAGAGAAGATAGAGCAGGATGCCGATTTGGGGGGCAAAAATCACAATTCCTCCAATTCCCGGAACGATACCTTCGGCCAGCAAGCTGCGAAGCGGCCCTTCGGCCATGTTTGCAGATATAAATTCCGAAAGCGATACAAAAAGCCCGTCGATCCAGTTCATGGGGATCTCCGCCATGAAAAAGACCAGCTGGAACATTAAAAGCAGAACGGCCAGAAAGACCACGTAGCCCCAGAATTTATGTACCAGAATGGAATCGATTTTCTCGGTTAAAAGCTCTTTACGGCCGGGTGTTTTGGTCGTGATTTTATCCAGTATCTGGGCGATATGCTGGTACCGCCGCACGGTCTCCTGTGTCTGCAGCCTCTTGGGAACCGCGCACTTAGATTCCTGGTCGTTTAGTTTTTCTTCCAGGGCCTCGAGTCGTCCCAAATACGTCTCCGAAGAGAGAAGGGTCCATACCTTATAATGGTTATTCTCTTTGGTTTGTGAGGCAATCCGCTCCACCAGAGCCTTCTGCTCCAGAGGAATGGCAAAGGTTATCCCACTATGCTGAGAAAACTTCCCTTCATCAATCGCCTTTTTTATAGCTTCAATCCCTTCGCGGTCCTTGGCATTGGTTAAAAGAATCTCCACGCCAAGTAGCTTCGAGAGCGCCTCGGTGTCGATCGTAAGACCCCTGCGCCGGGCTTCGTCGATTTGGTTTATAACCAGAAGCGTAGGAATTCCCAGGTCCTGGATCTGCTGAAAAAGAAGAAGTCCTCTTTTCAGGTTCAGGGCATCCAGCACATAGACCACGCCGGAATATTCGTGCGCCTGGTCCAAAAGGTATTTGGTAAAAATGGCCTCGTCCTGGGAATCCGGATAAATGCTGTAGGATCCCGGAAGGTCGATGATTTCCACTTCCTTTCCGTTAAAGAGGTAGCGTCCCGAATGGCTCGCTACGGTGACTCCTGCATAGTTTCCGGTCTTCTGGCTTTTGTTACAGAGTGCATTGAATAGGGTGGATTTTCCCACATTGGGATTGCCCACAAGAAGTATTTGCGCTCCTGGAGATGGTGTCTGCATTATCGTATCGCTTCAACTTTTATAAATTCGGCTTCCTCTACCCGTAAGGCTATGCGTGTGCGCTCCTGGCCGTATTCAATGTACAGCGGACCGCGAAACGGCGCCTGATAAAGTATGATAAAAGGAGTTCCCGGCAGAAGGCCCATTTCGATAATCTTATTGGGCATGGTGAGTTCCGGATTTTCGTAGTCCACAACGAGCCCCGCACAACGCAGAGGGAAACGGCTTAAAAGGGTAGAAGGTCTTGATTCCAACGGCCAGAATTTAGAGTGCAAATATACATTATTTATATTAAATCTAAATAAGAAAGCACAAAGCAGGTCCTAAGACCTGCTCTGCACAATTGACTAACTTAATTTAATAGGGTACTGATTACTTTTTTGTTTTGGCAGGAGCGCTGCGCTCAATGCTGTTGTTGTTTTCGTTTAAGAATTTCTTGAGCTGCTCCTCCTGATTCTTAAGCATTTGTGCTACGGAAGTCCCGTCCGGCATCTTTGCATCGTGGGGAACCTGTGCGAGCTGCGAACGTATGGATCCGAACGGATCTTTACGGTAGGCCTCGTACATCTGTTCAAAACGCTTTCTCTCCACCATTAGTGTCTCGCCGCGTCCGCCACCGAATTCCTTCTGCATCTTCTCGGAGTAGGAAATTTCCTGAAAATCCGCAACCGGCTTATTGCCTTTCAGCTCCCAGGAATAGTGGTTTTCACTGTCGGAGATCTTTACGATCAGCCCCGGAAGTCCGTGGAACTTATAGGGTCCGTCCGGCATAGGAAGCTCCGTGGAGAACCATGCGGTCCAGCTTCTTCCTCCGAACTGCGTGGTGGCTTTCTGCGCGGAATATTCTCCAATCATGGATTTTTCTTCCTGAATTTTCCAATCGAGCTTAAGCTTTTCTTCGTAACCGACCACGTCCTGAAGGATCTGGTCGGTATAACGGATATCCATGGAAGGATAGGTCTTGGTAATTTTATAACTGAATTTCGGCGTCTTGAACATCTTGGAGAGGTCTTTGAACGTACCGCTCTTACGCATCTTTTCCATCTCTACTTCCAGCAGAGAGTCCTGCGACACCATAAGAAAATCACGGTATAGAGACTTGTCCTTAGTGACGTCCAGAATGGTCATCGTCTTATGCAGCGAATCCACCTCCACGCCTGGACGGTAGGTAAGTTCGTAGAAAAAACGGTTGGCACTCACTTGGGCTGTGACCCCAAGGGCGACCATAAACAGACAAAGCGCTAGTATTCTTTTCATTGATTTCTGATTTTACTCAATAGGTAGAGAATCCAATCCGCTTGTTACAGAAAAGCCTAAAGTTTTTCAGCGGCCCTCTCCGTAGGTGCTTCCAAAGTGCGTACGCGCAATGGAGCGGCTCATAAGGCGGTAAAGTTCCAAAAGATGTCCTTCCAAAAGCGCCTCGTGGCGCGCGAGCACCACCTGGTCTCCCCGTACGGCAGGGCCGGTCTGGGCGGTGCGGGGGTCCAGCGTGTGGATTTTTTTTACCGTCTGGTCAATGAGGGGAAGAAAATGCCGGAACTCCAGGCCGTGGGCGCTGCAGAGCTCTTTGGTCAGAGTAAACAGATGATTCACAAAATTACTGCACAGTACGGCGCTTACATGCAGGTACTGGCGCTGGCTGTAGGTGGTGCGCGTAACCTTGGAAGAAATGCCCAGGGCCATACGCTGCAGAGCCGCAAAGTCCTTCTCCAGGGGCGCCTCAATGAAAAAAGGTATCTGGGAATAGTCCAGGGCTGCCTGCCGGGAGAAAGTCTGCATAGGATAGAAGCAGGCTTTTCTGTAGGGACCTTTTAGAACTTCCACAGGAAGCGATCCACTGGTATGGGCCACCAGAACCTCTGGATCGGTGATAAGCATGGAGACCTCTTCCAGGGAAGAGTCCGAGACACAAAGCAGATACAGATCGGCCTTCTCCAAATGCGTACTGGAGACATCAATCCCCGTGGCCTCCTTAAAGTTTTTCAGCGCTGCGGTATTTCGGCCATAAATTTGCTTGAGGTCTATGCCGCTTTTTATAAAGGCGTGGGCCAGGTGCCAGGCGACATTTCCTGTCCCCAGAATTACAGTTCTCATCCCGCTAATTTAAGGAATTAGTAGCCTTTTCTGCCCGCTTTAGGCTGTTTTTTACAAAACTCGACTGTGTTGGAGCATAAAGTATTGGAGAATAATTTTAACTTTAGGACCGATAATGAATCCAAAGAACCAGAAGCAAAAGTCTAGCGAAAAAGACCAGAACATTGTGGCGCTACTCTCTAAGAGCAGCAGCCACAACGAAGGCATGAAGCTTCTGATGGACAGCTACCAGAGCAGACTGTACTGGCATATCAGACGGTTTGTGGTGGATCCCGATGCCACGGAGGATATCCTGCAGGATACTTTTATCAAAGTCTACCAGAATTTCCACCAGTTCAAACAGGATTCCCAACTCTATACCTGGCTGTATCGAATTGCCACCAACGAGGCGCTGCAGTATATAAACAAACAGAAACGCATGCAGAAATCCTCTCAGGACGTGGAAAAGGATCTGGAAAATCTCGTAGCGCACAACGCATCAAGTGATGCGGAAGAAATACAGGTCCTGCTGCAGAAGGCCATCCAGTCGCTTCCCGAGAAGCAGAAGTTGGTGTTTTCCATGCGCTACTATGAGGAAATGCCCTACGAGGAGATGAGTCAGGTACTGGATATGTCGGTAAGTACGCTGAAAACCAACTACCACTATGCCAAGCAGAAGGTAGAAGACTATATAAAACTACACTTCCACGATCTGGACTGATCCGGGAAGTTTACCGAAAAAAAAGAGAAGATGAAAGAGTTTAACATCGAAGAATTAGAAAGAAAGAACATATACCAGGCTCCGGAGGGGGTGTTTGAGCGTATACAGAGTACTGTGCTCTCTCAGGTAGAGGCTACTTCGCCTAGGAGCCAGCCGAAGCGCTTTTCCCTAAAGTCTTATACCAGATATGCGGCAGCGGCCGTACTGGCCCTAGTTTTTGGACTGGGCCTCTATACGCTGCAGACCCAGGAGCAGTTTGATCAGGAAAAAATTGATCGGGAATTTAAATTAAGCGTGGCCGGAGCGTCTTTGGAAAACAGCAACGAGCCTCTTGCCGTGGAAGAAAATTCCAAAGAGGCGCCAGGGGAGGTTTTAACTTCTCCGCCCGCAGCTAATCCAACCCATACAACGGTTCTAACTGCTGCGCGCACTACTTCGGTAAAGGCCGCTCCGGTTCAGGCAAGAGCTAAAACCACCAAACCGCTGAAAACAGAGGCTGCAGTAGAGCAGATATTGACCTCGTTTTCTTCCGCGGAACTGGCCGAGCTCTCCAGTGATGCCGAACTTGATGTGTATTTGGATCTGTATTAATTAATAATTGTGATGAAACAAATTGTATTAACCCTTTTGCTTGTATTTACCCTGGGAACGCTCAGCCAAGCGCAGAGCATCTCGGTGGAAAAATGGCAGCAGGCGGATAGCCAGGAGCGAAAAAGTATGCTCAAGGACATGAGCCCCGAGCAGAAAAAGCTTTTCTATAAGGATCTTAGAGAAAACATGCTGGTAGAGGAACTAAAAGTGCCCGCCAAAGACCGGGAATCCTTCAAGAGGATGTACTCGGAGTATCAGGACTCCCAGCGCAGAATAAAAGAGGACTTCAGTCATGATTTCGATCCGGACAAACTCTCCGACCAACAGGCCCGTGAAAAGCTGGAAGAGAGTTTTCGGTACGGAGAGCGGATGATTGATACCCGAAGAGAATATGCACGCAAAATGCAGGGAGTAATAGGACCGCAGCAGGTGCTTAAAATGTTCAAGCACGAGGGCGAGATGCGCGATCGGATGCTGGAGCGAAGAATACAAAGCCGCGTAGAGCAGACTGCTCCGGGAAGCGGCATGCGCAACAGTAATTCCGGAGAGTTCCGGTCTTCCCCACAGCACATGCAATCCGGTCAGAGGCCTATGCTACGTACGCCTGCTCCTTCGGGAATGCGCAGCGGAAGCAGATAATCAACCCATAATAGTTTATTTTTTTAATGTGAGACGGCCCCGGTGAATTTTCATCGGGGCTGTTTTTTGGATTCTGTCCCGAAAGGACGATGAGCGGAACAAATAAAAAATTCCATTAAAAAAACCTATTTTTGCACTTCGAACAAAACCAATGAAAAACATTCGTAATTTCTGCATCATTGCACATATTGACCACGGTAAATCCACTTTGGCAGACCGCCTCTTGGAATATACCAATACGGTGACCCAGCGCGAACTTCAAACCCAGACCCTGGACGATATGGATCTGGAGCGCGAGCGGGGGATTACCATTAAGTCCCACGCCATTCAGATGGATTACGAGTTTGAGGGTGAAAAATACACCCTGAACCTGATTGATACGCCCGGGCACGTGGATTTTTCCTACGAAGTCTCCCGCTCCATCGCCGCCTGTGAAGGAGCACTTTTAATCGTTGATGCGGCACAAAGTATACAGGCCCAGACCATTTCCAATCTCTACCTGGCCCTGGAAAACGATCTGGAGATTATTCCTATTCTGAATAAAATAGATCTTCCTTCCGCAAATCCCGAAGAGGTTACTGATGAGATCGTGAACCTTCTGGGGTGCAGCCCCCAGGACGTATTGCGCGTCTCGGGAAAAACCGGAGAGGGCGTTAGGGATCTTTTAGAACAGATTGTAAAGCGTATCCCTGCCCCAAAGGGCGATCCCGATGCGCCCCTGCAGGCCCTGATTTTTGACTCGGTCTATAACCCCTTCCGTGGAATAGAGGCCTATTTTAAAGTGGTGAACGGAAGCATTAAAAAAGGTCAGAAAGTACAGTTCATGGCTACGGGTAAGACCTACGAAGCGGACGAGGTAGGGACCTTAAAACTCAAGCAGGCACCCAAGTCGCAGATTCTTACCGGTGATGTGGGGTATATAATTTCCGGAATAAAAGATGCCCGCGAGGTCAAAGTGGGCGATACCATAACGGCGACAGAAAACCCCGCCACCGTGGCTATTGAAGGGTTTGAGGAGGTAAAACCCATGGTATTTGCCGGAATCTATCCGATTGAATCCGAAGACTTTGAGGAGCTGCGCACCTCACTGGAGAAACTGCGTCTGAACGACGCCTCCCTGGTGTTTGAAGCGGAGAGTTCGGCGGCCCTGGGCTTTGGATTCCGATGCGGATTCTTAGGAATGCTCCATATGGAGATCGTCCAGGAACGTCTGGACCGGGAATTTGACATGAACGTCATTACCACCGTTCCCAACGTGTCCTACCACGGGTATTCCAAGAAAGAACCCGACACGCCTATTCTTATCAATAACCCTTCGGAGATGATAGACCCTACGATTCTGGACCGTGTGGAGGAGCCTTTCATCAAGGCCTCCATAATAACCAAGTCCGACTACGTGGGAGCGGTAATGACCCTGTGTATTGAAAAACGCGGAGAAATCGTAAACCAGAGTTATCTGACGGCCGAACGCGTGGAGCTGGTCTTTAATATGCCTCTTTCCGAGGTGGTTTTTGATTTCTACGACCGGTTGAAATCCATCTCCAAAGGCTACGCTTCGTTTGACTACCATCCGATCGGGTTCCGCGCCTCGAAACTCGTAAAGATGGATATCCTTATCAACGGTGACATGGTCGATGCCCTCTCTTCACTCATCCACGAGAGCAATGCCTACTACATCGGAAAGAAAATGTGCGAGAAGCTCCGCGAACTTATACCGCGTCAGCAGTTCGATATCGCCGTACAGGCGGCCCTGGGAACCAAAGTAATTGCCCGTGAAACCATCAAGGCACTAAGAAAAGACGTTACTGCCAAGTGTTACGGTGGGGATATTTCCCGGAAACGAAAGCTTCTGGAAAAACAGAAGGAAGGAAAGAAAAAAATGAAGCAGATCGGCCGCGTGGAAGTACCCCAATCGGCATTTATGGCGGTTCTGAAGCTGAACGATTAACCCCCAAAGAATTTATTATTCCCTATAAAAAGGATGCTTTTACTAAAAGGCATCCTTTTTTAGGACCGTAAGGTACTTGGCCCCGCTGTAACATTTGGACGCTACAGAGTACTAATGTCTAAAAAAACAATCCATGAAACACACGCTGCTTTTGCTCACGTTCTTTTTCTCCGCACTCTTCTATGGACAGAGCACCCTGAAAGGAAAAGTTACCGATGAGGACGGCTCCGGGGTCGGAAGCGCTTCGGTAACGGTAGAAGAGCCTGGAAAAGATGCCATCATCGCCTATGCCCTGACCAACTCCAAGGGGGAATACACCCTTACTTTTACCTCCGAGCAGAGTCAGGTGGATGTAAAGGTAAAGGCATTCAACCACCGAAGTACCCTTAAGGTGGTGAGTAACAGCTCTCAGAATGTGGATTTTACCATTCAGACGGAAGCGACCGAAATCAAAGAGGTAAAACTAAAAACCCGCCTTATTACCAAGCGCGGAGATACCATTGCCTACGATTTGAACGAGTTCGACAGCAAAAGCGACCGTACCCTCTCCGATGTACTAAAGAAGATACCGGGGATCGAGGTCAACAGCAGTGGCGCCATCCTCTACCAGGGGGAGCCTATCAATAAATTCTACGTCAACGGAAAGGACCTTATGGAAGGGGGCTACGGCACCGTGGTCAATGCGCTTCCCAAAGACGCGGTACAGAAAATGGAGGTGATGGAAAACCACCAGCCCATTAAATCCCTGCAGGATAAAATCCCTTCGGAGAATGCTGCCATTAATATCAAACTTAAAAATAAAGTCACCATGACCGGGCGCGGAGAAGTAGGCGTGGGCATGGATCCGCTGCTTTGGAACGTGAAACTCACCCCCATGTTCTTTGGACAGAAAAACCAGTGGGTACTGAACTACAAAGCCAACAACAGTGGGGAATCGGTAGAAAACGAACGCAATATCCTGGCCTTTGGTTCGCGCTTTGAGGGCACGCGCCGCCAGGCCGCCCAGCGCAGCTGGCTGGGTGTGGACCGCGCCCAGGTGCCCAATGTCCCGGAAAAGCGCTACCTCTTAAACAATGTACATTACCTCTCGGCCAACCTACTTACCAGTCCTTTCAAGGACAAAGAGTGGGAACTTAAAGTAAATGCCAGCTACTCCAATAATTCCATTGAGCGCTCCTCCTTCCGCGAGACCATCTACGAGCCCTCGGAGTATTTTCCTTCAGGCGCCAGTGCACGCACGGACCTGAGCAACGATTTCTACGCACAATCGGCCAAGGGGGAAGTGATTTTAACAAAGAACGCCAAGAAAGGGTTCTTTAAAAATACCACTACCTGGAACGGTTTCTGGAACGACGACCGCGGCATGGGACGCATCGTAGACTCCCGCACGGGAACCATCTCCATGGACCAGAAACTCAAGTCCCCAAGCGGAATGTTCCAGAACTCCTTAAGTACCATCATACCTTTTAAAGACAAAATGGTCAACGTGATGAGCTACATTAGCCACCAAAAGGACCGGCAAAACCTCTCGGCAGAATATGAGAATTTCCAGGATTTCGAAGACTATTTCGGGCAGAACTTCTCCAGATTAGACCAGCAGCTCGAACTTCAGACCACCAATATCAACCACTCGGCCTCGGTAGGCTTTAACGTGAAGCGCTGGACCCTTTCCCCGGAAGTAGGACTCAATATGTCCCTTAACGAGATGAATTCCCTCCTGGAAGGAGACGGCGTAGCCCTGGGAGAGGACTTTAGAAACGATATGCGTTGGAACGAGCTGAATCCCTACACCCAGCTGGGAATTAACTACAAAGGAGGGGGACTGAATATGAATATCACCCTACCGATGAATTTCTACGGCATCACCTACAAGGACCAGATCCGAAACACCTCTCAGGACATCAGCAGAAGTGTCTTTGAACCGAGCTTCTGGGGAAGCTACGATTTCACGTCCTTCTGGAAGCTCTGGGCCTTTGCCAATGTAAACTATAATTTTGGGGATTTTGGTTCCCTTTATTCGGGGAACATTCTCAGCTCCCCGCAGAATATCGGAAACAACGACAACCTGCTTCCTGAGACCCGCAGTACCACCATCGCTCCGCGCCTGGAGTACCGCAATCCACTGAACAACCTGTTTTTCAATCTGCGCTACGCCCAAAGCAGCGTGAAGCGTAACCTTATTGCGCGTACTACCATCTTCTCCTCCGGAGCCAATATCAGTGAATTGGAATACTTTGACAATACCACGCGCTCCTCCAACCAAAGCGCAGAGATTGGTAAGTATTTTCCTAAGTTTAAGACCAACCTTTCCACTACGGTCTCCAACCGCGATAATAACGGTTATTCCCTGCTTGTAAACCAGTCCACCGGGGAGAGCAATTTGATTGAAACCGAGACCAACGGACAGAGCTGGAGCCTGAAATTCAACAACAGCTATTTCTCCTGGATGAGTGTGGACTACAGCCTTTCGATGAACTGGAATAAGAACAAGAACCTTTTCTACGGCAATGAGATAAAAACCTCCGGATGGAGCCATAATCTGGCGGCGTACTTCTACCCTATTGAAAACCACACCATTGGATTCTTCTGGGACGAGGGCACCACCTCACAACTGGATGAGAGCTTTAGAAACTCTTTCTACGATCTTTCCTACCAGTTCTCCTGGGCTAAGAAGAAGATGGATTTCGAGGTGAAATGGCTAAATATTGCCGGTACCAAAGTCTACGAGCAGATTTCCTACAACACGAGTCTTCTCTCCACTACGCGAAGCAGTATGCAGATACGTCCAAGCCAAGTCCTGTTTACTGTGAAGTTTAACTTTAAATAATCCACCTATGCAACGAGCTGCCCTACTTCTTATTGTTCTCTTTTCCTCGGCCCTTTCTTCCCAGACGCGCGCCATCTACGAGTACCGCTTTGCGATTGATTCCACCCGAAAGGACAGCGTGGTAAGTGAGCTGATGTATCTGGATATATCCGAGAAGGGCAGTAAATTCTACAGCAAGCAGGCCCACGACAGTGATTCCCTTGCAGCGGCGGAGGTAAGAAAACAGATCGCCTCGAAATCCTCTAACATACAGATCAAGCGCTCGGGACAGAGTGCCGTGGGCTTTGAAGTGGAAAAAACGCCCCAGAAAGAGGTGTATCTCCTAACCACTGTGGGGCGTGACTACTTCCGGGTCAAAGACGAGCGAGAGCTCTCCTGGACAATCCATCCCGAGACCGCCGTGCATGAAGAGCTTAAAATACAGAAGGCCACCACGCAGTTTGCAGGAAGGGAGTGGACCGCCTGGTTTAGTCCCGAGGTACCGATTGCGGAAGGTCCCTACAAGTTCCACGGACTTCCGGGACTGATTATAAAGCTTGAGACCAAAGACCAATCGCATAGCTTTACCCTCAAAGGCCTTAGGAAATCCCCGGGTTCTTCGGCCGACATGTCCCTTCCCCAGGGCGTGGAGGTGCCGTTCTTCTCGCGCAAACCCATCGAAGTGGACCGCAAACAGTACAACAAACACCTTGAGCAGTACCGAAAGGATCCCGTGCAGGGCATGCGTGAGATGCTCTCTCAGCCTAATTCCAAGGTGGTAATCAATGTAGGGGGCGTGGAGTACTCAAATCCCCAGGACATACTGCGTCAGATGGAGAAGAGCGCAAAAGAGCGCGAGAAGAAACGCAACAATCCAATAGAGCTGGAAAACTAATTCCTTTCTTTTACTTCCCTCTAGTAGGAAGGAACTTCGTATTTTAGCTGGATAATAAGCTGCTATGTCCTATAAATCCAAGCTACACGCCGTAAAGGCTTTTGTATTTGATGTCGACGGGGTCTTTACCGACGGAAGTGTATACTTACTTCCGGGGGGTCATATGTCTCGCGTAATGACCGTTTTGGACGGGTACGCCGTGGTAAAAGCCGTAAAGCTGGGCTACCCGATTGGGGTGATCACCGGAGGAGACGATGCGATGGTGCGCCACCGACTGGAGTATCTGGGAATTACCGATTACTACCCCAAGTCCCACGACAAGATGCAGGATTTTAAATCCTTTCTTTCCAAACATTCCCTTGCGCCATCGGACATTCTTACGATGGGGGACGATCTTCCGGACTACGAGATGATGCGCTCCTCTCTGCTTGCGACCTGCCCGAGTAATGCCGTGGCGGAGATAAAAGCGATCTGTCAGTACGTATCGCCCTACGGGGGAGGGAAAGGTGCGGTGCGCGATGTCATTGAGCAGGTGCTTAAAGTGCAGGGACACTGGCAATTAGATAACACGCAATCTGTTTAGTATGTACCGCCTTCTTCTTGCTTCCCAGTCCCCACGCCGTCAGGAGCTGCTTTCCTCCCTGGGCTTTTCCTTTAACGTGGTCTCTACCGGGACCGAGGAGCTTTACCCCCAGGACCTTCCCGCAGCAGAAATTGCGCCCTATCTCTCTGAGCTCAAGGCTCGGGAATATGGCCCCCTGGAACGCGGAGATCTGCTTCTTACGGCCGATACGGTAGTAGTGCAAAAGGAGCGCATTTTGGAAAAACCTCTGGATGCAGCCCACGCCCAGGAAATGCTCTTACTGCTCAGCGGCTCTTCCCACCAGGTCTATACCTCCTTTACCCTTAGATCTACAGATGCTTCCAGTACCTACACCGACCGGGCCACTGTGCATTTTGATACCTTTTCCCCAGAAGAAATACAGTACTACATCGCCCGCTATAAACCCTTTGACAAAGCCGGAAGCTACGGCATACAGGAATGGCTGGGAATGAGTAAAGTGACAGGGATTGAAGGCAGTTTCTACACCATCATGGGGCTTCCTACCCATTTGGTGTACTGCCATCTATCCCCGTATTTTCCGCTGGGCTAAACCCGATTACACCGGGGAGAGTTGTACGGTAAAATGGCGCATGATGGGCGCTTCCTCTATAATCCGATAGCCTTTAGTGATCTCATCGCGGCGCGCAAATACGTTTTCCACGGCCTGCGCCACATAATCCATATGGTTATTGGTATAGGTTCGCCGGGGGATGGCAAGACGGACAAACTCGGTCTGCGGATAGCGGTTTTCCCGGGTAAGGGGATCGCGGTCGGCTAGGATGGCCCCGATTTCTACGCCGCGTATGCCTGCCTCCCGATAGAGTTCCAGCGCCAGGGTCTGGGCCGGGAACTGCTCCCGGGGTACATGGGGCAGGAATTTCAGTGCATCGATAAACACGGCATGGCCGCCAATGGGATTCTGAAGCGGTACACCGCTTTTTAAAAGACGCTCCCCGAGATACTCTACCTGCGAAATCCTGGAATGCAGATAGCCGTGCTCGGTGGCTTCATCCAGTCCCACGGCAAGGGCCGCCATATCGCGTCCGCTCATTCCTCCGTAGGTTACAAACCCCTCGTAGACAATAACCAGCGTGGAGGCTTTATCGTAGAGCGCCTTATCACGCAGGGCAATGAATCCTCCGATATTTACCAGTCCGTCCTTCTTGGAGCTCATGGTCATTCCGTCTCCGTAGGAGAACATCTCGCGGCAGATCTCCTTAATGGAGCGCTCCTTTTGACCTTCTTCCCGCTGCTGGATAAAGTAGGCGTTCTCGGCAAAGCGTGCCGCATCAAAAAACAGGGGAATGGAAAATTCTTTGCAGAGGGCACTTACCTGGCGTATGTTTTCCAGCGATACAGGCTGTCCTCCAGAGGTATTGCACGTTATGGTAATTAGGCAAAAGGGTATTTGCTCTTTGGGGGTGGAGGTAAATTCCTTGCGCAGTTTTTCAAGGCTCAGATTGCCCTTGAATGGATGGGGGCTGGAGGTATCAAAGGCCTGGTCCACCGTGCAGTCCACGGCCGTGGCTTTTCGAAACTCGATATGGCCCTTGGTGGTGTCAAAATGGGAATTTCCCGGTACCCGGTCCCCTTCTTTGACCAGAACCGAGAACAGTACGTTTTCGGCGGCCCTTCCCTGGTGGGTGGGAAGAAGATGTGCAAATCCAGTGATGCGCTCCACGGTATCTTTCAGCTCGTGGAAGGAGCGCGAGCCTGCGTAGCTCTCATCGCCACGCATCAGGGCCGCCCACTGCAGATCGCTCATAGCGCCTGTGCCGCTGTCGGTGAGAAGATCAACAAAGACCTGCTCGCTGCGGAGGTTAAATAAGTTGTATCCCGCACTTTTAATCCACTCAGAACGCTGCTCTTGGGTGGAGGGGAAAATGGGCTCGACCATTTTGATGCGGTAGGGTTCGGCGTAAGGTAGTTTCATAACAAATGGGTATTTAGGTGCTGTTTGAAATAAGAGTTTAGAGACGGGAGTTCTTGGGAACTAAAGTCTGTGCTTATTCCGGCGCCTTAAATACCGCCTCGTCCGAATGGAAGCCTGCAACGCCACCGCTCACTGCAAATTTCATGGCCGAAGCCGCCGACATAGTGTGGATGCGGCGTATGTCCTCTTTTCGAGAGATAATTACCCATCCGGAAATGGCGTAGGAATGCGGAAGGTACACCGCGCAGTGCGAGGCGTCGAATTCCCCGGACATATCCTCCTGGGTTAAGAACCCAATCCGCCAGGTCTCCGGACTTTCCTCAGTGCGTACCCAGACCGGTACGTTGAATTTCTTCTTGTCTCCTACAAACGAAGACATCACATCCTTGGTGGGCGTGTAGATATGCCGTACTCCGGGAATGCGCTCTAAGGTTCGGTCTACCTTAGAGAAAAGCCGCTGCCCGAAGACAATTTTATTGCTTATATAGCCTATAGTGATAAGTCCCGAAAGCACCAGAAGAAACGTGATGCCGGGATAGAGCTTTTCCGAGAGGTAGGGGATGCTTTGGTCGATGGAAGAGACCAGATACCACAGTACCATAACCGTCAGGGTGGTCGGCCCCACAATCAGCAGCCCCTGAAAGAGGTGCTTTAGAAGGGTACGGGCTATATGTCTGCGGGACAGGTTCATGGGATCGGGGTTATCCGTGTATAGTTTCTTTGGTGCCGTATCCCTTGATTACCTCGGCCTCATATTCGAGCCACTCTTCCCAGCGCTTATTTACTTTATCGGGATCTCCCAGCTGGCGTGCAAAGCCTATAAAGGTCGTATAGTGATTCGCCTCGGAAATCATCAGTTCGCGGTAGAATACCTTTAGTTCCTCGTCCTTTATGGTTTCGGTTAGCACCTTGAAACGCTCGCAGCTCCGGGCCTCGATCATGGCCGCAAAAAGCATACGGTCGATGATAAGGTTCTCGCGACTGCCCTGAACGATGAATTTCGCCAGATCGTTCACGTAGTCGTCCTTCCTGGCGCGTCCCAGAACATACCCACGGGCTTTTATAATCTCATGGACCTGCTGAAAATGCTCCAATTCTTCCTGGGCAATGGAAAGAAGTTCCGAGACGATTTCGGGATGCTCGGGAAGCATGGTGATCAGGGTAATGGAGTTGGTGGCGGCCTTTTGCTCGCACCAGGCGTGGTCGGTTAGTATTTCCTCCAGATTTGACTCTGCGATATTGGCCCAACGGGGATCGGTGGGTAGCTTTAATTTAAACATGGCTTTTTAACTCTTCTTAGAAAGTTTAAAAATAGCATATATTTTTCAGAATTTTTTTTCCTATTTATATGTTTCAGTAGATTTCAGTGGGTTTAGAGGTTCTTGGCACTCCAATTGAGAAGTAGTTGGTATAACAAATAAAAAAATAAATTATGAAAGCAACTACCACTCTAGTAAAAAGAAAGTTCGAGAAACTTACGCTTCTTATGATCATGTTCTTCTCCAGTGTATACGCATTAGCTCAAGAAGCAACCGATGCGGCAGTAGATATTACTACCACTGAAACCACGACAACTACTACGGAAGAATGGTTCACTAACCCACTGTACTGGGTTCTGGGTGCACTTCTTTTAATAATTCTTATTGCCGTAGTTGCAAGAAATAATAAAAGAGACTAGATAGTAAACCAAAACAATAGCCTTATATATGCTACTGCGGGATTTTTCTCGCAGTAGCTTTTTTTATGCGCTGCAGCACGTTCCATCCGAAGCTATCGTAGCGCTTCAAAACAAGTGCTATACCGTAAGCGAGCAGCGCATTTACTACAAAGGCAAGAATAAGGAGCACTGGCCATGGGAGTAGTTCTTCCAAAGGTACCACCATAAAATAAATAAGCGAGGAACTGATCCCTTGCGCAAAATAAAAGAATATGGCGTTCTGCCCTATGAAAGTAACAACCGAGGCCCTAGAAATTTTTACCCGGTTGTACAGATAGAAAAGAAGCAGCAGTGAGGGTGCGATCCACAGCACGTACGGAAGGCGTGGAGGGAACTTCTGTTTGTTTATAAGGTAAAAGTATTCTGTGCCCTTGACATAAAACAGTAGCCCAAGGCTAAGGATAGAGGCCGTAGCTAAAATCAGTCCCCAGGTCCTGGAGAGTTTTCTTCCTTTTAGAAGGTTTGCTAAAAGGAAAATCCCCAGATACAGCGCTACATACCCGACCTGCCCGGAAGGATAAAGCCATGGGAAAAGTGCATAGATTGCGGTAAGTCCCAGGCAAACGGCTACAATCCACTCCACGTGGCGCGGGAAAAACCGAAGGACAAGAACACCAAAGACGGTAAGGATGAAATAGACTTTCAGGTACCAGAAGCTTCCCATTACTACCGGAAAACTATCGGCATTGGTATAGCTGTGTACCCACCAGTTCCCTAGGTTCTGCCACTGCGGATAATAAGAGAGCGAGCGTGGAACGTACTTTTCTCCGAAGATCTGAAACATTTCTTTAAAGGCTGCTTCCCCAAAAAAAGAAAGGCCCACAACTTTTATAAGATAGTCCAGGACAAACAATAGGCCCACAAAGAGCATGTAGGTAATCTGTAGCTTTAAGAGCCGCATGAGGGTTTTGTCTACATTCCCTCCTGAGGTGATACCGCTCAGGGCATAGAACAGCGGCACGTCGATAAGAAGCGATAAGATCCTTAGTTCCGTCGGAACATAGAACTGTCCGGACCAAAAGACCGTATGGATGAAAATTACCGAGAGGGTGGCTATGCCTTTGGCGTAGTCGATAAAGAGGTCGCGCTTCATAGTACTTAAGGAAGAATTTTATCAAAAATAGGAAATGTTCTTCTTGCTGCGGATTATTTTTTTTTGTGGGTCCGAGAGAAGGGACCTTTATACATGTGTTACCGGAATTACTTAAAATATTGGAGTGCTAGGTTTTAATTCAAATATTTTTGTTATTTTTGCACACTCAAATAAGATTATTAACACTTAAAATTTATAAACAAATGTTTGCAATTGTAGAGATAGCAGGGCTTCAATACAAAGTTGAGCAAGACCAGAAGTTGTTTGTAAACCGTTTGAAAGGAGACAAAGGTGCGAAAGTATCTTTCGATAAAGTGCTTCTTACAGTAAACGGTAAAGCAACGGTTGGCGCCCCGGCTGTAGATGGTATCACTGTAGATGCTGAAATCGTAGATCACGTCCAAGCGGACAAAGTAATCATCTTCAAGAAGAAAAGAAGAAAAGGATACGCTAAGAAAAACGGTCACAGACAACAGTTAACCCAGATTGTAATTACCGGAATTACAGGTTTCGATAACAAGAAGTCTGAAAAGAAGGAAAACAAGAAGTCTGAAGCAGTAGCTACAGGGAACGCCGATTCGGATACTGTAAACTTCAGCGAAGACCACGAGCTAAACTACCACCTTAAAAAGCACAGTCTTTCTCAGTCTAAAGACAACAGAGAAACACTAACGACTTTAGCAGGTGAGTACAAAACCGCAGAAGGAAAAAACGTTCTTACGCATCAAGAGGTCGATACTCTTATCGAAAAGAACATTTCCCAGTTTAAAGAATTAAAAAAATAACAAACCCCTTAAATACCTAATTAAGAAATGGCACATAAAAAAGGAGTTGGTAGTTCCAAGAACGGTAGAGAATCGCATTCCAAAAGATTGGGTGTGAAAATCTTCGGTGGACAGGACGCAATCGCAGGAAACATCATTGTAAGACAGAGAGGTACGCAACACCACCCAGGTGACAACGTGGGTATTGGTAAAGACCACACCCTGTTTGCATTGGTAGACGGAAAAGTAGTTTTCAGAAAGAAAGCAAACAACAGATCGTTCGTATCTGTAGAGCCTAACGCGTAAGACCGCGTATAGGTTAGACTATACCATAAAGAAAGATTCCATGTAAATGGGATCTTTTTTTTTGTTCCTTACAGCAAAGAAAAAGGCTAAGAAGTATAATTATTGTATTTTTATGCCACTAATATCCCGTGATAACTCCTGATGGACACTGTTTTACTACTTCTCTCGGCGCTTTTAATCCTTCTTAGCGTCCTGCCTTTTGTTCCCAACCAACACTGGGTATTCCGCGCTGCAGAATTTATAAAACTCCAACTGTTTTTACTCCAGGTGGTGGTTTTTGGTTTGGTCTGGGCGCTGGTGCCTCCCACCTGGCCCGTTCTTCTGCTGCAGGGAGTGCATCTAGTAGTCATTGGGTACCACCTTTGCCTTTTGCTTCGGTATACCAAATTCTGGAAAAATACCAAGCACACGCCTACAAAGCGCGCCTCAGAGTCTGTATCGCTTATCTCGTGTAATGTGTGTCAGTTCAACACGCAGTACGAGCGCTTCACAGACTTTGTCCTAGCAGAGGATCCCGATATACTATTAACGATGGAATCCGATGAGAAATGGGGTAGGGCGCTTGAAACGCTAAAGGACAAGTACCCGACTTTTCATGACGTGCCCTTAAACAATACCTACGGCATGCATTTTCTAACGCGCCTTAAGGTCCATTCGGTAAAGACGCATTTTTTTGTGTCTTCGGATATTCCCAGCATAGAGGCCGAGCTCGAAACCCCCGACGGACAGCGCTTTGTATTCTTCGGCGTGCATCCCCCACCACCCAGCCCTACGGAAGAGCCTACCTCTAAAGAGCGCGATGGGGATCTTTTAAGCGTAGCAAAATGCGTTCGGGATATGAAGCTTCCGGTAGTGGTCACCGGAGACTTTAACAACGTGGCCTGGGGGAAAACCTCCATTCTCTTTAAAAAGACCAGTGAGCTCATTGATGCGCGCATCGGCAGGGGCATCCTTGCGACTTTCCATGCGGACTACTTGTTTTTTCGGGCGCCGCTGGACCTGCTCTTCCACAGCGCCGATATCTTCATTAAAAAGCTCTTTATATACCCGACCGTAGGATCCGACCATTTTCCGGTAGGCTGCCGATTCTACATCGATAGAATCTCCATGAAACAGGTAAAGGATATCAAGACTCTCGAACAAGATGAAAAAGAGGAAGTAGAAGAGCTTATCCAAAATGGTAAAGGGGAGCATAGTCCCAATCGGGATCCGCACAGAAAGTAGTCACTTCAGCACATGTGGGTGCCTTTAAAGTCTATTGATTTTTTCATTTATTCAGCGTATGGGCATTTTCTATGCCACTTCCGTTTTCGTATTGGTTGTACTTTAACGAATGTTCTTATCTAGAGCTACGCTCTCTCCCATTACTTCTTAAAAAACTATAAGAAATGTTAAACGCCTAATTGCCCCATCTCTGTGGCAAGGTAATTGGTCTTAGGTTATTAACCAAAAAAAATATTAAACATTAAAAAATTTACATTATGGAAAATCAACCGTACAGACCAGAATTTAGAAGTGATTATGTATCAAGAGTGTTTAAAGACAGAGACGAGGCCGACAGAGCCTACAGTGATCTGTATGAAAGAGGATACACTCAGGACGATATCAATGTAATGATGTCCGACGAGACCAGAGACCGTTACTTTACCAACTCAGAGCATGATAGTGAACTAGGGGACAAAGTAGCCGAAAACGCAGGAAAGGGATCACTGATCGGAGGAGGTATTGGAGCTGTTGTAGGAGCAGTGGCTGCCATTGGAACTAATGTTATATTTCCTGGATTAGGGCTTATTGTAGCTGGTCCACTTGCTGCTGGGCTTGCAGGCGCAGGCGCAGGAGCTGCAACGGGGGGACTTGTAGGTGCACTTACCGGTACCGGCGTGCCTGAAGATGAGGCAAAAAGATATGAATCTGAAATAAAAGACGGAGGTATTTATATGGGTTACAAGCCGAAATCAGAAGAGGATGCCCGAGTTACTTACGACCGTTGGTACAACGACGATACAGAAGCGAGACTGTAAATAGTACATCAATAAACTAACCGGTACAGGATAATTCTTGTGCCGGTTTTTTTAATTGATGAAATTGTCACGACAATTAAGTACAAAGCGTAATCTCCTGATGCTCCCTTGTGGATTCTTGGAAGTAAGCGAAAGATTGAATTCACGGAAAAAGTTCTCGACAAATTTTCTGATAACATTGATTGGAAATCTCTTTCAAATAACGAAAATCTACCAATTTCAGAATCGTTACTAGATAGATACATAACTAAATGGAATTGGAACAATTTATCTTCAAATCCTAATCTACCTATTTGTGAATCTTTTGTAAATAAATATTCATCATTGATTGATTGGGGTTCGCTATCTTTAAATCGAAGTTTACCTTTGCACCATTTTTATTCATGCTGCTACAACCATGTTCCATATCTTAAATGAAAAATGTGGAACATGGTTGTTTACATAGCCTTTAAATCCGTGAGTTAAAAAACAGATACATGAAAGTTTTTTAAGTCTCATTAGCTGTTTAAAAAGGTATTAACATCTGTTACGAAATAATTTCTTTTTCAAAACAGATGCTACTTTCCACATTTGCGTATTGTCCATAGTTAGGAATGATTTGAAAATCATTTTTCTTATACAGACCAATAGCTTCAATCATTTTGTTACCGGTTTCTAAAATACATTTATTATAACCTAATTCCTTTGCCCAAAGTTGTAATTCTAATAGGATTATTCCTGCAATTCCATTCCCTCGTTTATCTGCAGGAACAAACATCCTTTTAATTTCCATAATTCCTTCTTCATAATCTTTCATAGCTCCGCATCCTACAGCAATTCCATCAGCATCGTAAGCTAAGACAACATTTCTAATCTTGTCTATTTTGTTGTATTGAGCAAAGAACTCATTTGTATCTCCATTTTTACTCGCCAAATCTTTATCAAGTTCTAAGACTAAGTTTTGAAAATCTACATTATCGGAATTTGTTCTTTTTATGATATGCATATGTACGTCTTCAAACTAAATTTCACATTCTTCTTTAAAGTCTTTCAGTTAGAATTACTTCTTCTCCAAAAGGTAGAGCTTATAGCCGTTAAACGCCATGCTTGGCACCAAACCACCCTCTAAAACCATGGTTTTTCTGGACGCATCGACCACCGTTATATAATTACTGGAATGAAACTGAATGTAGTTCTCCCTCTCATTTGAGCTGGGATTCTTCCCATATTTCATTTTGTAGTCCACAAAATTCTCCTTTTCACCGGAGCTATACACTGGTCGAAATTTCTCTCTTTTTGAGTTGAACTCAATTTCCATAGAACCGCAGCCTCCAAAATCAGCAGTACTTTCAGGCGCTGGATCATTCTCAAAATCCTCATACGTACCTTTGTACACACCCACAATCTTCCACGTGCCATCTAAGCGGTCGGGATCTATTTTCCCTTTGGCTTTACTTACCGTCCAGCTAATGCCCTCTACGGTTCCTTTAACAACTTTGTAACCGGCTGTAGCAAAGGTTTTAACTACTTTACCCGCAGTTGATACCACACAGGACTCTAAAATAAAGAAAGCTAGTAACAATAGGATAATCTTTTTCATCTTGATTGTTTTTGGATTATAAGAATGCTTATTTCAATTCTTAAAGCAACTAGCATCAATTATCTCGCCTTTATTCTCACCCAAGTCAAGTAAAATACCCTTTTAAAGAATTGTTTGTGGTTTTCATATTAACACAAAAACCATCTAGAGAAACTCCCCTTTATTATAATTTTATACACAAACTATAAAAGATAAAATCGGGGTTAATATGAATTTTTTATTAAAATTTTCAATATACCCCCTTAAAATTAATCCTTATATTTTAAAAAACATATATTTGCTTAAAATTACTGATAAAAACATGGGGGTACTAGAAAATAAAAAGAAAATTACTGCAAAGTGGTATGTTGCATTTTCCTTAATTTCTGTTCTTGCTATTTCGGCATTATTTATTCCTGACTCAAATGACTCGACTCCTGATCCAAGACGATTTTTAACTGAGAAAGATATCGTCCCTTCGGACATAGCTTGGGTGTTGTCCGCAGCAGGACTGGTTCTTTTAATGACTCCAGGACTTTCATTTTTTTATGGCGGTATGGTTGGAAAGAAAAACATTATTTCAACCATGCTTCAAAGTTTTGTTTCTCTTGGTGTAATCTCCATTCTTTGGCTTGCCGTTGGATTTTCCCTATCATTTGGAGAATCTTTAGGCATCACCTTAGCAGGTGAGCATTACGGCCTTATTGGAAACGCACTCTCCTATCCTTTCTTTTTAAATGTACCACTGGTTCCACATAAGGACATGGCACCAACCATTCCCTTTGTATTGTTTGCTTTATTTCAAATGAAATTCGCGGTTATAACCCCTGCACTTATCACCGGATCATTCGCAGAGCGTGTACGTTTTATTGCGTACTTACTTTTCATTGTTTTGTTTTCTCTTTTAATTTACTCTCCGCTCTGTCATATGGTGTGGCATCCAAATGGACTGCTAAACAAGTTCTTTGGTATTAAAGATTTCGCAGGGGGTACCGTGGTTCATATCAGCGCTGGCTTCGCAGCACTTGCAGGTGCATTAAAACTAGGAAGAAGAACCAGTCCACACCATGAGCCCTCCAACATTCCATTTGTAATCCTAGGAACAGGCATGCTTTGGTTTGGATGGTTTGGCTTTAACGCAGGGTCAGCCTTATCAGCAAGTCCAACCGCTGCGCTTGCATTTGGAACAACCACCATCGCTTCAGCGTCTGCTATGATGACTTACATCTTTTTTGATCGAATCAATGGGCGAAAAATATCCGCTGTTAGCGCATGCATTGGCGCAGTGGTAGGCCTTGTGGCCATCACACCTGCCGCTGGATTTGTTACAATTCCTGAAAGTTTGTTTATTGGATTCATTTCGGCTATCACTTCAAACCTCATGGTGAACTGGAAAAAACTTAAAAAAATAGACGATACGCTGGATGTTTTTGCTTGCCATGGTGTTGGCGGTATTATGGGAATGATTTTAACCGCTGTTTTTGCGCACGGTGAAAATGCCAGTCTTTTACATGGAGGCTTTTGGGTATTCCTTCATCACATGGCAGCTCTTATCCTTGTATGCGTATTTTGCCTTTTTGGCGCTTTGGTCATTTACGAAATCACCAACCGACTTATTCCACTAAGAGTTTCCAGCACTTCAGAAGAGCTTGGACTCGATCTCTCTCAACACGATGAAAAACTGTAGCATATATTTTTGATTTTTAAGGAAGGCCGCCAAAGAGTAAAATCTGAGGCGGTTTTTTTTCTCACAATTTTAAATTTCTTCGATTATAAAAACAATAGGATTTGGGATTAATCATACCCAACAAAATTAAGACTGTACGCTATTTTTACTCCAAAACTACATACTATTCATTGTTGTAAAACCCATACATATCGGCGTTTAAGCGAATTTTTTCACTTTATATTAAAAAGCAAAAAGAAACCTAAGAATTAATTTCTTAACCTTAACTAACTAGAAAACAAAGCCATTATGCGGTGCATTTTTCTTTAGAGCTAAAATCAATTAAACCTTTTAAATCATGAGAAAAACCTTATTCATCTTTCCCCTTGTAGCGTCTTTAGCGCTTTTTCAGGCACAAGAAAACCTTAATTTTGGCGCCTCTTTTTATGTGTAAAATGGCAAAATTTGGGGTAAAATTTAGGGTAATAGGGAAAAGAAAAAGCACCTACAAAAGTCTGTAAGTGCCTGATTTTCAACTGCTACTCCTGCTAGGCTCGAACCAGCGACCCTCTGATTAACAGAAGGCCAAGCCTACTTTTCATCTATTTGCATCCTGTTGTATATCAATGAAATAGCAAATTTTTCCTTTCCGTCTTTTTCCCATTTTTTCATTGTTTCACACAAAATGTTTCAGTATTGTTTCAGGAGATTTGTTCATGGCAGAAGATTGCAAAGCTTGCAGTTTCTGCAATTTCTGCAGAATTGATATATTTGTCCAACCTATAAATAATATGGACAATGGACATATTGTTCATTAGAAAATCTGTCCCAATGAAAAAATCTGTTTTTAGATTAAGCGATACAAATCAACATGTCAATTACGACACATTTGATATTGCGGATGCAGACAACATGCGAACTGTTAAGAAATTACCAGTTCTTGTAACAAGTGTATGTAACTAAAACTTTAAAGGCTGTTTTTATTCAAGAAGCAGCCTTTTTACTTCAAATGACAATATTACAATTATGAAAAACTATTTTTTATTTATTTTTTTTACATTTAGCATTTTAAACGCTCAAAATATAACATTTATTTATGAAGTAAAGAATAAATCCAATCCTAACATTAAGGATTATTTCACAGAAAATTATTATTTAGATGTTTTGGGGTTACAATCGGTATTTCGTTCAGAAAAAGATAGAATTTCAGATTCGCTTGTTGAGAAGTCTGGTTATGGATTGGGACGTAAAATAAATTTTAATAATCAATTATACTCCTATAAAAATTTAGCGAACAAATCTGTTAGAAAAAATATAACGTCACCTTCCAATGATAATTATTTTATAAATATTACAGAACCTCTTAGATGGAAAATACAAACAGATACTATTAAAATTTCTCAATTTAATTGTCAAAAAGCAAATGTTTCATACGGTGGACGGAATTGGACAGCGTGGTTTACCTCAGATATTTCTATTTCTGATGGACCATACATCTTTTACGGATTACCAGGTTTAATTATAAAAATGCAAGATGAGAGTCAAGACTATATCTTTAATATGATTGAAGTTATAAACTCTAATAAGAATAATATGTTTGCATTGAGAAATGGAAAAGAAATTACGTGGGATACATATAGGAAATTACTGATAAACTATTATGACAATCCTTTTTCAGAAATTAAAACAATGGGGGTAAAATACCAGTCCGTAGACAGTAATGGGCAGCCAATAAATGTAGATTTAAAAAGTTTAACAGAAAGTACCCAAAGACAAATAAAGAATTATAACAATCCATTGGAACTAAATCATAAAATAGATTTTAAATAGTTATGAATTTAGATAAGCTAACCAAAAAACTTAACGTAAATACTCAAGAATTTAAATTCCAATTCCAATCCCATCCCAATTATCCCTCTGCATTAGCATTAAGTGATACCTTAAACTTTTTAGGTATTGAAAATTCCGCTTATGAATTAGAGAAAGAATATTGGAATGAAATCCCAACCGAAGAATGTTTCAGGCAAAAATAGAAAAAGGGTTTCACATTTCTGTAAAACCCTCTGTTTTAAGCTCCTCCTGCTGGGCTCGAACCAGCGACCCTCTGATTAACAGTCAGATGCTCTAACCAACTGAGCTAAGGAGGAATGCTCTATTGTTTTTAAGCGTGTGCAAATATAAGTCCTTTTTTGAATTTGCACAAATTATTTTTTAAAATTTTCTAGAATCTACCCGTAATCCACTTGAAGATATCGTTCCCGAAGATAAGTACCATTAACCCAAGTAAGAAGATTACGCCAATCATCTGTGCGTTTTCCAGCACCTTCTGAGGTACCGGTTTCCCTACGATCATCTCATAAAGGGTAAACATCACATGACCTCCGTCCAGTCCCGGGATAGGGATAAGGTTTAGGAAAGCAAGCCACACCGAGAACATCGCTGTGAAGCCCCAGAAAAATTCCCAGTTTATTTCTTCCGGCATTTGCTTAATGATCCCAATAGGACCAGAGACTTTCTTATAGCCTTGGGTGGTGCTGTTAAATACAATCTTGAACTGTTTAATCTGCATTACCAGTACATCGATGGTGCGCTCAAGCCCTCTAGGAATAGCTTCCAAAAAGCCATATTTACGTCTAACCTGCGTTTTTTCAAGTTCTTGCACCATTTTACTTACGTCTGGTGCAAAGCCAAGTTTTCCGTCGGTAGAAACCTTTGCCGGCGTTGTAATTAGTGAATCCCCACGCTGTACCTGAAGAGTTATATCTTTATTCTTAGAGGAATCCAGTGCTAAAGAAAGCTCGTCAAAAAAACGAATGGGTTTGCCCTCTACTCCTACAATCTGATCACCTTTCTTAAGGCCCGCCTCCTGGGCGCTGCTTTTTGGAAGTATAGAGTCTACAACTGCGGGAAATCGCTGCGAAAAATAGGCGCGGGCCTCATTGGCTTTAAGTACTTCGGCTACCCCATGTTCGTTTACCGGGAAGGTGACTTCTTTTCCGTCTCTAAGAACAGTTACCTCATCGGCAAAAAGCATATTTATTAGAGAGGTCTCAAAACGGGGCGTTTCTTTCCCGTCAATCTTTAGAATCTTATCGCCACTGCGAAGTCCTATTTTATGTCCTTCTGCAGTTACTGCTATTCCGTTTTCGAATTTGCTGTTGTCGTGGTACTGCTCACCGTTGAAGAAGGAAAGGGAGGAGTAGATGATCCAGGCGAGAAAGAAGTTTACAGTAACCCCACCGAGCATGATGATAAGTCTTTGCCAGGCCGGTTTGCTTCTGAATTCCCAAGGCTGCGCAGGTTTACTCAGCTGCTCCGTATCCATACTCTCATCGACCATTCCGGCAATCTTTACGTAACCACCCAAAGGAAGCCAACCGATTCCGTATTCCGTACCGCCGATTTTCTTTTTGACCACCGAAAACCACGGGTCAAAGAAGAGATAGAACTTCTCAACGCGGGTTTTAAAATATTTAGCGGGGATAAAGTGACCCAGTTCGTGAAGAACAACAAGTATGGAGATGCTTAGAAAAAACTGAAATAGTTGGACAGCAGTCATTAATTAGGTTTAATAAAAATTAGAATTCTGCAAATGTACACATTATGAGAAGTATGCCAAAGAAAAAAGGTTCTCCCAAAAGGAGAACCTTACATATAGAATTTATACTTTCTTAGAAATTGAAGGAAACACCAAGGCTACCGTTGTTTCCAAATTCACCATAGATACCTACATTCTGGTTAAAGAAGTACCGAACACCTAAGTGGGCACCGATACCAAAATCCTTACCTAGAACACCTAAGTTAACTCCTGGATAGATATCCCACTGTTCAGGAAGATTTAGTGGCTCCTGTAGGTGGAAGCCCAAACGTCCAAATAGAAACACATTATTGTCTTCGTTGTCGTCTTTATATCCGTCAAAATATACGTTTGCACCTGCACCAATGGATACGATGCTACCTAAACCGTAGTCGTACGTTCCGGTGATACCTGTACCGTAACCCCAGCCGTTAAGACCGATCTGTAGTTTCTGATCTCCCTGACCGTCCCACGCCTGCGCAGAAACAGTACTTCCGAATAGTAGCATTGAGAATACTAAAACAAGCTTTTTCATAATTTTTTATATTTTTATAAGTTCAAGGCCCTAAGTCCAAAAAAAGGGCCAACTTTGCCCTATTAAGCACGGAAATTTTGCATTCTGTAAATTTTGATAATAAAAAACAATATTCTGTATGCAGCAATTAAAAGTTAAAGGTCTGGAACTAAATACAGAATGGTACAATAAGAATGCGAACTTTACTTCTGTAGAAAATATCCTACAAAACGAATCGGCGGATCTCTTCTTGCTTCCGGAGATGTTTGCCACCGGGTTCTCGATGGAGCCCGAAGTGGTCGCGGACCGAAGCGAAGAGACCTTCGCGTTTTTAAAGAAAATGGCAACTAAGTACGGCACTGCTTTAAGTGGCACAGCCCCGGTGCACGAAGAGGGGAAGTTTTTCAACCGGATGTATTTTGTAACTCCTACCGATACCTACTTTTACGATAAGCGCCACCTATTCAGCTACTCGGGTGAGGATAAAGTGTACAGCAAGGGATCTTCTCGCAAAGTCATAGAATACAAAGGCCTGCGGTTCTTACTCCAGGTCTGCTACGACCTTCGGTTTCCGGTGTTCTCCCGTAATACAGACTCCTACGATGTGGTTCTTTATCTGGCCAATTGGCCGGTGCAACGCATCGATGCCTGGAATACCCTTTTAAAAGCACGCGCCATTGAAAACCAGGCGTACGTTATAGGGATAAACCGAACCGGAAAAGACGGAAACGGTCTTGTATACGAATCCAGCTCCCACTGTTTTTTTGCCGACGGGACCGAAGTGGGAAGTATTAATGGCGGGCTGCTTAGCTGCACCCTGGAGAAGGAGAAACTTCAGGAGTTTCGCGAGAGATTCCGTTTTTTAGGCGATCAGGACACCTTCCACATTACTAACTAAATCCGCTTTACCATGCGTACCCTGCTACTTTCTTTCCTAATGCTTTTAAGCGCCCTTCAGTGCACTAAAAAAAGCGACAGCATCGCTGCTTCATCCTCTGCAGTTAAAGAGTTTAGCGCCGCTGAAAGAGCGCAGCTACCCCTCGTTTCAAAAACATTTAAAGAGTCGCTTCTTAAAGAAGTCTCTACGCGGATGTCCTCTGAGGGTCCGGCTGCAGCGGTTGCCTACTGCCATGAGAATGCTCTTCCCCTTACCGATTCCATTGCTAAGGCGCACCAGCTAAAGATCTACCGCGTCTCGGATAAGCCCCGTAATAGTAAGAACGCGCCCTCCACTAGCGAACTCGCCCTTATTAACCATTATAAGGAGGCGCTTTTGGAAGGGAGGAAACTTAAAGATTCTCTATCCGCCGGAGTTTACTACAGTCCGCTGATTACCAGTGGAGCCTGTCTGAAGTGCCACGGCACTCCGGATAATCTAAGCCCGCAAGCCCTTGCCGTCATTAAAGAAAAATACCCTGCAGACAAAGCCGCAGGGTATAAGGAAGGGGAAGTGCGGGGACTGGTAGTAATCACCCCGCTTCCCTAAATATTTATTTGTATTGGGATAGCAGTCCCGTTAAGGTATTGACATCGTGCACACCGCTCTGCTTATAAAGAAGCTCGCCTTTCTTGAAAATTGCAAGGGTGGGTACGCCACGCACCCCGTACTCGGCAGCGATGGACGGGAACTGGTCCACATCGATCTTTACAATACGGGCGGCGTCTCCGACCTGCTCTTTTACGCTCGTAAGCACGGAAGACTGCACTTTGCAGGGTTGGCACCAGGTGGCAAAAAAGTCGATCAGCACCGGGCGCTCCGATTCAATAAGTTCTTTAAATTTTGCTGACATAATCTAAGTGTTTTTTTCTATCTTCGATGAAGGGCTGCATCCTGATGAGCCACAACCCCATCCCATCACTCCCATGAGTAGGAAATACACTCCTACCGGAAGCATCCACGGGGCGCGGTCCATTACTGCAAGGAGCAGGAAAAAAAGTCCTGCACCTCCCAAGAGGGCCCTTCGAATCATAGTGTTGTTTAGTATTTTCATTTCAGTTTTTGCTCTAGCGCATTCCACCCGCCTCCATTATAGGCTTCGTAGCCCGCTGCTTTAAGCAGGCTTTTGGCCGAAGCCGAGCGCATGCCACTGGCGCAGCAAGTAATGACAGGTTTGGACTTATCCAGCTTAGAGAGCTGCGATTGCAGCTGCTGCAAGGGAATGTTTTTGGATTTTTTAATATGTCCGGATTTAAATTCCGCTGGACTGCGCACATCGATGATCTGCGCGCCACGTGCGGTAAGTTCCCCATAATCTACAGAACTTCCTTTAAAAAGGTTTTTTATAAAATTTAGCATTTGTGTTTTTTTAGTTTCTATTGTATGTTTTCTTTATTCTCAATAATTAATACGACCGCACTGGAAGAAAGGGCCCGGAGCGTCGCCGGCTCCTGAGAGGGTAGTACTATTTGATCCCCTTCAGTATAGAGACTCTGTTTGGAAGCTGTTAGCTCTAACTCCCCCTTAACCAGATAAAGAATGCTATCGCCTCCCGCAGCGAATTGGTAGCTCTTATCTTTTGACAAAAACAACCGCTTGTGCGTAGCATCCTTACCGCTCCACAGAGCCGTGGCTTTGTTTTCAGTCTTAAAACCTGGAGGCTCAAAGAACAGGTTGTGAAGGCTGGTAGTAATGCGGCCTAAATCCTTTCCGTCGTAGATGTTTTTCTCGCCCATCGCACGCAGTTTCTCTACCGCCTTGGCAGATTGCCTTCCGGTATTGCAGAAAACCACAACGGGTTTGTCAACGGGGTGGAATGTACCAAACTGCTCAATATCCTTTAGCGGAAGATGCAGCGCTCCTTTAATGCTACCTTTCTCGAAATCTTCCTTTGAACGTACATCGAGAAGCAGAGCCCCCGACGCTAGCAGCGAGTCCAGCACTTTTCGCTCCACCACCTGCGCAGAAAGCACCAGTGGCAAAAGCAAAAACAGCACTACTCCATACGTTCGCATTTTTTAAAAGAGTTTAGGAGGACAGCTTGCTCTGGCAAACAAAATTACTCACTGGGACACTTCCGGTAGATTTGATGGCACCAAATCCTCCTTCCACTTCCGTGAAGTTGCGGATACCGCGCGCATTTAAGATGCTTGCCGCAATCATGCTTCGGTACCCTCCGGCGCAGTGCAAAAAGAAATGCGCTTCGGGATCCACCTCCGAGGCCCACTGAGCGATTTCATCGAGGGGTCTGCTGTAGGCCTCTTCTACGTGCTCTGCTGCGTATTCCGATGGTTTTCTAACATCCAGTACTTTGCTCTCTGGCGTATGCAGTCTACTGAACTCCTCAGCGGAGATCCTGCGCACCTGATCCGTCTCCTTACCTGCGTTTTTCCATGCCTCAAAACCGCCCTGCAGGTATCCAACCACCTGGTCGAATCCTACTCTGGAAAGCCTTGTAATGGCCTCTTCTTCGGTTCCTGGTTCACAGACCAAGAGTAGCGGCTGCTTTACATCGACAATCATAGCGCCTACCCAAGGGGCAAAGTCGCCTTTAAGACCAATGTTCACCGAATTGGGCACATAACCAATGTGGAAGTCTGCGGCGGGCCGCGTATCTAAGATAAGCGCTCCGGTATGCTCGGCGGCACTTTCGAAGTCTTCCGGGGAAAGTCCCTGCATGCCTTTTTTAAGAACCTGTTCAAAGCTCTCATAGCCTTCCTTGTTCATGGCCACGTTCATACCGAAATATTTCGGTGGAGCGCTCAGCCCGTCCAGAACCGCTGCCATAAAACTCTCCTTGTCTTTCTGATTCAGCGCGTAGTTGGTTTTTTTCTGATTTCCCAGCGTATCCTGCGTTTCCTTCTGCATGTTCTTCCCGCAGGCAGAGCCCGCTCCGTGCGCCGGGTATACCATCACCTCGTCCGGCAGGGGAAGGATTTTATTTGTTAGGCTCTCGTAAAGAAGTCCTGCCAGTTCCTCCTGGGTCATACTGGCTGCTTTTTGCGCCAGATCTGGACGTCCCACATCTCCTAAAAAGAGGGTGTCGCCGGAGAAAATAGCATGTTCCTTACCGTGCTCGTCCAGTAGCAGATACGTGGTGCTTTCCATGGTATGCCCTGGAGTGTGCATAGCTACGATCTGAATCTTTCCTAAAGGAAAAATCTCTCCGTCGTGGGCAATCTTCGCATCAAACGAGGGCGATGCCGTTGGTCCGTAGACAATAGGTGCGCCTGTAGCTTTGGAAAGGTCCACATGGCCCGAGACAAAGTCCGCATGAAAATGCGTCTCAAAAATGTATTTCAGCTTTACGCCGTCTTTTTCCAGTCGTTCCAGATAGGGCTGGATCTCGCGCAAAGGATCGATAATCGCTGCCTCGCCATCCGAAACAATGTAGTAGGCCCCCTGGGCAAGACATCCGGTATAAATTTGTTCTATTTTCATATCATCTGATTTTGTTAAGGCAAAGTTCCTTAAAAATACAAAAGGATTATGTAACCTAAATTACATAATCCCTAGTCCGTTATTCCAGTACGTACTGTACGGCCACTCCGTCCGCTCCGGTGAGCTTTCCGCTGCTTCCCGAATCGTCCATTTCCCAGGACAGGTCTTTGGTGCCAAAGAGCAGATTACCCGAAGAACTTACCGTCTGTCCCTTAAGCTCCACTTCCGGCTCCTGGTTCTTCTGCACTTTCACCGCTACGCGGTCTCCCAAGGCAAAGTAGGTTACTTTTAGTACGTCGCCGGTTTCACTTCTAAAGGTTTTGGGCTCCTGCACATTGCTTACTTCGTTCGGGTCGGTAACTTTTACCTCCTCCTCTGTAGCTTCCGTAGCAGCGGTACTTTCCGCCTCGGTTTTTGTGCAGGCCACAAGCACTAGAAAAGCACTTGCTGCCAGTAGTATTTTTTTCATAATAGAGAGTTTAAAAATAATTCTTTAATTATTATCCAGATGCCCATTACAAGAACGAACCATCCAAAAATAGGTTTTAGTTTACGTCCCTCAATTTTACGAGCCATTCTAACGCCCAGAAGGATTCCCACCACCGAAAGGGCGGTGAAGGAAAGTAGGAAGACCCAGTCTACTGCCACGCTGTCCAGTGAGGAGACAAATCCTATCAGGGAATTTATCGCAATGATAAAAAGCGAAGTGGCTACGGCCTGTTTCATGCGCATGCCTACCAGCATTACCAGGGCCGGAACGATTAAAAACCCGCCGCCGGCGCCAATAAATCCCGTGATGATTCCTACCAGAAGTCCCTGAGAAATTAGTAGCGTATCGCTTGAGACGTTCTGCACCTGAGGACGGATCCTTTCCTTCTTCTGTATCATCCTAATGGCCGAAAACAGCATCAGGGCAGCAAAGATTACCAGGATGAACATATCTTTGCTTACCACCAGTCCGTAGCGGTTAAGGATATAGTCGGGAAGATGCGGAACGACCACCCTTCGCGAGAAGAGAATACCCAGTATGGAAGGTACCCCAAAGCGAAACGCTGTGGTGAAATTCACCTGTCCCTGACGGATAAACCCTACCGAACCTACCGCGCTGGTGAATCCCACCACAAACAGGGAGAGTGTTGTGGCGCTCACTGCATCCATGGAAAATATATAGGCAAACACCGGAACGCTAAGGATGCTTCCTCCGCCTCCGATAAGTCCCATTACCAGCCCGATCACTACGGCCATTAAATATCCCAGTATGTGCATATCTTTACGCTTTTATCGGCAAAGGTAGCATCGGAGTTCCATAGGCAGTGTAACAAAGGTTACAGCAGTTGTTTTTAACGCTTTGCAGCATTTAACCAATCTCTTTAATTGTATAGGAATTCTCGCCTACCTCCACTTTGTCGCCCGGCTGCTTACCTTTAAACTTGGCAAAGACCGGAGCGCCGTAGGAAAAACTCATTACCGGTGTTCCTTCGAAATCAAAGACCGGCACCGATACCCCTACAAAAAAGTACTTCGTATCGGTTAAAATGAGCGTCCCGTCCTCTATCTCCTGGTGGGTCTTAGAAAGTTCCTCATCGAGAAAAGCCATTTCCCGCTGCGCGTAATTGAGCAGTTTCTCAAAGCGCAGCTGCATGTCTTTTGCTTCGGCCTGACGCGAGAGGTCCTCAGGATCCAACGTGGAATCTTCATCGATATCCGAGGCAACGCGGTAGCGCTCCACTTGGTTTTTTAGATTTTCTATAATTTTCTCCTGCTCGGCGCGGAGTCTGTCGAGTATTTCGCTTCTTTTCATAGCATTTTGATTTAGTGCTGTTCTAACAAATTTACTAAAATAAACTAAGATACCACCTCCTTCGCCCCTTTTGAAAGTGCCTGGGAACTGCCCCTTAGAAGGCTACTGTAAACCCGACACTTAGGCTTCTTCCAGGAGACAGGATCCGTTTTGTACGGTCCTGCGAAAGGGTGCGCGAAAGGTGCTCGGAGTACGCGGCATCAAACAGGTTGTAGACGCCCAGCTGGAAGGATGCGCCGGAAAAAACCGGGATGCGGGCCTCCAGATCTACTACATGGAACGCCTCGGTGGGAAGTTCTCCAAATTCCTTGGAGATTCTCTCCTGTTTTGCGCTGTAGCGGTATTTTACTGCGGCAGAGAATTTCTCCCAAGCGCCGTGGAGCTTTACCCGCCCGTCCAAAGGGGCTATTTCCGGCAGGGGCTCTCCAGAGTCAAAGTCTCTGGCATAAGTGTAGGCTATACCCACATCCACGCCTACGGCAGGAGTTATCTTATAGCCGGCCGAAAGGTCCATACCTGTTTTAAAGGCCTTTTCAATATTCTGGTACTGCCTAACGCCGGGACTGGTCATACTGTACTTTTTGATGTCCGATCGCTTTACCCCCGAGATATAATCCTCCAGGTAGGAGTAGAATGCGTTGGCCTGAAAATATACATCCTGGGTCTTATAAGTAAAGATAAGGTCGCTCTGGTTATTGGTCTCTGGCCGAAGCTCGGGATTGCCCAGCATCTCGTAGCTGTCGTTTCCTACCGTAAAGAGATTTATATAGCGCTCGGTAAGACTTGCGCTGCGCTGCGCCCTGCCTGCCCAAAGCGAGAGTACCGTATTGCGGCCAAGGCTCTGGCTGTACCCGGCGCTAAGGGAGTGGTTTAGATCCTGGGGCGAGAGCTCTCTGTAGAGCTGGCGGAAAAGCTGTGAGGGCGCTAAAGTTCTTCCCGTATTATAGTCCATGCGGTAGGAGAGGGAAAGACGCGAAGCGTGGTAATTCTGCTGAAGCTCTGCAAAAAATCCCAAATTTTCATTGGAGGAATCCTGCCAGGCACTTCCGTCACGGGGCTTCATCGTAGGAGGAGAAATCATCCGCAGATTCTCCGCCCCTTCTTTTTTATAATCCAGTCCTGCGTACAGAAGACCTTTCCCTAAACGAAACTTCGCTTCGCTTCGCGCTCCGTAGGTTTTTGAAGCCACATCGGAGACCATCATCCCATTGGGAGTGCCCATGGAATGGTCTACATAACTGAGAAAAGAACTAAAGTCCAGCCGCTCCAGGCGCCTGCCGTTCCATTCCATAGCATGGGATCCCTGAAGCATCCAGGTCTTGTCGTAGATAAGGTCCATGTTGAGTGCAGCAAACTCCACGTCCCGCCCCTGGTTGTTGCTCACCTGCAGCGCGCTGGAGTGCACCTCGTTCCATTGGGCGTTTAGCTTGCTGCCCACACTGTAGCGCAGGAATTTTGAGCGCACCGTGGCTCCATTGCCGTCCTTATAGGAATCGCCTTTCTGGTGGCTGCCGAAAATGTCCCAGACGATCTTTTTTCCGGAAAGGCTCGCTGCCGCCTCATTGCGGGTAATAGAGCCGTTGCTTTCAAAGGCAGCGGAATATCTGCCGCTAAGGCGTCGGGTATCGCGGTACTCGGCAGGCACGGTCTTAAAGTTGATGGTGCCCCCAAGGCTTGGTCCCGTCCGGAAATGGTAGGGTCCTTTGTAGATCTCTGCCTGCTCGATCATATTCATATTGATCTGGCTTACCGCAGGGTCCATCCGGCTAGGACACGCGTTTATGGCATGGCCCATACCGTCGATAACAATGTTGAGCTGTTCGTATTTAAAGCCCCGAAGCACCGGATCGGTCGCGTAGTTTCCGGACTTGCGGATGCCGCTGAACTCGGGTCTGCTGGAGAGGAATTCCCCTGCGTCGTGGTTCAAGAAATCGGAGGTGGAAGTGTATAGTTTTTCCTGATGCTTGGTTTTAGGATTCAGCTTGGTGATGCGGACCATTTCAATGTCCTGCAGAGTGAGGCTGTCTTGGGACTGCCCATAGGCAAAAGCGCAGAAATAAACAGCACCTGCCAGGAGTCCTTTCTGTAGGACCCCATAAGAGTGTAGTGGTTTCATAAGGGAAGTGATTTAAATGATAAATGGGCTAATAGGGAGGCGCAAAGTGCCCCCGGCATTTAAATCACAGCCTCGGGAGGCTGACCCATAGGGGTGTAGTCCTGGAAAAATAGGCGCTGAGAGGGATGCCGTGGAACGGCTTGGGAAGAGTCTAAGGTATTCTCTTTATCCAGCGTTAATGAAGGTTCACTTAAGACATAATGAAATTCCAGACTTAGTTTGGTGAGTCCCAGCCGCGACTCTCCGTCCTGGGACTGCTCGCTCATCTGGCATTTACCCTCGCACTTGAGTTCCGGTTTGTCTTTATTCAGGCAGTAGGTCTCATAGTACGACTGGTTCAGGCGGTAGTCCATATAAATCAGCGCCTCCCCCTGACTAAAGAGAAAAACGCAGAATGTGGTTATAAAATAGAGTACGCCTTTATACATTACTTCGCAAAGGTACGCAGTTGCAAATGCAGCGCGGTATGCGCAGGCGCACATTTGCCTTATGATACATATCAGTGGTGGGAACGGACTTTTTTGGTTTTGAATGAAATCACTACATTTAGATTCCAAATACAATGCTATGTCCCGAAAAGAATCATTTATCAGTGAAGTACAGAGTGGATACCAAACCAAAGGAGCAGCCCTGGTGTTGGGTAAGGCCATGTTGGAAGGCGAGGTTTTAAAAGAAGCCCAGGTCTCCATCCCGCTTAAGACCATCAACCGGCACGGTCTCATTGCCGGTGCTACCGGTACGGGTAAAACCAAGACGGTGCAGGTCTTTGCCGAGCAGCTCTCCCACCATGGAGTCCCTTCCCTGGTACTGGATATCAAAGGGGACTTTTCCGGGATTGCCAAAGAGGGAGAGCGCAATGAAATCATCTCGGAGCGCTACGCAAAGACCGCTTTGGAGTGGAACCCGACCGCTTTTCCGGTGGAGCTTCTCACCATTTCCCAGGAGCCGGGCGTTCGGCTTCGTGCTACGGTGACCGAGTTCGGGCCCTTGCTTCTTTCCAAGATCCTGCTTTTAAACGATACCCAAGCCAGTATCATGTCCATCGTCTTCAAATACAGCGACGATTACGGACTGCCGCTGGTGGATCTGGAAGACCTTAAAAAACTCCTTCAGTACCTTACCCAGGACCCGGAAGGGAAAGCCCAGATGCAGCAAAGCTACGGGGCCATCTCTTCCGCTTCCTTGGGCGCAATCCTTCGCTCCATTGTGGCCCTGGAGCAGCAGGGCGCAGCCCTTCTTTTCGGGGAACCCAGCTTCCAGGTGGAAGACCTGGTCCAGCAGCGCGGGGGGAAAGGAGTGGTAAATATCCTTCGGGTGAGCGATATCCAAAGCCGCCCGCAGCTTTTCTCCACCTTCATGCTCTCACTCTTTGCCGAGATCTATATGAATTTCCCGGAAGAAGGCGATACGGGAAAACCCCGGCTGGTCCTGTTCATTGACGAAGCGCACCTTATTTTCAAGGAGGCGTCGCGCACCCTTCTGGACCAGATCGAGACCATGGTAAAGCTCATCCGCTCTAAAGGCGTGGGGATTTATTTTATTACCCAGATACCGGGCGATGTGCCGCAGGCCGTGCTCTCCCAGCTGGGCCTTAAAATCCAGCATGCCCTGAGAGGGTTTACCGCGAAAGACAAAAAAGAAATCGCCAAGGCGGTGGAAAACTATCCCGAAACAGAGTACTATGAGGCCTCTACACTGATCCAAAACCTAGGAATCGGAGAGGCCTTTGTAACGGCGCTCAGCGAGAAAGGTATCCCCACGCCCCTGGTCCATACCTATCTGATTTCGCCCGAGTCGCGGATGAATGTCCTAACGCAGGAGGAGGTTCTGGAACTCACGCGCTCCTCGGAGCTTGCAGCGCGCTACGGAAAGGAAGTAAACAAGGAATCGGCCTACGAAATTCTGGTAGAGCGCATGGAAAAGGCTACTGCTCAGGCTCCTGAGCAGCAGAAACGTTCCACGCGCAAGGAAAAGCCCACGCCCGGAATGCTCGAAAGCGTTCTAAGCACGCGGGCCGGTCGGACCTTCACCAGTACGCTGGCCCGGGAGGGTGCGAAATTCGTTTTGGGAATGCTGGGTCTTGGCCCACGCAGGCGGTAAGCTGTAAATGTGTAAATTTGGGGTCAGTTAACAGCACATGTATTCGATTATAGATATTGAAGGGAACGGAGCGGCATACCGAAAAGAAAGCATCATAGAAATTGCCATCTACCGCTACGACGGAAGAAAAATTACCGATCAGTTTATTTCGCTAGTAAATCCCGAGGCAGAGATAACCAGCTTCGTACAAAAACTCACCGGCATATCCCCCGCCATGGTGCGCAGCGCACCGAAATTTCATGAGATTGCCCGCCGCGTGCTGGAAATCACGGAAGGAACCACTCTGGTGGGTCACAACATCGAATACGATTACCGCATGCTGCGACAGTCCTTTAAGCGCCTCGGCTACGACTATAAAATAGAAACCCTCGATACCATTCCCCTCTCCCAGGAGCTTTTGCCCGAAGCGGAGAGCTATGCTCTGGGAAAACTGGTCAAAGATCTGGGAATACCCCTGACCGACCACCACCGCGCCGCGGGGGATGCCCGGGCCACGCTGGATCTTTTTAAAGTACTGATGAGTAAGGACCGGAAAAACGAGATTATCCAGAAGCTGCACGAAAAAACCAACGCCAACACCTACGTCAATAAGGTGCGCGACCTAACCCAGGATCTTCCCGGGGAAAAAGGGATCGTGTATTTTCAGAATGCAGCAGGGACCATTCTCTACTCGAACTACGTGGATGATATCAATAAAGCCGCCAAAAAGCTGCTGCATTCCAAAGCAAAAAGGCTGGAGAAAGTGCAGAAAGACTCCGAGCAGATTCATTACGAGCTGGTAGGAGGGGAGCTAACGGCCGCTCTGCTGCTGTTATCCAAAGGGATACTAGACCGCGCGCCCAGCTCCTTTGGTCTCTATACTACCAAAAAGGGACTGAGCATTGAGCGCAAGACCCCGCAGAGAAAAACCGCGCCCCTCCTTGAATTTAAGTCCTATACCCAGGGCCTAAAAGCCTACAACTATATTAAAAGCCGCTTCTCCTCTACGCAGGAGCTTATAAGCTTTCTGGACCTGAGTACCCGTACAGAGCTCTGGACCTTCCCCGGAAGGATTCTTGGGGAAAGTGCGTTTCTGGTGCTTAAGCAGGGCCAGGCCGAATCGTTCGGGTTCTTCGAGCTGCATACCCAGATAAATACACTGGCTAAAATTCAAAGCCTCTCCATGGAGCTTCCCCCCGAAGCCAAGCTAGAGAACCTTCTGAAAATGGCCCTCCTCAAAGGAGAAATCCATGCCATGGGGCTCCCGGAGTGAATTTAACTTCCCGCAGCGTTGTCTAGTTGGTTGGTATCCACTATTTTTGCACTCTAATTATACGCCTCAGTGGCTAGCATGGAAACTCCTTTTTTTTAGGATACTATGACGCCAGGCACCAATTTGCTTCAACCCATGACAGACCAGGAACTTCTTCAGGCCGCAGCGACCTACCAGACGCCGCTCTATGTATACAATCTTGACCAGATTGCTCTGCGCTATAAAAAGCTCTCCGGAGCGTTCTCTGCAGATACCCGTTTTTTCTACGCGGCTAAAGCCCTGACCAACATCAATGTACTTAAGTACATCGAGTCGCTGGGCGCGGGACTGGACTGCGTCTCCATCTACGAAGTACAGCTGGGCCTACGCGCAGGATTCTCTAAAGAGCGGATCCTCTTTACGCCCAACTGCGTGGATCTTCTCGAGATTGAAGAGGCCATGGGACTGGGCGTGCACATAAATATTGATAATATCTCCATTCTTGAACAGTTTGGAAACAAATACGCCGGATCCTATCCTATTTTCGTGCGTATCAATCCCCATATCTATGCCGGGGGAAACCACAAGATCTCCACCGGCCATATCGATTCAAAATTCGGAATTTCCATCCACCAGCTCCGCCATATCGAGCGTGTGATGCAGTCCACGGGACTTAATATCGAAGGACTGCATATGCATACGGGCAGTGAAATAAAAGACGCCGAGGTATTCTTGCAGGGACTGGAAATGATGTTCGAACTGTGCAGTCATTTTCCCAACCTCAAGTACCTGGATATGGGAAGTGGCTTTAAAGTTCCCTACCAACCTTCCGATATGGAAAGCGATGTCGAGAGTCTGGGCTCCAAAGTACAGGTGGCCGTGGAGGCGTTTTCCAAAGAAAGCGGAAAGAAGATGCAGATCTGGTTTGAGCCGGGAAAATACCTGGTGAGCGAATCGGGACACTTCCTGGTGAAGGCCAATGTTATTAAACAGACTACCGCTACAGTGTTTGTCGGTGTAAACTCCGGGTTCAATCATCTGATCCGCCCGATGTTCTACGATTCCTACCATACAATAGAAAACATTTCCAACCCTTCAGGCCCGGAGCGTATCTACACGGTGGTAGGCCATATCTGCGAGACCGATACCTTTGCCTGGGACAGAAAACTCACCGAGGTACGCGAAGGCGATATCCTGGTGTTTCGAAATGCCGGAGCCTACGGTTTTGAGATGAGCTCGAACTTCAACTCACGCCTGCGCCCTGCCGAAGTACTGTACCACGACGGCGAGTTTCACCTGGCACGGCGCCGCGAAACCTTTGAAGATCTGCTTCGAAACCAGATCGAAGTGCTGTAAAACGGGTGCCGCTCAAGTAAAGTCTTACGTTTGCCTAATTGTTACGTGGGGGTTTTGCAGGGGATTTTCTTTGCATGGTACAGAGAATTTGTGCCATTCTGTCAGTTATTTTCCTATATTTGCACCATCAGTATACTGCGTAGCAAAGGATGCTTGTGTTCTGATAATTAACGATTTAAACCCTAGAGTGTGGAGCAAAAATATATAGACGAATCCAAACAAGGCGAGGCCTACGCCATTGCCGAGAGGCCTGAAAATTCCAAAAAACTCTTTTTAGAGAGCTACGGATGCCAGATGAATTTCTCCGACAGTGAGATTGTGGCCTCCATTTTAAGTCAGCAGGGCTACAATACCACTGCCAATGTAGAGGAAGCGGACCTTATCCTTCTTAATACGTGTTCCATTCGTGAGAAAGCCGAACAGACCGTGCGCATGCGTCTCTCCCAGTTCAAAAAACAAAAGGAGCAGAACCCTTCGTTAACAGTAGGTGTTCTAGGATGCATGGCCGAGCGCCTGAAAACCAAATTCCTCGAAGAAGAGCACCTGGTGGATTTGGTGGTTGGACCCGACGCCTACCGCGACCTTCCCAATTTGCTCAAGGAAACCGAAGGGGGCAGTGATGCGATCAATGTGATTCTCTCCAAAGAGGAAACCTATGCGGATATTTCTCCGGTGCGGCTGGGCGGAAACGGCGTGACGGCTTTTGTGACCATTACACGGGGCTGCGATAATATGTGCACCTTCTGTGTGGTTCCTTTTACCCGAGGAAGAGAACGAAGCAGAGATCCGCACTCCATACTAAAAGAATGTACCGAACTTTGGGAGCAGGGCTATAAAGAAGTTACCCTTTTGGGACAAAACGTGGATTCGTACCTCTGGTACGGCGGAGGGCCCAAGAAAGATTTTGCCAAAGCAAGCGAGCTGCAAAAAGCCACGGCCGTAGGCTTTGCCCAGCTTCTGGAACTGGTTGCACAGGCGGTTCCTCAGATGCGTATCCGTTTTGCCACCTCCAATCCCCAGGACATGAGTTTGGATGTGTTCCGTATGATGGCGCGCTATTCCAATATTTGTAAATACGTGCATTTACCGGTCCAAAGCGGCTCGGACCGAATGCTTGAGGCAATGAACCGCCAACATACCAGAGCGCAGTACCTGGAACTTATTCAGCAGGCCAAGCGCATTGTTCCCGAGATTGCCTTTTCTCAGGACATGATTGTAGGGTTCTGCGGGGAGACCGAGCGGGACCATCTCGATACTATGTCCCTGATGCGGGAGGTAGAGTACGATTACGGCTATATGTTTGCCTATTCGGAGCGCCCCGGAACTCCTGCCCATAAAAAGATGAAGGACGATGTTCCCGCCGAGATAAAGCAAAGGCGCCTGAGCGAGATTATTAGTCTTCAGGGCGAGCTTTCCAGAAAACGTATGGAATCGTACGTGGGAAGAGAGCACGAGATATTAATTGAAGGTACGTCCAAGAAAGATCCCAACCAATGGAAAGGCCGTAATTCCCAAAACGCGGTATGCGTATTTGACAAGATGCCGGGCCAGAAGGTGGGAGACACCGTGCAGGTGCACGTATACAGCAATACGCAGGGAACTTTGATTGGACATACCGTATAACTTTTTTGCGCGTACTATGAACGACTTACAGTCTTTAAAAAACCGTTTCGGCATCATTGGAAACTTCCCCGCTTTAAACAGAGCGCTGGAAAAGGCGGTGCAGGTAGCCCCTACGGATATATCGGTTCTTGTTATAGGGGAAAGCGGCGTTGGTAAAGAATTCATTCCCAAGATCATCCACGGGGAATCGAAAAGAAAACACCAACCCTATATTGTAGTAAACTGCGGAGCGATTCCGGAAGGGACAATCGATTCGGAACTTTTTGGACACGAAAAGGGGGCTTTTACCGGCGCTACCTCCACCCGAAAGGGGTACTTCGAAGTGGCGGACGGAGGAACGATATTTCTGGATGAAGTGGGAGAACTGCCTCTTCAGACCCAGGTACGCCTACTGCGCGTACTGGAAAGCGGAGAGTTTATGAAAGTGGGTTCCTCGCAGATTCAAAAAACCAATGTACGTATTGTAGCGGCAACCAATGTCAATATGCTCAAAGCTATTAACGACGGAAGGTTTAGAGAGGATCTCTACTACCGCCTCAATACCGTACAGATCGATATGCCGGCCCTTAGAGAAAGGAAAGGGGATATTCATCTGCTCTTTAGAAAGTTTGCAATTGATTTTGCTGAGAAATACCGAATGCCGGAAATACAGCTCACCGACGATGGAATTTCCTATTTGGAGAGCTACCAGTTTCCGGGGAATGTACGCCAGCTGCGTAACCTGGTCGAGCAGCTCACCGTGGTGGAACAAAAAAGAGAAATCAACTCGGTGCGTCTTGCAGAATACATACCGAACCAAACGAGTCTTCCCGCAGTGGTCCCTAAAGCGCACGCCGCAGCTGCACCCAGTTCGGAGTTTAATTCGGAAAGGGAGATTATGTACAAGATTCTCTTCGATATGCGCCAGGACCTTAACGATTTGAAAGCCCTGACCTCCGAGCTTATTAAAAACCGCTCTAACAGCGGGTTTTCCAATCAGGAGCAAGATCTTATCAACAGGATATATACAGGTGAGACCCCGAATTCTTCCTCCCTACTTTATTTTGAGCAGGGCCCGGTAAACGGCGGGGGAGAAACCGTACTTTCCAAATCTTCTCAGGGACCCTACGAAGATGTGGAAGATATTGAGATTGAGGAATCCAGACCCGTGTCGCTTTCTTTGCAAAATAACGAGAGAGAGCTCATTGTCAAGGCACTGGAGAAGCACAGAGGAAGAAGAAACAAAGCCGCCGAGGAACTGGGGATTTCCCAGCGTACTCTGTACCGCAAAATAAAGCAATACAATCTAGAAGAATGATTCGAGTACCTACGTCTTATCCATTGCAAGGGAAAAGAGTATTTACCCTGGCCCTCTGCGGGATCCTACTGCTGTGCACCGTAGGCTGCACCTTTTACAACTTTAAAGGCAATACGCTTTCTGAAGACGTAAAGACCATTCAGATAAAGGACTTCATAAATACCGCGGCACTGATGAATCCCACCCTTGCCCAGCAGTTTACCATTGATATCAACAACCGGTTTCTGCAGCGGACCACGCTTAAAGGTACCACGGAGAACCCCCATATCCTTATAGAAGGGGAAATTACCGATTACACTATTTCCCCTACAACGATTTCTTCTCCTGTAGGAACCACCACCGGCGGACAGATCCAGGCGGCGCAGAATAAACTCACCATTACGGTGCGGATTCATTATGAGAACAGTATTGAGCCAGAGAAAGGGTTTGACCGAACCTATACGGACGAGTCGGTTTTTAGTAGTGATTTGGATATAAATGCCATCGAAGCTTCGCAGGTGAAAATTGTAAACGAAAGGATCATAAACAAGATTTTTAACGATATAATCGCAGACTGGTAATGATTAGTGCACGCCTTTTAGAATTAATTCAAAAGCCTGATACCCTAGAGGAAAACGATCTGAGCCTTATTCGCAAGGAAATGGGGAAGTTTCCCTACGCGCAGCATTTACATGCCTTGAATCTTTTAGGAACCCACCGATTTGATAAAGAGAACTATCCGGAAGTCTTAAGTACGGCAGCGGCTTTTACCACAGACAAAAAAATACTTTATAATTTAATAAATCCACCCGTAAAAGAAAGCGAGTCAGAAACGCTGGAAGCGGCTGGAATCTCTGCTGTACAAACCAGGGAACCGAAGGAAGACCAGACTGCCTCACGGGACGGGGTCAGCAAAAACAGATTACTGTTTGAAGGCGAATCCCTTGAAGACGGCTCCCTAGGTAGGGAAGTCATTGATTATCAGGCTACCGAAGAATCCGGGTCCCTGGTTCTTACTAAAGTAGCTGCGCCGGACGTCCTTCCCGCAGCCCCAGAGAAGGAGGCGTCCATTTCCTTTAAGAGCTCGGAGCAGTCACCCCCTCAGGCAATGGATGAACCAAGTGAAGCAGCGCTCCAAGAGCAGGTACAGCAACATGCAGCGGACCTTAGCTTTGCCCGGGTGGAGGAGTTTCTTCCTGAGATTCAAATAACATCATCCCAGACCTTTACGACAGCACCACAGACAAATTCAAGGCCCAACCGCCATGAACTCGAAATGAAAGCGCTGGTGGCCAAGGTGGAACGGGAGCTTCTCGAGAAGAAAAAACGAGAAAAAGAAACCAGCAACTTGCAGTCTTTAGCCCAGGATAAAGAAGAGGTAAGTGCAACCACCGAGTACATGACAATCGAGCCCTTTATGCCTTTAGACGTAGCGCCCCCTTCTCTTCCGGAAAGGGTGGCCGAAGAAAAGCCCGAGGAGAAGGCCCCCGAAGCGGCTCCACGCCACGACTGGAAACCCCTCTCGGTTGAATTACTTCCGCTCGATGGTGCGGAAGCGTTAAGTGCGTCCCCAGCGCCGACCAATATCAACGCGCTGTCGGAAGCTCAAAATGCAGCGAGAGAAAACACGGGCGCACTTAAGGGCCATGAACCGCTCAACAAGCCGGACCAACAACCAGCGGAAAACCCGAAGGATAGCTCCACGGAAGAACCGAGTTCAAGCAATGTGGTCGATTTTATTGCTACCTGGCAGAATTGGCTGAAAATAGAGCGCCCAGTGCAAACAGAGAGAGAAGGAGAGTCAGAAGCCGAGGCTACCGAAGAGCCGCTAACCGAAAAGACTACTGTAATTGACCGTTTCATTGAAACCCAGCCAAAAATTTCCAAGTTAAAAGACGACCGGGAGTATGTGGTGCGGGAAAAAGAAGGGGATATTTCCCATTTAATGACCGAAACGCTGGCAGGTCTGTACATCGAACAGCGGCTGTACAATAGGGCCATTCAGGCCTTTGAAATCCTTATGAAAAAGAAGCCGGATCTTAAGGATAAGTACAGAGAGAAAATAAAAGAAATCAAGCTTTTAAGAAATCCAAATCGATGAAAATGGATATAACACTTTTGATTGGACTTATTGTTCTGGGTCTAATAGCAGGCTACTTAAGCGGTCTGGTAGGTATCGGTGGGGGCATCGTGATGGTGCCGGTTCTGGTTTTACTGTTCGGTTTCACCCAGCACCGGGCGCAGGGCACTACCCTTGCGCTTCTTACCATCCCCGTAGGTATTTTCGGGGTAATGAACTACTATAAAACTGGGAATGTGGATATTAAGACCGCACTGCTTCTGTGCTGCGGCTTTGTTTTGGGTAGTTACCTGGGCAGTAAGACTGCCATAGCACTTCCTCAGGACACCATACGAAAAATCTTCGCCGTTCTGATGTTTGTAGTGGCCGTTAAGATGTTTTTCCAGAAGTAAATTTATTCAATACGCTTATTCTCCACGGCATCGACCTCGATGGTAGTGGTAGGACGAGTTTTGCGGCGAATGATTTTTCGCCAGGCTTTCTTGCCCAGAATAAATACCGCTGCAATAAGTCCTAAAGCCAGCAGTGCCGCCACCACGGGTACCAAGAAGGAAAGCATCGAAAGAAGGCCTGCCCCGGCAGTTTCAGTAGTGGCTACGGCGGAATTTCCAAGACCTGCTGTGCCGGCAGTGGAAGCGGCGCGGGTGCCGGCAAATCCCGTACTGATTACTGCGGCGGTGCCGCCTCCCGCAATCAGAGCCAATGCCCACTGTGCGAACATCCCTACTTCAGCAAATTGCGATGCGAAAAGCAGCGATCCGGCTATCGTGGCCAAAGGAACCGACAGGGTGTCGAGCAGATTGTCTACAAAAGGTATATAGTAGGCGGCGATCTCCATAATCATAGCAATTCCTGTGGCAAGTAGGGTAGGGAGTGATGCCAGCCATTCGAAGGAGTCGTTTACCGGTACCCAACCCAGGTAGGAGCCCAGTGATACGGTAAAGAGCGGAAGAAACACTCGAAAGCCACTGGCCGCCGCAAGACCCAGCCCAATAAAGGCTCCAACCGCATACTCTAGAAAGGGAATTTGATCCAGCATAAAAGAACAGTTTTACGTAAAGGTAAAACTATTTTTAAAGTGAAGCTGTTTTTTAACGGGTAGCCGACTTATTTTTTCTGGACCAAATTCAGCAGCTGCTGTTCCACTTCGCCACTCGTAGAAGGCATCGTTGGAGAAATCCAAAAAAACATAACCAATGCCGATGGACCTAATTGATTGGTAAGGACCTCTTTGTTTTTTCGAACGGCTTCCCTTAAAAGCCGTTTAATTCGGTTGCGGTCCACCGCTTTCTTATGGAGCTTCTTGGATACCGAGACGCCCATTTGAAGGCCGTTCTGCTGATCTCTTTTTAAAAAGACCATCCGTACGTTCTCCTTGGTGCGCCACTTGCCGCTGGCAAAAAGGTCAGCAAGGTCTTTTTTGCCTTTAAGTTTGAATTGTCGGCTGTAGCCTTCGGACTTCATAACTAACGCTTTAGTAATTGGTTTACTACATATCCTGCGGCATGCAGTCCAAATGCTGCTGGAATGAAGCTAATGGTTCCGTAGAACGATTTTTTGTACTGGAGTCCGTCCGTGAGTTTTAAACTGTCCTGGTTTTGGAGTTCGGTGGAAAACACGCACTTTACGCCTTTTGTAATGTGGTAATCGCGTTTTAGCCTCTTGCGGATATGCTTTGCCAAATAACAGTTACTCGTTTTACTGATGTCCTTGACGCTTATTTTTTCGGGGTCCAGCTTGCCCCCCGCGCCCATGCAGGAAACAATCTTGATCTTTCGTCTTCGGGCCTGCTGTATTAAAGTGATTTTGGGCGAGACACTGTCGATGCAGTCCACAATGAAATCAAAGCGGTGGTTTTCCAACAGGTCCTGCATTGCCTGCGGAGAAAGAAATGCACTAATGCTTGAGAGCTCGAGCTCTGGGTTGATGTCCAAAAGCCGACGCTCCATGACCTCTGTTTTTCGAAGGCCCAAAGTGCTGTGCAGGGCAGGTAACTGGCGGTTGATGTTGCTTATATCCACCACGTCTCCATCTACTATGGACAAATGTCCTACCCCCGCGCGCGCCAGAAATTCAGCGGCATAACTTCCCACCCCGCCCAGTCCTACAACAAGTACATGTGCTTTTTTAAGTCGTTCAAGTCCCTCACTTTTAATGAGCAGTTCGGTGCGCTCCGTCCAGGTCGTTTTCATAAATTCGTAATAGTCTGCAGGTTTTTAAGCATCTGGTTTTGTACAGCAGCAATACTTTGGTTTTTTATAGTACCTAGAATCTCGTAGAGCGATTGGATAGGAATCGAAGAATCATCCGTTTCCAAAAACATTCTTTCCATAGGTACTTCCTTTGCAAAGGACTGCAAAGATACGCTGCTAAGCAGATTAGAGCCAAAAGAAATGTACAATCCGGCGTCCAGCAGCATTTTTCCGGTCTGGGCTTTATTGTTAAAGCCATGTACTATGAGCGGTACTGCGCTCTGTTTTTGGTATTTGAGCAAAAGCGCATGCATTCCCACGCAGTGTATGACCACCGGCTTTTTCAAACTGCCCGCAAGCTGGATATGTCGTAAAAAAACCTCCTCCTGCACCAAGGTGCTGACCTTAGATCGGCGGTCCAATCCACACTCGCCAATAGCTATGCATTGGGGGCTTTTGGAGAGGATTTCCACTTCGTTAAAAGCGTCCTTCCAGTTCGCATAGTGCTTCATAGGATGCAGTCCGATACTAAAGGGCCGGGCCGGAGGAGCCGCTCCCAATTCTAGGTTGTATATGCCCCATGGGTAGGAGGTGTGGTGGTGGAAATTAAACAAATGCATGGGGCAAATTTAAACAATTTAGAAACTGGTGTTGGTAAGTGGTTGTACGATAGGGGTAATTTGTATAAATTTACTCAAACGATTGAGATGAAGAAAAAGTTTACGGATAAACAGATTAAGATACTTGAAGTGGCGGAGGAGCTGATTGCTAAAAAAGGATTTGACGGAACTTCGGTACGGGATATTTCTTCAAAAGCCAATATTAACGTGGCGATGATTTCTTATTATTTTGGATCGAAGGAAAAGATGCTTGCCTACCTCTACCAGTACAGGGTACTGCGTACCAGGGAGAGTTTTTCCGAATTTGCCCATGTTATTAAGGACGGAAGGGCCGAAATGCAGATGAAAGAAATAATAAAGTTTATTGTAAGCCAAATGTTTAAGTATAATTATTTTCATGCTTTTGTCAAGCAGGAAATACGCCATACCGAACTGGTCACCGACGAATTGATAGAGTTTTATAGAACGGCCACCCTCAAGATCGAAGAAGTCATTAAGAAAGGCGTTTCGACGGGCGTTTTTACCTACGCACCTAAAGCCGAAGATGTACTTACCCAAATCATTGGATCCGCAGTATTTGCCATCAGGAACCGAAACTTTTATGAACTCTACCTATCCGGTAAGGAGCAAGACTTTTTAAAAAATGCAGAGGTCAAGATCCGCAACAGCAACTACGAAATAGTATTTTCTTTACTCGGGTATCAAAGTGAGCCAGAGGTGCGTTAAAGTATCTTAAAAGCAGTTCCGTTGATAAAAAAAAACTATTTTTGCACACTGAAATCGCACCGTTATAGCGAATTTTGCACTTTATGAAAAACACTTTACTACTTATAGTCATCAGCTTGCTTACCCTAGCGTGTAACAAGAAATTTGATGAAGCAATAAAAAGCGCCGATAAGAACCTCATCCTGCAAACCGCAAACGAGTATTTTGCAGAGAAAAAATGGACACAGGCCATTGCACTTTACGAGCGCCTTCCCAATTTGGTTGCCGGAACGGACGATGCAAAAACCGTAGTATTCAATACCGCCTATGCCAATTATTACGACAAACAATACCGTATTGCAGGGCACCATTTTAAGAACTTCTCGGTAACCTTCCCGGAAGATCCACGCGCAGAGGAGGCAGCCTATATGTCGGCTCTTTGCTATTATGAAGGTTCTTTGGATTATAATTTGGATCAGGCCAATACGGAATCCGCACTCAACGAACTGCAGAATTTCCTTAACAAATATCCGGGATCGGAGCGTTCCAAAAACATTAATGAGCTAATGGACGAGCTTTCCTACAAGCTGGAGTTCAAAGCCTATGAAAATGCGAGACAGTATTACAAAATGGCAGAGTACAAAGCCGCAGATGTGGCGTTTGAGAACGTCCTTGCAGATTTTCCAAGTACTAAGCTAAGACCAGAAATCTATGAATTTATTTTGCGCTCAAAATATGAACTGGCCATAAACTCCGTATTTGATAAAAAGCAGGAACGTATAGAAAGCGCGCTTGCCTATACGCGTTTTGTGGAAAAGGAGCTGCCAGGATCCGCGCAAAGTAAGGTGGCAGTGAATCTGCGGGAAAAGCTGGAGTCTGAAAAAGTGCGTTTTTTAAAGGAAAAAGTACTTGTAGAGGAAGAAAGAGCACGAATTGCGGCCAAGCAGAAGCAACTCGAGTTAGAAATAGAGCAAAAAGAGCAGGAAAAGAAGAAGAAGGATACGGAGAAAGAGAACGATTCCACCGCGGTCGATTCACTTTCCACTTCTCAGAACTCGGGCGCTACTTTCAGAATTAAAAGAAATTAGTTAACTTTGCAGTCCTTAAAATAAAATAAATCACTAATAATGAGTGTAAAAGATACAACCGCTGAGCTGACCACAGTAACCTACGACAGAGACAAAATCGAAGAGAAAGTAGGTTCTATTTACGAGGCTATTGTCGTAATGGGTAAACGCGCTGAACAGATCAACGCCGAAATAAGAAGTGAGCTTCACGGAAAGCTGGATGAATTTGCAGTGCACAACACCACCCTGGAAGAGGTCTTTGAAAACAGAGAACAGATTGAAATCTCTAAGCACTATGAGAAGTTGCCAAAACCTACCTCCATTGCTATTGCAGAATTCATGAACGACGAAATCTATTTCCGTAAGACGGAGGATAAATAGTTTCCCTCGGTAAACGTTTTATAAAGAAGCCGTCTCAATACTAAATTGAGGCGGTTTTTTCATTTTAGGAGGTTTTAGTGTTGCATAATTAGGAGGTATTTTGTATCTTTATTACTGATAATCAACAAGATGCGACCTATTTTCAAAG
>NZ_JADKYY010000013.1 GCF_015354315.1 Planobacterium oryzisoli
CAAGAAAAGGACGGCATAAACCGTCCTTCTGCTTGGGCTAAAAACCCAAAATCTACTTTTTTAACCCCAATTGGCTAAAAACAAAAGACTGTCCTCATTTTTAGTTATGGGGACAGCCTCTTTTATTTTGGAAATTGGTTTGCTTATTTTCTAAGACCCAATTCAGCGATAATCGCTCTGTAGCGGGTAATATCTTTTTTCTTAAGATAATCCAACAATCTTTTTCTCTTACCTACCATTTTCACAAGGGAACGCTCCGTAGCATAATCTTTGTGGTTCTTTTTAAGGTGGGAAGTAAGGTGGTTAATACGGTAGGTAAAAAGTGCTACCTGCCCTTCTGCAGAACCTGTGTTTTCTGCTTTTCCTCCGTGTTTTTCGAAGATTTCAGCTTTTTTCTCTGATGTTAAGTACATGCCAATATTATTTAATGATTATTATGTAACGAGCTGCAAAAGTACTACTTATTTATAAAACACACAACTCTAGATAAAAACAAGTATTATAGTAGAAAAATTGTTAAAAAAATCTTAAATAATAATACACTTTACCCCTCCTTTGGTTCTATTTTTGTACCAGATACATACGATGAAAAACGCTCTGCTCTCCACAACTCCGCTCTGCATACTGCTTCTATTTTTGCAAAGCTGCACCACTCTTTACGCTTCCACCGACCCAGTAAACGAAAAACTTTCTGCTCAAAAAAAGCAAAACTACCAAATCGTATACTTCAACCCTCAGATAGAGCCTAATATTGAGGAAATAAAATTTCCAACGTACCAAGCTTTTTTTGACGGTATGACGCAAAAAACAGCCACTTACGACAATATTCGTATTATGCGCATTGATGATCCTCAGTCCTATCAGAATGTAGATCTGGATATGGTACGTAGTGTATGCAAGCACAATCAATCTAATATAGCGATAGTGCCTAAAATCAAGTATTTCAAGGTGGGACTGGGAAAATATGTATTTTCAAATCAAGTGGTAGTGACTCTTAAGATGTACGATGCTAATGGCAATTTACTTGCGGAGTCAGAGCATGACACGTACAAAAAAAACAGGAAACTGTTAAGTAATACAGAGAACTCCATCCGAATGGGAGTAAGTGGTGCGATGGACGGACTGCTTAAAAAACTAAAGTACCTGGAACGCCGCAATTAATCTTGTTTTATGCGTATCATCTCACTGGTCCCCTCGGTGACTTTTTCCTTACTGGACCTTGGACTTCCTGTAGGGCAGTTAGTGGGCCGAACCAAATTCTGCATTTCTCCTAAAAATCTCCTAAGCAGTTGCCCCGTAGTGGGAGGAACCAAATCACTTAAATTAGAGGTGATCGCCCGGCTCACACCCGATCTTATACTCGCCAATAAAGAGGAGAACACGAAAGAAGAAATAGAGGCCCTTGCAAAAGACTTCAACGTGTGGACCTCTGAGGTCTCCTCGCTAGAGGACAATAGTAAATTTTTATTGGAACTTGGCCATAGAATAGGTCGTAGCACCAATGCACAAAGCTTCGCTAAAGAAATTGAGTCCATTTTTGATAGGCCCTGGGAACAAAAACAGATGGCTACGTACCTCATCTGGCAAAATCCGCTGATGGCTGCAGGTGGCGACACTTTCATCTCCGATGTCTTAAATAGCTTGAACATCCCAAATGCCCTAGGTACTAAGAAGCGGTACCCTACACTAGAAAACAATGACCTGGACGAAATACCCAATATTCTGTTATCTAGCGAACCCTACCCTTTTTCCGAAAACCACAGAATACAGATGCAGAATCGCTACCAAAAAAGTAATTTAGTGCTTTGTGACGGACAGGCCTTTTCCTGGCACGGAACCTTTCCGAGGCATTGCAGAGAATACTACAGGCGTTTTACCCAACAGCTTCTATAGTATTACAGACAGCTTGTCGCACAACCATTCCAGCATTTCTCGGTCCTCTTCTGTAAAGGGATCCAGTGAATGGGAATCGATATCGATTTGACCTATATTTTCCCCGTCCTTTATTATAGGAACTACTATCTCTGCCTTAGTATCAATAGAGCAAGAAAGGTAATTGTCCTGGGCATGCACATCAGGCACTACAAAAGTCTGTGACGAGACAGCAACTTGGCCGCAAATACCACGACCGTAAGGAATTACGGTATGGTCGGTCTCGGCGCCTACGTAGGGACCTAAGATGAGCTCCTGTCTCTCCGGGTGTTTGAAATAGAAACCGGTCCAGTTAAAATAGGGTATTTCCTGATCCAGTAATGTGCAGATTTTTTGCAGCTTATCGTTAGTATCCGTACTTGGGCTCTCGATGATGGAGAGAAGCCTCTTTTTTAGTTCGTTCATAATTCGTCAATTGAAATTATTTCTTTGTATCCAAAGAGCCCACGCTCTTTAATCATCTCGGCCACACCCTCGGGAAGCTGTGTTTCCCAGCCTGGCTCCTGGTGTGTAATTTTAGAAAGGATTTCTCTGGAGTAAATCTCCGAGAAATCGGGATTGTAGTTCTCTATGTCCACTATACGGCGGTTGGCAATAAAATATTTATAAAGTTCTTTTAAATTCTCCTCCACTTTAAGATTTTTAGAAGTGAGCAGCTGATTGGAATCCGGATCCTTGTAGGGATAGAGATAGACCCGCATGTCTTTTCTAAAGAATTTACCGAACGCTTCCAATATACCCCCGGAGAGATGGTTGTAGTACTGTTCATCAAACACCATAAGCAGGTTATTCACACCCATAGCAATTCCCAGATATCTGGTATTGTAGCTATTGAAATATTCTGCCATTCGGTAATACTCTGAGAAGTTGGAGATCATTACCGTGTATCCTAACTTAGCCAATACGTCCACGCGGTCTAAAAAATCCCTCTCGTCGATTTTTCCTGTTGCCCGTAAATTAAACGTGGTAATTTCAAAAATAATTACGGTATCTTCCGGGGAACCTTCGGTATCTTTTAGGAACATCTCGAGTCCTTTCTCAAACATGTCTATATTAACAAGGGTCACAGGACGAAAACTTCCTCTCACTGCGAAGACATCTTTCTTGTAAAGTATATCGGCAGGAAGCATGTTCTTTCCTTCCGAATTAAATACAACGGCATCGGTCATTCCCTTCTTCACCAGCTGCAGGGACATCAGTCGGTTATCCACATACGGGAAAGCCGGTCCTTCAAAGTGGATCATATCGATTTCGATCTTATCCACCGCAATATCATCATACAAAGACTTTATCAGGTTCCGGGGATTGTCGTAATAATTGAACGCTCCGTAAATGAGATTAACGCCAAGAAGACCCAAAGTTTCCTGCTGCAGGCTGGTCTCGTTTTCCTTAAATTTCACGTGAATTATTATTTCACTGTAGGCCTGACCGGGCCTATGCTGAAACATAAGTCCGACCCAACCGTGTCCCTTGAATGTTTTATGGTAGTTTATAGTGGTTACGGTATTGGCATAGGAAAAAAACCTTCGGTTTGGGGAGTGGGAATTGTCCAGTCGTTCATCGATTAGTTTGATCTCGTGCCGCAGCATTTTTTTAAGGCGTACCTGGGTAACAAAACGGTTTTTCTCTTCGGTGCCATAAATAGCGTTGCTGTAGTCTTTGTCGTAGGCCGACATAGCTTTTGCAATGGTATTGGAAGCACCGCCTGCACGAAAAAAATGACGTACCGTTTCTTGGCCGGCGCCAATTTCAGCAAAAGTACCGTAGATATTCTGGTCTAAATTGATAGCCAAGGCTTTCTGCTTAGGTGTCAATAAGGGCTTGATATCAGACATCGTCAATTTTTGGTAAAAATACTCATAAAAAGGAATAAGTTCCAACCTAGATTCTCAACTGCTTTGGAAACTAGTTTATAAACTCTACTCCTAAAAAGCACACCTGGGCGGCATATTAAATTTAGCTTAAGTTCACTAGGGTTGCTGACAAAAAAATGTATTTTCGTTTTTACATTTACTATAATGTACAAAAAAACAACTTGTACCCTCCTTAAAGTTCTAAATTATGCCATTGCATTGGTGTTCTTCTCCGAAGGACTGCAAAAATTCCTTACGCCCGAAAAAACAGGGGCAGGCCGGTTCTCTAAGATTGGATTTGAGTACCCGGAGCTATGGGCATCGCTAGTGGGAGGCCTCGAAATACTCTGTGCTATAATTCTAATTCTTATCCCTCTACAACGTATCGCAACCCTGGTGCTTCTGGTAATCATGGCCACTGCATTTATTACCACCAAGATTCCACTTCTATCTAGCGAGGGATTTTGGGCTTTTGCCCATGGGTACCGCACAGACTTTTTCGCTACGGTACTATTAGTTTTGATGCTGCGGTACGAAGGCGTTTTCAAAAAAGAAAATACAGAAGCGAATGAAAAACAGCACTGATTTAAAGGAAGTGGCCCTACTCTTTTTAAAACTGGGCTGTACGGCATTTGGTGGTCCCGCAGCTCATACTGCAATGATGCAGCGGGAGGTGGTGGAAAAAAGACGGTGGATGGATCATGAAAAATTCTTAGACCTAATGGGTGCCACCAATTTAATACCCGGTCCTAATTCTACCGAACTGGCAATCCATCTGGGTCATGTGCGCGCAGGTTGGAAAGGTCTTCTCGTTGCTGGATTCTGTTTTATATCTCCCGCCGTACTAATGGTTTTGACTTTAGCGTATCTCTATAAGAAATACGGCACACTACCGCAAATTGAGCCCTTTATTTACGGTATTCAACCGGCGGTTATAGCAGTTATAGTAGCTGCCGTCTACCCTTTGGCAGAAAAATCAATAAAAAACCGGACCCTGCTTATCGTAGGAATTGTTGTATTTATTCTCGCAGTTTTAGGCGTCAAAGAGCTCTATTTACTCTTCGGCAGTGGTCTATTCATGATGGGAATGCATTTACTTGGTCACCGAAGTGGAACCCGTGCATTTCTCCCTATACTGCTTTCCACCAAACCCTCTCTGGCGTGGCTTGACCCTTCGATTTTGCAGTTGTTTTGGATTTTCCTTAAAATAGGTTCGGTTCTCTACGGCAGTGGATATGTTCTCTTTGCCTTTCTTGAGCAAGAGCTGGTACAAAGAGGACTTCTGACTTCGAAGCAACTACTGGACAGCATCGCTGTAGGACAGTTTACACCGGGCCCGGTTTTTACCACCGTAACTTTTGTGGGGTATTTAATGGAGGGCTGGAATGGAGCCTTAGTATCTACTGTAGCTATATTTCTACCTGCATTTGTTTTTGTTGCGCTACTTGGCCCACTGATGAGACTACTTCGTAGCTCCAAGATTTTCTCCACTTTTTTGGATGCAGTGAATGTAGCATCGGTGGCCTTAATTGCCGCCGTATGCGTTAGTATGTCCCTGCAAACGCTTTCCGACTGGCGTACAGTTGCAATAGCTCTTAGCGCGTTTGCTGTGCTTTGGCGCTTTAAGACCCTAAATTCCGCATGGGTAATTATAGGAGGTAGTCTTGTTGGTTTCCTATTGAGCTATACGGGATAACTAGATTTTCATGGCCATTTAAATATTGTATATTTGGTTAAAACTTAAAGTAAGGCATGAAATTTACATTTTTGGGAACAGGCACTTCTCAGGGAGTTCCCGTGATAGGATGTTCGTGTCACGTATGTAGTTCCACAGATCCTAAGGACTTGCGACTTCGATCTGCTGCGATGCTTTCCAGTGAGGACGATAAAAATTTGCTTATTGACTGTGGACCCGATTTTAGAGAGCAAATGCTTGCATTAGGTGCGGAGCATTTGGAGGCCATTGTCTTGACCCATGAACACAACGACCACGTAATAGGACTCGACGATGTTCGCCCACTTATTTTCAAATCCCGAAGGGACATGCCTATTTATGCCCATTCCCGTGTTCATGCAGAACTTAAGGTGCGATTCCCGTATGCTTTCGCTCAAGAGCGCTATCCCGGGGCGCCTTCTTTTGAACTTTTTCCCATAGAGCAGAATGCCCTTGAGATTGGTCCATTTACGCTTCTACCTCTGCCTGTTTTACATTACACACTTCCTATTTTTGGATTTAGGATAAAGAATTTAGCCTATATAACGGACGCTAGTTCCATTCCAGAAGCCACACTATCAAAGCTGGAGGGTCTGGACTATTTAATTATAAACTGCATCCGGAAGAGCCAAGCACATCCCGCCCATTTTGTACTAGAAGATCTGCTGCCGGTCATTGAACGAATTGCACCTGCCCGCGCACTGCTGACCCATATATCCCATCAGTTTGGCGTGCACGAAGAGGAAAATGCGCTCCTTCCCAGCCATATTCAACTTGCCTACGACGGTCAGGAAATTCATTTTTAAGGAATTTATTCGTATCGTATTTTATAAAGTGGGAAATTTATTTATATTTGCACACCATAATTGCCCAGGTGGCGGAATTGGTAGACGCGTTGGTCTCAAACACCAATGCCTTTGGCGTACCGGTTCGATCCCGGTCCTGGGTACATGTAATTTTAAAACCTAGCTGAGTATCAATCGGTTAGGTTTTTTATTTTGTTGAATGTTCCCAAATTGTTCCCGCTGAGCAATTATTTCTATATTTTAATTTATCCATAGAAAGTGTTTCAAAATTGCTGGGACATAAAAGTATTAAAACCACAAAGCGCTACGCTAAAATTTTGGATAAAAAAGTAAGTGAGGATATGTGTAAACTCAAATTTCTCCTACAGCGGAAATACCAGCATAAACACAGCAAAAAACTCGGCACATAGACCGTTTATTTGCTCAACCTCGCTCCGCAATCAACTCCAGTACTACGAGAATTTTTTTATTATTTGTAAGTTTGAAAAACGAAAATGGTTTTTGCTCAGGTTCGTGTTTATAGAAAGTTTTGGCTTTCTTAGCCCCGCCTTCGCAAAGCCCTTTCCCAATAAAAACAAAGTTACTAAAACGGCGAATGGGAAAAGCTACCGGAGGTTTAGTTCAACAATGTATTTCTATATGCGGGGTTGACGGTTAGCAGTAGAGTATTTGACATCCAAAGCCACAAAAATTTTCACCGCTTCCAATTTTTTAGTAATGTAGTCAGCGGAGACATCGAAGATTCGACGGAGTCAAAATTTTTGTTCAGGGTGATTATCAGTATGAAAATTTGTCATCTTTAGCCCGCATACAGAAATACTCTCTCGTTATCTGCAACCGGATTTGAGATTCGCTACCAAAAATAAATTTTTTTAATACCAATAATTGGTATATTTGGATAAAATTATTTTGTGATGGCAAAAAATACGTCGATATTATTGGGAGATCATTTTGATCAATTCATTTCCCAGCAAATTAAAACAGGAAAATTTTCTTCCGCTAGCGAAGTTGTGAGAGCTGCTTTGAGAATGTTTGAACATGAGGAATCTAAAAAAACTCAACTGATTAACGAACTGAAAAAAGGTGAAAAATCAGGATTTGTAAAAGATTTTGATCGCTCAAAATTTTTAAAGACTCTTCACAATAAATATGCCGCTGAATAATGAAATACAAAATCAGCAAAGAGGCAGAAGGAGATTTAGAAAAAATCTGGCTATACACTTTTGAAACTTGGTCTTTGCAGCAAGCTGATTATTATTATGATTTGCTTATGGACGAAATTGAGTATCTCTCTGAAAATCCTAAAAACGGACAAGATTGCAGCCAGCTTAGAAAAGGATATTTCCGTTCGAGAGTAAAATCTCATTTCATTTTCTATCGCGTAAACGTCAAAAGAGATGAATTAGAAATTATCCGTATACTACACCAACAAATTGATATTGACGCGCAACTAAATGATTGAAAAGTTCCGGCTGCAGTAGTCGATCTGTATAGAAATATCAGTATTGTTTAGTAAAAAAACGACGGTACCGGCGCTTAGTGGAGCTTAGCTCTTAGAAATACTACCAGTAATTGGCAATTAATTAGTAGGCTAAAGTGCCTACGTTATGTAATTTCGTTCAAAAATTAGTATGAAAGCAATAGAAATTTCGCAAAGACCTTGGGGAAGTTACGAAGTACTCTTCGATGAGCCTCACTTCAAATTGAAGCGCATTACCGTGGAACCCGGACAAAGACTCTCCTATCAGTACCACTTCAAAAGGCAGGAAGCTTGGACCCTCATTGAAGGCAGTGCTATGGTAACCCTTGAGGGTGAGAAAAGGCAGGTATCCTATGGAGAGACGGTCCTTATTCCCCTAGGTGCAAAACACCGCATCGAAAATACGGGCACCCAAAGAGTCGTCTTTATAGAAGTGCAGACAGGAACCTATTTTGGAGAAGACGACATTGTGCGCTTGGAGGACGATTACCAGCGTTCCTAAAAATCTATAGTGTAGCTACGCGCCCTCTTATTTACCCGCTAGGGCGCGTAGCTTCAATCGGACGAGTCGTCCGGATAGTTTTAAATCCTCCATACCCCATCTACCTGTAGAAGAGGCAGATGGATAGAGAATGGAACAGGTCTCGTCCTTATCCGATACGGACCACGTGAGCCAGCTTATACCTCTTTTTTCCATCCAATCGATATACGCAAGCCAAGACACGGTATCGAGAGGACCGTCCCCAGTGGCTTCCATTGCTGCACTTTCGGAAACAAAAATAGGCAACCCCTTTTCAAGTGCCTTATCGGCTCGCTCCCGTAGCCATTCTTTATGGGTCGCTGCATAAAAATGTAGGGTGTACATTAGATTCGAGTCCGTAAGAATAGGATCGTTGGCCGCAAGATGTACGTCCTGATCCCAGGAAGGAGTACCTACAAGGATTACATTGTACGGGTCGTTTTTCCTGATAACACTTATAATTTCTTCCGCATACGATTTTACCTCTGGCCAGGTTTCGTAATCAGGTTCATTGAAAACTTCATAAATGATATTATCGTATTTGCCGTACTTTTTTGAGACGTAGGCAAAAAACTCCCGTGCCTCTGGCAGATAAATATCGTGTGTATGCCAGTCAATGACTACATACATTCGGTTCCTTACCGCGCCACGGACGACATTATCCAGAAGTTTCTTTGCTTTCTGCGGGTTCTGCAGATACGAATTAGGCAGATTTTTGTCTACACCGATAGCTGCCCGAACCACATTGGACGAGAAGTCCTTTTTCAGCCAGCGGACCGTCTGCTTTTGGTAAAACCGAGGCCAGAAATTATGCCACCCAAAGCTCATACCTCGGAGTTGTACCGTATTTCCACTCTCTCCTACCAACTGCACTCCCTCTACGCGGAGCCTGCCAAAGGGTCCCGTTCCTTGTGCCTGCAGTACTAGGCTACCTATACACAGTATCCCTATTAAGAGTATCTTCTTGCTCATTTCTCAGGTATTAGGCGATAAACAACTACATCGTGGGGTTCCAGTTCCAAAACGCTCTTAGCCCTAGTACTTCCTTCATTACGTTTTTTCCACAAGTTCCGTAAACGGAAGGTGTTTTGCACTAGGTCCAGCTGATAGGGAAAGTCCGGATCTTTAATAATCTCCCGCGACCAATTAAATTCTATTTTTTGTTTCTGAGTGGAGCGGTTAAGAAACGCAACAGCAAAATTACGCTCTGCAAGAGGTTTAACCCATATCTCTACCTCGCCCATAGTCTTCCATTTAAATCCTTGTACACCGAGTGGATCTTGGTTAAGCGCAATGATATCTCTATCGGTAAGTATACTTAGTGTCTGAGCACTCATGCTGCGTAAATCGTTACCTGCAAAAAGTGGAGAAGACATCATTGACCACATGGTAAAATGGGTGCGGTCCTGCGCCGCACTCATTCCATTCCCCACTTCGAGCATATCGAAATCATTCCAACCGTCTGGTCCACTGTATTTACGAATATTTTCTCGCATATTGAGTATTCTCAGTACACCCCAGGAGCTCCATCCCGTAGGATGCTTATGTTCGCAATCAAAACAAGGATAGATATCTCCCGATATTCTCCACATATGACCAAGCGGCTCCGCCCACTCCCAGGGCTGATTATCACCCCATTCGCAAACGGAAAAAACGATATTTCTACCGGTCTGTGCAAGGGCCTTACTCATGGTAGTATAGGCCTCCTTAGCCTGGATACCCTCCGTACCGCACCAGTCGTACTTAAGAAAGTCCACACCATGGCGCGCATAAAAGCGCGCATCCTGGTATTCGTATCCGCGCGTCCCTGGATAACCGGCACAGGTTTGTGTTCCTGCCGAGTTGTACAATCCGAACTTCAGACCCTTGGAATGGACATAATCCACCAGGTTTTGAAGGCCACTTGGAAACTTCTCTGGATCGGGGATAAGATCTCCATTGGAGTCTCTGCCGTCCTTTTTCATCCACCCATCGTCAAGTACCAGATAGGTATATCCGGCATCACGCATGCCAGAACTTACCATTTTATCTGCCATTTCTTTGACAAGTTGCTCGTTGATATGCACTTCAAAAGTATTCCAAGAATTCCATCCCATCGGAGGGAGGGAGGCTAAATTTTCAATTTTCTGAGCTGAGAGTAACTGCATTATAAATACAAATGCTAAAGTAATTTTGAATTTCATAACCAATGGTATTTTAAAAACAAACCCCGCTAGTACGGCAGGGTTTGACAAAACAACGTTTTGTGAGAAACTAAACAAATGCTATTTCAGTACAAATCCCATATCATCAATCAGAAGGGTGTTTCCTCCAAAGTTTCCGGCTTCTTGGAAGGTAATCTGATCAAATGTAGTAGGGTTACCTATTTCAGAAAATGGAATTTCAATACTCGTCCAATCACTTCCTACCGATTTGGTAATCTGATAGGCCCATCCTCCAAAGACTAGTACCAGCTTGGCATCCGGATTATCTGTCATACTTTTAATGCGGATTCGGAATGCTTTGTACGGTGTTACGTCACGCGGTGTAAACTTAAAATCTGCTCCATCCCAGCCGCCCATTGCTATTTTCATACTTTGAACTCCTTGCGCGGCATCGTCCTGATGGTCCGTCACAATGGCATTGCCACTCCATGTCCAGTGTCCTGCATCGCCCTGAAGCGCATCGTCGTAAAGAGCTGAACCTATGGCCTGAGGAGCAGTAACAGTTCCAGACATAGTGGTTACACTTACCAACTTATGCATTGCGTCGGCTGGAACGCGGGCTTTGATTTCCGTCAGTGTAGAAGAAACCACTTCCACCTCTTGTTCTCCAATCTTCACTACAGGGTCCAGAAAATAATTCCCATAAAGCGTAATGAGATCTCCCGTCTGTGGATTGATCGAGTTATAGCTGTCAAATACTGGCGCAGGAGGTGCTACTACAAAGTCGTACTCAGTCTGGCCATACTTAGTTACAATCTGCACTTTATTTGAAGTGTCCGCATACGGTGTGTCCTGATGAATGGTAACAAAAATGGTATTGTCTGTCACCAGATTAGGATTAAAGACTGCTTCTTTACCGTTGAAACTAATTTTCTGTAGGGTTGAAAAGCCACTACCTTGAATAACGTAGGTGTTTCCCGCATAACCAAATGCAGCAGGCGAGAGGTCACTGGGTTGTCCGTCTTCATTCAGAGAGGCGCTAATGGACTGTATCTCTGGTGCAGAGAGTGAAATCTGCTGCTCGTTATTTTCGTCACGGCAACTTATAAGGCCTATACATAGCAGCATTGCCGAAAGCAGACCTATACCGTATTTTCCTATTATCTTTTTCATAACTGTATTTTATTTAAACGTATACGCAACTGGTTCTTGGGTCAGTTTGGGATTCTTTGCTACTTCATTAGTAGGATACGGCAGAAGGAAATCATTTTCTTCAGGAGTAAAGTACTCCTCTCCCCATATGCTTCCTCTGTTTTGCGCCGACATAATAGCTATGGCCTGAGCACGCGGAAGCCTACCTAAATCAAACCAGTAGTCCCCTTCAAACGCTAGTTCTTTTCTTCTCTCCAAGAATAGCTCGTTGAATGTAAAGGAACTCACACTTTGCAGCCCGGCACGGTTTCGCACAGCGTTGAAGGATCTTAAAGCTGCCGCATCCGCGGTGCTACCACCGCCAGCCAAGATGGCCTCGGCATGAATTAGTAGAAGTTCTGCGTAGCGCATGATATAGGTATTGTTATCCATCATAGCCCAGGAATCTGCAGGCCCTGTAACATCTCCATTGACAATTCCGATTGTGTATTTTTTAATAGCTGCCCCAGCTCCCTGGCCACCTATCTGGTCTGCAGCAGGTACTACCAATGGACCAAAGGAGGAACCAATTTTTGCTTTGATGTTAGGATATTCATCTCCAGGCAGCATAATAGTTTCTTTTCGACGCAAGTCATTGGAAGAATAAAGATTAAGGATATCTTGTGAAGGCGCAAATACCCCACCGTACGTAGCATTACTAGTAGAAATAGTACCGTTGCTTATACCGAACTGTGTGTTGGCATTATTGGCAGAGCCGTAATTCCCGTCCCCTTTCCATTGCAAGGCAAATATGGATTCCTCGTTATTATCGTGGGAATAAGTGAATAGATCGGCAAAACTTTTGCCCGGCAGAGCACTACCCCCCAGCAATTTGAACTCTCCACTGTTTATGACTTCCTCTGCCAGCTGCTGGGCTTTTGGATAGTCCTTACGGTAAAGGTATACTTTCGCCAATAACGCCTTGGCAGAACCTTTTGAAACTTTTGCATTAGAGGCATAGGCCGACCCCCTTACCTTGGAAGGAAGAAGTTCTGATGCCTTCATATAATCACGAGTTATGAGTTCGTAAATATCCTCTACCCGGTTGGTATTGAGCTGTGGGTTTGCAACATGGTCCAGGTTGTTTTCTATAATGGGCACGGGACCCCAAAGTCGTACCAAATAAAAATAGGCGGTGGCTCTAATAAAATAGGCCTCACCCAGCGCTTGGTTAATGACCGCGGGAGAAACCTCTTTTCCTACCCTTGTCTGAAGATTGTTAATCAGATAATTTGCCTGAGCTACATTCGCCCATAGGGACTGCCATCCATTATTAAGTTCTGGGTCTGAACCAGTGATGGAGAAATTACGCATGGCGTTGACATCCGAGGAGTTGGTATACATATTACCCGAGCCCACTTCGGAGATTGCGTAGAAAAATTTGTTGTTGAACTGGAACCATGTCCGGTAATATAATGCATCCGTTGCGCTCATTACCTGCTCATTGGTTTTGTAATAACCCTCTGCCGTAAGTGAATCTTCGGAAGGACGGTCGGTGAAATCATTGGTACAGGAAATACCTAGGAATAAAATTCCGCTGCATACAATAGACTTCCAATTTATAGTGGTTGAAACTTTCATAATTCTAATACTTTAAAATTCTAAATTAACGCCTAAAGCGAAGGTGCGCGGGGTAGGATATCTACCGTTATCAATTCCGTTTAGTAATGGATTCTGGTTGAACAAACCAATTTCTGGATCGTATCCTTTATAGTCGGTGAAAGTGTGCAGGTTCTGCACGGTTCCATAAAGTCGGATTTTTTTCATCCGGATTGCTTCCAGAGCCTCAGGACTAAACGTGTAACCGAGCGTCACATTTTGAATTCGTAAATAATCTCCTTTTTCTATAAAGCGGTCGGAGATCTCTATGTTTCGGTTACTAGAGCTGTTAATAGGTCTTGGCAGAGCTGCATCGGTATTATCAGGTGTCCAGTAGTCCATTGCTTCTACAAATTGGTTTTGATAAAGCATCGCATTCTGTATACCGTTTCTGTGCGTTAGATTCATCAAATCGTTGCCAAACACACCGTATAGGAATACGGACAAATCAAAATTCTTATACGAGAAGTTATTAGTCAAACCGATGTTGAATTTTGGATTTGGATCCCCTATGATAGTACGGTCTCCGTCATCAATTTTCCCATCCCCATTGATATCCACATAACGTACATCCCCAAGGTAGGTCTGTCCCGGCGCAGTACCAATACTTTGACCAAACTGCACTGGCGCGGCAGTTAATTCTTCTAAGGTCCGGAAAATGCCTGCTGTTTTAAAACCCCAATAGGTACCAATTGGCTGGCCTACGAGTGTATTAGAAACTACATACGGCTGGTATCCATTCATGTTGGCCTGTTCGGTTAGGGTGATTCCATTGAGGATATCAAGGAGTTTATTTTGGTTATGGGAGAAAGTGAGCGTAGTATCCCATGCAAACGTATTAGACTTGTCGTTGTGGTAATTCAAAGTAAATTCCACCCCTTTGTTTTCCACCTGACCCATGTTGTAGTAAGGAGAATCCAATCCGCCAATCCAAGATGGGCCGCCGGTTAGATAATCCGGAAGAGGATATTGGAAAAGGAAATTATCGGAAAGCTTCTTGTAGAAATCTACCGTGAAATTCAGACGGCGGTATAGTGCCAAATCCAATCCAATGTCGGTCTGCTTCATATGTTCCCAGGTAAGCTCTGGGTTAGGGATATTGGCTGGAAGGAAATACTGCGTAAGATTCGATGCGAAGCGTCCGCCCGGAATCTGTTGGTTTCCAGTTTCTCCGTACCCTGCACGTAATTTAAGTAACGTGACCACTTCGGCAAGTGGTTCAAAGAAAGGTTCAGAACTCAATTTCCAAGACACTGCAACGGAAGGGAAGTAACCGACCTGTTTACCTTTTACCGCAGGGTCGAACTTCGAGGACTGGTCCCTGCGAATGGAGGCTGTAAGACTATAACGACTGTCGAAATCATAGATTAATCGGCTAAAAAGTGAATACAGTGCTCCACTACCCTTGTAGCCAGTAACGGTGCGGCTTTCGGGATCAGACATGGAGAGGTTGTAAATATCATTGGTTTTAAATCCATGTGCTTCGGCTACAATACCCTCCCAATGCGAATCGTTTGCCTCCTGACCTGCAAGGAGGGTAAATTTGTGTTGCCCAAGGCTCAAATCGTATGTAAGTAAATTCTGAATATTCGTCGAATACCAGTTTTGTCTTCTCTCTATTAGATCGGCAGTGAGATTTACTTGGGACCCTCGGTCGTAGGACGGTGTAAAGTCCGTATGCTCAGAAAATTCTGTGTTTGCAGAGATCTCGGCACGGTATTTCAAACCCCTTGCAAGGTTTACCTCCGCAAAAAGACCGCCAAGGAAATTCTTACGTACCAGGGAATTGTCCCGTTCCAATGCTTCAGCCACCGGATTGAAATAATTCACGTTCTGTCCTGCAGGAGGAGCCGCGTAGGTTCCATCTAAGTTTCTAATAGGAAGGTCTGGCGCCTGGAGAAGCGTATTGGTGATAAGTCCACCGAAGCTCTGGTTGATGGTAAAGCGCTCATTGGTAATCCCTGTAGAGATGTTGGTCCCTACTTTTAACCAAGACTTGACTTTAGCATCTACATTAACACGGAATGTGTAGCGTTTCATCCCCGTGCCGATTATGTTACCAGACTGGTCCATGTAATTACCAGAAATATAGTAGTTCACCCCCTCTTTACCTCCGGAAAAGCCTAATTGGTGGTTCTGACCGTATCCGAGCTGAAATATCTCGCGCTGCCAGTCGGTTCCTTTGCCGAGCAACTCAGGATGCGCAAATTCCGCACGTGGTTCGGTATTAAATAATGCACCCAAGGCATTCTGGTGCGCAGCGTACTGCTGTAGGTTCATAAGCTCTAGGAAAGTAGGTATTTGCGTGATGTTGGTGGAACCATCGTAGCTAATTCTACCCTCACCTCTTTTACCCGTCTTTGTAGTAATTATAATCACACCGTTCGCTCCCCTGGCTCCGTAAATAGCTACTGCTGAGGCATCTTTAAGAACATCAACACTCTCAATGTCATTAGGATTTAGGAACGATATTGGAGAGACCGCGTTGTTTCCTGAACCACCGGTAGAAGAAAAATCATTTCCCGCAATAGGTCGTCCACTGGTAGCTCTTCCACTGGCATCGCCCGAAATAGGAACTCCGTCGATGATGTAGAGTGGCTCATTTACCCCATTAAGAGAGGTGGTTCCCCGCACCCTGATAGAGGCTGCCGCACCGGGCTGTCCGCTACCATTGGTAACCATCACACCACTCATCTTTCCTTGCAGCATCTGATCAACGTTCATTTGTTTAAGATCTGCAATGTCACCGGACTTGATAGAAGAAATCGCAGAATTCACATCTTTTTTCTTCTGCGTACCGTATCCGATCATTACTACTTCTTCGATCCCTTGGGTTCGAATGGAGTCACCTGTGGTTTGCCCGTCCATGAATGCAAAGGAGCCGAGCAAAAACACAACCGCGGTTTTAAGGCTGGTGCTCTTTGGATTGAAATAAAGAAAACTCTTCATAGTATTTTGATTAATAATTTTGAACACCCTTAAATTTTGAAATATTCATTAATTGAGGATATTCATTAGCAAAACAAATTTATACTGATTGTTAATTGTTTATTAATATTATTTTATCAATTACTCCTACTATTTTCTTATCAGAAATAAAACGGTCCGAAATTGGATAAAATCGGACCAATGTTTATAAATAATATGATAAAATAATATTACAGAATTCGTTTGATGCCATTGAACTCTTCACGGTAACTGCTCGGGGTAGTGCCTTTGACCGATTTAAATACGCGGTTGAAATTCGCAATGTTGTTAAAACCCGATTTATATGCCACCTCTGCAACACTTAGATCTTTCTCGACTAAATTTCTAGCTGCATAACCTATTCTGATATCATTGAGATAGTTGACAAATGTTTTATTAGTTCGTCTCTTTATAAATCTGTTAAAAGAAACGGGACTCATCGAGGCGAGTTGGGAGACTTCTTCCAAGGTGATTTTATTGGAATAGTTCTTCTGAATGTACTCATACACAAGCTTCATCTTGTCGTCCTCTTCAAATTTGTCCTTCTCTACTGTATACGTGGAGAGTATCCGTTGGTTACGGGAAGTAGCCATATCGTGCAGAATAGAAAGAATTTCCAAAAAATAGTCCATACCATCCAGCTTGGAGAGCCCGCAAATGCGGGGAGCTAAGTCCTGAGTGGTCTTGCGTGAAAAAACAACACCATGGGTGGAGCGATTGAACAGATCCCGAATTGGGCGCATAATCCTTCGGGACAAAAGACTCGAATCAAAGAGTTGACCGTCAAACTGAATGGTGATCTCATGAATCCGCTTTTCCTTACATTTATGTGTTTCCCACGCATGGTAAAGATTAGGACCCACAAACACGAGCTCAATATCATCAATCTCCTCAATGCTATCGCCCATTATACGTTTGACTCCTTTTCCGTTCTCAATGAAATTGATTTCGTACTCAGGATGAAAATGCACCGGAAAATCAAATTCATCCTTTACGCGGTCAAAAACCAGGAAACTGTCCAAACTTGACAAAGGAGGGATTTCACGGAAAAAATGAGATTCAGTTTTCATAACTCGCAGATTTTTGATAGAACAATGACAAAATAGTATTAATTAATTAACAATAACAAAAACTACATTTGTGTTAACAAATTTAAAAAATAAGTTTGCATTACAGCAGATTAATATCATTTTGTTTTTCTTGCATTTTCATTAAATAAGCATTTTCATTAAATAAAATATAATATCCGATGAATAGCATAAAGTTTCTTTTTTTCTGCAGCTCCCTACTGCTCGTAGGTTGCCAGAACCGACCGCTGAGCACAGATCCACTAGCCCCAAAGCCTGAAAGTACCTCCAAAGAGATACTCGTATCAAATCTTATGGATCTAGCGAAAAAAGGCTATATGATAGGTCATCAAGACGCTTTAGCGTATGGCGTTTCATGGCGCTATCAGGAGGGAAGAAGCGATATTCAGGACGTCGCTGGGGACTATCCAGCCCTCTACGGTTGGGATATTGGTGGTATTGAACATGGAAAGAAAAATAACATAGACGGGGTCCCCTTTTCAAAAATGATTCAGTGGATCAAAGAAATACACCAAAGAAAAGGTCTCTCTACTATTAGCTGGCATATGGACAATCCTTTATCAGGAGGAAATTCTTGGGATGTTACGGCGGGAACTGTAGAGAGTATGCTTCCAGGAGGAAGCAAAAACACCCTCTACAACCAGTGGCTGGACAGGGCAGCTGATTTTCTCAATGCCTTAGAAGATACGCAAGGAAACAAAATCCCTGTGCTGTTCCGTCCCTACCATGAACTCACAGGAACGTGGTTCTGGTGGTGCCAGAACAACACCTCATCCGACAACTACAAAGCGCTATGGAGGTACACGTTTGATTACTTGACAAAAAACCATCAGATCAAGCATTTGGTATGGGTATATAATACTGCAGACTATGCCACCAAACAGGAGTTTCTCGAATACTATCCCTCAGATGCGCTCGTGGACATGCTGAGTTTTGATAAATACCAATACGGTGCGCCGGATCAAGGGCAGTCGTTTAAGACCACACTTAGAAATCAACTTCAAATCCTAACAGAAATAGGGAAAGAGAAAAACAAGCCCATAGCATTTGCCGAAACTGGCTACGAAACCATTCCCGACCCTCAATGGTGGACCGGTACGCTGCACCAAATCCTTAAAGACTTTCCTGTGAGCCACGTACTTCTTTGGCGCAACCACGGCTGGCAAGAAACAGAACAGAAGATGCACTATTATGCCCCATACGAGGGACATCCATCTGCAAAAGATTTTCAAACATTCCACGCACTGGACGCTACCCTTTTTCAAAGCGACCTCTCAAGAATCAATATTTACCAATAGGATGGAGAACACACCAATAAAACTACAGGAAAAGATAGGATACGGACTTGGCGACGCGGCCTCATCCATGTTTTGGAAGATTTTTAGTATGTATCTTATGTTCTATTATACGGACGTATACGGACTTGCCCCTGCCGTTGTGGGTACCATGTTTTTAATTACCAGGGTATGGGACTCGTTCTTTGATCCAATAGTGGGCATTCTTGCAGACCGCACAAATTCGCGATGGGGTAAGTTCCGCCCGTATTTATTGTGGGTTAGTATACCCTTTGCGCTGGTGGGACTGCTAACGTTCTATACACCAGACTTTGATGAGAAGGGGAAAATCATTTATGCCTACATCACCTACTCCCTTATGATGATGGTCTATTCTTTAATCAATGTCCCTTATGCATCGCTTCTGGGCGTTCTCTCCTCCAGCAGAAAAGAGCGTACTGTCCTCTCGTCCTACCGCATGGTGTTTGCTTTCGCCGGAAGCCTGCTGGCCTTATGGATACTGGAGCCACTCGTAGTATTTTTTGGAGGAGATTTAAATTCCAAGGAAGGGTGGTTTTATGCAATGGTGGTTTTCGGAGCCCTCACCACCTTATTCTTTCTGCTCTGTTTTACCCTGACAAGGGAACGGGTACAGCCTATAGCAGAAAATAACGATCTGAAAAGCGACTTCAAGGACTTATGGAACAATCGTCCCTGGTGGATTCTACTTGGCGCCGGAGTAGCTACTTTAATATTTAATTCCGTTCGGGACGGAGCGGCGGTATTTTACTTTAAGTACTATATCTCCTCACAGGTGAGCCTAGACACTAATTTCCTAGGACAAAGCCTTGGACTCACCCCTACTTCCCTGTACCTTGTGGTAGGGCAAGCGGCCAATATCGTAGGGGTTATTTTAGCCACCCCCATTGCAAATAAAATCGGCAAGAAAAAGACTTTTTTCTACGCCATGCTTCTGGCATTTGTATTCAGTATTGTATTTTATTTCACCAACAATTCTGCACTGATGCCCATCCTAATGCTTCAGTCGCTGATAAGCGCCTGCGCAGGAGCCATCTTCCCATTGATTTGGTCCATGTATGCCGATACGGCAGATTACTCCGAATGGAAACGGGGGCGTAGGGCTACGGGATTAGTATTTTCCGCCTCCTCCATGTCACAGAAATTAGGTTGGACCCTTGGAGGCGCCGCAACCGGCTGGCTCCTCGCCCTGTACGGCTTTCAGGCGAATACCATTCAAAATGCAACAACTCTGGAGGGTATAAAGCTCATGCTAAGTATTTTCCCTGCAGTAGCTACTCTGATTTCACTGCTGTTCATCTGGTTCTATCCTTTAGACGAACAACAGCTACAAAAAATGGAGGAAGAACTCAAAAACACTAGAACTCAATAGTAATCGACTCAATTTAACTATAATGGACACAAACGCACTCTTTCTACAGCGGAAAGAAAATCTTTGGAGCGAATACAATGCATTAATTACACGCTCAAACCATCCTTCAGAAAAATGCTCGAACGGCATCTTTTCTCGATTTAAAAATCCTGTGATTACTCGCAATCATATACCCCTGAATTGGCGCTACCACTTCAATGTGTCCCAGAATCCCTATCTGATGGAACGAGTGGGTATCAATGCTACCTTCAATGCGGGCGCGTTACTATTCAATGGTAAATATGTGCTGTGCGTTAGGGTGGAGGCTAATAACCGAAAATCCTTTTTTGCCATTGCAGAAAGCCCCAATGGAATAGATAATTTTACATTTTGGGACGCTCCTTGCGTTATTCCATCCATTGAAGGAAATCCCGACACCAACCTCTACGACATGCGTCTGATAGCCCATCAAGACGGTTGGATTTACGGTATATTCTGCACCGAGAGAAAGGATCCTCATGCCGCACCGGGGGATACCAGTGCCGCGGTTGCCAACGCTGGAATTGTGCGTACAAAAGACCTTCGCCATTTTGAACGGTTGCCGGATCTAATTTCAACCTCTGGCCAACAGAGAAACGTCGTGCTCCATCCCGAATTCATTGATGGAAAATACGCGGTCTATACCCGCCCACAGGACGGATTCATAGACGTAGGTTCGGGGGGAGGCATTGGCCTTGGATACATTAAAGATATGCTTAACCCTGTAGTAGAGGAAGAATCCATTATATTTGGTAAAACCTACCATACCGTCTATGAACTGAAAAACGGCTTAGGCCCCGCCCCTATAAAGACTTCCAAGGGATGGCTACATCTAGCACATGGTGTACGAAACACCGCCGCAGGGCTTCGCTATACACTCTATGCTTTTATGACGGATCTACACGACATTAAAAAAGTAACTCATATTCCTGCGGGCCATCTAATGGCGCCCGAAGGTAAAGAACGGGTTGGCGACGTTTCCAACGTACTGTTTTCCAATGGTTGGATAGTGGATCCTAACGGACGCATCCTCATCTACTACGCTTCTTCCGACAGCAGGCTGCATGTAGCGGAAACCTCCGTGGAGCAACTGATTGATTATGTAGAAAACACAGCAAGTGATTCACTGACCTCCACGGGCACGGTAGAGGAGATAATCCGACTTATCGAGTCTAATGCACAGGAATAAGTAAAACCAAATTTCATGGAACACCGCTTAGAAAACCTCAACCAACGCGCCTATTCCCAACTGGTCCAAACTCTTGAATTCTGGCTTCATGAAACCACTGACCAGGTATACGGAGGATTTATTGGGCAAATTGACTACCGAAACCATAAAAACCCACAGGCAGATAAAGGAGCAGTACTAAATGCGCGTATTCTCTGGAGTTTCTCCGCAGCTCATCAGCTCATTCCGCACGCAAAATATTTCTCTGCCGCACACCGTGCGTTTGATTATATAGAAAACCACTTCCTTAACCACGACTCCAAGGGACTATACTGGAGCGTAGATTATAAAGGAAGGCCCAAGGAAACTAAAAACCAAACCTATGCTTTGGCTTTCATGATTTATGGACTGAGTGAATTTTACAAAATTTCCGCACATCCCAAAGCCCTAGAATACGCTCTTACTCTATACCAATCTATTGAAGAACATACCTATGACAAGCAGTTCAACGGGTACATCGAGGCTTTGGATTCTTCATGGAACCCCCTAAATGATCTTAGGCTGAGCGAAAAGGACCAAAACACCGAAAAAACGTTCAACACCCACCTCCACATAGTGGAAGCCTACGCAAATCTGTACCAAGTATGGCCCGATCCACATCTTAAAGAAAGGATCAGCAATCTCCTACAACTCTCTATAACGTATTTTGTAGATCCGGTGGCCCACCGCTGCCGACTGTTCTTTGACCGGCAGTGGAACGAAACCCTAGACCATATTTCCTTCGGACATGACATTGAAGCCTCCTGGCTTCTAACCTCATGTGCGGAGAAAACACAAGACATCAAAATGCTCTCACGGCTTAAAAAGCTTAGCCTAAACTTGGTACGAGGGGTAAAAAACGCAGTAGACAAAGACGGGGGCCTATGGTATGAAAAAAGCTTGACAAACAACGATTGGATTTATGAAAAGCATTGGTGGTGTCAAGCCGAATTCTGGATAGGGATGATACACGCCTGGCAACTTACTGGCACAAAACACTATTTTCAACTCGCAGAGGATAATTTCAATTTCGTAGAGAAATACATTGTAGATAGTCAGTACGGTGAATGGATCTGGGGTATCGACAAGGAAATGCGTCCTATTGAAAAAGATAAAGTAGGACCTTGGAAATGCCCCTACCACAACACCCGTGCGTACATTGAACTAATTCAGCGACTAAAACCGCTTTAAATACTTACTTTCCAAGTCGAAAAAACCATTTTTATGAATAAAAATCTTCACAAGGTACTCTTTGCCGCTGGCTTACTGATGCTTCTGGTGCTTTCCGGATGCCGGTCTAAAAACTTCATTACGGTAGAGAAACAGTCATTTGTTAAAGAAGGTAGGCCCTACCACTATATTGGAGCCAACTACTGGTACGGGGCCTTGCTAGGCATGAAAGACGGCGACAGGGAACGCTTAAAGAAGGAACTTGACGAGCTCCAAGCCCACGGTGTTACCAATCTACGCATTATGGCTGCTGCAGAGGGAGGAGCGCAAGATTACACGGTACGTACTACCCTACAACCTACACAAGGCCAATTCAATGAAGAGTTTTTGATCGGCCTTGATTATTTACTTGTGGAGATGCAAAAACGAAATATGGATGCCGTTTTGTACTTAACCAACAATTGGGAATGGAGCGGTGGACTGGCTCAATATCTGGAATGGAACGGGTATGGTCCCCTACCCAACCCCAACATTGCACCTAATACATGGCCGGAGCTTATGGCCTACACTGCAAACTTTCACTCGTGCACTCCGTGCAAAAAAGCCCTTCTCACACAAATAAGACATGTGGTTAAAAGAACCAACACCCTCAGCGGCAAGAAATACATAAACGACCCCACAATAATGGCCTGGCAAATTGCCAACGAACCCCGAATTTGGAACCCCGAAAACGAAAAAAACTTTACCGAGTGGATCGCAGAGGTCGTTAGTGAGATTAAGTCGCTGGACCCCAACCACCTGGTTAGCACCGGGTCGGAGGGAATGGCTGGTTCCAATGACGATTTACAGGCCTATGTTCGCACCCACCAAAATCCCCAAATTGATTATCTTACCATGCATATCTGGCCGAAAAATTGGGGTTGGTACAGTGCGGAAAACGAAGAGAAAACCATAAAAAACGCAATAGACAATACTTTAAGCTATATTACGCAACATACGGAGGTAGCCCAAAATCTCGCAAAACCAATTGTACTAGAAGAGTTCGGGTTCCCAAGGGAGAAGGAACAGATTGACCCTGCAGCCTCTGTAGAACTCAGGAATCGCTATTACAACGCTGTATTTTCTGCACTAAAGGCCTCCGTGGCTGCTTCCAAACCTTTCGCCGCACTTAACTTTTGGGGGTACGGGGGAATAGGACAAAACTCCCATCCTACTGGAAAATGGGAAGTGGGAAGCGATTACACGGCAGATCCCCCACAGGAACCGCAGGGATTAAACTCCGTATTCTCTACAGATAAAAGCACCCTTGAGCTTATTAAAGACACTAATAAATCCTTAGGGAATCTTCCTTAGAGGTGCGCCACTAGGGCCCTCACACAAAATCGCCACAATCTACTAAAAGGTTGTGGCGATATTTTTTAATGTGGGGCAATGCTCTCTGTTATTTCTCCAAAGTAATGAGCTTCTCAAGACTATGATTGGAACTTCCTCCGACCATTATAGTAAATGCACCTGGTTCCACGATATAGTCCCCATTGTTGTTGTAGAAACCCAGTTCTTTTTCACTTAGTACGAATTCCACCACTTTACTCTCTCCTGGGGCAAGCGCTACCTGTTTAAAGCCTTTAAGCTCCTTGAGGGGCCGTACGATGGAAGCATGTTTGTCATGGATGTAGAGCTGCACCGTTTCCACTCCCTTCCTCTCTCCAGTATTAGCTACCTCTACGCGAACCGTGATTTTTTCTCCCATACCGTAGAGTGATTTTTCTGTCCAAAGATTCGAATAAGAGAATGAGGTATAGCTAAGGCCATGTCCAAAAACATACTGTGGTGTCTTTTCCGAATCGATATAATGCGACCAAAAGACCAGACCGTCGGTATTGGTATAGCGTCCCGTACTAAGTTCGTTGTAATAGATAGGAACCTGTCCTACATTCCGTGGAAAACTTACCGGCAACTTTCCGCTTGGGTTGTAGTCCCCGTAGAGCACCTGCGCGATGGCGTTGCCCGATTCGGTGCCCAGATGCCACGCTTCAACAATGGCTGGAACATGTTCCGCCGCCCATGGAATGGTAAGGGGGCGTCCGTTATTAAGTACCAGAACTACATTTGGGTTCACCGCAAATACCTTTTCCAGTAGCTCCTGTTGCAGTCCCGGAAGTCCCAGGTCGGTTCGGCTTCTTCCTTCTCCGCTCTGAAAACCATGTTCACCGAGTACCATTACTACGACATCAGATTCTTTCGCCGCGTTTATCGCCTCATCAAACCCCGAGCGGTCCGTCGTATTGATCTTTACCTCCGTGGTAAAACTCACCGCTCCCACGCTCACATCGGCCCCTTTGGAGTATACCAATGAGTTGCCCTTATAGGCCTGCATACCTTCCAGTACGGAGACTGCGGTATTGTCGTCCGAGGCAATGCGCCAGCTACCTAGTGGAGAATTCTTATCTGCCGCCAGGGATCCAATAAGTGCTATTTTCTGTCCCTTTTTCTTAAGAGGTAAAATACCTTTTTCATTCTTAAGAAGAACGATGGATTTTTTAGCAACATCCAGTACTGCTTCCCTATTCTCTTTGCTTCCTGTTATTTTCTTTTCACGCTCTTCGTCCAGATACAAATAAGGATTATCCATTAACCCCAACTCAAACTTCAAGGTGAGGATTCTGCGCACCGCATCATCCACTAGAGACTCCTGTACCTTACCTTCACGAACTAAGTCTGCGAGATGCTCCACATACAGATAGGACTCCATATCCATGTCCGAGCCCGCTTCCACTGCCTTTAAAGCGGCATCCTGTTCGTCTTTTGCGTACCCGTGGGCTATAAGCTCACGTATTGAGGCATAATCACTAACCACCATGCCTTTAAATCCCCATTCTTCTTTCAGCAAATCACGCTGCAAATAAGTACTTGCCGTGGCAGGTATCCCATTAATGACATTAAAGGAGTTCATCACACTTCGTGCTCCGGCTTCGACTGCCGCTTTGAAAGGAGGTAAAACAATATTGTGCAGTGTTGCATTGGATATTTCTACCAAATTGTATTCTTTACCGGCCTCAGCGAACCCATAAGCTGCGAAATGCTTCAATGTGGCTGCAATCGTATGGGGACTTTTAAGGTCTTCACTCGATTCACCCTGAAAACCTTGAACTCTTGCTACCGCTACCTTACTGTTTAGGTAGGGGTCTTCCCCTGCCCCCTCCATGATCCTGCCCCACCGGGGTTCGCGCGTCACATCTACATTGGGTGCAAAGGTCCAGTTAATACCTGCTGCCGAGGCTTCAAGAGCAGCAACGCGCGCCGAATTCTTTATGGCCTGCAAATCCCAACTGGCAGCCTCTGCCAAAGGTATTGGACTGATGGTCTTGTAGCCGTGAATCACATCAAATCCTATGATCAGTGGAATTTTTAACCGGGTCTTTTCCACGGCAATCTTCTGGACAGCACGGACCTGCTCCACACCTCGGACGGTCAGCATGGAACCCACCAGCCCTCGTTCAAGCTGACGGTATTTAAGTTCTGCAGTACCTTCCTTAGGCGCTGGCCCCGTCACATCCCAAAACCCATTCAGCTGGTTCATTTGCCCTACTTTCTCCTCGAGGGTCATCTCTTTCAATAACAATTCCACCCTTTCGGCAATGGGTCTTTTCTGATCCTTATAGAGCGCCTCCTGCGCCGCACCTGTTATACTTACTCCCATAGTCAGTAGCAATAAAATTCTTTTCTTGAGTATCATAGTTCTATTTTAGTATTCGGTTGTGAAAGTGGACATCGGTATGCCGGCAGAATTAAATATATCTGCCTGATCGGTATTCTTCCAAGCATAGCGTACCCTTTGAGGAATTTTAACCGCATTAGAGTACACCTCTATTGTGCCGTTCCTCACTACACCTTGGGCCGGATGAAAGACCCCATCCTCACCTGCAAGCTCAAAGAGTGGAGATCTAGTGCCCCCTTTTACATACATTCCTTGACTGTTATGGAAGGAAAGCACCATTTTTCTACCCCGTACCACTGCCTCTTTTAGCAGTGGACCCTCAGCAACTAAATCCAAGCGTGCGAAACGTTTGGAAAGCACAAGATCGGCTAAGCGTTCCCCTAGCTGCTTCTTTTGTTTTGGATGGATATCGTCGGTGGTAGAGAGATCAGAAGTCACCACCATTCCCGTGTGCGCTACACTAAGGATTCTTCTCTGGGCATCCCGTATGCGCGCTCCCCCATCGTACTGCGCGCCGTAGTTGTAGGGGGCAATTTGCACCACATAAAAAGGAAATTCTCGGCCTGCTTGTTTTCTCCAGGAACGTATCAAAGTTTCTAAAGTATTGTCATACGATTGCGATCCCGTATTGCTTTCTCCTTGGTACCATAACACGCCGTGAAATCCGTACGGGAGCAATGGATGTACCATTGCATTGTACGCTGCTCCCGCCTTGGAAGGCCATGCATCCGAAGTTTCGAGCTTCTCTAGCTCGGATTGCGCAAGCTTATTTTCTGAAAATTCTTCTTCGGGAATCCATACTTCTGCCGGGGACCCTCCCCATGCGCTGACAATGAATCCTACCGGTACCCCCTGTAGTTCTTTGCTTAGCCGCTGGGAAAAGAAATAGCCCAGCGCACTGTTGTTTTTCATTACCTCGGGAGTGACGCTCTGCCATGCACTTTGCGCGGAGATTTGCGGAGAAGGCGCCGTGGATTTTTCGAGTTTAAAAAAACGAATATGGGGCGCATGGGCCTGTGCTATCTCCTCTGGACCATTTTCAATTCCCCAGGCAGGGGTCATTTCCATATTACTTTGACCGGATCCAATCCACACTTCCCCTACCATTACGTCGTTAATTTCAATGGTATTGTAGCCCTTTAGCGTAAGGGTATAGGGTCCACCGTACGAGGGGGTTTTAATTTCCAGAGACCACTTAGCGTAACTGTCTCCTTTAGTAGTGTAGGTTTTTTTATCCCACCCCGTAGTTAGTGCTACAGGTTCGTTGGGATCTGCTGTACCCCAAATCCGGACCGTGGAATTTTGTTGCAGTACCATATGATCAGAGAACAGATGGGGTAAGGTAATTTTCGCAGGTGCCAAGAAGGAAATAAACACCAGCAAGAGAGCAAATTTATTCATAAAGCAATGTATTTAATAAAGGACTAATCTGCAAGGCCATCTGTTGGTCTTGGACTATGGAGGGATGGTATCCACACCCGGTTGGAACAATGTTCTCGTAGCGAAAAAGGTGTACACGGGAGGAAAAAACCACACTCGCACGCACTTCATTCAATGCCTCTTGCAACAGTTCACTATCCTTACTGTGAAGCATTGGACTGTTGGAAAGCACAATTTCTGCTAAGGGATACTTTTTTGAAACTAACTCTAAGAATTCTCTATAGCGACGCACAAAATGGTTGTAGTCAAAATCCTTTCGAAACTTACTTCCGTCTCCGCGCGAAAGATCATTTGTTCCCAGCGCTATAACTACTACGTCGGGTGCAAAGCTATTGTCAAATTCCCCTTCTTTCGCTCTGGACAGATGCAGGTATTGGTATACTTCCGGCATGGAGTCCTCTTCCCTGTATTCGGTATTCCAGTTTCGGTACATACCCATCCCGGAGACCGAACTAAGTAAAAAATCCGCACCGACCATGCGCGCTGCGATAGCAGCATAAGAATAGTAGGCATTATGTTGGTCGTACCAGTTCTCTGAACCGCACGCTATGGTAGTATCGTTTCCCATCCCAGAAGTAATGGAATCTCCGATAAATTCAATTTTTTTCTTTTTTGGAGTTGCGTGCATTTTAAAGTTCTTGGGAACTCGTACCGTAATTTCCGCATTGGAAGCTTCCGTAGCTTTGTAAATACGGGCGGTTTTCACGCCCTTAGGCACTTTGAGTTTTTTCTCCGCGCCCAGGAACACTTTATCTCGCTCTGCGTAGACCCCATCGAGCTCTAGTACATACCAACCGTACTTTTCATGACCCTCCTCCAGTTCTAAGACCAACTCGTTTCCACCCGCAGAGCGAAGTTCCACGTACGATCCTGCGCTTATCAATTCAATTAGAGGGCCGTCCGGATGGATTTGCACTCGACCACCGGTACTAAAAGAGAAAGACTCTTGAAGAGACTGTGACGTACTACAAGCAGATAAAAGACTAAGAAGAAGGAGTAGGAAAACTCTAATGCACATAGGGTTTAAATTTATTCAATAAAGCTACATAATATTGAATTCCGCTTTTAATACAAAACCGTCATTGTATGGTGAAATATTGCAATAGAAATGCGACTTTCACTATCCTAAGGTTATCCTTACTTCTTCACGTATATCGCAAAGATATTGAGAATTTTATACCTATTATTCATTGAATCATGCAAAATATATTTTTTATTAATTACAAATGCAAAATGTTGTTATGATATTCATCATATACCCTCTACTAGGTATTTCCTTATTATCAACAGATTACTCCTTTTAACATTAACTAAACACTAAAACAACATTTAAAATTATAATATTTATATCATTATTGCGTATTAGATTATTATTAAATAATTATTTGCCAAAATTTGACATATATCATATAAAAATAAAGCCAACTTATTAGCAACTAACAAAAAAGGGTTATACATTTGTACAAGAAAAAGAAACCAATAAAAGTTACATACAATGAAAAAGTTCAACACAATCAAGATCTTCACTTTAGCACTAGGATTATTTTCAGGTGTCCTTATGGCACAGAACATTACCGGTAAGTCTGTAAAGGTTGCCGTGGATGGAACTTCACCTATGCACGATTGGACCATGACTTCCAGTGCAGCGAAATTTTCGGCCAATGTGAGTGGAAACACTCTCACAGGAGTATCCTTCTCCATGCCAGCAAAGAACCTTAAAAGCACTAAAGGAAAAATGATGGATAACAAAGCGCACGATGCTTTAAAAGCAGATAATGCTCCTAACATCACTTTTAGCGCCGCTTCAATAAATGTGGGTAAGAGTACCGTAAGTGGAAAACTATCCATCGCAGGTGTGACTAAGAACGTATCCTTCCCAGTTAGTGTGACCAAAAACGGTGCATCGTACACCATTACTGGAACAGAAAACGTAAAAATGAGTGAGTTCGGAATGCAGACTCCAGGCTTTATGGGAGTTAAAACCGGAGACGCCGTGACTATCAAAGTAAACATAGTGGCCAACTAGTACAAGACACTGACACAGAATAAAAAATAACTCAATTAGGAACCAATAAATTATAATACAATGAAAACTTCATTCTTTAAAATTTCCGCTGCAGCTATTATGTTAACTAGCGGACTGATCACAGCCCAGGAAACCAACGGCTCTATGAGAGAATACCTGGCCCCTGAGAAGTACCAAAGAAATATTTTTGAAGACCCTAAAGTTCAGGCTCCCGAATACGACGGCGTAAAAGTTTCCATCGGTGGGGATTTCGCACTACAATTCCAAGCGCTTGACCACGAAACCAAAGCTACAAACTTAGGTACCGTGGGAACCACCACTACTCCTGCACAGTTACTCACTTTGGGTAGCGACGTGAACCTTCCTACTGCCAACTTAGACGTGAATGCATATCTTGCAAAAGGCGTTAAACTACACTTAAGAACGTATTTGTCAGCCCGTAGACACAATGAAGCTTGGGTGAAAGGAGGATACTTACAAATAGACAACTTGGATTTCATATCTGAAGGTCTTTTATCTGGCCTTATGGAAAACGCAAGGATTAAAGTGGGTATGGATGAAATAAACTACGGGGACTCCCACTTCAGACGAACCGACAATGCTAAAGCGATCAACAACCCATTTGTAGGAAACCTTATCATGGATAACTTCACTACGGAGCCGTTCTTGGAAGCATACTACTTTAAAAACAACTTCATCGGTATGGTTGGGGTATCCAATGGTAAACTAAACCAAACTCCGGTAAAAGGAACAAACGACAACAAACCTTCCATCTATGCTAAGATTGGATACGACAAGCAGATTGACCAAGATCTACGTGTACGTCTTACAGGATCCGTAATGCAAACCAATGGTCTTTCCACAGGAGGTTACCTCTACGGAGCGGACCGAGCAGGTTCCCGTTACTACTACGTACTTCTTACCACGAACGATGCATTGGGACAAAGCAACGCCGATACCGGTAGATTCAACCCTGGTCTAAAAGAAATGACTGCTATCCAGATTAACCCGTTCGTAAAATACCAAGGACTTGAATTCTTCGGAACCTATGAGCGCGTAACAGGAAACAAACTCCTTAACGGAGCGAAGAGACCTACCGATGGATCGTACGACCAAATCGCTGCAGAATTACTTTATAGATTCGGAGCAAAAGAGCAGTTCTACTTCGGTGGAAAATATAATACCATCAGCGGAGAAGACTACGAGGGCGCTGCTGAGAGACAGATCGACCGTTTCAACATTGGTGGCGGTTGGTACATGACTCCAAATGTACTTGCAAAAGTTGAGTATGTGAACCAACAGTACAACGAAGGAACTGTATGGGGAGCTACCAGCCCACGTAACGGTGGTAAGTTCAACGGAGTGATGCTAGAAGCAACTATTGGTTTCTAATTATAACTTTAGTTTTTCAAGGGAAAAAGGGCACGAAAATTGCCCTTTTTCCATTTGATATATCGCCATGAAACACCTACTTTATTTTCTGTTTTACTTTGCTGCCACTTCCTTGAGTGCACAGACCAACACACTGGTGATTCTGGGGAAAACCAACGTGAACACGTTTAAGTGCACCAATACGGGATTTAATCACGTAGTGGATTTAGACAGTAAGTCCGCGCAGAGTTTCTCCCTTGCAGTGGACGATTTCGATTGCCGAAACCGCATGATGACAGCGGATTTTAGAAAAACCCTCCATGCAGACACCCATCCAAAGATGAGCGTAAAGTTTATAAAACTCAGAAAAATCAATACCAGTAACTACTACGCCGCGCAGATTGAGGTACGTCTTATGAACCGAGCAAAGCTCTACGACGTTACCTTCTTTTCAGACGACCGCGTCCTTCAGGGAAGTAAAACGGTAAAATTCAGTGATTTTGGAATCACCCCACCCAAACGAATGGGTGGCACCATTCAAGTAAAGGATACTCTGGACCTTTCCTTCAGCCTTCTGGCAAAGTCCTAGAAGACTACTCAGTACGCCCTATAGCTCCCACTACAAAATATCGTTCTTTGTAATAAACTCGATATTGCGCTTCAGGCCCGCAAACTTGGTGCGTTTTACCGGCGACTTTCGAAATATCTCTGAAAAAACCTCCTGAGTAAGTTCTTTCCAATCTTCTTTCTTCAGCATAGTGAGCTTCTTAGAGGGCTCAAAAAGCACCTGAGAATGGGGCTTAGAGAACCGGTTCCACGGGCACACGTCCTGGCAAATATCACATCCAAACATCCACTCCTCCATCTTTCCCCGAAAACTCTCCGGAAGCTCGTCCTTAAGCTCTATAGTGGCATAAGAAATACATTTACTTCCGTCCACCACCTTATCCTCTACAATGGCCTGGGTCGGGCACGCCTCAATACAGCGCCTGCAGGTACCGCAGTAATCTTTGATGGGACCGTCCGGGGCAATCTCCAAATCGGTAATTATTTCGGCAAGGAAGAAAAAAGATCCCTGGTCTCGGGTAATCAAATTGGCATTCTTTCCGACCCAACCCAGACCGGATTCTCGGGCCCATGCCCGTTCAAGCACGGGGGCGGAATCTACAAATATCCTGCACGAGAAGTCCCCCACTACTCCAGTCAATTCCTCCACCATTTCCCTTAAGATACCTTTTATTATTTCGTGGTAGTCCTGTCCGTAGGCGTACTTAGATATCTTTAGGTTGTCCAAGGTATCTATAGGGCTTGCAGGATAGTAGTTATAGAGAAGGGAGATTACCGAGCGGCTGCCCTCCACCAGTTTAGTAGTATCGGTGCGCTTTTCAAAATGGTTGGCCATGTAGTGCATCTGTCCGTGGAAATCCTTTTTAAGGTATTCCTCCAGCTGCCGCGCATCCTTATCCAAAGCTCCGGATTTAGATATACCGCAGCTTTTAAATCCGTACCGCTTGGCCGTAGATTTGAGTAACTGGGAGAGGTTGTGTGGGTTATGTATCATAAGTTACACTGCAAAGGTAGTGGAAAAAGTAATTTTGCCTTGTAAAATAACATACATATGAATATACAAGACATTTTAGCACAAAAAAACTATACCCTGATCGACGTACGCGAACCGTTTGAACTGCAATTGGACGGCAGTATTGAAGGAGCCGTAAATATTCCTACGGGACAAATCGAAGCCCGACTGGAAGAAATCCGCTCCATCGAAGGACCCAAACTTATTTTCTGCAAGAGCGGAGGACGCTCGCAAGGAGTAAGCAGCTATTTGCAAAGCAAACAAATACCTGAGGTCTTCAATGCAGGGAGCTACATTATGCTGCGTCACATGATAGCTTAAGAGAAGAATTAGAAAATAACTTTGTAACTTCGCTAGCAAATTTATTGAAATGGAAGAACTATCAAATGTACTTAAAAGCGGCAACTACCATTTGGTGGATGTTCGTGAACCGATGGAACTGGAAATGGACGGCGAGGTACCTGGAGCGGTGAACATCCCTCTGGGAGAAGTTGAAGAAAGAAAGCAGGAAATTCTCTCTCAAGACAAACCTGTGGTACTATTCTGCAGAAGTGGAAACCGTAGTGGTCGTGCGCTGGAATACCTAAACGCTCAGGGACTAAAACAGGGTTACAACGGCGGGGGATTTCAGGACGTACTAAAAGTACTTGAAGACTGAAGCTAAGTCCACAACTCTTAAAAAAAACGAAGCCCCGAAAAAGTACTTTTCGGGGCTTCGTTTTTTTTACAGTTCGGGAATGCTTGCTGCGCGGTACTCTGATAGCATGTTCTCTAGTACTTCTCCCGCCGAGGGAATAGTACGCAAAAGTGCACTGACCTGGCCGATTTCCAGTTCTCCGTTTTTCAGATCCCCTTCAAACATCCCTTTCTTTGAACGACCTCTACCGAGGAGCTCCTTTAGTGCTAACGGATCTCTTCCGGTAGAATATATTTTTTCAATTTCCTCAAAAAATGCATTTTTTACAAGGCGAACCGGAGCAAGTTCTTTAAGGGTGAGCTTAGTGGCGCCTTCCTCGAGTGTGGTGATAAGTTCTTTCCAATCCTGATGTCCACTCGATTCTTTCGTTGCCGCAAAACGCGAACCTACCTGAACTCCGTCGGCGCCAAGCACCATGGCCGCTTTCATTTGCGAACCTAAGGCAATTCCACCGGCAGCGATTAGGGGTAGAGATATTGCCTGGCGTACCGAAGGAATCAAGACCATCGTTGTCGTCTCGTCCCGGCCATTATGTCCTCCCGCTTCAAATCCTTCAGCCACGACTGCATCTACCCCCGCCTGCTGACTTTTGAGGGCAAATTTAGTGGAAGACACCACATGTGCTACCTTGATTCCGTGGGATTGGAGCATGGAGGTGTAGGTAGTAGGATTTCCAGCCGAGGTAAATACAATCTTTACGCCCAACTCAATGATAATAGAGAGTATTTCTTCGATATTGGGATAGAGCATTGGCACATTCACTCCGAACGGCTTTTGGGTAGCCTTCTGGCACTTGAGTATATGTTCTCTTAGAACATCCGGATACATGCTTCCTGCTCCTATCAGTCCAAGCCCTCCGGCGTTCGATACGGCCGAGGCCAGTTTCCAGCCGGAATGCCATATCATGCCGCCCTGCACGATAGGGTACTTTATGCCAAAGAGACGCGTGATGGAAGTCCCCAAGCCCTTATACTGTTTTTCTGCTATTCCAAAGTCAATAAAATTACTCATACCCAAAAATAAAAAATCCTTCAGAGAATCTGAAGGATACGGTTCTAAATATTATTTCTTATTCCACTCGTCTTTAAAAGCGCAAGAGTTATACCGCTCGTTTATAGAGACAAATGTATCCGGGAGTTTTTCTTTCACCCATTTCTCCACCATCTCGGACTTTTTTCTATCTAAGGCCAAATTCTTGATACGCTCGTAATCGGTGGCAATATCCAGCTGGTGCGAAGGAATTTCTTCAATGACGCGTACAATATTAACCGTCTTGCGCTGATTTAACTCGTCCTGAAACACATCGGTGATATCGCCCGGATTATACCCGGCGATCTGGTAGGAAAGTGTCGGGGGAAGATTTAGTTTCTCGATTTTGTCACTGCCGTCCGGGGAGGTAAGTACCCCGCCGTTGAATTTGGTGTTCTTGTCGTCGGAAAACTTAAAAGCCGCTTCCTTGAACGTTATCTTGCCTTCTTTGATTAAGGTACGTATACTGTCTAGTTCACTGCGCGCCGCTGCAATTTCCTCCGCATTGGGCTCTGCCTTGAGAAGAATATGCCTGGCATCGTACATCTTTCCGCTTTTTTTCACTAGTTGGATCAAGTGGTATCCGAACTCAGTTTCCACCGGATCGGAAATCTCCCCCTCCTGAAGATTCAGCGCTGCGGCCTCAAAAGGCTTAACCATTTTACCGCGAGCCACATTGGTATAGAGGCCACCATTGGAGGCCGAGCCGGGGTCTTCCGAGTAAATGCGCGCCATCTGCTCGAAGCTCTCTCCTGCAACTATCTGCTCTTTCATCTTCATTAGCCTCGCTTTTATTTCATCCTTATGCGCCTCGGTGAGTTTGGGGTACATAACAATCTGCGCCAGAGACACCTCGTCCTTGACCATTGGTAACTGGTAGCGGTACGTATTGAAAAAATCCGTCACTTCATTGGGAGTTACATCCACCTTCTCGGTGATGCGCATATACTTTTGCTGTCCGTAGTACTGGTCCGAGTCGATCTTTTCAATTGCGGTCTTCATCTCGTAGGAAGTACGAAACTTATACGTGGCAAGCATAGTGCGCTCATCGGGGAACTGGGAAAGGATATTATTGTATTTGCTATCGGCACTCTCCTTAAAAGCCGCCGAACGATTTTCTATTAGGGTATCGCGCTTGGCTTCATAGATAAGAAGCTTGTTGTTCACCATATTTTCCAGAAACGTACAGCGGTCCGGAACGGCAATTCCCTGCTGACGCGCGTAGTTCATCTGTTCTTCAATATCGGATTCCAAAATAATTTCATCACCAATAACGGCAGTGATCCCGTCCACAAGCATACCCTTTTGGATCTGCTGCGCGGTGGCCATCGATCCTGCTAAGAAAAACAATGCCAAAAGCAAAACCAATGCTCTATTCTGTGCTAACTTCATAAGTATATATAATCTGCAAAATTAAACTTCTTAGCTACGCCAGGGGCGTAGAACTATTATAATTATTTCTTAAAATTTTTCTCTAAATCGGCCATAAATGCTTTATCGACGATTATCTTTGTGCTAGAGCGCTGAAGACTAAGGGTTTGTTCCAGTCTCTGCTGCGTAAGGGCATCCTTAATATAGTCTTTAGATTCCTCTAAGCTCATCTGTTTCTCGGCTACGATCTGATCCAAAGCAATCACCACGGTACGCTCCCCTAACTGCGCTGAATGCACTCCTTGGGTGAAAGGCACCTGGTGTTTGGTGAAGATATCTGCTTCTTTGGACATCTCCCCTTGCTCAAAATGCACCAGTCCTACGCCTTTGCTGTCTACTTTCTGCTCGTAGCGTTTCTTTAAGGCTTCCCATTGTTTGGGGTCCTTGATGCTGCTCTTGATTTCACCCACAAGCTTAGGATCGGATACAATGGCTACTCTTCCCTTTCCATGCGTTTCCCAGAGGTATTTATCCTTGTTCTTGGCGTAGTACTCACTTACCCACGATGGATTATCTTCCACTTGTTTTCTTAGGTAGTCTGTGAAAATATATTCTGAATAGAGCATTTTTCTTTGCTGCTGTAGAGGAGTAAGCACTTCAGGGCGGCTTAGAAACTCCACGTTGTAATGCTGGAATACAAAACTGTTTGTGTTCATCTCTAAGAGTTTCTTCCACTGCTCCGAAGTAAGTTTCTCAGGAGTTTCCACTTGCTGGGAAATTTGTTTTAAAAGTGCCCCGGCAGTCATATCCTTACCATTGTAACTAACGAGCACCGTAGAAGGATTCTTCGTATTTTTCAGTCCTGAGAAAGAGGCACGTACGGCTGCAAAAGCCGGGGACTCACGGTATTTTCCAGAGGCCTTTTCAAGGGCTACCAGCTCCTCTTCCAAGAGTTGCTGGTAATTGGAAGCCATCATCTCGCGCTGGAAAAGTGCCCGGGTGTTTGGATTTAGTTCATAAGGCACCACATCGTAGATGTAAAAATAGAAGTGCTTTTCAGCAAGTTCGACCGGCTCGGTGGTGAAGTATCCTTTGGTCTTTCCGGCCAGTGCTTTGTATACGGCGTCGGGTAGCGTTGGCGATCCCAGGACTACGCCGCCGTTGTTTTTCTCGTTCTCGGTCGTTCCGTACTTGGCAGTAATTTCATTGAAGGGAACTCCCTTACGCAACTGCGAAAGAATTTCCTGCTTTTTCTGGGACGAGGTAGAGGGATCAATCCCCAGGCTTCCAAAAATCATATACCCAAGACTTGGCCGCGTGGCCACCAGCTGCGCGAACATGATGGACTCGCCCTGATCGTATAGTTTTGTAAAGGTACCGGGAGTGAGCTTCTTTAGGTCTTCGTACATCTGGTGTCCTACAACACCAGGCTTTAGGTACAGGGGCTGCTGCTCACTACCAAGGTGTGTTCTTAGAGCCTGTTGCATGGTAATTTGTCCTGAGACGACCTGGTTGTATACCGTCTGGTAAAAAGGCAGCTGGGATTTTTCCACCGTAAAGACCAGTACGCTGCGCTCGGTCTTACTGTCCTGCACAAAATTGGAAAGCACTTTATTTTTAAGGCTCTCTGGGTAGAAATGCTTCTCCCTAAGCTCGGCTAGAGTTTGGTTCATTCGCTGGCGGAATGCCCGTGTGGTATCTACCTTATTTGCCTTGGCAATCTGCTGAAGCAAAAGAAAATCCTGGGTAGATTTAAGAGTCTTCTCCACACCTATAGTCTGGAGGTTTTCTAAATTTTCTGCCTTAAAGTCCTTGAGTGAAACGCTGTCGCTGCCTACCACCATATACTGGGAAAACACCAACTGCGAGGCAAGCAGTGCGCCAAACACTATAAATTTATTGTACGTCATGTTAATCAAAATAGAGATCTATCTCAAAGGTAGTTAGTTGTTTGAAATCGGCAACACGTCTTCTAAGATCTTCGGTCGTGATTTCTTCAATGCGCTGGGTACCAAATTTCTCAACGGTGTAGGAAGCGAGCGCCGAACCCACGATAATAGCGGATTTCATATTGTTAAAGCTCAAATCCCCCGTCTTTGCAAGATGCGCTGCGAAACCGCCCGCAAAAGTATCTCCTGCCCCGGTCGGATCGAATACATCTTCCAGAGGCAAAGCCGGAATGGCAAACACTTTTCCTTCATGGAAAAGAAGTGCACCGTGCTCTCCTTTTTTTATGATGACATAATCCGGTCCCATGGCATGAATCTTCTGGGCGGATTTCACTAGGGAGTACTCCCCGGAAAGCTGTCTGGCCTCCTCGTCGTTTATGGTAATTACGTCGGTTTTGGAAATCATCTTCAAGAGCTCCTCCCAGGCAGTATCCATCCAAAAATTCATGGTGTCCAGAATTACCAGCTGCGGCCGTGTTTCCATTTTCTCAAGAACAGAAAGTTGAATGGAAGGATGCAGATTGCCTAACAAAAGCACCTCGGAGGCACTGGCATGCGGGGGCACTTTAGGATCAAAGTCTGCCATTACATTCACCTCGGTGACCAGGGTGTCGCGGGAATTTAAATCGTTGTGGTATTTTCCACTCCAAAAAAAGGTCTTGCCTTCCTTTATCATCTCAATTCCAGAGGTATCTACTCCTTTGCTCTCTAAAAGATCCAGGTGCTTTTGTGGAAAATCTCCACCCACAACGGACACTAAGCTCACATCGGTTTTAAGGACAGAGGCTGCCAGCCCAATAAAGGTGGCGGCACCACCTAAAATTTTATCTGTTTTTCCAAAAGGGGTTTCAATCGCATCAAAGGCCACAGACCCCACCACTAAAAGTTTCATTGAATTGTATTTTAAAAAAATATATAAAAGCGCAATGCCCCTTAAAGCTACCGCCCTATCGGGGGTAACACTCTACGTGACAAAAGGTGCGCAACCGGGCAAAAATAAGGTTTTTTACGCAAAATACAGTGCACCTTCCTAAAGGACCTCTAGGACCTGCTGCCGAGCCATTTTTCCAGGTAGCGTTCCAAAGGACGGGGATAGGAATACCCTGCACTTTCTGTGTATGGCACTACTATGCTCTCTTCCTTCTTGCTCCACTGCTCCAGCTCCCAGGTGGAAAGAACCAGCGCATCAATCCTAATGTTAAGAACACGGTGGGAGAGTCTATGCTGGAGAATTTCTGGAGCCAGCAACCTGTCTTGGTACTTTTGTTCAATCTCTGTGGGAAATTCATACAAACGTTTCCAAATCGACTTCTCACTACGTTGCTGGATAATATAGCTCAAACCGTCGTTAACAAAGTAATACTGCATGCTAATGGTAGAGACTTTGGTCTTGCGCTGCTTTACTGGATACTCCTCCATGGTACCTCTGGAAAAGGCAAGACAGCCCTCCCGTAGTGGGCACTCGTGGCAGAGTGGTGCTAAAGGTTTGCACACCGATGCTCCTACATCCATCATGGCCTGATTAAACTCTCCAGGCCACTCCTTAGGCATTAATTTCAGGGCAAGCTCAGAAAAGATACGGTACGCACCCGAGGTAGAGATATCTACCGAGCAGAGGAAGAACCGCGCGAGTACCCGATAGAGATTCGTATCGACCGCTGCCACAGGCTGTGAAAAAGCAATACTGCTGATTGCAGAGGCCGTATAGGGACCTACTCCTGGCAAGGATAGGATCTGCTGGTACTCAGTTGGAAAGTTACCCCCGAACTCGGCAAGAATCTTTTGTGCCGCTCGGTGCAGATTAAGGGCTCTTGAATAATAACCCAGTCCCTTCCAGTAGAGAAGAACCTCCTCGGCACTGGCCGTGGCAAGAGACTCCACCGTGGGAAAACGCTGCACAAACCGCTCAAAATAGGGTGCACCTTGCCTGACCTGAGTCTGTTGGAGGATCACCTCACTGATCCACACCCTATAGGGATCCTTGCGTTCCCTCCACAATAGGTCACGTTGATTGGCGCGGTACCATTCGAGGAGTTTCTCGCCCCACACCACATAACCGGGCTTTTCTAGTCCTTCCATATATAAAACGCGGTAAAAGTAATCAATATCCTGTAGTGAAAAAAAATACTTAGGTGGTAAAGAGTTATCCCGGCAGTAGGGAACAAAACGATGCAATTGGTATATTTGCCTTTTGTTACAACTTAATTATAATGAACCAAGAGGTTAGAAACTACATACTACCTTTTTGCCTCGTCCTTCTTACCATGCTGGTATCCCCTAGTCTTGCCGCACAGAATACAAAGATCTCCGAACCTGGAAAGGCCCTGTTTTACCTTTCCGTGGACACCCTTGAGGAATCAGATCTGCCGCATCCGGCCTTTATACTCCAAGACTACCTCCTTCAGGTCACAGGAAATGAATTTCCGATAGTTCAAGAAACAGCCCCCAGAGCGCAAAGTATACGATTGGAACTTAACCCTAAGCCTCATGAAATGTACCGCCTTTCTGTGGGACCTGAAAAAATACTACTGCAAGCCGCATCTCTAAAGACCCTTAATAAGGCTGTATACCATTTTATCGAAGAATCGCTGGGTTGTAGAAAATGGGCTCCTGGAGAAAAGGCGCAGTGCCCCACAACTCCAGAGCTTTATATAAAAAACAGGCCTGATACTTCTTTTTCCCCTTCCTTTGCCTACCGGGACGTCTATTCGCTTGGCTACAAAGATCCCGAGTACCTGCAATGGCACGGACTCCATACGCTCGATGAGCAGTGGGGATTGTGGGGACACTCCTACAATAAACTGGTCTCTCCCAAGCTCTTTGCTACGCATCCGCAGTGGTTCGGCCTGTACCGTGGTAAGCGACTTCCAAACCAGCTCTGTCTTACGCATCCTGGAGTGTTTCAACATGCAGTAAAGTCACTAGGTAGAATCATTGCCGACAACCCCCAGGCCCGCTACTTTTCTATTGGAGCAAACGACGATCTGGGGCATTGCGAATGTGCTGGATGCAGCGCTATAAACAAAAGAGAAGGCTCGGTATCAGGTACACTTGTGGATTTCACCAACCGCCTGGCCAGGCACTTCCCCAAAACTACTTTTTCGATTTTGGCGTATCAAGCCACTAAATTTGCTCCGCGCCACACTGCGCTGGAAAAAAATGTAGTGGTCTTTTTAAGCACTATTGACATCTACCGCTCCCGTGCGGTACCGACCGAGCGATCGGCAGCGCTATTGCGTTCCCTGCTCTTGGATTGGAAGAGTAAAGCTTCGCAGATTTTTGTATGGGATTATTACACGCAGTTCACCAACTATCTGGTGCCTTTCCCGGACGATGCGCACATTGGAGAAAATCTCGCCTACTACCAAAGCCAGGGAGCCACGGGTATTTTTGCACAGATGGCGGGAGATACCTATAACGATAGTGCAGAATTAAAGTCCTATGTCTTGGCTAAGACCCTCTGGGACGCCTCACTAAAAACCCAGGATGTACGTCGGGAATTTATCGAGGGGTACTACAGGGAGGCCGCACCTTATATAATGGAATACCATCAGCTTTTGCATTCGTTTGCACAAAAAAGTGGGGCGCGTCTGGACATCTATGGAAGTCCCGTTAGTCATTTTGGGGACTATTTGCATCCCACAAACCTTACCCAGCTCCACGCATTGGTATCCAAGGCGCAGGAAGCAACTAGTGATCCAGTGGTACGTGCACGCCTGGAAAGACTCGCGCTTTCTCTGGACTATACCAAACTGCAACATGCCCGCATTTATGGTTTCGATGCCCATGGGCTATTTGTAAAGGACCGGAGCGGACACTACCAAATAGACCCGCAATGGAAGCCACTCGTTGAAGGATTTGTATCCAAGGCGCAGAAGTATTCAGTGAAAGAAATTTCTGAAGGAGGTGATTCCCCTGCGGGCTACAAGGCAAAGTGGGATTATATATTTTCCCGTGGGGTTCCACAAAATCTTGCCCACGGAGCATCTGTCCATTTTTCTGCGCCCTGGGTGGAGGATTATCCGGCCAAACGACAGCGTACACTTACCGATGGAATGTATGGCTTTTCTAATTTCAGTTACAATTGGCTGCTTTTCTCTCAGCATGTAACCATGACTTTGGACTTAGGGGAACGAAGGCATGTAAAAACTATCGAAACAAGTTTTCTTGAAAACCAGCGGCGATTTATTTTCCTACCGGAAAAGATCCTTTTGGAAGTCTCCTCCAATGGAAAGAACTTTGTTCCCATGGAAGGAGTGGATGGCTTTGAGGCCAGGCAGAACGCCTCGGTAGCCACCTACCTACAGCGTTTTGAGATTCATTCTAAGATCCGTTATATACGACTAACGGCCCACCCGCTTTCCACACTTCCCAAGTTCTCTCAGCCCAGCCAAAGAAAGCCCCTGATTGCCACCGACGAGATCTGGGTTCAATAAGGAGTGGCAGGCCACCACGTCGGCACTAATCGCAAATCCACCAAGGTTAAGAAAATCAGGGATTTGTTTGTCAAGTTTGAAAAATAGTTATTATATTTGCACACCAAAATTAAAAACAAAAAAAGGAAATGACAAAGGCAGAATTGGTTAATACCATCTCTAATAAGTTGGGAACAGAAAAGAATGAAACGCAGAAGGTCATTGAGGCATTTATGCAGGAAATCAGGACTTCAATGTATAACGGTGACAATGTTTATTTGAGAGGGTTCGGGTCTTTTATCATCAAAACAAGAGCTGCTAAAACCGGCCGTAACATTTCCAAAAATACTGCCATTGAAATACCAGCTCACAATATTCCGGCATTTAAGCCATCCAAGAGCTTCGTTGAGAAGGTGAAAAGCAAAGTAACTGTAAAATAAAAATTAACTGAATATTAACCTTAACACATTACGACAATGCCAAGCGGAAAGAAAAGAAAAAGACATAAGGTAGCGACGCACAAGAGAAAGAAAAGAAGAAGAGCTAACAGACATAAGAAGAAAAAATAATTTTTCCTCCAAAATATAATAATATAGTTGATGAACTTTATTTCATTAACTATATTTTTGTTTAAAGAAGTAGCTAATCTACATACTAGTCCAAAATTTAACCCAAGAGCAATGAAAAAAGAACTGATCATCTCCCATCAAAAGGAGAACACGAAGATCGCGCTGCTCGAAGACGGCCGACTGTTCGAACTTCACGAAGAAGAGGACAATTCGGAATTCTCCGTCGGGGACCTCTATTTAGGACGGGTAAAAAAACTGGCACCCAACCTCAATGCGGCTTTTGTAAACATCGGTTACGAAAAAGACGCATTCTTACACTATCAGGACCTGGGACCTGATTTTCTAAGTTATCAGAAATTCCTCAAGGACACTTTCTCCAAAAGGCAGAATTCCTCCTCGATGAAGAACTTCCCAGTACAGAAGGAAATCGACAAGAACGGCTCGGTGGATAAAGTACTTTCCAAGGACGATGTGGTACTGATCCAGATCACCAAGGAACCCATCTCCACCAAAGGCCCGAGGATTTCCACCCAAATATCATTAACCGGAAGGTTTTTGGTACTCATCCCATTCGACAACAAGGTCTCTATCTCCAAGAAAATACGGAGCGCAGAAGACCGTGAGCGCCTAAAGACGCTCATTGAAAGTATTAAGCCGGAAGGCTTTGGTGTGATCATCCGCACCGTTGCCGAAGGCAAAAAAGTAGCCGAGCTGCACAACGATATGAACCAGCTGGTACAGAAATGGGAAAGTACCTTTAAAAACATCCAGAAGCAAAAGGTACCCTCCAAGGTACTGAGCGAAGAAGACCGGGCATCGGCCATACTACGTGATAATTTCAATCAGGATTTCACAAGCATCATCTGCGATGATGAGTCCATGGTAGAGGATATCACCAGCTACGTAGAAGTCATTGCGCCAGAAAGAAAAAACATAGTGCAGTACCACAATTCCCATATTCCACTGATGGAATACTACAATGTGGAGAAGCAGCTAAAACAGAGTTTCGGTAAACACGTGAACATTCCAAGTTCCAAGGGAGCGTATTTGGTGATCGAACACACCGAAGCATTGCACGTGGTGGACGTGAACTCCGGACCCAATCTAGGCAGTGGAACTTCCTCACGTGACCACGCACTTACTGTAAACAAACTTGCCGCTACCGAAATCGCAAGGCAGCTACGCCTGCGTGACATGGGCGGCATCATTGTGGTGGATTTCATTGACATGGTTAATGCCGAGCACCGCAAGGCACTCTACGAACATTTCCGCGACGAAATGAAGCGCGATAAAGCGCGCCATAAGATTCTGCCTCCAAGTAAATTTGGATTGATACAGATGACCCGTCAGCGGGTACGTCCAGAAAAACAAATTGAAACCACAGAGGAAAATCCCAATGCCGACGGAGAGATCCTTGCCCCTATTGTAGTGGTAGAGCGTATGGAAGAGGTGATTAGAGGAATCATCCAAAAAGAGAAAGGCAAAATATTTCTCCATGTCCATCCCTTCGTAGAAGCCTACCTGAGCAAAGGACTTATGAGCATTCAAACCAAGTGGTATATCAAGTACAAAAAGTGGGTAACTATTATCCCTAGAGACAGTTTCCGTTACTTGGAATACCGACTCTACAATTCAAAAAAAGAGGAACTTGCCAGTTACTCGAACTAAAAATAGGCCACAGCGCCCCATTGAAACTTCCTCATTCGAGGGAGTTTTTTTATGCTTTCTTAACAGAGCAAGGCAGTGAAATTTCCCGTAAAAACCCTTACTTTTGTTACTATGACGGTATTTGGAAGAGATCTTTTGAAGAAAATACAGTGCGCCACTCTTAAGGGAGAACAGGCCCATGCCATCTACTCCCCACCCTACCGACCACTGTTTACGTACGAGGAAATACTCCAGCGCAATCCGCGGTTTGCTGCAGTCAATATCCTGCTCTATTTGAAAGACGGAGAATGGCACTTTCCCCTCATGGTCCGCACCCACAATGAGAACGACAGACACAGCGGGCAGATTTCACTGCCTGGAGGAAGCCGCGAACCTTTGGACCAATCTTTTGGACAGACTGCGCGCAGGGAAACTTCTGAGGAAATGGGAATCCACCCCAATTACATCCGACTGATCCGTCCGATCTCACCTATCTACATACCTCCCAGTAACTTTTATGTGCATCCCTTCATATCGTATACCGGTAAGAATCCCCAATTTACCCTGCAGGAATCCGAAGCCAAGGAGCTTATTGAATTTCCGGTCCGCTCCATTCTCTCACTTCAGGAAGCACCACAAATGCGCACTCTTGCGCAAAGCAGAGGACACGAAGTACCTGTCATTGAATTTCAGGGACACTTGATTTGGGGCGCCACTTCAATGATCCTAAGTGAGTTTAGGGACTTGCTGAAAAATTTGTAAATTCGCACGATTAATGCAATGTGAATAATGGCGAAGAAAACGATTTTTGCAGATGCCTTCGGCACGCCCTACTTCTTGAAGCGGTTTATCATCTTTCTGCTGGGCATCGTTTCCTACCGGCGGTTTAATGGCTTTAATAAACTAAAGATATCAGGCACCCACCACCTTAAAGATCTGCCGGACTCCAATGTACTGTTTGTTTCCAACCACCAAACCTATTTTGCGGATGTGGCAGCCATGTACCATGTCTTCTTTGCGGTAAACAACGGCTACTACGACACGATCAAAAACCCCGTCTACCTCTTGAATCCCCGCGTGGACTTTTACTACGTAGCTGCAGAAGAAACCATGAACAAAGGACTGCTTTCGCGTATTTTTAAACTCGCTGGTGCCGTTACAGTAAAAAGAACCTGGAGGGAGAAGGGACAGAACGTGAACCGTATGGTGGATATGAGCGAAGTGGACAATATAATGAAAGCTTTGGATAACGGTTGGGTCATTACCTTTCCCCAAGGCACCACTTCAGCCTTCGCCCAGGGAAGAAAAGGTACAGCAAAGCTGGTTAAACAGCAGCGTCCTATCGTAGTACCCATAAAGATTAACGGATTTCGCCGCGCTTTTGACAAAAAAGGACTTAAGATAAAAGTTACGGGCGTGAAACCTACCATGGAGTTTAAAGCGCCCTTAACCATTGATTACGACGACGACAGTGCTCAGGATATCCTACAAAAGATCATGGTGGCTATTGAACAGACTCCTGACTTTAATGTCCTGTACGAATACGACGAGGAATTAAAGGCCCGTACCGAGGTACAAGTTCCCGAAAAAAACATCTAATTCTTATGAAAAGACTTCTTTTACTCCTTATTGCTGTACTGGGCCTTACCGGCTGCAGCTCACACAAAATATTTGAAGAATACGATATCAGTTATAGCCGCAGCGGTGGTCTTGCACCTATCTACGAGAATATGCTGATTAAAGGGCAGACCGTGCATTATTTTTATGAGGGGCACGGAAAGAAATACAACAAAAAAAGCACCTTGTCTCAGAAAGAGAAAACGGCGCTTTACCAAGCCATCGAGTCCAACAAACTCTCCACCATACGGGAAGACTACAAAAAGGTGTACGACCATATTACCACCACGGTAAAAGTACGCACGCCTAGAGAGGATATCTACAAAAACGACGGGAGTTTCATCATGCCTCAGGACCAGAAAAGGTGGGAAAACATCGTCGGTGCTTTTGAGGCATTGGTAGAGGAAAAAAACCTTCGTACTCCATAATTAACTCATGCAACAAAACGAATTACTTACCCACGGAGAGAACAGAACCCGCGTGGTACTTCTTGGAGGACCCCAAGAAATAACTTTCCTTGTAAAAGAAGCGCTTGAAATGGAACGTCCGGGACAAAGCTATTGGACAGAAAAGCACACCATACGGGGAGAGGGCGAGTTCTTAATTGTTCAGACCTTGGATCCTGTTCTTGCTCAGTCACTGCGCCCCAACATACTCTTTCTGTTGCAACCCTTAAGCCTCGAGCAGTTTTCTGCTGTCCTTGAACAGGTGACCGACGGGGGAATCGTAGTATACGATAAAGATTTAAATGACGTAGTTTTGGCCCTGGGTCAGGGTACTAATTTTTACAGACACATTCCCTTCGATCGGATGGCCGAACCCGTAGAGAATTATTCCACCCCTATTGGCATGGTGCCTATTTCAGAATCCCTTGCCCCGGTAGTGCCGTATCTGCAAGGAATTGAGGAGCTACTTCGTCATCTGGGCATTCAGAGTGAGGCGTTTGCCGAGGTGCTCTCCATGCAGTAAGTCCCTAGTACTCTACCCTTCACAGGGCCTCACTACTGCGGATTGCTAAATGGTAAAATTTAATTAAATTTACCAAAAAGCACCGCCCCATGAGATATATTCAGCGTGGAGAGATTCCACAAAAGCGCCATACGGTATATAAATCCCCAGAAGGAAATTTTTACTATGAACAGCTCTTTGGAACCGAAGGTTTCCATGGAATATCCTCGCTACTGTACCATTTGCACCGGCCCACCCAGATCCGTCATATCTCTGAACCTAGGGATGTCGCTCCAAAGGTTGGGGTAGAACGCAACGTCACGCCACGTATGTTTAAAGGAATGCATGTGACCCCGGAAGACGACTATCTGGAAAGCCGCAAAATCCTTCTTTTTAACAGTGATCTGAAGATGGGACTGGCCAAGCCACGCGAATCTACCTCCTACTTCTATAAGAATGCACATTGCGACGAACTGCTTTATGTGCACCAAGGGATTGGCACGCTTAAGACGTTTCTCGGAGATCTGGAATTCTCCTTCGGTGATTACCTGATCATCCCAAGAGGCACCATTTACCAGCTGGATTTTGACGGTTCCGACAACGTGCTCTTTTTCATTGAAAGCCATTCTCCAATCTACACACCAAAGCGCTACCGCAATGAGTTCGGGCAGTTATTGGAACATTCTCCATTCTGTGAACGCGACATTATTGCTCCCACCTTTAAGCCGCCAGTTGATCAGAAAGGGGATTTTACGATTAAGGTAAAAAAACAAGATCTTATCTGGGATTTTCAGTATGCTACGCATCCTTTTGACCTGGTAGGCTGGGACGGATACTTCTATCCCTATAAATTCAATATAAAGAATTTTGAACCCATCACCGGACGCATTCATATGCCACCGCCGGTACATCAAAACTTCGAAGCGCACAATTTTGTTGTATGCTCTTTTGTGGCAAGGATGTACGACTACCATCCTTTGGCTGTTCCCGCGCCGTACAATCACTCCAATATCGATTCCGATGAGGTGCTTTTCTACACAGAAGGGGATTTCATGAGCCGAAACCATATTGATCTGATGGATTTCACACTACATCCTGGAGGTATAGTGCACGGTCCGCACCCGGGCGCTATGGAACGAAGCATCGGGCAAAAATTCACTCAGGAGTATGCCGTTATGGTAGACCCTTTCCGTCCGCTTCAAATTACGCAAGAAGCGCTAAAAGTGGAAGACCCCTCCTACAAGACTTCATGGTTAGAATAAAATCATACTGTAAATCAGATACTTAACACACTTCTGGCAGCCTAGTAGGACCCCTCAATTTGACATATGTCATATTTGAAGCCCTAGGGAAAAGCAGTATCTTTGGAAGGATTCTAAAGAACGATTAATACGAAAATACAACGCTTATGCACCATTATGTCAGTGCCCAAGAGGCCGTTTCAGTAATTAAAAGTGGAGACCGAATATTCTCTCACGGTAGTGCCTGTACACCCAATTATTTTCTGGACGAGTTGGCAAGGCAATCGGACCGACTGCGTGACGTGGAATTTGTATCCATTACCCAGCAGGGGAGTGTGGAAATCGCAAAACCTGAATATAAAGACAGTTTCTATATTAATTCCCTTTTCACTTCCACGCCGGTTCGCGACGCAGTAAACTCAGAACGAGGAGACTTTGTACCTGTATTTTTAAGTGAAATTCCTACCCTTTTCAAATCGGGTTTTCTTCCCATTGATGTAGCTATGGTCACGGTATCTCCACCAGACAAACACGGATACTGTACACTAGGCACCTCGGTGGACGTTGCCCGCAGCGCTGTGGATACTGCAGGAAAGATTATAGCGATTGTAAATCCTCTCATGCCTCGCACCCACGGAGACGGAATGATACATATCAGCCGCTTTGACAAAGTGGTATGGCATGAAGAAGAACTTCTCACAGTGGACTATGGTGCAAAGGTTGGGGAAGAAGAACTGAAGATTGGTGGGAATGTAGCAGAACTTATCGATGACCGATCCACGTTACAAATGGGTATTGGAACCATTCCTGATGCGGTACTTAAGAGCCTGGGCAACCATAAGGACCTTGGCATTCACACCGAGATGATAAGCGATGGGGCGATCGATCTAATCCTTAATGATGTCGTAAATAATAAGTACAAAGGAACACATACCAACCAAACCATCACCAGTTTTTGTTTTGGAACCAGAAGACTCTACGATTTTGTAGACGACAATCCTTCTATTTCCTTCATGGACGTACAGCATGTTAATTTTCCGATCAATATAATGAAGAACAAAAAAATGACTGCGATCAATTCCGCTATTGAGGTGGACTTGACTGGTCAGGTTTGTGCGGATTCCATCGGTACGTACCAATTTAGCGGCATTGGGGGACAGATGGATTTCATGCGTGGGGCTGCTCTGAGTGAGGGAGGAAAGCCTATCATAGCAATCTCATCAAGAACTAAAAAAGGGGTGCCGCGTATCGTGCCGTTCTTAAAGCAAGGTGCGGGGGTGGTGACCACCAGAGGGCATATCCACTGGGTGGTGACCGAGTACGGGGCAGTGAACCTCTACGGAAAAAACTTACGCCAGCGTGCTAAAGCACTAATTAGCATAGCGCATCCAGACGATCGAGAGATGCTGGAAGAAGCTGCTTATCAGCGCTTCAAACAAATATAAATGTAAACCCGGCCTTCCAGCCGGGTTTTTTAGTAGGAATTATATAAGATTGCTGCCTGTATACTAGCATTTTAGCTTTACTGAAAAATTAGTAAATTAGGCGGTAAACATCTAAAGATTTCCTATACATGTCAACACTTACTTTCGCAGAAAAGATTGCAAAGGCGGAGAATTTCCTGCCCATCAATGGTACCGATTATATTGAATTCTATGTAGGCAATGCCAAGCAAGCAGCCCACTTCTACAAAACGGCTTTTGGTTTTCAAAGTGTAGCCTATGCCGGCCCAGAAACGGGCGTAAGAGATAGAGCATCCTATGTTTTGCAACAAGGAAAGATCCGCCTGGTTCTCACCACAGGACTGAAATCGGACTCGGTGGTTTGCGAGCATGTAAAGAAACACGGTGACGGGGTAAAAGTTCTGGCCTTATGGGTAGAAGATGCTTATAGTGCATTTGAAGAAACTACCAAACGCGGTGCAAAACCCTACCTGGAGCCGCAGACCCTTACCGATGCGCATGGAGAAGTGCGGATGTCGGGAATCTACACCTATGGAGAGACCGTGCATATGTTTGTGGAAAGGAAAAACTATACTGGAGAATTCATGCCGGGCTACGAAAAATGGGAAAGTGCATACAACCCTGCGGATGTTGGTCTACTCTATGTGGACCATTGTGTTGGAAACGTAGGCTGGGACCGAATGCTTCCGGTGGTTAAATGGTACGAGGATGTCATGGGATTTGTCAATATTCTAAGTTTTGACGACAAGCAAATCAACACCGAATACTCGGCACTGATGTCTAAGGTAATGAGCAATGGAAATGGCTACGCAAAATTCCCGATCAATGAGCCTGCAGAAGGCAAGAAAAAATCACAAGTGGAGGAATATTTGGATTTTTACGAAGGAGAAGGCGTGCAGCACATTGCAGTAGCTACAAAGGACATCATTCATACCGTAACCGAACTAAAAGCACGCGGTGTTGAGTTTCTCTCGGCTCCGCCACAGGCTTACTACGAGATGGTTCCCGAGCGTGTGGGCAGTATCGATGAAGACTTGGCAAAGCTTCAGGAACTGGGAATTTTAATTGACCACGACGAAGAAGGATACCTGCTGCAAATTTTCACCAAACCTGTAGAAGACCGTCCAACCCTGTTTTTTGAGATTATTGAACGCCATGGCGCACAAAGCTTCGGAGCAGGTAATTTCAAAGCACTTTTTGAAGCGCTTGAACGGGAACAGGCCCGTCGGGGAAACCTCTAAGAGATTGGAATCTTATTTGCTATAGAGAAGCTATAAAAAAATCCCCATGTATAAAGCACTGTATCTTTTAGCATTTCTGACATCTATTCCCTTATTTTCTCAGTCGGGAAGTATTTCGCAGCGAATCAGCCAATTAGAAAATGCGCGTACTGTGGTAAGTGAAAAGCACTACGATGTATTTACTCGCAGTCCTTTTGTATGGGTCAAGGAATTTGAAGACCATACCGAACGGCGGGAACTAAAGATGGTGAACGGAAAAGCAGAAATGGTAGAAGTATTCATTGACAAGAAAGACCAAAGCAGTGCAGTAAATTTATTTACAGGGGATTACCAGATGATGCCGGGGGGCCTAGTGTCGGTACGGTTGGATCGACTTGAGGGAAAACCCTTGCCCCTCCCACTCGCTTTAAGCCTAAAGATGGCCCGCGAAAAAAGAAATTTCTACCTGGTCAATGTACAAAACGGCGATTTGTTTCTCGAGGCCGGTAGAGACAACAAATAATTCTACACTCTTTGTAACGTACTAAAACTGCCTTAAGAATTCGTTTCTTAAGGCAGTTTTATTGCAATTGGATTTGTGAAAATCCACAGTTTATCCTGCACAATGCAAAAGCGTAGTGCCATTTTTAAGTCCCTGTATATTTTGTATCTTTAAGAATCTAAATTAATCTCTATGAAATCGTTTGTAAACTATAGTGAAACCTCAGATTTTTCCATCCATAACATACCCTTTGGTGTCGCCGTATTTAATAAAGAATATATTGCCTGCGCTACACGCATCGGCGATATTGTAGTGGATTTGGCCACTCTATACGACTTCGGCTTTCTGGACGATGTGGATGGACTTAGCGAAAATGTCTTTGAGGCCTACACGCTAAATGAATTCATAGAACTGGGCAAGCCCGTGACCTCTGCGGTGCGGCTCAAGATACAGGAACTGCTATTAGAAGATTCCTTACTCGCAAAGGACGAAAAAAGTATTGAACAGTGCTTCTTTGAACTGGATCAAGTAAAGATGCTTATGCCGGTACATGTTCCCAATTATACAGATTTCTATTCCAGTGAACAGCATGCACGCAATGTGGGTGAAATGTTCCGCGATCCAGCCAATGCCCTGCTTCCCAACTGGAAACATCTTCCGGTGGGCTACCATGGCCGGGCTTCCTCCATAGTGGTCAGTGGCACAGATATCCACCGCCCGAAGGGGCAAACCAAACCCAAAGATGCTCCCGCACCGGTATTTGGTCCCACCCGACAGCTGGATTTCGAACTTGAAATGGCCTTCATTGTGAACCGTAATACGGAGATGGGCGAATCCATATCTACAGAGCAAGCAGAGGAAGCAATCTTTGGTCTGGTACTTTTCAATGACTGGTCGGCGCGCGATATTCAGGCATGGGAATACGTTCCTCTTGGTCCATTTTTAGGAAAAAACTTTGCCTCCTCCGTTTCCCCATGGGTGGTTACTCTAGAGGCCCTGGAACCCTTCCGTACCGAAGGACCGATACAGGACCCTGCAGTTTTGCCCTATTTAACCTTTACAGGAAACAAGCATTACGACATTTCAATGGAAGTGGGTCTTACCCCCTCCCACGGCACAGAGAAAACGCTTGCTAAGACCAATTTCCGTCATATGTACTGGAATATGTGCCAGCAACTGGCCCATCATACTGTGAGCGGGTGTAATATTGAAGTGGGCGATCTCTATGCATCGGGAACTATCTCCGGGAATTCACCAGAGAGTTTTGGCTCTATGCTGGAACTTTCCTGGAAAGGAGAAAACCCAGTGGTACTAAACGACGGTCAGAAACGCAGCTTTATTGAGGACGGTGATACCGTTACCATGCGGGGGTACGCCCAGAAGGAAGGGATACGTGTGGGATTTGGTGAAGTGGTAGCCACAATACTTCCTAGTAAAGTCTAACGCTTTTTCGATCTATCGACAGATGAAAACCATAAGTCCTGAGTCTTTAAATCCCATGGAACTGCAGACGCTGCTGCAGACCGCAATAGCACCGCGTCCCATAGCATTGGTATCCAGTGTTAATGACCAAGGGGAAGTCAACCTTTCGCCCTTCAGTTTCTTTAATCTTTTTTCTACTCTGCCTCCCGTGGTTATTTTTTCACCCTCGCGCAGGGTTAGGGACAACACTACCAAGCATACACTACAAAACGTACTGGAAGTACCTGAGGTAGTTGTAGGCATTGTTAATTTCCCAATCGTACAGCAGGTCTCCCTGGCCTCCACGGAATACACTCGCGGTACGAATGAGTTCTTGAAATCGGGTCTTACGATGCGCCCCTCAGAGATTGTCGCTCCTCCACTTATCCAAGAATGCCCTGTAAACCTGGAATGCAAGGTACTGGAAGTAAAATCTCTAGGAAGTGAGGGAGGTGCGGGTCAACTAGTTATAGCGCAGATCGTACGCATTCACGTGGATGAGAAATACCTAACCGATGAGGGCACTCTGGATCCGCTTTCTTTGGACTTGGTTGCGCGTCTCGGGGGTAACTACTATAGCAGGCAAAATGCACAAAACCTGTTTGAAGTACCAAAGCCACTAACTACACTAGGAATTGGAATAGATTCTCTCCCTACTGAAGTGCGTGAAAGCCTAGTCCTTACAGGAAATGATTTGGCGATGCTTGCAAACATTGAAAAACTTCCTGCGGGAAAATTCAGCGCAGAAATCCAGAACCATACCCTTGCCAAATCTGCTCTAGAGAAAGGGCAGGTGGAGTTGGCCTGGCACTATCTGCAAACCTCTAAGCACTAATTACTCTTAACCTGTAAAAAGAAAACATCCCGCAGAAACCTATTTTCTGTGGGATGCGTTTTTATGAGGGTTGATCACTGGAATGTTCAATCTCGAGATTGTCTTTTAAATCCGGATTGAGCTTGAATGCCCGCTCCTTTTTACTCCGAAGCCGGATGTTGAGCAGTTCTACGGCCAGAGAGAAAGCAAGGCAAGAATAAATGATATTCTTACTCACATGCTGATGGATTCCTTCTGCGACCAGCATAACACCAATTACCACTAAGAAGGCAAGGGCCAGCATCTGAAGGCTTGGATGTTTATTGATGACCCGCGCAATAGGCCCTGCAAAGGCCATCATGATACCTATGGAAATCACAACCGCAATGATCATAAGCAAAACGTTATCTACTAATCCCACTGCAGTAAGAATGGAATCTAGTGAGAACACCATATCGATAAGGATGATCTGACTGATAACCAGTACCATAAGAGCCGATCCTGCAGAGGCGGCTTTGGGTCCATGGATTTCATCGACCTGCATTTTACTGTGTATTTCAAAGGTACTTTTTCCAATCAGGAAAATACCTCCCGCAAGAAGAATAATATCCTTCCAACTAAGCAGAAGTGGCCCGCCAGTGGTTGCATCACTCATAAAGCCCAAGGTAAGCACAGGGTCTTTCAGGGAGATGATCCAATTGATCATCAGAAGCAGGATGACTCTAAATAACATGGCAAATCCCAGTCCGAGATTGCGTGCAAATTTCTGCCTTGCTTTAGGAAGCTTATCGGAAATAATCGAGATGAAAATAATATTGTCGACTCCCAATACAATTTCCAGGAAAGTCAGGGTCAGAAGCGAGACCCAGATCTGCGGGTCTGCGAAATTGGGCCAATCAATGCCGGTAAATAAGTCCATAGTTTTTGTTTTTAATTTCCAGCGGTAAAAATACAGCGTCTGGAAAAATAAGTGTTATATAATTTTAATAATTGAAGAGAAAGTGCACATCGAGCTCTTCCACCTCCGAGGAATGTATTGCTTGCGCCTGCTGCAGAGCCGCTTTATCCCCAATAATCCCTGTATTGAAAGTCTTCTCCCTGATTCGTTGGTCCGCAAAGTGGGAAAAGGAGTTAAAATCCAATTCCTTTAGTTCCCCGTACATGGCCTGACGGATATCGTAGCTGATACCGAGTTTTTCTAGGCGCAGCGCGTTGAAAAATATCTGTGTGCGCCGCAAACGGTGTGAGGCTAGCTGCTTGAGGGCCGCTTGCCGGGCCGCCTCAAACTGCTCCGGATAGTGGGGAAGTTCTTTGAACAATTCCGCCAGCGCGGTCCTTGCCTCCGAGAGCTTATCGGTCTGGGTTCCTATATAGCTGCTTATATAGTCGTGCCTATAAATATGCGTAGCAGAGCGGTAATGGGCATAGGCAGAATACGCAAGACTCCGTTTTTCACGGATTTCTTGGAATACCACGGAGGAAAGTCCGGAGCCGAAATATTCGTTAAACAAGCTGACCTTTCCAAAATGTTGCGGGCTTACTTGCAATGAGCGCGCCGCCTGTACCATTTCCACCTGTACCATATCGTAGGGCACATAAAACACTTTCCCTGTAGTAGGCAGTTCTTCAAATTTCTTAGCTTCTGGAAGCCTCAGATGCGGTACTTCCATCATAGGGTCCAGAGTACTAAGGATTGCCTCAGGGTTTTTACCGTAAAAAAACACTTGGTACGGATACGCAAGTAACGCATGTATGCCACGCACCAGTTCCTGTGGATCGAGTGTTTGAAGCTGCGTAAGGGAAAGGGTATGGCGAAGTCTTGAATTTTCCTGAAACTTTATAAATTGCGTAAGAGCCGATACAATCCGGCCCTTGTCCTGAAGTTCTGCCTGGCGGCTCGAGTTAATTGTGGTAAGAAACGATTCATAGACCTGCACTTCACTTTTCAATTCGGTAATCCAATGGAAAAGCAGCTCCAGCCCCCTGGGAAGATTTTCTTCCAAGCCGGTTAGGGAGAAAGTAATCTGATCGGTTCCAATCTTTACATCGTGCATCAGCCCCAGAGTGAAAAATTTGAGCTTCAGCTCTTCAGCCGTATATTTATTGGTACCTAGGTACTGCATAAATTCCAGTGCCGTAGTTAAATAAAGGTCGTGGTCGGTACCCAGAGGGAATATTAGATGAATCTCCCCCAGTTCATTATGCGTATTTAAAAGGTGCGTAAATTTTCTTCCTTTTATACGCTGGGGTTGGAGGTACTTGCTGTACTCTATAAACTCCGGGCTGGGAGCAACGGAAGGTACGCTCTGGAGCTCCAGGTAGAAAGCACTTTTTGCGTCGCGGTTTAGAACAATGGGCGTAATTCCTGGATTCTCCACACGCAGAAGAAGAGGATTCTCCCCCACCAATTTATGTACCTCTACTACCCCCGTAGCAAAGAGCGTGCGCGCATAGGACATAATTTGTTCTTTTGTTATAGCTTCGTATTGTGCTATTTCAGAGAGTTGCAGCGTCCAGCTTTGATTCCGTATAAAACTTTGGTAGAGACGACTGGCAAGCCCTTCGCTGCTTTCCAAGGATTTAATTTGCTGTACCTTTAAATCATTGATGAGCGCTTGAAGCAACGCGTCGGGAAAAGCTCCATTCTTCAGGTTTTCTATCTGCTCCATTACCAGTGCACGCGCCTCTTCGAGGCTCTGCCCCTCCTTAGGTACTACAACAAGGCTGAAGACTCCGTAGTGATTAAGGGACATCTGGTAACTACCGGCGTACAGAGCCTTTTGTTTTTGATTGACTTCCAAGTCCAAAAGTCCAGCTTCCGCCCGGTTGCTTAGCAAAGAGGCGATAAGCTGGGCCTTCATCGCCTCAGGAGTTCCATAACTGGGGGTTCTATAGGCCAAATGCAACCTGGAGGTAGAGGGACTGTAAATGTGGCGCACGGATCTTCCACTAAGCGGCTGCTCCTCAATAAATGGCTTTTGCGGTGCACTCCTGGAAGGTAAAACTCCGAAATACCTTTCCACTAATTTTACGCTCTCTTCAAAATCCAGATCTCCCACAAGTACCAAGGCCATATTGCTTGGAACGTAGTACTGTTCAAAGTACTCCCTGAGTGCCTTCATGGAAGGATTCTTCAGATGCTCGGGTCTTCCCAGTGTGGTTTGTTGTCCATTAGGATGTGTGGGAAAGAGCATTTCCATCAGTGCGTAATTCACCTGACGTGCATCATTGTCCTGCGCACGGTTGAACTCCTCATATACCGACTCTAATTCCGTATGGAAAAGACGAAGAGCCAAACCCGAAAAGCGTTCGCTCTCAATCCGTAGGAAACGTTCTAGTTCGGTGGAGGGGATATTGTTTTTGTAGACCGTTTCGTCGTACCAAGTGTGCGCATTGGTTCCACTGGCCCCTAAAAGGTTCATAAGCTGGTCGTACTCTCCCGCCACGGCATAGCAACTTGCCTGATGGGACACGCGATCGATTTCTTTATAGAGTTGCCTTTTTTTCTCGGGATCCTGCTCCGCCTTATGCTCTTCAAAAAGCATCTCTAGAGTATCGAGTAAAGGCTTTTCCTTTTCCCAGTTCAGTGTTCCGATTTTAGAAGTCCCCTTAAAGAGCATGTGTTCTAAATAATGCGAAAGACCGGTATTGTCGCTAGGGTCGGCATTACTTCCCGTACGCACCGCTATAAAGGACTGAATCCTAGGAGCATCGGTATTCTTTGCCAAATAAAGAGAAAGTCCGTTTTCAAGCCGGTACAGCCTCACCCCGTACGGGTCTTGCGGCGTATAGGTATATTGCGTACCACCAAGATCGGTGGCAGTGTGCTGAGTGTATTTCATTGGTTTGTGTTTTAGTTTGTAACTGGGATTTGGCAAGCAGAGAAAGATCCCAATCATGAGATATCTCTCCCTGCCCCTCAGTTAGTGGGCCTCCAGCCAATTTTTACCCACCCCTACTTCCACGAGCAGAGGCACCTTGGTTTCATAGACCTCTTCCATCTGCGTCTTGATCAGAAGGGAGGCGGTCTCTATCTCATCCAGTGGAGATTCAAAGACCAGTTCGTCATGAACCTGCAGAAGCATTTCTGTCTTTAAATTCTTCTCATTGAAAAGACGATCAATACGGATCATCGCCATCTTAATCAAATCTGCTGCTGATCCCTGAATAGGCGCGTTCACTGCGTTGCGCTCCGCATGACCGCGAACCACAAAATTTCTGGAATTGATATCTTTAAGGTATCTTCTTCTCCCTAGTAAAGTCTGCACATATCCTTTTTGGCGCGCCTCTTCCACCTGGTTTGCCATCCAGCTCTTTAGATTGGGATAGGTGGCAAAATAAGCATCAATCATAGATTTGGCTTCAGAGCGCGAAAGGCCTGTTTGCTGCGAGAGCCCAAAGGCACCCTGTCCGTAAATGATGCCGAAATTTACTGTTTTGGCTTGGCTTCTCTGCAACTTACTGACCTCCTGCAGCGGAACATTAAAAAGTTTGGATGCTGTGGAGGCGTGGATGTCTTCTCCTTTTAGAAACGCCTCTATCATACTTTGCTCTTTAGCAATCTCGGCTATTAGCCTGAGCTCTATCTGACTGTAGTCGGCCGAAATGATACGGTGGCCCCTGGAGGCTACGAATGCGCCACGGATCTGCTGTCCGCGCAAAGTACGTATAGGAATGTTTTGTAGATTAGGATTCAGAGAAGAAAGTCTCCCGGTGGCCGCCGTGGTTTGTGAGAAATTAGTATGTACCCGACTGTCGTGGGCATCGATTTGCAGAGGCAGAGCATCTACATAAGTGCTCTTTAATTTCTGGTAGGTGCGGTATTCCAGTATAGGTTCAATTACCGGATGTGCGGCCGAGAGTTTTTGCAGAATATCTTCGGATGTGGCATACTGACCACTTTTTGTCTTCTTTGCCTTGGGATCCAGACCCAGCCGTTCAAAGAGTATATCCCCTAGTTGCTTAGGCGAATTAAGATTGAAAGTCTCACCACTTAATGAAAATACTTTTTCCTCGAGGGCTTTAAGATCGCTCTCCAAATCTTTACTCTCTTTTTCCAGCCAACCACGGTCTAGTTGCACACCGCGAAGTTCCATCCCTGCCAAAACTTGGAGTAAGGGCATTTCGACTTCTTTAAAAAGTGTAAGTAGTTCACTCTTTTCCAGTTCCGGCCGAAAGAGCTCATAGAGCTGAAACGTAATATCTGCATCCTCACAGGAGTAATCGCGTTGGGTCTCTAAAGGAAGCTCGTTAAACAAACCCTGCCCCTTGCCTTTTTTACCAATGAGCGATTCGAGAGAAATCGGTTCGTAATTAAGGTGCATCTGGGCCAGGTAATCCATCCCATGCCTGCCGTCGGGATTCAATAGGTAGTGGGCAATCATGGTGTCAAAGTACGGTTCCTGTACCTGCACTCCATGCATATATAGGACCTTGTAATCGTACTTGAGATTATGTGCCACCTTCTCCACCTTGGTACTCTCAAAAAACGGGCGCAGAAGTTCTAAGGTCTGGGACCTTTGCTCTAGTTTTGTAGGAATTGGAACGTAGTAGGCAAGGCCTTTTCGGTAGGAAAAGGAAATTCCCACTAGCTGGGCCTCCAGCTCATTAAGCGACGTTGTCTCTGTATCGAAACAGACCGAATCTTTCTCAAGCAAGGTTTTTACCAAGGCTTTTACTGCAGTACTGTTGTCTATCAATTGGTACAGCGTTTGGGAACTATCCAGCGAAGCCTTCTGGGAAGTGGCCTGCTCCAAGTCGTCAAATGAGGAAAAAAGATCAAGTTGGGTTGCTCCCTCTTTTGCGGGTTCCAGAACCTCCGCTCCAGTGCTTACTTTATCTTCTGAAAACGCCCTGTATAAAGTTTCGTAGAGCCTGCGAAACTCAATCTCGTCAAAAACCTGACGGACCTGTTCAAAGTCGGGGGTTTCCAGGTCGTATTTCTCGTGCTCAAAGTCCACGGGGACATCACAGATGATAGTGGCCAGACGCTTGGACATACGCCCGCGCTCGGCCGAATTCTCCACTTTTTCCTTGAGTTTACCCTTTAGCTCATGCGTATGTTCTAGAAGGTTTTCCAGACTTCCGTACTGCTGGAGAAATTTTGTTGCCGTTTTCTCTCCTACACCCTCAAGTCCCGGAATATTATCCACTGCATCGCCCATCATAGCAAGAAAATCAATAACTTGTTTAGGATCCTTGATTCCGTATTTCGCTTGGACCTCCTCCACACCGAGTATCTCAAATTCAGCCCCTTTAAGACCCGGTTTGTATATTTTAATATTGGGGGTAACCAGCTGCGCGAAGTCTTTGTCAGGAGTTACCATATAGACAGTATACCCCTGTTTCTCGGCTTTGCACGCAATGGTGCCAATCACGTCGTCTGCTTCGTAGCCCTCCACTCCCAAAATAGGTATATGCATGGCCTGAAGGATTCGGTGTATATAGGGAATAGCGAGTTGGATGGCTTCAGGGGTATCGCTGCGGTTGGCCTTATAATCTGCAAAATCCTCTGTACGCACGTTGGTTTTACCTACATCGAATACTACTGCAAGCTGGGTAGGCTTCTGGCGACGAATGAGTTCAATAAGTGAATTAGTGAATCCAAAAATGGCGGAAGTATCCATACCACTGCTTGTTATTCTGGGACTACGAATTAGGGCGTAGTACCCCCGGAAGATCATGGCGTAGGCGTCGACTAAAAAGAGCCTTTTATCGTTATTCTCTGACATAGGGCAAATATACATAAATCAGTGCAGTAGGGTAAGATCCCGCGGAAGGGTTGTATAGAAAAATTTTGTTTTGGACCAAGGTCCTTCTATAATTTCCACATTGTTTTGATATGGCAGAGTTTTCACTCATTTTTGTAAAAAACGAATCAATGGAATTAAATAAACTCGACCAATACGTCAAATTTTTCTCTTTCATTTTAAAATACTATAACAGTGACGTGCTAAAATCCGCTTCCAGTACCGCACTTGGAGAGGACACTGCCACAGAAACTTCCAACTACGATCAAAAACCCGAAGAACTGGTAGAAGACCTAAAAAAAATGGGTCCGACCTACGTGAAACTGGGCCAACTACTCTCCACTAGGCCCGATCTGCTTCCCGCTCCCTACTTGGCGGCGCTTGCTTCATTGCAGGACGACGTGGAGACTATCGAGTACAGCCAGATAGAAGAAATCATTGAAGAGCAGCTGGGCACCAAAATTAACAAAGCATTCACCCTATTCGATCCCGAGCCTCTTGCCAGCGCTTCGATCGGCCAGGTACACCGCGCCCTACTTCCCTCCGGAAGAATGGTTGCCGTAAAAATCCAGCGTCCCGGCGTGGATGAAAAGTTTAAGCAGGACCTGGCGACCCTTAGGGAGGTCTCTACCCTTGCCGTCAAGCACTCCTCCGTAGCGCGCCAGTATGCACTGGACCAAATCATTGAGGAGCTGGAATATATCCTTTTAAACGAACTGAACTACGAGAAAGAATTCCACAACCTTATTACTCTGCGTGAAAACCTCCACGATTTTGATCTGCTTTTTGTGCCAGAGCCTGTAGCACAGTATTCTTCTTCCAGGGTACTCACCATGGATTTTGTGGAAGGGCGAAAAGTGACCTCTCTCGGACCTCTGGCTGTCATCGAGAACAATTTCACTCCCTTGATCGAGCAGCTTGTACACGCCTACCTCAAGCAAATTATCGTAGACGGATTTGCCCACGCGGATCCCCATCCAGGCAATGTCGTTTTGACCTCAAAAAACCAGATTGCACTCATGGATCTGGGGATGGTTGCAAAATTCTCTGGAAAGATGCAAGAGCAGATTCTGGAACTAATGATGGCACTTAGCAACCGAGACGGTGATAAAATCACCGATGCCCTCGTTGCAATAAGTGATCACGATCCACAGAAGGTAGATTTGGATGCCTTTAGAAAAGATATCAACCGCCTGGTGATGGACCATACCAGTACCCAGGCGCAGGACATGGCTACGGGACGCGTAGTGATCCAGATGAACCGTATAGCCGCAGAACATGGACTTCATTTGGCAGTAGAACTGAATATTCTTGGAAAGATCCTTCTCAACATGGATCAGATTGTTGCGGCACTTGCTCCAGAGTACGACCTACAGAAAAGCATTCGAAGCTATATGGAGGAGCTGGTTAATAGTAAGATGAAGCAGGAACTAAAACCCGAGAACATCTACAGGGTACTGCTCGACCATAAGAAACTTGCAGAAGAACTACCAGGGCGCCTTAACCGAATAACCGAGCAACTCTCGGAAGGGCAGTTAGAGCTGAAGATAAACGCCATCGATGAAGACCGCCTTACCGACGGGTTCCAAAAAGTGGCCAACCGCATCACCTCTGGACTGATCATTGCCGCCATGATTATCGGCGCGGCCCTTTTGATGCGCGTAGAAAGCACCTACAGCATCATGGGCTACGGACTACTTCCTTTCGTATTTTTTATGATAGCAACTGCATTGGGACTTTATCTTCTCTATCAGATACTTTTCAAGGACAAAAGTCCTACATTGAATAAAAAACGCTAAAAAAGTACCAACGGAAATAAGTACATTTGTTCTCATGTCCTTACAGCCACTACGCCATGTCACTGTTATGCGCTACGTCCTTCCACTTAGGGAAGGAGGCTCCTTGCCAGCCCTTGCCGACGGCGACGACGGATTCAAATACGTCGTGAAATTTCGTGGCGCAGGCCATGGAGTAAAGATGCTGATCTCCGAACTTCTGGGAGGTCTCATAGCAAAGGAGCTGGGACTACGGGTTCCAGAATTGGTGTTTATTCATTTGGACGAGGATTTTGGCCGCACGGAAGCCGACGAGGAAATCCAGGATTTACTTAAATTTTCGAAAGGGCTTAACCTTGGACTGCACTACCTCTCCAGTGCGCTTACTTACGAACCTAAAATGGTCGTTGAGGCCGGGGAAGCCTCCCGGATCGTGTGGTTGGACTGTTATATTACCAATATTGACCGCACCTTCAAGAATACCAATATGCTTTGGTGGAAGCAGCAGCTCTGGCTTATAGATCATGGTGCATCCTTCTATTTCCACCACTCGTGGCAGAACATCCCGAAAGCCGCTCGTTCGGTTTTTCCCTATGTAAAAGACCATGTACTGCTTCCTTATGCCACAGAACTTCACAAGGCTGATGCGTTTGCACACAGCGTACTCTCCAGAGAGGTACTAGCCGCGATAGTGGAACAGATACCTTCCGACTGGCTACTGTGGGAGGATGTGGAAAGCTCCCCGGAGCAATTACGGGCGATTTATTTGGAATTTCTAGTGGAGAGACTGGAAAATTCGCATTTATTTTTAAAACAAGCCAGCGATGCACGAGTTTGATTTGTACGAATACGCCGTGGTACGTCTGGTGCCAGTGGTGGAACGCGAAGAGTTTTTCAACGTGGGTCTTCTAATGCTTTGCAAAAGAAAGAAATTCTTACGCTGCGAGATTTCTCTTTGCACAAGCAAATTTAATTTAATGAAAAGTCCCCTGGACTATACCGAAGTAGAGCAAAGTCTGTATAATCTCCGTGCAATCGCAATGGGAGAGAAACAAAGTAGCCCCATTGCACTTCTTCCGGCAGAAGAACGCTTTCGGTGGCTCACTTCCCAGCGGAGCAGTGTGATACAAACGTCACGGCCCCACCCCGGTAAGTCCAAGAACCTGGAAGAGACTTTCGAGAAATTATTTACCGAACTTGTGCGGTAGCTCCTAGAGCTTAGTGAGCTTGGCGAACTTTAAAATTAGATTCTTCTCTCCTTCGTTTTGAAAAAGCACCTTGGCTTTAATATTACCCGGATCCGTACCGTCTAGAAAAAGCACCTCCCCTACACCAAAACGGTCGTGCCGTACCTTGTCTCCTACCTCAATGTTTTCAGAGCTGGCTCCACTAGGATTAATAATCCGGGCAGTAGCCACAGGCTTTAGATTCTTGCTCTTTGGCTCTAAAGATCCCATGCTCGAAGGAAGTGTTTTCTTGGGTGGTTTTTTCTCAAATTTTCGAACGCTCGGACTTGTATCGTCAAAAAGCGAAGACGATAGTCCGCTATGATTTACAAAGCGGCTTTCCCGGGCCGGATTAAGAAGTTCTATAAAGTCACTACGGACCTCACTTAAGAACCGAGAAGGTTCCGCATCTGTGATCTTTCCCCATTGAAAACGCGAGATCGCATAGGAAAAAAAGGCCTGTTTCTCGGCGCGCGTCAAGGCCACGTAAAAAAGGCGACGCTCCTCCTCGAGTTCTTCCCTTGTGGACGAGCTCATAAAGCTGGGGAAAAGATTCTCCTCTAGTCCCACCAAATGGACCACTGGAAATTCCAGACCCTTGGAAAGATGTATGGTCATAAGGGAGACCTGGTCCGCATTAGGATCTTTATTTTGGTCCTGATCGGTAGTAAGGGCAATGCTACCTAAAAAATTACTTAGGGAGGGGTCTCCGTCTTCGAGCTGTTGCTGCTCTTCAATGAAGCCCCGCATGGAATTGAGCAGTTCCTGGACATTCTCTACCCGGGAGATGCCCTCTGGGGTTTGGTCGTCTTTAAGAAATTTGATAAGTCCACTGCGCTGGGCTACTTCCATGGCTACCTGATAGACGTCGGCCTCTTTTAAAAGCACCTGAAAGGCGGAGATTAGCGACCAAAAATCACCTAATTTTGCTACAGTGCCACTATTCAGACCTATCTGCTTCCCATAGAAGCCAATACTGCTAAGAAGTGAAGAAAGCGGGATGTTCTCCTTATCGGAGGCTACAATCAACTTATTTAGGGTAGTTTCCCCAATTCCTCGGGCAGGATAATTCACAATGCGCAACAGCGCTTCATTGTCATTGGGATTAACAAGTAAACGCAAATAAGCCAAGAGGTCTTTTACTTCCTTGCGCTGGTAGAAAGAAAGTCCCCCGTAGACGCGGTAGGGAATATTCTTTTTTCTAAGCGCATCCTCAAAGGCTCTTGTCTGTGAATTGGTACGGTAGAGAATGGCAAAATCCTTGAAACGGTGCTGCTTGGTATGATGAAGTTCCCAGATATTGGAAGCTACAAATCCAGCTTCGTCCGCATCGGATAGGGCGCGGTACACCTTTATTTTCTCTCCAATTTCGTTGTCGCTAAATACATTTTTTTTGAATTGCTGGGTATTTCGTGCTATGACGTCGTTTGCCGCATCCACAATATTCTGCGTGGAACGGTAGTTCTGCTCTAGCGAGACGGTCACCGCATCGGGATAGTCTTTCTTGAAATTCAGAATATTATAAATATTGGCTCCTCTGAAAGAGTAGATACTCTGTGCATCGTCTCCCACTACACAAATATTTTCAAACTTGGAAGCCAGCGCTTTTACAATCAGGTACTGCGAATGGTTTGTATCCTGGTACTCGTCCACTAAAATGTATCGAAAACGATCCTGGTACTTAGCCAAAACCTCCGGGAACCGGGTCAAAATCTCATTGGTTCTAAGCAGTAAGTCATCAAAATCCATTGCCCCATTCTTGAAGCACTGCTCCACATAGCGCTGGTAGATCTGCCCCATGTGCTTCATATTTGCCCGCTCATCGGCCTCAATAAGTTCAGGGTTTTGTTGGTAGCTGCGGACCGTTATCAGATTATTTTTGTAGGCGGATATCCTTGCCATTACCTTCTTTGGCTTATATATGTCGGTATCCAAAGAAAGTTCTTTCACCACCTTCTTAAGTACATTGAGAGAATCCTGCGTATCATAGATTGTGAAGTTGGATGGAAATCCAATGTAGTGCGCCTCACTTCTTAAGATCCGTGCAAACACGGAATGAAAAGTTCCCATCCACAAACTTTTTGCATCGCTCTCCCCCACAACTCTTGCGATCCGGTCCTTCATCTCACGGGCAGCCTTATTGGTAAAGGTCAGAGCAAGTATATGGAAAGGGCTAATCCCTTGCGTGATCAGATGTGCAATCCTCATGGTAAGCACACGTGTCTTTCCAGATCCTGCACCCGCAAGCACCATGAGTGGCCCTTGGGTCGTGGTCACAGCCTGGTATTGAGGTTCGTTTAAGCCTGTTAGGTAATTTTGCTCCATAGGGATAATTTTGCCGCAGGCAAATGTAAATAATAATCTATGGCTTCCCAAATGGGGAAGGTTAGAGAAAAGGACAAATAGCTACTTCTAAAGCGATGCCACTCGTTGCAAAGTACTTACAACCTCGTCTATTTCAAACGGTTTTGCAATAAATGCATTCGCTCCCGACTCTAGTGCAGTATGCTGCAAACCGCGGCTGGCGGACATAATAATTACGGGTATATCCTTAGTTTGTTCCTGGGACTTGAGCTGGCGACAGATATCTCTGCCGTCTTCGTCGGAAAGCCACATATCGATGAGAATGGCCGCAGGCCGTTCAGTGGGTTGGACGACTTTAAAGATTTCAGAACCGCGCTCGAATGCGGACACTTCGAAACCCTCAAAATCCAGCATTACGCTGAGAGAATCTAAAATTGCCGTATCGTCGTCGACTATGATTACTTTCTTGGTTTTCATTACTACTAAAAAAAATTACTTAATGGCGGGGAGTGAAAAACAGAAAGTAGAGCCTTTTCCAAGTACACTACGCACCCATATCTTTCCTCCCGAACGCTGAATTATCTGTGAGGCTATAAACAGTCCCAGTCCCAATCCAGGGAAGGTATGCTGCTCGTCGCCACTTACTCTGTAATACTGGTCAAAGACCTTATGCTGTTTGTCTTCCGGCATACCTATCCCAAAATCTTGCACACAGAATTGAATGCCCTGGGAACTTACCTTTGTATACACAAGTACCTTCTCTGCACCAGGGGAATATTTAATAGCATTGCTAAGTAAATTGGTCACCACCTGGGCTATACGATTGCGGTCGGCAAAAACCATGCCTACCGGTTCACTATTATTAATTATTGTATGGGTACAGGAAAGTTGCTGCTCTTCAATCACCTCATCAACCAACTGTTTGAAATCAAACATATCCTCATTAATCTGCATCTTTCCTGCACTAATCTTGGTCACATCAAGTAGATCTCCAATGAGTGAATTTAACTTGTTGACCTGTTCGTCCATCTTTTTGGCGTACGTGGCACTCTTGGGGTCGCCTGCTTTTTTCAGAGCGCGCTCCAGTACCTGTGCATAAATTTTAATACTGGTAAGTGGCGTTTTAAGTTCATGGCTGGCTATACCAAGAAACGTATCCTTTTGGCTTTGAAGCGTCTTGAGTTCATTGATGTCGATACTACTTCCTATCCACTGAATCACCTCGCCCTTAGAATCAAATTCCGGTACGGCGCGTGAAAGGAACCAGATATATTCTCCGGTCTTTTCGTTCCTTACCCTATATTCAAAATCAAATCCCTTTTTCTTCTCACTGGCTTCCCTCCAAGTCAATTCCAATAGGGAAAGATCCTCAGGGTGAATCAGGTGTGCAAAGCTTACTTGGGTTGGATTTGCTCTATCCACTTCAAAGTATTCCGAGAGTCTTCCATTAAAATACGTGAACTGCCCTTCATTATTTGCTGTCCACACAATGTGCGGCATAGCCTCGGAGAGATTGCGGTATTTGGCTTCCGATTCCTGCAGCCGGTGCTTGGCCTTTACCAGCTCGGTAACATTCACCGCCATGTTCAAAATGGCATAAATTTCCCCTTTGGAGTTTCGTATGGCCTTGTATGTGAAATTGTAGTAAAAGGTTTCCAGTACCCCATGGGTCATAAGGTCAACCCTATCCTCTGTAGCTGCATAAGTCTCCCCTGTACGGTACACATGGAGTAAAAGATCGAAAAACGGTTGTCCAACCAGTTCGGGAAGCGCCTCCCGAAGGGGCCTTCCAATTACCGAAGCATCCTTACCCCATGTAGCAAGCATCTTGTCGTTGGCAACTTCTATCACTAAGTCTTCCCCACGGTAGATGGCAGTTGAGACGTCGGCCTTCAAGAGTAATTCCTTAAAGCGAAGTTCACTCTCGGATAGTTTTCTTTCAGAAAGCACTTGGCTGGTTACTTCCGTTGCTACCACACTCACTCCTATGATGGTATTGCCACTATCACGAATGGGAGAATAGACGAAATCAAAGAAGCATTCCTCCATTACACCCTCTCTATTTAAAAAGCACTGAACTTTGTCCCCTCGAAAGGACTTTCCAGTGCGCAGTACCCCTTTCAAGATATCGGGAAATTCTTGTCCCTTCAGCTCGGGAATACCCTCAATAATGGGAAGACCTATTATATCGGAGGACTTTCCCCAAAGTTCTAGAATCTGCTGGTTCGCGGTATCGATCACCAAATCCTCGCCCATGAGCATGCAAAGTGCTACAGGCGCCTGGGAAAACAAACTCGCCAGGGAGTCGTAGTTTACTTTCTGCTTCAGATAGTTTTTCATTAACAACAAATTAAATAAAAATTAATAAAAATTTCAAGGTTTTACCTAAAGTAAAAGTATATTCTCCACTTATCACTTACAATTCTACCAACCACTATAGTCAAATTATGTAACAAAATAGAGTGAATGCTAAAACCGCTGGGGCATAATAATTGTATTTTTACCTGCAATAAAAACACAGAAATCATGTCAGAAAATATACTCTCCTTAGAAGATTTAAAATTTTTAGAGTCTCTGTATTTTAAGCATGGTATATCCTTTGTTCGTTGCGACGAATCAGGATTGTCATTCAATAAGGACCTCACTACATTGGAGGGGGACGCATTGGAAGGCTCCAATTATTTAAGCGAAATATCAAAAAAACTCAAATTTCGGCTTAATTCCAATTTTCAACTTAATTTCTCTTCAGGATTTAATCTTGACGTAGTGAAACTATAACTCAATTTTACTGCATTCATTTCTTTTTTAGGGAACCTTCGGGTTCTCTTTTTTGTTAATTACGCTGTGCATGTAACATTTTGGTAGGCAGTGTGCACTAATACATTATAATGGTTACCTAATATGAAAAAGAAATTATTCTCTGTTGCTGCCATAGCGCTACTTGGCGCTTTTACCAGCGCGCAGCAAATCAAATTTGAAGAATACAAACTACCCAATGGGATGCATGTCATTCTTCATCAAGACAATTCCGCACCGGTGGTTACCACAGGAGTGATGTACCATGTTGGAAGTAAAGACGAGCAGGTAGGTAAAACCGGCTTTGCGCATTTCTTCGAGCACCTTCTGTTTGAAGGAACCCACAATATTAAGCGCGGAGAGTGGTTTAAGATCGTATCTGCCCACGGAGGTTCTAACAACGCGAATACTACGACGGACCGCACCTACTACTATGAAACTTTCCCTTCCAATAACTTGGAACTTGCTCTTTGGATGGAAAGCGATAGGCTTTTACAACCTATTATAAACCAGGTGGGTGTAGATACTCAGAAAGAAGTGGTTAAGGAAGAGAAAAGACAGCGGTTAGACAACCAGCCCTACGGGCGGTTCAGTTATGGAGAGGCCCTGTCTCCTCATATCTTTGAAAAACATCCATACCGCTGGAGTGTGATTGGTTCCTTTGAGGACCTTTCCAGTGCAAAACTGGAAGACTTCCAACACTTCTCAAAAAAGTACTATGTACCCAACAATGCTGTACTGGTGGTAGCAGGAGATTTCAAAACACCGGATGCTAAAAAAATGATAGAGAAATACTTCGGAGTTATTCCTAAAGGAGCCGAAGTACAAAAGAATTTCCCTAAGGAAGATCCCATCACTCAGGAAAAACGCGTAACTGAATACGACAGCAATATCCAGATCCCTTTGCTTGCCATCAATTACCGTACACCAGACAATAAAAGCAAGGAAGCCTTAGCTTTAAACATGTTGTCGAGCTATCTGAGCGGTGGCAAAAGCTCACTACTTTACAAAAAATACGTAGACGAGAAGAAACAAGCGCTTCAAATCTTCGCATTCAACCGCCAAATGGAAGATTACGGTGTATATACCATTGGAATTCTACCACAAGGCAACACGCCACTAGAGCAATTGGAAAAAGAGGTGCAGGCAGACATTGAGTCCGTTCAAAAGGAGCTGATCTCCGAGAAGGACTACCAGAAACTGCTCAACACCTTTGAAAACAGTTTCGTAGCACAACGTTCCGGTGTAGAAAACATTGCCCACTCACTTGCAGATGCCTACATGCTTCAGGGAGACACGGACAAAATAAATACCGAACTCAGTGATTACCAATCTATCACCCGTGAGGACATTCGTCAGGTAGCACAAAAGTATCTTAACAAGAACCAGCGTGTTATTGTAAACTACCTACCGGCTTCCGCAAAAACGCCAAGTAAACCTTAAACTGTAAACACGATTTAAATGAAAACCAAAATAGTTGCACTATCGCTCCTTTTAATGGCAGCGACTACACAGGCCCAGATCGACCGACCTATGCCTACTCCAGGACCCGCACCAACGGTTAACCTTGGAAAATCACATGAATTTAAACTCAGCAACGGACTTACAGTAATAGTCGTAGAAAACCATAAACTGCCGCGTGTAAGTGCTACGTTAAGCATTGATAATCCCCCTGCAGCACTCGGAGAGAAAATGGGAGTGGAAGGTCTACTAAGCCAAATGCTTGGAACCGGGACACAAGCTCTCTCAAAAGAGGAATTCAACCAAAGAATAGAACAACTTGGCGCGCGCGTGGGATATTCCAGTTCAGGAGCTAGCGCATCGTCCCTTACCAAATACTTTGATGAGATATTTGGCTATTTTGCCCAGGGGGTGAAAAGTCCTAAATTCACCGAAGCAGAGTTTAAAGCCGTTAAAGACCGTTATATCGAAGGAATCAAATCGGATGAAAAAAACGTGGAGTCTGCAGCACGCAGAATGAGCCGGGTACTTACCTACGGTGCTTCCCACCCTTTCGGAGAATTTGAAACGAAGGAACAGATCGAGAAATTAACTTTAGCAGATGTACAGAACTTCTACCAAACCAGTTACCTGCCGAACAACAGTTATCTTGTATTTGTTGGAGACATCAACAAGGCGCAGGCACAAAAACTTGCGGAAAAGCACCTTGCGGACTGGAAGAAAGGAACGATTTCTGCCAAGCCTCTTCCCAATGCACCTCTAGCCAAGACCACAACCATTGAAGTAGTGGACATGCCTAACGCAGTGCAGTCTGTAGTTTCTGTTAGTTATCCGATCACTCTGACCAAGAAAGACCCGGATTATTATGCAGCGCAGGTAGCTTCCACAATCCTTGGAGGAGACTTTGGTTCCCGACTTAACATGAACCTTAGAGAAAAGCACGGTTGGACCTACGGGGCCCGCGGAGGGGTAAGCGACTCCCGTTATGTAGGACGTTTCTTTACCAACGCAACGGTACGTAACAGTGTAACAGATTCTGCCGTAGTGGAAACCATCAAGGAAATGCAGGCAATGACCCAAACGCCGGTATCGGCTAAGGAGCTTGCCGATGTAAAAGCCCTCTACCTTGGTAATTTTGTTCTTTCTTTGGAACGCCCTGAAACCATTGCGCGTCAGGCCCTCACTACCAAGACCGACGGACTGAGCTCCACCTTTTACAAGGACTATTTACAGAACATAAACAAAGTGACTCCGGCTGATGTACAGCGCGTTGCAACTAAGTATTTCCGCCCCACACAGGCACGTGTGGTAGTTACCGGTAAAGCAGAGGAAATTGGACCCGCTTTGAAAAAACTGGGCTATCCAGTAACGTTCTACGACCAGTATGGTAATAAGATTGAAGATCCCAGTACCCGCAAGACAGCCGTAGCTATTTCTACGGAGCAGCTTATAGAGAACAACCTAAAGGCGCAGGGAGGGGATAAACTTAAAGCGCTTAACTCACTGACCCAAGAAGGAAAGATAAAAATGATGGGTATGGAGGGAGAATATAAAGCCAGCTACATGATGCCGGATAAGTCCCTTGCCACTATCAAAATCATGGGTATGGAAATCAAAACCGTCTTTGACGGGGAGAAAGGATACGTTTCACAAATGGGGCAGGAAATGAAATACGACGCCAACACGGTGAAACAGTTGCAAGGGTATAACTCTGTATTCCCTGCTCTATCGAAAGGATTTGCTTCGGCCAAAATACTCGATGTGGTAAAGGAGGGTGATAACTCCTACTACAAAGTGAAGATGGAAGGCTCCAACCGTACCGAATACTATGATACTAAGACTTTTCTTCTTGCCAAGACAGAAATGGTAACCTCCACACCGATGGGCGATATGCTCAGTACGATGCACTACAAAGACTACAAGTCCTTCGAAGGAGTAATGCTACCTACAGTAGTAGATACACAGGCAGGACCGCAGTCTTTTACCATAACGCTTAACGCCATGAAAACTGGAGGAGTAAATGCGTCGGACTTTAAATAGACCACTTATCTAGAACTCCTTTTAAAGAGGCTGTCCCCATAACTAAAAATGAGGACAGTCTTTTGTTTTTAGCCAATTGGGGTTAAAAAAGTAGATTTTGGGTTTTTAGCCCAAGCAGAAGGACGGTTTATGCCGTCCTTTTCTTG
>NZ_JADKYY010000014.1 GCF_015354315.1 Planobacterium oryzisoli
TGACTGTTTTCAATGAACTCGTTAGGCGTTAAATTTCCCAATGAGCTATGGGGTCTGTAACTGTTATAATCCTCTCTCCATACCTCCAGCTTTTGCTGAGCATCTTCCAGCGATAAGAACCAATTCACATTGAGGCATTCATCTCTTAATGATCCGTTAAAACTCTCTATAAATGCATTATCTGTAGGCTTTCCCGGCCTGGAGAATTCCAGTTCTATTTTCCTTTCATAAGCCCATCTGTCCAATGCTTTACTGATAAACTCCGGCCCGTTATCAATCTTAATACGCTTGGGATAGGCTTGCTGCTTAAAGGTAACCTTTTTTAATATTTCAGCAACATCTTCTCCTTTAATGGAAATTCCGGTGTGAAGCACCAAGGATTTACGGCTATAATTATCCACTAAAGTTAAGACCCTGAATTTCTTGCCGTCAAACAGGGCATCGCTCATAAAATCCATGCTCCAGCACTCATGTAAACTAGAAGCAATGCCATTGGTAGGAACCCGTGAGCGTGCAGATTTTATTCTTTTGTTCCGTTTTCTCCTTAGGTTCAAACCTTCCTCACAATAGATTCTGTAGATCCTTTTATGATTGTCTTTCCATCCTTCCCGTCTCAGAAGAATATGTAAACGCTGCACGCCATACCGGACACGAATGTTGGAAAGTTCTATAAGTCGCATCCTCAAAGCCTTATCATCTCTGCGATGTGGATGGTAATAATAAACACTAGGCTGTAAAAACACCAAACGACAGCTTCTTCGCTGAGAAACACGGTAATCCTGCTGTATCCCTTTCGCCAGTTCACGCCTCTGAACCGGCTTTAGAACTTTTTTTTCAGAACATCCTGAAGAATTTGTTTATCCAAACTTAAATCAGCTACCAACTTTTTGAGCTGGCTGTTCTCTTCTTCCAGCTGGCGCAAACGGCGAAGTTCCGTGATGCCTAAGCCTCCGAATTTTTTTTTCCAATTGTAAAAAGTTGCCTCGCTGACACCCATTTTGCGACATACTTCTTCCACTTTTACTCCCGTCTCGGATTGCTTCAAGGCGAAGACAATCTGACTTTCTGTAAATCTGCTTTTTTTCATTTGATTTTTCTTGTATTAAAGTTAATTACTTTATCGAAAAATCTCTACTTTTAGGTGTTACGGTTTTGTGGGAGAAGGTCATGTTGATGATACGCCAAGTTGCAGTTTAGCAGAGGCATTGGAAAAACAAGATTTATATATCAATTCCACTTTAGTACAAATGGGAAGTTCACTTTTATGGAATCTTTTCCGAAATGGTTTGACAGAAAATAGAGGTTTCTTCCTCAATTTGAAAAATTTCAATTCCCAAACTTTGAAATTGTAAAATTAACCGCCAAAAAATCGGGCGGCAAAAATGCAATTCCTCGCTTCGGTCGGAAACGCATTTTTGCAAATAATTGGAGCAACCACATTTCTAGAACATTCCTTCTCTTTGGCTTTATTGTTTTTGAAAAAAGGTTGCGGGATTGTTTGGGAAAGCTGGAGCTTTATTATTTTGTCATCTTTGAAAAGGATAAGAAATAAAAAAGGGACTAAAGTCCCTACTTTAGTCCCTAATCTTTTTAAATCGCTGATTTTCAGCGTTGTTTGTAGCGAAGACGGGAATTGAACCCGTGACCTCAGGGTTATGAATCCTGCGCTCTAACCATCTGAGCTACCTCGCCATTAGAGTGGTGCAAATATATAAATTATTTAAATTTCCACAAAATTATTTTAAACCTAAATAAGCTACCACATCCAACGCCATATTAGGCTTAGCCTCTATTTTATTATCGTTGTCTACTACGATATAAGTGGGTGTGGCGTGTATATTATAAATCTCATTAAAACTACTGTTCCACCCCCTTAATTCCGTGGCATTTATCCACGGATACGCAGAAGCTTTCTGAGTAAATGTCGTAAGGTCCGTATCCAATGACAGACCCACTATTTCTATTCCGCGTTTTTTCATCTCGCTGTAGTATGGAATGAGCTTAGGCAGGTCCGTCTGACAGTGCGAGCACCCCGAAGACCAAAACACAAGAACTTTTTTCTGCGCCTTAATTGAATGTACGCTATGAGCTTGTGTGTTGTGAACGCGATCGAATGCGTAGTCAGGGAGAATCGCCCCAATAGCGGTATTAGTGTTTACAGACAGTGTGTGACGTAACCTATCATTTAGTTCGCATTTTAAATTGTTAGCTTGCTGTAGGTAATGCTCCTTTAGATCTTTTAATCCATAGATATCAAATATCTCAATGAACTCAGATAATACGATTTGGCCGCGAGCGCTTTCCACATTCAATTCCTGCAATAGAAAATCAACAGCTTGTTTTGCATCCGTCTGTGTGGCATTTTCAAGATAACCGACAAGTGCGGTACGCATTAAACCAGAACTTTCTAATAAGTCATTAGAACGCACTAAAAAATCAACTAGCTGTTCTTGGCTAAAAGTGGAAGCACTTTGGTCTGTAGGCTCCAGCCTGAGCTTGTTTTGAATATAAAAGTTGATAAATTCAAAATCCGTTTTAGCAGCCGAAGGGTTAGAAAGTTTAGCAATTTCTTTCTGTAGTGCAACATAAAAATCAGATTGTGGAGAATAATAATTAAGTATTTGGTAGTACACTGGGAGTAACTCTCTCTTTTTTTGACTTAAGCTCTCCCATTCCTGCATAAAATTATTGGGTGCATCGCGAAATTCATACTCCAAAACTCCTTTCGGTGAAACTTTCAGGGTTAAATCCACATCCGTGTTTTCACTTACTAGTGCAATTTCGGTATTGTTTTCAGGAAAATAGAGTTTCAACTTTCCTTTATAATAATCCGGCACATTTACTTTCCAGCCATTAGAGCTGCGAATTGCTTTAGCAACGAGTACGTCTTGTGTTCCTAATAGGGTATATAAATATGCTTCTTTAGGCAGAAAATTTTCATATGCTTTGACATTAACCTGAAACTGCGCATAAAAGGGAACAGCAAATAAAAAGCATAGAATAGAACTTAATTTATATCTCATAATTCGCACTGGAATTTAATTAAAATGTACATTTCTCTTAGTAAGCTGAATCTTCTTCTCCTCTCCTATATGGAACATGTAATCTTCCAACACTTTTTCCGTAGTGCCTCTAAGTCCCCGGGCACCTAATCCTTTATCCATGGTTTCATTAACAATCTTTTCAATAGCACCATCGGTAAAGGTTAGTTCAATCCCATCCATCTTGAAAAGCTCCACAAATTGATTAACAATGGAATTTTTAGGCTCTTTCATAATTCGGATTAAAGTGTCTTTCTGTAATTTGTCCAGATACGTTATAATAGGAAACCTCCCCAAAAGTTCGGGAATTAATCCAAATTTCCGAAGGTCAATCGCATTTATATGACTTAGTATGTACTCTTCTTCTGTAGTACTTTTTAACTTTTCCTTACTGAAACCAATTGCTTGTTTATTGAGTCGGCGTTCAATTATCTCACTCATACCATCAAAAGCGCCACCCGCGATAAACAAAATATTCTGGGTATTCACCTGAATGTATTTCTGGTCGGGGTGCTTTCTCCCTCCTTGTGGCGGTACATTTACAATACTACCTTCCAGCAGTTTTAGTAGCCCCTGCTGAACTCCTTCTCCGGATACATCCCTAGTAATGCTAGGATTGTCTGATTTTCGTGCAATTTTATCAATCTCATCAATAAAGACAATCCCACGCTCTGCTTTCTGTACATCGTAGTCTGCGACCATAAGAAGTCGTGAAAGTATACTTTCCACATCTTCACCAACGTATCCAGCTTCTGTAAGAATCGTAGCATCGACAATGCAAAATGGTACATTTAACTCTTTAGCAATAGTTTTTGCAAGCAAGGTTTTGCCAGTCCCGGTCTCGCCAATCATTATTATATTGGATTTCTCAATCTCCACCTCCTTATTTTCTCTTTGGCTGTATAATATCCTCTTATAATGATTGTATACAGCGATAGAAAGTTGCTTCTTGGCCTGATCCTGACCAATTACATATTGATCAAGAAATTCTTTAATCTGTTTGGGCTTTTTCAAATCTACATCTTCCGATACTGCGGAGGAATCCGACTGTTTATTAGATTCCTTAACAATTGAGTGCGCTTGTTCTATACAAGATTCACAGATATAACCGTTCTGGCCCGATATTAATATTTCAACTTGGTTCTTCGTGCGTCCACAAAAGGAACATTGATTAGGGTTCATGTAATTTCTAAACTTTAAAGTGAAAAAAAATTGCCAAAGAATATCTTTGACAAATTGTTATTATGCTTCTCTTATAGAGCGTGCAATTTCTTGGTATTGACTATCTGATAAGGAAAGACGTGGCTTCGTAAAGCTTAGATCCTCGATAGTGTTAAGAGGTACGAGGTGGATATGGGCATGAGGAACTTCAAGTCCAACAACTGCAATTCCTACCCTTTTACAAGGCACGGCGCCACGTAATTTGCGCTCCACTAACTTTGCAAATTGCCATAATTCACTGTAACGTGCACTTTCTATATCAAAAATGAGGTCCGTTTCTTGCTTAGGCACCACTAAGGTATGCCCAAGGGCAATTGGACTAACATCTAAAAATGCAATATGATTGTCGTCTTCAGCGACAATATATGCCGGAATCTCCCTCTGAATAATTTTTGTAAAAATAGTACTCATTTACAAGGTAATTTCTAAAACTTCAAAGTGCAATTGGTTTCCATTCGGTAAAGCAATCTCAGCCTTCTCACCTACAGCTTTCCCTAAAAGACCTTTTGCAATAGGGGTACTAACGGAAATCTTTCCGGCTTTTATGTCACTCTCATTATCTGGCACGATGGTGAATTTCTGCTCCCCTTTACTAGTAAGATTTTTCAATCGAACCGTAGTAAGAATAGCCACTTTCGAAGTGTCAAGTTGGGACTCATCAATTACTTTCGATGTCGCAATGCTGTCCTTTAATTTTGAAATTTTCATCTCGAGCATACCCTGAGCTTCTTTTGCAGCATCGTATTCAGCGTTCTCACTGAGATCTCCTTTATCACGGGCTTCAGCAATCTGCTGCGTAATCTTAGGTCGTTCAATGGTCTCAAGCTGTTCAAGTTCCTTGGTCATTCTCTCCAAACCTTCCTTAGTTACGTATGTAGCCATAATTTTGTATTTTTGAATTTATAAAAAAAAATTATCCGACCTTAAAGCCCGGACAATATTTGTGCATCTTGTATTGGACAAATATATAAAATATTTTTATATGAAAAAAAATGCCAGTACAACTCTTGCTTTCCTTTTACTGGTTTTCAGCATTTTAGGATCTTGCCGCCAAGCTCAAGAACAGGATTCATGTAGTATCCAGCAAGTTATAAATGTTTCCGTTGATTTACACTCACCAGCTTTTCAAGTATTGCAGCAAACCGGTCAATGGGCGTACGTCCAAAGCCCTAAAGCTGGAAAATTGGGGTTAATAGTTGTAAATACGCCACAGGGATACCGAGCGTACGACAGAATTGCGCCTCATATTTGTCCGCACAGCACAATAAAGCTGGAAGTTAATGGCGGCAGAATTGAATATCAACCAGACGGCACACAGTGGGATTTAATGACAGGAACACCCCGTAGTGGCAGCAATGTCCCACTGAAAATTTACCGAGTATTTTTAAATTATGACTCGCAGAGCATTCAAATTATAAACTAAAAAATGAAAATAGTAGTTCAACGTGTAAAGCAAGCTTCGGTATCGGTGGAAGGCAAAATCGTGGGGCAAATTGGAGCAGGACTCGTCTTACTGATTGGGATACATCAAGATGATCAGGAATCGGACGCAGATTGGCTTGCACATAAAATTGTTAACCTGAGAATTTTCTCCGATGAAAATCAGAAAATGAATCACTCGATTAAAGATAGTCAGGGAGCAGTGCTATGTATCAGTCAATTTACACTTTTTGCCGACTACAAAAAAGGGAACAGGCCCTCGTTTATAACGGCCGCACCTCCTTCTATTGCCCTACCATTACTCGAATATTTCCAACTAAAATTAAAAGATTCAGGACTGCTGGTGGAAAAAGGCCAATTTGGTGCGGATATGCAAGTCACTCTCACAAACGATGGTCCTGTGACCATTGTTCTAGATAGTTTTACAAAATCATAAAAAGCAGCTCAAGACAGTGTTCTCAATCATTGAGCTGCTCTATAAGGGTTTTATTGAATTGGCAAACTGGTAAATGTAATGGAGCTCTTAACATTCATATCAGTTGTGGGTGCACTTTTAAGTACATACACCACTCGTTGCTGAATGGAACTACCACTCTTCATAACATCATCCACTATCTGCGACCGCACATCTAAAGAAAGAGAGGTGCCGATATTGTCTGCTATTTGATCTCTAGAGGCTATTAGTATTTCCTTTTGACCAGAAGTTAAATAAACATGGACCGACTTAAATACGCCCATTCCCTGTGCACCGCTAGTAACTGAGACAGTGGCAGTACTCGGTCGTATCTCCTTCACATTATTACTAACGCCTACGATTTGATTCAAACTTGCGCCCGTTCCAACAGCAGAAAGCTGCGTCTGCGCTGGAGATCCTTGGGTAACAACAAAATTTGAATTAAAGGGCAGATTATTCTGAAGTACAGAAGATACTGTAGAACAGCTCGTTAAAGTGGCAGCTGCTACAAAAATAAAAGTTAGATTCTTCATAATTTTTTTTTTGAATAAGAGCACAAACTGTACCAAATAGCATGTTACGCCACCAATGTACCTTGCTAGCTTCCGGCCCAGGGACTACCGAAAAGACCTACTGCTAGTTCGGCCCAAACTACTAATAGTAAAAATAAAACTAAGGAGATAAGGACAACTCTCCACCTTGTTATTTTTACAAATCTAAGGAATAGTTCGATGAGGGAAACCGCAGAAAATAGCAGAATGAAGCCTACAAGAAAATCAAAGGCATCCCAATTAAAGTGCCAGTTAAAAATAGTACCTACTAACGGTAGGGTAAGTAAAGTCACAACAGCTGAAATTAAAATTTGATAACGGTTCATTGTTTGATTATTAAGGTTATACGTATTATAACGTACTTTGTAATTCAAAGTTAAATTCCAAAAAAAATCAGGAACGAATAAGTTCCTCTAGAGCACTGAGATGTGCTTTAAAAGCCTTCATGCCTTCGGAAGTTGCCTCACAAGTGGTCTTAGGTTTACGACCCACAAACTGCTTATGCGTTTTCACATACCCTACTTTCTCCAATGCTTGTAAATGGCTAGACAAATTACCGTCCGAAGCGACGAGCAAGTTTTTCAGCTCTGTGAATTCAACCTCATCGTTAACTGCCAAAACAGACATGATGCCCAATCGCATACGGCTTTCAAAGCTCTTATTAAGTTTTGTTAAGTCCAACATTCAACAGCAGTTAGCGGTATTTATAGTGCATATAGGAACCGTATAAGATATGGAGGATTCCAAAGCCAAATCCCCACAAATAAAACCCAAATTGTGGAAGAAAAAAAGCAAGACTGCCAGTGGCTGCTATAAGTATTCCTAAATGTGAGAGTTCTTTATACGTAAAATGACCTGCGTAAAAAAGTGCGATTCCATAAAATAATAAGGTCGAGGGCGCAACAAGAATGGGAAAATCATTTATTAGCAATCCAATTGTAACTAGTGCACCCAGTAGAAAAGGCTCCGTAAAAGCTTTTAGTAATCTTCGGGAAGCAGGATTCTTAAGGCTCGTCTTCGATTGGGAACTTTTACGCAAAGAGAGAATATACGCCCCTACCAACGAAAATAAAACCATCAAAAATCCGTAAAAACCTACCTCCAACTTTACACCCTGGGGCAAAGGACCTGAAAGTAAGGCGTACTCCAAATTATGGTAGTTTAATACCTGGTTAATGAAATAAAGTCCAAGCAGCGCAATAAAACCTGCAAATACGCCAGAGAGTCCACTGAGGGATAAGAATTTCGATGATTTCTCCATCATTTCGCGGATATGATGAACATCCTGGCTTAACTTTGTCTTTTCCATAAAGTACTTTGAATTACAAAGTTATAACTTTTCTATTAAACCGAAATTATTTCTTTAAACGTTTTTTGATTTTTTCAATATTTTCTTTTGCAGAATCCTCTAGAATCAGTGATGCACTCATATGAATTCTTTCCGGCATAAGACTGTCAAAGTGCTCCGTACCTTCCCAGCTCACCTTTTTAATGAGTTCCAATGCTTTTGCACTTTTCTTCGTAATACTGCTAGTAAATTCGCTCAGCCCTCGATCCATGTCCTGGATTGACTCAAATACCCGATGGTAAATGTTGTGCTGCATTGCCCATTCCGCATTACGAAATTCACCATCAAGTGCCATAGCAGTAAATTGACTTTTTCCAATCTTGCGCTCCACATACGGCCCTATCACGAAAGGGCCTATTCCCAGGTTAATTTCTGTCAACGCAAGACTTGCGGCAGAAGTAGCAAAACAGTAGTCCGCTGCGCAAGCAATCCCTACTCCACCTCCTGTAGTTTTACCTTGTACGCGCACAATCACTATTTTCCCACATTTTCGCATTGCCGAAAGCACTTGCGAGAAACCTCCAAAGAATTTTGTGGATCGTTCTAACTCTTGAATCTCAATTAATTCATCAAAACTTGCTCCGGCGCAAAAAGCCTTCTCACCAGCGGAGCTGAGGATAATAGCTTTTACTTCTGGACGATCCTTTTGTTCCATTATGGCTTGGGCCAAGGCTTCCAAAATGGACAGTGGCAAGGAATTACTTTTCTCGGTAGCAAATTCAATAGTAACAATAGAATTATGCTCGGTGGTCTGTACTCTTTCTTTCATAGCTATCTAGGGATTCATTCCCAAGGCTTCAATATAGCCCTTATTAATACGGTTATTCTCGAATTTCATATTATGAAGTAGTTCAATTAATGCATTTCTCACCCTTTGCTGGTCCGGTCTTGCATTTCGGATCTTTTCGAAACTACTTCGATCTTGTTTGGTATACTCCACAATTAAATCCCAGTCTTTTGGCTTTGGAATAATGACCATTCCAGCAGTTTCAACCATTTTCTTGTAAGGCCAAAAGGTCCAACCAACATTGTTTCTTTCCAAAGTCTCTCTAAAGTCCTTAACCCATTGATCGGTGTTTTCCCCTGTTTCACCAATAAAAAACGGCAAGTTCACTTTAGCTCGGAATTCAAGAAAATCCTTAATTGAATTATCATCGGTACCGCTCCAATAACGGTGTCCAGTGAAGGCTAGCTTACTGTCATACTTCCAGTCATTGAAAATACTGAAATTACTATTCCACTGCGAACCTCCTAAAAATACGATATGATTTTTATCTACCTTTCGTAGTTCAGTAACTGCCAATTTATAAAGCGCCTCCAAACTAGGATGCAGTACTGCATAATCCTTCTCGAAATAATGTGCAATAGGTTCGTTTAACAAATCGTAGCCCATCACTGTAGGTTCATTTGCGTAACGCTTCGCGATTTGTACCCAGATGTCCACAAACTGCTTTTGAGAAGCCTTTTCAGTGAATAGCCAAGGATAACCATAGCTATCATCAATATTATCACCTGTCTGACCACCTGGAGCCACATGCATATCTAGGATTACATACAATCCATGCTTCTTGCTCCATTTTATTACGTTATCCAATATAACGAAGCCGTCCTGCTTTCCGGTTTGCCCCATAAAATCCTCATCTGTGAACTGCTTGTAATGAAAGGGCACCCTAACCGTGTTCATTCCAGTAGACTTAATGTACTGAATATCTTTTTCTGTGATATAGTTATTCTTGAACTCTCTCCAAAACCAATTGGTGAAATCGGGCCCCACCATCTCTTTAAAGGCCTGATCTATTAGTCGATAGGAAGAAGTGTCCTTGAAGAAAAACATATAACCCTCGGGGTTCAACCAATTCCCAACATTGGTACCTTGAATTAGGATCTTCTGACCTTTGGTGTCAATGAGGTTTTGCCCCGAGATGGACACAAATTTATTCGCACTCCCATTCTGGGCATTCAAACTTAGCGTTAGAAGTATCAAAAAAATTCCAAGCCATTGCTTCAAGCGACTTTGTATCTTCAATACGGGCAAGTAGCGATTCATAATATAAGTTTTAAGATTATTCAATTCGGTTATGTAAACTTAACAGATATTTATCTATGTACAAGCTTCGTTCTTTGTATTTATACTGTTGAATAAAACGCGGGTGTTCTAAAACTACCAATTCATCAAAGAATCTAGCCTTTGTATTGAGGCGTTTTATAAAGTCTCCATTCTTTTTTCCCAGGACAAAGGCTTTGTCACTACGAACGCCCATAGCTAAATGAGCCTTCATCATTTCTATCATAAAAGGTTCGACCGTTTGATACAACTGATGATCGTCGTAGTAGTTAGCATTTACTTCACCTCCACTTTTAGTTCTGCGTACAATTGCAAGAGGAAAAGGAGAATTGATGTAGAAATCACGGTAAAAAGACGAGACGCCACCGTACGCATCAATAAGGTCGTATATAAATACCGACGAAACTTCATGCGTACGCTGGCCTTCCAGTTCAATCCCACAATGAGATTGTAGTCTCTTGGTATCAGTGAAAGGCACCCCGGTTATCCCTGCACCATGCCGACTAGGGTTAATGCCAATTAGCATAGTGCGAGGCATGTTATCGTTGTAAAACTTCTGATAGAATTCTCCCATAGCTTTTGTTGCGGTAGGGCTATCTCGAAAAGGATTAATAAAGTCGTACCCCGGCGGCATTGGGCCGGGATAATCCAAATTTATATTGAACTCTGTTACGCGCTGACCAAAGGTCGAATTAGACATAGCTATTATTTAGTCCAAAATTCCAAACTGATTAAAATGGTAAGTGACATGCTTCGCATGAAACAGTTCCCACATCTCTTTGTTTATTGGACCAAATAGCGGATGGGGATGCTGGGCTTCTGGTACCTCATTATAGTATACAGAAAAATCTTCAAAACTCTTTATAAGGGCTTTCTTTGCACTAGATAGATCCTTATACTTTAGCGGGGCATTGGATTCAAGGGGTAAACCGGGGTATTTCAAGCCTTGGGAGATGGGCTTATGCTTGTACAGCCAATCCTTTAGCCTATCAAGTTGCTCACTATCTAGATTGGCTTGTTCGTCCACAGTTTCCCTACCCATCGATAAATGTACAAAATGTTCTAAGTGCTCAACCATGTTTTGTGGGGTCATCAGCCCCCACCTTGGCGTGCTGGATTCAGAAAGAGTTTCTAGCACTTTTTTTAAAGTGATAGAATTAAGTGCAATAAATGGGGATTTTTTTGCTACTAGGGTAAGGATAGTGGCGACACATACCAGTTCGTTGCGCTGATTATATACTTCAACCAACCACTTAACTACTCCTGAAGGTATATTCCTACCTTTCACTCCCCGATTTATCTTTTCTTTTGCGGTTAGAAAGACTCCTATAGTATCCCCAGCATACACTGGTTTGAAAAAGCTAGCGTCCTCTAATCCATAGTTTGCTATTACTGGGCCCTTCTTCCCAGAAACAAACAGACCTGCAGCGGCAGAGAGCAAAAAGTATCCGTGGGCAACTACCCTATCGAATATGGTTCCAGTTAAGCTAGTTGAATCTGTATGGGCATAAAAATGATCCCATGATACATTTGAAAAATTCACAATATCAGCCTCAGTAATGGTTCGGTTGGCGGTCTGCAGACTATCACCTACTTGGATTTCTTCAAAGTGCAGTTGAAAAGGATGGACTTGGGTAAAACGGTACTGAGCACCTGGAATGTGAATTTTACTTACCGCCCTAAGCATGTCAGGGGAACCCTGTACCGCCGTTTTCTGTAAGAAGAAGTGCAGTCCTTTAAGGCCTCCTAATTCTTCCCCTCCACCAGCTCTACCCGGTCCACCATGCATCATGGTAGGAAGAGGAGATCCATGACCTGTTCCCTCTTGCGCATTATCTCGATTGAGAATATATATCCTTCCGTGTGTAGTTGCTAACCTCCATGCCACTTCACTAGCAAAAGCGGTGTTATTACTCACCACCGAAGCCACAAGACTTCCTTTGCCTTTTCGTGCAATACTAACTGCTTGTTCCGCATCAGTATAAGGCATTATCGTTGCAACCGGACCAAAAGCCTCCGTCTCATGTGAAATATCGGATTCTAATGGACGGGGATTAAAAAAGAGTCTCGGCGTAATAAAGGATCCATTTGTAAAATCCGCATCTATCAACTGGTGTTTACCTTCATAAATCAATTCAGAACCTCCTGCAAGGAGTTGAATTTTCTCCTTCAATGTATCAAGCTGCTCTTTCCCAGCAATTGCGCCCATCCTGGTCTGCTTATTAAGAGGATTTCCAATGGGTACTTGATCCAAAGCAGAAGACAATGCCTTTTGAACGGCCTCTACCTGATCCTCAGGCACTAAGATTCTTCGAATTGCGGTACATTTTTGTCCGGCTTTGGTTGTGATTTCATTACGGACTTCGCGAATGAACAAATCAAATTCAGGCGTGCCTACTTTGGCGTCTGGGCCAAGTATAGAACAATTCAAACTATCTGCCTCCATATTAAATCTAACAGTACTTCCAGCTATTTGAGGCATGCTTTTTAATTTTCTTCCCGTACTTGCTGAACCGGTGAAAAGAACACTATCACCGTCCTGCACATACTCAAGTAAATTTCCTGGATCACCACACACGAGCTGAAGTGCCCCTTCAGGCAAAAGTCCACTTCCAATGATATCTTGAAATACAGCGTGTGTTAAATAACAACCTGGCGTGGCTGGCTTTACGATACTGGGCACCCCAGCTAATAAAGAGGTAGAGAGTTTTTCCATCATACCCCACACTGGGAAATTGTACGCATTAATCTGCACCGAGACTCCTTCACTGGGAGTGAGAATATGCAGCCCTAAATGAGAGCCCTCTGCGGAAAGCTTTTCAACACCCGTCTCTACCCAAAAGGTTGTGTTTGGAAGCATTCTTTTTGCCAGGCCAGAATAGGTAAAAAAAGTTCCAAAACCGCCTTCAATATCTACCCATGAATCTACTTTGGTCGCACCAGTGCGATACGAAAGCTCATAATACTTTTGCTTTCTTTCCAGTAAATACAGAGCGATCTTCTTTAAAAGTTGCCCTCTGTCGTAGAAGGTCAAAGCAGAAAGGTTTTTATAACCCACCGTGCGAGCATAATCCGTCGCAAGACCTAAGTCCAGCCCAGAAGTATCGGAAATTGCAACGACTTGGCCAGTAACTGAATCTAGCACAGGTATTTCATCTCCTTTACCCAGCACCCAGTTTCCACATATATAATTACTTAATCGCATAGTGTCTATAGTTCTAAATCGTAAATAGTCTTATTTAATTTATATACAGTTCCTGTAAACTTACTAACCAGCGATTTTTGCTCATTTCGAATTGTTATTTCATAAATTCCCGTTCGCCTGGTCTCTGAAACCAACTGGGATTCCGCAATCAATACATCTGCAGTCTTACAGGCTTTAATGAAATTAATGGTGCAGTTTAATGCCACCGACGCCTCTGCTGTATTGTTGGACGAAAAGGCCAGTGCACTGTCTGCAAAAGAAAACAATATTCCGCCATGCACAGTACCCAATCCATTGATCATTTCTGGACGGATCCTCATCTGTATTTTACAATATTTCTCTTTTACTAAAAGAAGCTCAATACCTAGCCACTGGGAGAAGTTGTCTCTGCCTAGCATAAATTGCGCTACATCTGCTGCATTCTGATTCATTGGATCTAAGATTTAGCTAATTGCTTTAATAAAGGGCTTTGTCTGTAGCGTTCCTCTTGGTACTGTAAATATAAGTCCTGTAAAGTCTCAGAAATTTTTTCAAAACCTATCTCTTGGCCCCACGCCAATAGGCCTTTTGGATAGCCCACACCTTTCATCATCGCGAGTTCAATATCCTCCTTACTAGCAAGACCTATACGGTACGCTTCCACAGCCTCGTTTACCAGCATACTAATTATACGCATGAAGATACGTCCTTCCAGACCGCTGTCCACAGCTACATTGGTTATATTTGCTGGATAAGAATAAAATCCTACACCAGTCTTTCTCCCTAATAGTCCGGCTTCAACCATCCGGGTTTGCAACAAAGAAGGTTTATACTTAGGATCATAAAAAAAATCCTTATAAACAGTTTGCGTAACCATTAGATTTACATCAATTCCGATAAGGTCCATTAATTCAAAAGGACCCATCTTGAAGCCTCCTGCACAGCGCATTACACTGTCGATTTGATTTTCTGTTGCAATTCCTTCTTCGACAATCCGTAATGCTTCTCCGTAATAAGGCCTAGCGATTCTATTAACAATAAAACCGGGAGCATCTTTTGCTACAACGGGATTTTTATTCCATCGCTGTAGTAACAAGCGGCATTTTTCAATTAGATTTGGGTCAGTCCGCAGTCCGGGAATAATTTCCACAAGTGGCATTACCGGTGCAGGGTTGAAAAAATGTATACCACAGAATCGTTCAGGGTGCAATAAAGCACTGCCCAAAGCTGTTATTGAAATAGACGATGTGTTGGAGGATAGAATGCATTTCTCTGAAACAATATTCTCTAAACCTTTAAGCAAATTCATCTTGGCTTCGCGGTCCTCGACAATAGCCTCAATCACCAGATCACATTCTGAGAAAGCAGCAATTACATTCGTATACGCGATACGTGAACCGATTTCCATGCGCTGTTCAAAAGAAATCTTATTTTTTTCCTTCAAACGCTCCAAGGATTTTTCAAGCTGTACTCGAGCTTTGGTTAACTGAGACTCCAGCTGATCATAAAGTACTACGGAAGAACCATTTTGTGCTGCTAATTGAGCAATTCCCTGACCCATCGTCCCCGCTCCTACCACTCCTACAATAAGTGGTTCCTTGAATTCCTTCATTCTAGTTGCCTTTATAAACTGGTTTTCTCTTTTCTAAAAATGCGCTAACTCCTTCAGAAAAATCCATTGTTTCCGCCGCGCTTTGCTGCAGGATACCCTCAATATCAAGTTGCTCCTTTAATGTATTATCATAGGACTCATTAAAAGCCTTTTTGGTCAGTCCAATGGCTTTAGTCGGCTGTTGGCACAAATCAAACAGAACGTCCATGGATTCGGATTGAAAAGTTTCATCACTGTAGACTTCAACTACTAAACCCATTTCAAGTGCCTTTGCTGCAGGTATTTTTTTTCCAGTAAAGCTGTAGTAACTGGCCCGCTGACTTCCTAGTAATTTGGGCAGAATGTACGTACCTCCGGTATCAGGGATTAAACCAATATTCACAAATGCGAAAGAAAGATAAGAGCTGCTACTTGCAAGGCTAAAATCTGAAAGAAGCGCAAGTATTGCACCTGCTCCCACTGCAGGACCATTAATAAGAGAAACGACCGGTTTTTTACTTCCAATTATTTCCTTTACAAGGGGATTGTAATAGTCAATTATAAACCTTTGCACAGTCCTGTCTTTTACAATGTCCCCAAACCCTAGTGCCTCCTTGAGGTTTTGACCACTGCAGAACGCACGCCCTCTGCCGGAAAGCGCAATACATCTTATGCTCTCATCCCGATTGGCATCTCCTACCGCTCTACGCAGTTCTTTTAGCATTTCGGCATTCAGACTGTTAAATGTCTCGGGGTCATTAAGGTAAAGCATTACCAATTTACCTTCATTTAAATGCTCTGTTTCTATATATTTATATGGCATCATAAATAATTTCTTTTAACATTTATCCTACATACCAGATTAATGGCATTTAAAATAATCAAAGGGTTCCAGACAATCGTTGCATTGGTATGCAGCTTTGCACAGTGTTGAACCAAATCTACTGACCTGTCGGGTATTGTTGGAGCCACATCTGGGACAGGTTTTGCCTACACCGGATAATTCTTCATCCACTTTTCCAGGGGGTGAAATTCCAAACTGCCGGAGCTTCTCCAGGGCATCTGCAGTAATCCAATCGGTGGTCCAGGCTGGGGCGTACACTGTTTTTATCTGGCTCTTTAGCCCCTGCTCTCTAAGTAACTTGTCGATATCTTGCTTAATCGCATACATCGCAGGACAAGCGGTATAGGTGGGAGTAATGATTACCTGCACAGATTCCCCATCCAAAAAAAACGCATCCCTTACTATCCCCAGTTCCACAATATTGACCACCGGTATTTCGGGATCGGGTATCTTTGATAAAAGTTGCAGTAAATCCATGAATTATTATAACCCTTTACCATTGGCAGCCAGGGTAGGCACGCTGCATATATTGTAGTTCGCAAAGCAAATAGCCAAAATACTCCGTATGCCGTCCTTGCCTTCCACCTAAATGCTGAAAAGGATTTTCAGGAACTTTCAAATCCCATTTCTGAAAGTCCTCCACCACCTGCACATACCACTTTTCCTTTAATACATCTGCGTCGGGCACCACTGCCGATAAGGCAAGTCCTTTTTCTCCTTCAACTATCTCAAATAGACCCCCCGTATATCCCCATAGTTCAGATAGTGCATTCTCAATACGCATCCGACTTTCATGAGTACCTTTAGAAAAGATCTCTACCCAAGTTCTGGCATGAATGAGATGGTATTTTGCTTCTTTCAAAGATTTAGCACTTAAAGCACTTAGCCTTTCGTCTGTGCTATTTTGCAAATTCTCCAGCAGTACATTTTGATACACCGAAAAGAAATAAACTTTAAGGATAGTATTTGCATAGTCTCCCACGGGAAGTTCCACCAATTGACAGTTTAGATACTGATGTTCATACCGTAAGAACGCTAGTTCATCTTCTGTAGGACCCCCCAATTCAAGTTCGCTGATGTAAGAGTAAAAATTGGAGCTTTGCCCTAAGTAGTCCAGAGCTATATTGGTTAAGGCGATGTCCTCTTCCAAATAGGGGCCCTGACCACACCATTCGGCCAAGCGCTGCCCAAAAATCAACGAGTCATCCGCTAATTTCAAGACATAGTTTTTCAAGTTTAGTGATCCGTCCATGGGCTACATATTCTTAACATCATTAGGAATTTGGTAAAACGTTGGGTGACGGTACAGTTTGTCGTCTGCGGGATCAAAGAAGGCTTCTTTATTCATTCCTTCACTGGTTACCAGATATTTACTTGGAACAACCCAAATGGACGTTCCTTCCATACGTCTTGTATAAACATCTCTCGCATTTTGTAAAGCAGTTTCAGCAGTAGCAGCTTGCACCGTTCCTGCATGTTTGTGTGATAGTCCCGGTTTGGTCTGTATAAAGACCTCCCATACATCTAATGTACTCATATCTGTATTACGTTGTTTTTTCCTCTTTTGCGGCAAAAGCTAGTGCTGCCTCCTTGACCCACCTATTTTCTTTCTGTGCATTAATTTTGGTATCCAGTCTTTTTTTATTAGCCGGTCCATTCCCTGCTAGAACCTCATGAAATTCATCCCATGGCAGCTCTGAGAATTCATAGTGTCCTGTAGTCTCATTAAAGTGAAGATTAGGGTCGGGTATACTAAGACCCAGATATTGGGCCTGAGGTACGGTGACATCCACAAAACGCTGTCTGAGACTGTCATTGCTTTCACGCTTAACCCGATACTTCATAGACTTTTGAGAATTTGGAGAGGCATCATCATTCGGTCCGAACATCATCAGGGCGGGCCACCAGAATCTATCCAGGGCACGTTGCGCCATTTCCTTCTGTTCTTGTGTACCTCGGCAGAGTGTCATTAATATTTCATATCCTTGCCGCTGATGAAACGATTCTTCCTTACATATACGAACCATCGCCCGGGCATAAGGACCGTAAGAATTCCCCATCAACATCACCTGATTCATTATGGCAGCTCCGTCTACCAACCAGCCAATGGCACCAATGTCCGCCCAACTTAAAGTAGGGTAATTAAAAATGCTGGAATACTTGGCTTTTCCCTGCAGCATCTGTTCGTAAGTGTAATCTCTATGTGCTGTAAACCCCTCCTGCCCCAAGGTTTCGCAAGCTCCATAAAGGTAGAGCCCGTGACCTGCTTCATCTTGAATCTTTGCAAGTAAGGCCATTTTCCTTCTAAGTGAAGGAGCACGCGATATCCAATTGGCTTCCGGCAGCATTCCCACCACTTCAGAGTGTGCATGCTGGGATATTTGCCGTATAAGCAACTTTCTATAATCCTCAGGCATCCAGTCTTTTGGCTCTATTTTATTCTCTTGCGCTACGTACGCTTCAAACTCCGTGTTTTTATCTATTATTTTCATAATCGTCTATCACTGTAATCGTCCTTGATATAAAGTCCCATTTGTCCGGAAGAATATTCACCCGCTACAAAATCTAAAGTGCCATTTCCAGTTTTAATTTGGTATGCCTTGAAGTAATAAATTTGTCCCTCGAAAGGCCCTAAGACTTGTATTTTCTTGTCTAGGCAGTGCCAGTAATAATCCCAAATATTTATCCCCTCCAGTAAAGCAGGCGTATCTTGCGAGATCAGTGAGTGAAATTTCCAGTTTGCCATAATTAAAAGTTTTTAAACATCGTAGTTTAGAAGCACTACATTGGTAACAGGATGGCATTGGCATGTCAATACATAACCGTTTTCTACCTCCTGGCTAGTAAGGGCAAAGTTTTTCTCCATAAAAACTTCGCCGTCAAGAACCTGCGCCTTGCAGGTACAACAAACTCCCCCTTTGCAGGCAAAAGGAACGGGTAACTTTTCGGCTATCGCTTGATCCAGAATGCTCTTCTTTTTGGAATTTAGATGGAAGGAATATTCATCGTCATCAATAATGAGTGTTACCATACTCTCTAAATTAGGAAGCGCTTTAAATTCGTCACTTTTTTCCGCATTGTCTTCATCGTCCGGTGGAGAATAGTACTCATACATAACCTGCAGAGAAGGTACCTTTTTCTCTTGACTCAAATAATTTGACGTTGTTTTAATCATTTCGGTAGGACCACATAGGAAATAGGTACTCTTTGCGACTTCAATTCCTAAATGTTCTAGAATAAGATCTAATTTGGTCGGCGATATTCTTCCTTCAAACAGAGGATTACTGCATCCCTCTCGTGTCATTAGATATACTACTTTGAACCGACCTTCTAACTGCTTCTCAAGAGTGTCAATTTCCTGTTTAAACACAGTATCCCCTAAGCATTTATTGCTATAAATAAGAATACCCCTTGAGTTCGGCTCATCAAATAGTGCTTGCTTAAGATTAGAAAGAACAGGTGAAATACCGCTTCCAGCTGCTATTCCCACATAGGTTTTACTGTTTTTTACATGATGGTGTGTATGGAAATGTCCCATTGGAGGCATAACTTCCAAAGATTCTCCCACTTTAAAATGGTCGTAGAGCCATGACGACATTTTTCCACCTTCAATTTGTTTAACCAAAACCCCAATAGTGTCGGAACCCTCATTGGGTGCGTTGACAATCGAATACGATCGACGAATGTCCTGACCGTCGAGCATCTTACGCAAGGTCAAATATTGCCCCTGCTTATATCTGAAAACTGCGCGTAACTTTTCAGGAATTACAAACTCTATATAGGTACAGCGGTTAGCCAAGCGTTCAACTTTAGTTGCGATAAGCTCATGGAAGTGTTGCATAAAATCTTTCAATAACCAAATGGTGGTACACAAATATAATAAATTAAAAAAACTGTTTGTCAGTGGTCTAAATAATTGAAATCCACACATTTAAACAGTTACCACACAAACGTCAACTCTGATTTCCTTGCCCCACCCTTAACAGTAAACTAATAAGATAAAAATACGGAAATTTTGACAGGTTTTATATAGTAAATTGTAATTAATACGGCTAAATTGTCCGTATTTTAGTAAAAGAATGCTTTTTGAGTACAAATTATACAAATACTAAATGCAGACATGAACTTAAATCAATTTACTGTAAAATCGCAAGAGGCTATTTCTAAAGCACAACAAATTGCCATGGAAAATAACCATCAAAGCATTGAACCTACACATATCTTGGAAGGTATGTTTCAAAGTGACGACCATATCTCTAACTTCCTATTGAAAAAGAGTGAAGTGGACACTGCCGGCCTAAGAGAAAAAAACAAGCATGCCCTAGAGCAACTTCCAAAGGTGGAGGGCGGTAACTTATACCTTTCCACAAATGCAAATAAAGTTCTTCTAGAGGCACAAAATATAGCTAAACGCATGGCTGATGAGTTTGTAACTCTAGAGCACCTATGGCTCGCTTTATTTGAAGTCCAGTCCCCTACATCACAAGTTTTACGCGATATGGGGCTAACTAAACCCTCATTGGAGGGGGCTATTAAAGAGCTTCGCAAAGGCGCGAAAGCTACCTCAGCCAGCTCGGAAGAAACCTACCAAAGCTTAAGCAAGTATGCCAAAAATTTCAATGCACTCGCCAGTGAAGGCAAATTAGATCCTGTTATTGGTAGGGACGAAGAGATTAGAAGAGTTTTACAAATTCTTTCGCGCCGCACTAAAAACAACCCCATTTTAATAGGAGAACCGGGTGTGGGAAAGACTGCAATTGCAGAAGGAATTGCACACCGCATTATTAGTGGTGACGTACCGGAAAATCTTATGGACAAGACCCTCTATTCCTTGGATATGGGAGCACTCATCGCAGGGGCCAAGTACAAAGGAGAATTTGAGGAGCGTTTGAAATCCGTAATCAATGAGGTAACACAGTCCGATGGTCAAATTATTTTATTTATAGATGAAATACACACATTGGTAGGTGCTGGCGGAGGAGAAGGTGCAATGGATGCCGCCAATATTTTAAAACCTGCCTTGGCACGTGGGGAACTTCGTGCTGTGGGAGCAACCACCTTGAATGAATATCAAAAATATTTTGAAAAAGACAAAGCACTAGAAAGACGATTCCAAAAAGTCATGGTAGAGGAACCAGATACAGAATCTGCTATTTCTATACTTCGTGGTATAAAAGATAAGTACGAAGCCCACCATAAAGTACGAATTAAAGATGAAGCTATTATAGCTGCTGTGGAGCAGTCACAACGATACATCACAGACCGCTTTCTACCAGATAAAGCTATAGACCTTATTGACGAAGCTTCGGCCAAGCTACGCATGGAGATTAACTCTAAGCCTGAAGAGCTAGACAAATTGGATAGAAAGCTCATTCAAATGGAAATTGAGCTTGCTGCAATTTCACGTGAAGGGAACGAAATTAAGGTCAATCATTTAAAGGAAGATATTGCCAGACTCACCGAGCAGCGAAATGAAATAAACGCACAGTGGCTTGCTGAAAAACAAAAATCGGAAGATTTAACCCTCATCAAAAAAGATATTGAATCGCTAAAACTTGAGGCAGAACGTGCGTCGCGAGTAGGTGATTATGCAAAAGTGGCGGAAATCCAATATGGAAAACTAAGGGAAAAAGAGTCCCAGTTGCAGGCCCTTGAGGAGCAAATGCAGGAAAATCAGAACGAGTTAATTAAGGAAGAGGTTACAGCCGAAAACATTGCTGAAGTTATATCTAAATGGACCGGGATTCCCATCACAAAATTACTTCAAACGGAACGTGAAAAATTATTGCATCTTGAAGAAGAACTGCACCGAAGAGTTGTGGGGCAGCAGGAGGCTATTGAAGCAGTTTCCAACGCCATCCGACGGAATCGCGCAGGCCTAAATGATGAAAGAAAACCAATTGGTAGCTTCTTGTTTTTGGGATCCACCGGTGTGGGTAAGACCGAACTTGCTAAAGCACTAGCCGAGTATTTATTCAATGATGAAAACAACATGACACGCATAGACATGAGTGAATATCAGGAAAGACACTCGGTGTCAAGGCTAGTAGGCGCGCCCCCAGGATACGTAGGTTATGATGAGGGAGGACAACTAACGGAAGCAGTTCGAAGACGTCCCTACTCTGTAGTTTTACTGGACGAGATCGAGAAAGCGCATCCCGATGTCTTTAATACACTTTTACAGGTTTTGGACGACGGACGATTAACCGACAACAAAGGTCGTGTGGTTAACTTCAAGAATTCCATTATCATTATGACCTCTAATTTGGGATCTGCAATCATCCAAGATAACTTTTCGAGCTTAAATGAATCTAATTATCAAGACGTTACTAACAAAACTAAAGAGGAAGTTTTTGCTTTACTACGGCAATCCCTACGTCCTGAGTTCTTAAATAGAATAGATGAGATTGTACTTTTCCAGCCGCTTACCAAAAAGGAAATTGGCAAGATTGTCCAATATCAACTTAGAGGATTTAATAAAATGCTTGAAAAAAAGAATATTATTCTCACTACCACCGAAGATGCAATAAACTACATCATGAACAAAGGGTACGATCCTACTTTTGGAGCTAGACCTTTAAAACGGGTACTGCAAAATGAGGTTCTTAATATTCTTTCCAAGGAAATACTCGCAGGAAAAATACAAGAAGGAGACCGAGTGACATTAGATTATTTTGACGAAGCGGGACTGATATTCCGGCCAACTGAATAACGATGTCACTTTAAAAAACAATGTTGCCCCTAACGAGTAATCTACTCTAATTAGGGGCAACATATATTTGAAAACTTTTCCTACCTACTCTCTTAATTACTTCTGGTGTACTACGACAAGTACGGGAAAATGGTCCGAAGGATAAAGAAAATTATCTCTGCGGTCTTCTATTGTTCTATGACTCTTCACTTTAAATCCCTTCACAAATATATAATCAATCCTCTCAAACTCCTTTCTTTCTGTGTCGAAGGCATTATACGTTCCTGCAGGACCGTAAGGCTTTTGCTCTGAAGCGGAATGAGCGTCTGTTAGATAACTATTAAAATTACTTATGGGTTTTGATTCTGGAGTAGAATTGAAGTCTCCCATTAAAACCACAGGAACTCTTTCACGGGTTAATTCTCGAATACGATCCAAAATAAGTTCAGTGGAACGCATCCTTGCTTGTACGCCCACATGGTCAAAATGCGCGTTAAAAGCCCAAAACTTTCGTCCCGTGTGCTTATCTTTAAAAAAGGCATAACTACACACCCTATTGTACGCTGCATCCCAACCTTTTGAGGGGGTCTCAGGTGTATCAGACAACCAAAAAGTTCCAGAGTCCAAGATCTTAAGTCTTTCTCTGTTGTAGAAAATAGCACTAAACTCACCCGCACGATTTCCATCATCCCGACCTACTCCCACAAAGCTATATTTAGGAAGGGCAGTAGATAAGGCATCCATCTGAGAAGGAAGAGCTTCTTGCACGCCCAATATTTCCGGTCGGTAATACTCAATTAAGTCTACTACCTCTCTACTTCTTTCACCCCATGCATTCTTACCGTCTGAGCTCAAATCCAGGCGAATATTGTAAGTCATAATACCCAAGTCTTGGCCGGACATCTTGTGGCAGTAAAACAGACCTATGCAAAATGCTACTTTAATAAAAAAAATCAGGGATCTGCCCATTAGTCAATGCTTGGAATTTTAACATTTTCGTCGGTATCAGCATCGTAATCGATACCATCGATTTCAAAGCCAAACAGCTGAAAAAACTCCTTTCTATAACCCTCAATATCACTCAATTCACTGAGGTTCTCAGTCGTTACCTTATTCCATTTCTCAGCCACTTCCTTCTGTACATCTTCTCTCATTTCCCAGTCATCAATTCGGATACGTCCTACATCATCTACTGGAACTGAACCAGTAGGGGAATACAGACGGTCTGCGAACAGTCGTTGCATTTGTTCAATGGTCCCCTCGTGTATATTCTTCTCCTTCATCACCTTGAAGAGTAAAGAGATATACAATGGAACAACGGGAATGGCAGAACTGGATTGCGTTACCAGCGCTTTATTCACCGAAACGTATGCTTCGCCCTTTTTTTCTTCCAGTAATTTATTAATTTTAATTACAGATGCTTCCAGATCATTCTTTGCTTGACCGATGGTTCCATTTCGGTAAATCGGGAATGTCAATTCTGGACCAATATAAGAATACGCCACTGTTTTCACACCGGCAGCTAATACCCCGGCTTCCTTTAGGGCCTCCATCCACATGATCCAATCCTCCCCTCCCATTACCGCCACTGTATTATCTATATCCTCTTGTTTGTCAACTGGCTGTATAGTAATGTCAGAAACTACCCCGGTGTGAAAATCGACTGTTTTATTTGAGAACGGAGCTCCTATCGGCTTAAGTACAGAGGAATATGTTTCCCCTGTCTTTGGATGGGTTCTTCGGGGTGATGCAACACTGTAAATCACCAAGTCCACTTCTTTCAGATCTTCCTTAATAAGAGCAATCGTCTGATTCTTAATATCATCTGAAAATGCATCACCATTAATTGATTTTGCGTACAAACCCTCTGCATGTGCTAACTGCTCAAAAGCCGCACTATTGTACCAACCTGCAGTACCAAGTTTAGAAGGAGATGAAGGCTTCTCAAAAAACACACCTATCGTGGCTGCTCCACTTCCAAAAGCTGCAGTGATACGGGAGGCGATTCCAAAACCAGTGGACGCTCCGATTACCAAAACCTTTTTTGGCCCATTTTCTATTGTTCCCTTCTCTTTTATGTACGCTATTTGGTTCTTCATGGTTTGCAGTGCTCCTGCAGGATGGGCTGTCAGGCAAATAAAGCCTCGTGTGCGCGGTTGTATAATCATTGTATCTTATTTAAAGCATTGCAAATTAAACAATTTTTAAAGAATTCTCTCCTATCATAATGGCTAAAATCACCCTGGATTCTTACGTGCCTTAACCATCATTTCCAAAGCATCCCACATCTCCTGAGGAAGCGCCTCTAGCATATTAAATTCACCGGCACCTTGCAACCACTCTCCTCCGTCAATAGTTACTACTTCACCATTCATGTACGCAGAATATTCTGATACAAGGTAAGCTGCGAGATTAGCTAACTCCTGATGTTCTCCCACTCTGCGAAGGGGAACTTTTTTTCTCATATCAAATTTTTCAGCTAAATCGCCAGGGAGTAGTCTTTCCCAAGCTCCTTTTGTAGGGAATGGACCAGGAGCAATTGCATTAAATCGAATCCCGTACTTAGCCCATTCGACCGCAAGACTCCTGGTCATGGCCAAAACGCCCGCCTTAGCGCAGGCCGAGGGGACAACATATGCTGAACCAGTCCATGCATACGTAGTTACAATATTAAGAACGGTTCCTTCAATTTTATTATCAATCCAGTATTTGCCTAACGCAAGAGTGCAGTTTTTTGTGCCTTTTAGAACAATATCTAAGATGGAGTCGAATGCACTTGGTGTTAAACGCTCGGTTGGAGATATAAAATTACCTGCAGCGTTGTTCACAAGCACATCAATTCGACCAAAGTGCGCAATGGCAGCATGCATCATCTGGGTTACTTGCTCAAAATCCCGCACATCGCAAGCCAAAGGAAGCACCTCTCCTCCTGCATCATTAACGAGTTCTTTCGCAGTATCTTCAAGTTTGGAAAGATCCCTCGATGTTATAATGAGTTTTGCGCCAAGGGTAAGGAAATACCTGCTCATCGCTTTGCCCAGACCACTTCCACCACCGGTAACAAGAATTACCTTATTTAAGAGTGCGTCCTCACGCAGCATACCTTCTTTATATTTCATAATTTATCTAGTTTAAATGTTAAAGTTACGTTTTTTGAATGGACGCTTGACCTATTTCATTATTTGCCGAATAGAACAATTATAATACATTAACACAACGGGGAATTTGCACCAAATTCCAAAAAATGTAACTTGCACTTTTTAGCGATTTTACATGGAAAACATACTTACTAAAGCATTTGATACGCCATTCGGAACCACACCGTTTGAAAGAATCACCCCAGAAGATTTTCTACCAGCAATTACACAATTAATTTCAGTTACCACAGCTGAAATTGAGAAAATAGCAACAAATCCAAAAACCGCTAACTATGAAAACACTATTGAAGCGCTTGCCTATTCAGGCAAAGAACTTAATACAGTAAGCAGTATATTTTTTAACTTAAATTCTGCAGAAACCACTGATAGACTGCAAGATCTTGCCCAACAGATATCTCCCTTATTAACGGAATTTTCTTCCAAAATTACGCAGAATGAACAGCTTTTTGCACGTATTTACCGCGTACATAAACTAACCGATCGTTCAACTCTTGATAAGGAGCAACAAATGCTATTGGAAGAAACTTACAAAGAGTTTATACGCAGTGGAGCGAAATTATCTTCGGAACAAAAGAAAGAACTTGAGCTAATAAATAAGGATATCGCCAAAAAATCACTTCAGTTTGGCCAGAACCTTCTCGCTGCCACAAACCAATACTTTAAACATATAAAGGATGAGGAAGAATTAAAAGGCGTACCTGAAGGGATAAAATTTCAATTTGCTGAAGAGGCCAAAACCCGTGGATTGGATGGGTACGTCATAACGTTGGATTACCCAAGTTATCTGCCGGCAATGATGTATTTAGAAGACCGAAACCTGCGGATGGAGTTAGCTCTGGCAAACGGAAGAAAAGCTGCGCAGCCTGGAATGTATGACAACCGTAACTTGATTCGCGAGCTTACAGTACTTAGAAGTAAAAAAGCAATTCTTCTGGGTTACCGTAATTATGCAGAGTACGTACTTGAAGAACGTATGGCCAAATCACCCGCTACCGTAGAGAACTTTCTACACGAACTTCGAGAGAAAGCAACTCCTTTTGCATACAGAGACGTGGAAGAAATCCAACGTATGGCAAAGGCGGACGGAATCAAACAGGTAGAAACATGGGACCATTCCTATTATGCAGAAAAGATAAAAAAAGAACGTTTTGACATTAACGACGAGGAACTTCGACCGTATTTACCATTAAAAAGCGTCGAGAAAGCACTTTTTACACTAATTAACACTCTGTTTGGGTTAGAGTTCATTCCAAGAACAGACATTGAAGTCTACCACAAGGAGGTACAGGTTTATGAAGTACGCGAGCAGGGAAGTTATAAAGCGATTCTATATACAGACTACCATCCTAGGAAAGGAAAAAGAGCGGGGGCTTGGATGACCAGTTACCAAAACCAATATATTGAAAATGGAGAAAATCATAGACCCCACATCTCAGTAGTATGCAATTTCACAAAACCCACCGCACAAGTACCGAGTCTCTTGACTTTTCAAGAGGTTACAACCCTCTTCCATGAATTTGGACACGCTCTACATGGCATGCTTGCCAATACAAGATATCCCTCGCTTTCAGGAACTAATGTGAAATGGGATTTTGTAGAATTGCCATCGCAGTTTATGGAGAACTTTTGCTATGAACCTGATTTTCTGCAATCATTCGCATTTCATTATAGAACTGGGGAGCCATTGCCATTGGAGAAAATTAGCAAAATCACCCAAAGCAAGAATTTCATGGAAGGCTATCAGACCCTTCGGCAGATTGGATTTGGACTACTGGATATGGGCTATCATCAGCACAATGAAACAATAGGAGATATTAGAGAATTTGAACTTCTGCAGACCGCGAGTACCCAAGTATATCCTATACATAGTGACATGTGCACCAGTACCAGTTTCTCACATATATTTCACGGGGGTTATGCTTCAGGTTATTATTCCTATAAATGGGCAGAAGTTTTAGACGCTGATGCCTTTGATCATTTTAAGAGTCAGGGACTAGACGACAACTCCACTGCGAAGAAATTTAAAACTTTACTCTCTAAAGGAGGTAGTGAGGATCCTATGCAGCTGTACATCGAATTTAAAGGAGATGAGCCAACGATAGACAGTTTAATGAAAAGAGCTTTTGGTCAGTAACACCTACTCTTGAAATTGACTTTGCTGCAAGTTAGCCGAATTACGTGCTTTAGCCAAAAAAGGGATAGAAAGAAATCCCATTAGTAGAAATAGGAATAATTGCAAAGTATGAGAGATAAAGCCGTACGCCAAACCGACAGCAAATCCTTCGTGCATATCTTTGCCCTGTGATATAAATAGTGCACCAACACCTATTTTCATGGCAAGATGGAATGCACCTATACCTCCACTGGCAGGAATAATCATTCCTAATGTACCCACCACCAAAAGAAAAAGCCCGTCAGCCAGCTGAAAATCAGAAGTCTGAGGCAGGGAGAAACAAACTATATACGATGCTAAGAAATAGCACACCCAAATAGCAATGGTGTAGATTACAAACATTATTGGACGCTTAAGTCGTGCGATGGCTGTAAGACCATCCATAACACCATCATACAAAGCGTACAGCTTTCCTAGTATCGGAATATTTGTGAATCGATTTCTAAACCAAATAAAAACTATTCCACCTAGTAATGCACCCACAAGTACAGCGGGTATAAACCATTGCAGTCCGCCGATGTTCGGGTTTCTTTCCACATTTGCATACTTATAAAAGGAAAATATAGCCTCATACCGAAAAACAAGAACAAGGACTAAAAACACCACCATACATAGTAAATCAACGACCCGTTCTAAAATGATAGTACCAAAGGAACGGTCTGCAGGAACCTTATCGGTACCGTATAAAGCTGTGGCTCTGGCTATTTCCCCACTTCGAGGTATCGTTAAATTCATTAAATAACCAAAGGAAATACTCCAAAGGGCATTTGTAGACTTGACCTTATATCCCATCGGTTCTAATAGAATGTTCCAACGTACAGCCCGTAACCAGTAGGCCAGAAGACCAAAAAACGCCGCAAGAAGTACATAGCGCAAATCAGCTTGAATAAAATATCCCGAAACTGCGTTGACATCAAGTCCCTGCAGTGCCCACCACATGAAAACTCCCGCAATCAAAATCGAAACTAAAAGGGTCAGCAAAGATTTACGCTGCACAACAAAGAAACCGGCCATTAACTTAAAGTAAGAGATTGGTACTTTCGTCAGGGAATATTATGGTTGGCTGAAAAGATTTTGCCTCCTCTGGCGTCATTTGAGCATATGCAATTATTATAATAATATCGTTTTTCTGCACTTTGCGCGCTGCTGGACCGTTTAAGCATACTTCACCTGATTTACGCTTTCCGCGAATCGCATAAGTATCGAAGCGTTCGCCATTATTTACATTAACGATATAAACACGTTCGCCTACAATAATTCCCGACGCATCCAGAAGATCTTCATCGATGGTTATACTTCCGATATAATCCAGATCAGAGGAGGTAACTCTGACACGGTGGATTTTAGATTTAAAGACTTCTATTAACATGGTCACAAATTTATTAATAAATAAACAAAATCTATACTAAATTAACCCGTTGATTATGAAACATCTATGATTAAATAAAATGCCGAAATATCAATAATATCAAATTAATTTTGCCTATTTTGGAAAACTTTGAGCTATTAGTTAACAATTGATATGTAAATTCACAAATTCGTAATTCGCTGTAACAATTAAACAAGTATTTGAAAACCACTATAAATAGAGGAATAACACACAAAGTAACCCTGTGTAAATCCCTATTTTATGTAATCTTCTTAATTATTGATTTTTAACAATAGTCTTCTCTTTAGTGTAATTTATATGAAATAAATCAAAATAAATTTGCGATATTTCAAAATAGTACTATATTTGTGTATACAACAACCTAACTAATTAATAAATAGAATTATGAACAAGTCTGAATTAATTGACGCAATGGCTAAAGACGCCGGAATTACTAAAGTTGCCGCGAAAGCTGCTCTTGAATCATTTATGACCAATGTACAAGACACACTTAAGAAAAAAGACGGTAAAGTTTCTTTGGTTGGTTTTGGAACTTTTTCAGTAGCAGAAAGGGCTGCCAGACAAGGTATTAACCCTGCAACCAAAAAGCCAATTAAAATCGCCGCTAAAAAAGTTGCGAAATTTAAAGCTGGAGCTGACTTATCTAATGCAGTTGCTGGTACTAAGAAAAAATAACTAAACAACAGTTATAATTAACCTCTTGGCCCCTCTCTTGAGGGGCTTTTTTATGGTGCCAGCCTCTGCAAGCTCCAGTTAAAATCTTTATCGTAGGTATATAGTATGCGGTCATGAAGTCTATTAGGTCGACCCTGCCAGAACTCAATTTCGTAGGGCCGTGCGATATATCCGCCCCAATGCGAAGGTCGCGGAACTTCCTTATCACGGTATTCCATCTCTAGTTCTCTCAATTTAGATTCCAAGTACTTTCTGTCCGGCACCACTGCGCTCTGATTAGAAACCACAGCCCCCAACTGACTCCCTTTCGGTCGCTGTGAAAAGTATCCGTCACTTAAATTTTCCGGCAACTTTTCCAGTTCGGATTTTATAATAATTTGTCTTTCCAGTCCAGGCCAGAAAAAATGCAGGCACGCGCTTGAAAAGCGCTCCAAAGCACGACCCTTTTTACTATGATAATTGGTATAAAAAATAAATCCCTCCCAGGTATAGGATTTTAGTAAGACCATTCTGGTCCTTGGGCATCCATCAGGCTCTACTGTAGAGAGAGCCATAGCATTAGGTTCCGTCACAGAGGAGTCAGCCTCTGCATCAAGAAACCAGTCACGGAATTGCTCCATTGGATTAGCTTTGCAATTTTCTTCTAGTAATTCAAGCTTTTCATATACCTTCCTGCGATCATGCAGATTTTCCATATTTTTATTATTTTTGAATATGAGCAACTCCTACAAAGGTAAAATATTAATTTCTACACCTGATTTGACAGGAGATGTATTTTCACGTTCTGTGGTTTTAATCATTGACCATAATCCCGAAGGTGCATTTGGTTTAATACTTAATAAAAAAAATGTAGAAGTAAGTCAAAACATAGCGCAAATCTTCGGTTATCCGGTTGACGTTTATGAGGGTGGCCCCGTTTCAAATGAAAAGATTTTTTTTATTGTCAAAGGCACACCTATGAACGAATTTTTCATGAAAATAGATAATGATTACTACTTAACTGAGGATGCAGAAACCATCGTCACAGCACTTATTGACGGAGAACTAGAGTTGCAGCAAGTCAAGGTTTTCTCAGGCTATTCGGGCTGGTCTGCAAACCAGTTGGAGTCCGAGATTGGGCAGAAATTCTGGACGCAGGTAGAACTTGTTAACCTAGACTACACCTCGCCTAACGACCAAGGCCTTTGGAGACAAATAATGGAAAATCTAGGGGGACAATTTTTACTTTTTGCTAACACGCCAGAAGATATTTCAATGAATTGAAGTACTCCATCGAAATAAGTATCGAGAAGAGTACTAAACAAAACTACTCTGCCACTTTCCAACCCATTGCCGGAAACTCTCGGAAGCAAATTCTTTGTTACGTATCGAGGATACTGCTGTAATTCCATGGGAATCTGAAACCACCAGAATCTCCTGCGCTTTTTGCGTTTCAAATGCGCTCATTTCTATCTGCTCATGCTTAACATGCAACGTTCTGAGAAAATAGGTGAGCATATTTTCCATGAGCGGTGATATATATGCACCTTCTGACTGCGGAACTACCTTAATCACCCCATCTTGCAACAGCAGTAGATTACCATATATACTCCTTGCTACTCTGCGGTTGGAGTTTAACAAAATGACATCATTAAGCTCATTCTCTTTAGCATATACTTTAGCGTAAATATTTTCTGGTGATGGCACCTGGATATTACTAAGAAGGTTAGTTCCTATTGATATTTCCTTAATAACATCCATAGTGTACCCTTCCTTCATCGAGAACGGATCAGTGATACTTTGAATTTCATGCAACAGATCTACCGGTGCCTCCGATATCGGTCCATCAAAATCTTTTCGATAAACAAACAGACTAATGATACCATGCAGGAGTTGTTGCTCGCTAGCAATCTTCAATATACACTCTTCAAAAAATTCTAGCGTAAAATTCAAAGGGATTTTCATCCGCATTTTGCGCATTGAAGACATTAAAAAGAAGTAACATTCCTCTCCCATTTGCAAAGAGCCGTTTCTTACAAAAAAGGAAACACGAACTACATCGCCTAAGAGCATCGCCCGGTTAATTTCAGTTGTATTTTTATGCATATGTAGTATTTCAGATATAACCTTTACCAAAAAAGAATGAACGAAACTAATCGTCCATAAAGCATTTATTGTATTTCTAAAAACCTCTACGAGGCACCAAGTTTAATACGTAAGTTCTCTATTAGATTTTCCCAATAAAGTCTATTCTCGTCTTCGTCTCCAGGATAACAAAAGTCGGTAATATTCAAAGCCAAATCATCAGTAATTTCATCGATTACAATGGTCATCTCAAAGAAATTCTTAGTACCTTCATCTTCCTCCCAACGAAATCTAACAAAACTCTCCGGCTTATATCTGATGAGCGTAGCCTTCTCAGAAGGACCACCACCCCAGCTAAAATAAAAATCATCCCCCTTTTCAACCACCTCGTCAGCAAACCATTCCGAAAGCCCCTCAGCACTAGCGAGGTATTCATATAAAATTTCAGAAAGGCAGTGCATTGGGTACTCATACTGCACTTTATGCTTCACCATAAATTATTTTCTTAATGTGCCGCAATATATAAATTAATTCAGTATCAAAACAAAATAAACAGATTGATTTTTGTTCAATCGCAACTAGCTTCTTTCGTCCAAAACTTCAATAATAATGGAGCACCCTTCAATGATTTCATCTCTGGAAATAGTTAATGGAGGAGAAATCCTTAAAAATTCATTTCTATAAAGTTGCCAGAATACAATTAAACCCTTTTCCATGCATCTCTTGGCTACTGCCAGTGTTACCTCAGGGGATTCAAGCTCTACTGCTAACATCAGTCCCCTTCCATTAATATTCTTAATAAGACGGTGTACTAGTAACTCCCTGAATAGTTTTTCTTTTATATGAACCTCAGTCATTAAATCTCCCGAAAGCACTTCCGTTAGTGTTGCATAGGACGCAGCGGCAATGAGTGGATTACCTCCGAAGGTGGTAATATGTCCTAATTTCGGCGAATGTGTTAAACTATTCATGATTTCGGCAGAACTCATGAATGCTCCCACGGGTAGACCTCCGCCCATGCCTTTACCCATGACCAAAATATCAGGAACGATACCATAGTGTTCGAAGGCAAATAGCTTTCCTGTTCTACCAAAACCAGGTTGGATTTCATCAAGAATAAGAAGTGTCCCAGTATCAGTGCATTTTTGACGAAGAGCTTTCAAATACTGCACATCAGGAAGTAAAAATCCAGCAGCACCCTGGATAGTTTCCAGTATCACACATGCAGATTCCTCATCGATACTATCCAAATCCGTTAAAGAATTGAATTCAATGAATTCTACTAAGGGAAGCAGCGGCCGGAATTCTCTTTTATGAACTTCATTACCTGATACAGAAAGTGCGCCATGCGTATTTCCATGATAGGAATTTTTAAACGATATAATTTTTTCACGACCGGTGTGGCGCTTAGCCAGCTTAAGGCTACCGTCAATGGCTTCTGCCCCGGAATTCACCAAATAGGTTACTGCCAGTGGATCGGGAGTATTTTCAGCCAACGTCTTACATAGTGCTACAGGCATATCTTGAGCAAATTCTCCGTATACCATCACATGAAGATATTTATTCATCTGATCGGATATAGCCGACAATATTTTGGGATGTGAATGACCTAATGTATTTGCGGAGACGCCCGCTACAAAATCAAGATACGCCTTACCATCCTTACCATATATATAACTTCCCTGCGCTTTCTCTACCTCAAATCCGGACGCAAATGGGGTAGTCTGAGCTTGGTATGTGAAAAACTCTTCTTTCATTAGGTTACTTTGCAATTATTTCCTTGTTCTCCTTACGCGCGCTGGCTGGCTTTCGCTACGTTTAGCTTCCAAAGCATCCTGGGCCTGTTGGTAAAGACTGTCGTCGGATTCGTATTGTATTTCCGGGTAATTGGGTGTGTCGAGGAAAATATCTTGCCATCTTCGTATCCTGTCTTTTGTATTCCAATTAAAATCAGGGAAAAATCTTCTTTCTTTTGAAATTTTTGACATGGGATAAAAATCAGATTTTGCTCCAATATTACATGATATTATTTCCACCTTTCTCTTGGTAAATTCCGCCTCAATAGTGCCACAGGTAGAAAGTACAACTCCTAATCGCTCCATCTCCTTGGTTTGCTCATTTTCTGAGTCTGCATAGGTAATAGCCTGGGCATTACCTAACGCTTGGGCAAGAGAAATTTCACTGTCCTTATAATAAACCGTCATAACGCGCCCTTTAATTTGGTTAAATTCATCGCGCAAGTTCAAAGTATCCACCTTATTTATAGCAAAAGCATCTTCAAGAACTTTCAGTGAATCTATATCTTCAGTCTCTGTGTTAAAATATGCCAGGATCTTTTGCCCTGTCACTTGCCTTTCGCCACTCCATAGTATAGGTTTGTCTATTAGGTGCAAGATCCCGTCAGTTTCATTAAATGAAATAGAATCGGCGCGCGCTTGCGCATTGGATTTATACATCCTTGCTTTGTTGTAAGCGCGCATATGACTTTTCTTTACTCCGATAGAATCCAATTTCTGATAAGCCAATATTCTCTCCGCGGCAAAATAAATAGAATCCTTCTCTAGGATTTTAACCGCATAGGGCTTTTCTGTAACCATAGCAGAATCCTTTTTTTCGTACACTTCCGCATACCCTCCTTTCAGATACCTACTCTCAAGTGGATCATCCAAAGTGACGTTTCCTCGGGCCGTCCCGTATCCTGTAATTTGATTAAAATAAAGCGCATCTCCGGTGAGTACTTTATTATTGTAGTAAATCCTTGAGTTCTTTTCGAGATATGCTTCCTTCTGGTCCATCAGATAACGACCTTTCTCCGTATAGAGATAATTGCTGGGATTTTTTTTATTTCTAATGGTGGTAGGGCCAAAAAATTCAGCCGTATTGGTATTTTGGTTTTGCTTAATATTAATACCCTCTACTGTATACTCTGGATTATCAATTCTTACATTGCCTCTAAAATCTATCATTTTAGACGATATATCGTACGTAGCGGAATTGGTATACATTGTATTTCCATCGCTACGAATAGTACCGCCGGTATTAAAATAGGCTTCGTTAGTGCGACGATCGTAGTATAAGGTTTGTGTTGAAATAGTTTGTTTTGGATCAGTAAGCACTACATCTTTACGGGCAATACCTCTCTCTGTATTTCCATCGTATTCCATTTCCTGGGCTGTAATTACCGAACCATCTGCATTTTCCAACCGCACATTTCCAACCGCGCGAATGAAATTCTGCTCCTTATATAGTACGACTTCATTAGCTGTTAAAATAGAACCTTTATGTGAAAATTTCACATTACCCGAAAAAAAAGGATTACCCTGAAAACGTTCTTTATCCACCTGAAAAAGGTCCGAATGAACCAACTCCACCTGCTCTGCAGGATTTTGCGGTGTCTTACTTTGATTGTTAAAAAATGGATCTTTTGTTAAAGGGGTAGTTGGCTGCGTCTTAATCTGCGCAGAATAAAATCCTATCGAAAGAACACATATTAATAAGAAGATATTTTTCATTCGTCCTTCTTAGTTCCATAGAAATACAATGAATGCGAATCAATATTCACTCCGAAAGCGTTTTCGATGGCTTCCTTAATTCCTTGGATCCTTGGGTCGCAAAATTCAATTATTTCTTCTATCTCCTTATCTGAACCTTTCTTATAGATGACCAAATGATCATGCTGTTTGTCAAAGTACGATTTTTCATACGACGAGGAAGTAAGTGTTTTTTCGCCGAACTGATGTTTTCTAATTAGTCCTGCATCCAAAAATATTTCTATCGTATTGTATATGGTCGCTTTGGACACATGGTATTTTTTCTGCATCATTAAGAGGTACAGATCATCCACATTAAAGTGGTGCTCCATTCCGTAAATCTCTTCCAGAATTGTATAGCGTTCAGGTGTATTTCTAAAACCCTTCTCCTGGAGGTATTGCCTTAGTACTTCTCTTATTACCTGATTATTGGATTGTCCCTGTTGGTTGTTCATCAATTGATTTTAACTACAAATTTATTAAATTTAATCGATAGTGACAGTTAGCCAAGAAGCGGACCAAATGCCACTCAGGTTTTAATAAATGCAACTTGTTGTATCTTTTTTACAATTATTTCCTGATCCAGCAAAGGTGCTGATTCAACAACAACATTATGAGGGGAAACACCCCAAGCTTTAAAGTCATCGCTACCGATATATTTTACGAAGTTATAGATATTAAGAGTTATCTTCTCCTTGACACTTAATAAGGTGTCATTAATGTATGTGTTATCAATAATAATATACATCAAATCAGGTGGAATGTTATGCATACGTAATGAAGGATGGGCACTCCGGGAGGGAATAACATCTTGCTGCATTAAGTCTTCTAGAACCTGGTCGAAATAATCATTAATTCTTCGGTCGATTTTAAAGCCAAGATAAAAGTTGATTCTAAAAATGGTACCAGGAACAATTTCTTCCACACTGTAATTAAACGTATAGGGATCTTCCTGGTTTACAATGTTTAGAATAAAATAATGATCCGCTCGTTTAGGCTGTTTTCGGATTATACTGTATATAATTTTGGCCTCCAATTCATCTTGTCTTTTAGCCCTGGAAAGAAATGCAAGATTAGTTGCATACTTGGGAATAGTTTCATCTAGCTTCATATCCTTTATCACCGGAGCATATTTATCCAATTTGACAAACTTGATGAATTTATTTTTGATAAGTCGGCCGTTATACCACGCATACATACAAATTCCTATAAAACCACCAAGTACAACTGTTAACCACCCTCCCTCGAAAAATTTAATAACATTGGCATAGAAAAAACCAAGTTCAATAGAGAGGTATACCAAAGCAAAACCGAGTACAAATATCCAGTGCACCCGCTTTCTTTGAAACCAAAATAAAAGCAACAAGGTGGTCATTAACATGGTGATTGTAATTGTCAGCCCGTATGCAGCTTCCATCTTTCCTGATTCTTTAAAATAGAGCACCACCATAATACACATGATCAGTAGCGTCCAGTTGATGCGAGGGATATACATCTGTCCCTTTACCCCTGACGGGTAATCAATCTTCTGATTGGGCCAGAAGTTAATGGACATCGCCTCAGAAAACATGGTAAAGGAACCTGTAATTACTGCCTGACTGGCAATAATAGCTGCTAACGTTGCCAACAATACACCTGGAATAACTAGATAAGAGGGCATAATGCCAAAAAAGGGATTCATACCAGAGCGTGCCAAATCTAAGTTATCCAAAAGCCAGGCGCCTTGTCCCAAATAATTCAGAATGAGCATAACTTTCACAAAAATCCAACTCACACGAATGTTCTGCTTTCCGCAGTGTCCTAAGTCAGAATAAAGAGCTTCCGCACCAGTGGTACAAAGAAATACTGCCCCCATAATTATAAGAGCGGAGGGAGACTGTGTTATTAATTGATAGGCATAATAAGGATTAAAGGCCTTTAGAATTTCCAAATGAGAGGTTATATGTATAAGTCCAAATCCACCCAGGGCGACAAACCACAACACCATAATAGGCCCAAAAAACTTACCAATAAAACTCGTTCCAAATTGCTGTACGACGAAAACTACAAGCAGGATAATGCAGGTAATTAAGACTACAGGTGTCTCCGGCTGGTAAATCTTAAGTCCTTCCACGGCCGACATCACCGTAAGTGAAGGTGTTATCACACTATCTGCCACCAAAGTAGCTGCACCGATTAATGCTACAACATAAAGCCAAGGCTTTTTTAACTTCTTCACTAAGGAATACAATGCCAGTATACCACCTTCTCCTTTATTATCAGCGCGCAAAGCAATGAGTACATATTTGACTGTAGTTTGTAATGTAAGAGTCCAGATGATGCAGGAAAGCGCACCTTCAATATATTCCTCTAAATGAAGCTGAGGTGTATCTTGGAATGCTCCCACAATAGCCTTCATCACGTAAAGTGGTGAGGTTCCAATGTCACCAAATACAATTCCCAGCGAGACAAGCACACCAACAAAAGAAAGTTTTTTTATATCAAAGGAGTGCGCAGTTGAGTTACGTGGCATGAATGAAAATTTCGGCAAAGTTAGTCCTTAGAACAGTGTACTATGAAACTATTTATAAATAAAAAAACTCTCTTTCGAGAGTTTTTATCTATATTAAGCCTTAATATACATCGCTTTTTTAAGCTCTTCCTTAACTTTTTCAAGTTTAGGGAACCACTCTGAGAACAATGCTGCCGAATAAGGAGCAGGGGCGTCAGGCGTAGTGATTCGCTTCACGGGAGCATCCAAATAATCAAAAGCTTTCTGTTGTACCATGTAGGTGATTTCAGAAGCTACAGAACCAAACGGCCACGCTTCCTCCAATACTACCAATCGATTGGTCTTTTTTACTGATCCTAAAACGGTTTCATAGTCTAAAGGCCGTACAGTTCTCAGATCTATAACTTCCACAGAAATACCTTCCTTCTCTAAATCTTCTGCTGCCTGCATAGCCAATTTCATAATCTTTCCGAAAGAAACTAATGTGACATCCGTTCCCTCCTTTTTTATATCTGCCTTGCCGATTGGGATGTAATACTCTTCGTCAGGAATTTCCATCTTATCACCATACATCTGCTCCGACTCCATAAAGATTACAGGATCATTGTCCTGTATAGCTGATTTTAAAAGTCCCTTAGCATCGTAAGGATTAGATGGAACCACTACTTTAAGACCAGGGCAGTTGGCATACCAACTTTCAAACGCCTGTGAGTGCGTAGCACCTAACTGACCCGCAGAGGCCGTTGGACCTCTAAATACTATTGGGCAATTCCATTGCCCTCCACTCATTTGTCGGATTTTTGCAGCATTATTTATAATTTGGTCAATACCGACCAACGAAAAATTAAATGTCATGAACTCCACTATAGGGCGGTTTCCATTCATTGCCGCACCAACAGAAATACCCGTAAAACCAAGCTCAGCAATTGGAGTGTCAATAATTCTTTTTGGACCAAATTCAGTTAGCATCCCTTTGGAAGCTTTATATGCTCCATTGTACTCCGCAACTTCCTCACCCATAAGAAATATGGATTCGTCCTTACGCATTTCCTCGCTCATTGCCTGGGCAATTACTTCGCGAAAAGTATATTCTGCCATTTTAAAGTGTATTTTTTAGGTCTACAAATTTAAACAATATAATTGAAAACTTAATAGAGAAAGAATCTAAAGCCTCCTGGAAAATGATTCATGTCATAAAAAAAATGCACCCTACGGTGCATTCATTATTCAAAGTATAAATAAGAGAATCATCTAGTTTACTTTATGCCAGGTCTGTGTACGACCAATAAGAGAAAAACCTACATAACCACGCACATTTAACTTATTTCCATCCCTTGTAATTGTACATTTATATGTTTTACCTGTTTTGGGATCGGTTATGGTTCCTCCTGTAAACTCATTTCCGGATTTCTTTAGTCCACGGATAATCTCTAAACCTATAAGCGGCTTATTTTTTCTATCGTCGGTACACTTCACACAGGTCTCGTTTTCTGGCTTTGCCATCAGCTGCGTAATCTTTCCATAATACTGCCCATTGGATTTCTTGAACACTTCCACAATGGATTTGGCCTGGCCCGTCTCATCGTCTATTGTTTTCCATTTGCCTTCAATTTGTGCAAAAGATAAACTTGAAATTAACAGTGCCGCAAAGGCAAATAGCATTTTTTTCATACAATTTTATTTCTAATATTAATTAATCTATACTTTGGATAAAAGTAAATAAAAAATGTTAAACGCCAAATGTTTAATTATCCATTCCATATCAATTTCAGTACTTTACTCCAGTACTAGCTATTAAACAGTTTTGAACATTATAAAATCTCAACAATTATCATTTTGGAAAGCTGCTCCGCTCTTCTCTGGGGATTTATAAACTTAGCACTCAATCTGGTAATTCTAAAGTCATTTTCAGCTCTTATTATTTTGTAAGAACGCTTCAAATTAAGCAGTGAAGATTCATGCAACACTACCCACTGCCCCGCCTCGAGGGATTCGGGAGAAATTCTAGGAGTATTTCTAGAAGTATAAAAATCAAATGCCCACGACTCACTTCCCTCTAACATTACAATATTGTCTTTTGACATTTCTTTTCTATTTACCCACTGAGCTAGAGTATAGCTTCCTTGATACTGAGTAAGTATAGGATAAAAATGACTATTTAGAAACATGTTCAAAGAAACCGAGCCGATTAACGCTATCCATAGAATCTTTCCTGCTTCGCCCTTTGAATCCCTAAGACCAATAGCCACAAGGAGAAAACTAAGTGCCACAAGAATTAGTAAAAACCAACTTACCACACCCGTAAACGCAAGCAGTAGAACTAGTACAAGTAGTAGAGCGATTATCACAACGAATATTTGTATACCCTTTAAAAACTTTAGAATACCCTTTGTCTTTTCTTCTGATAAATAAGCGACAACTAGAATGGATAATAGTGGTAAAAGACCGTTTAAATAATGAGGCAATTTGAAGGAAGAAAGGCTAAACAAAAGCATAACCCCCCAGAAAGAACCTATCGTTAATACTTCACGCGAATTAATCATGCTAAATCTACTGCGAACCAACTCTGCAGTTCTGAAATACACCGCGAAGTACAAGGGAACAGAGAGCGGAAGAAACACCCATAATAAAGCATGAAAGAAAAAGAATGGATCCGAATGCGTGGATCCAAAATCACTTCCATCCAACCTACCCAGGCTTTGTCCTATCAATATAAATTCTATTCCCTTTGCGCCAAACTGAGAGTAGTAGGCATAGAGGACCGGTGCAATGCCCAAAGCGAATCCAGATACAATATAAATCATCCTTTTAGAAAAGAAAATGCTCCACTTTCGACTATAGGTGAGGTATGATAAAACTGCTATACCTATAATCACCACCGGCATCAATCCCTTTGCATCAAAAGAGATGGCTGCACTCAGACCTGCCACAAACCCATAGTACCATTTTCCCCGCTGTAAAAATTGAACAAAGAGATAGACAGACAATATAACAAACCCCGTCAATACCGCGTCCGTTCTAACATCGTGACCTGACAGAATTATAGATTGAGAGCAAAGAAACACTAGACTAGCCACTTGCCCTATATGGCGCTGCGGATAAAGGACATCAAATAATTTCTTGGTTGCGACTGCTCCTATTGCCAAAGATATAATTGCGGGTAGGCGATAGGCTATGTGGTTTACGCCAAACACTTCCATAGCTAATGCGGATAGCCAAAAATGCATATGGGGCTTATCCAAATAAGCGTTCTCCCCCTTGAATAGATTAAGATAATCTCCGGTAAGTGTCATTCGCATAGCCATTGATGCATGTTGAGCCGAATCGTTTTGCATCAAGGGCACCATCGTTCCTAGTATGTAAATAAGTCCGATTCCGATGTAGAGGGTCCAAAGTTGACGTGAGCTGAGAAATGGGTTGTTGCGCATCAAGGTGGTTGTTTTTTCGTATTTTTGCATGACAATCTTTGCAAAAATAACAATATAAAGGCATTTTATGAATTCCGATAAATTCTATTCACTGATTATCCCGATGTATAACGAACAGGGCAATGCTTCGTTACTAATAGATAGGATTAATGAGGTACTTCATAACTACCCTTACGAACTTATTTTGATTGATGATTTTTCAACCGATGGCACCGTAAAAGAAATAAAATCCAAGAATGACCCCCATGTTATTCTTGTGGAATTGAAGAAAAACTATGGGCAGAGCAGTGCTATGATGGCTGGCATTGATATAGCGAAAGGAGATTATATTATAACCCTTGATGGTGATTTGCAGAATGATCCATCTGACATTCCTGCAATGGTAAATCTTTTGGAGCAGGGAGATTACGACCTGGTTGTTGGAAAACGTGCAAAAAGAAAAGATTCTTCATTACGCACTGTGCCCTCAAGGATAGCCAATTTCATAATTAAACACAGCACCAAGCTCCAGATTTCGGACCAGGGATGTGCTCTAAAAGTATTCACCCGTGATACGGCAAAAGAACTAAATCTTTATGGAGAAAATCACAGGTTTATAAGTTTATTAGCGCATCTAAACGGTGCACGAATTACTGAAATGCCTGTAAAGCACCATGCACGTCAGTTTGGGGAGTCCAAATACGGAATGAACCGGACGTTCAAAGTAATTAATGACTTACTGCTAGTTCTCTTCAATCAGCGTTATTTATCCAAGCCCATATATTTGTTTGGAAACATTGGAATGGCGGCATTTACTTTAGGGATGTTTATTAATGCCTATTTATTTATTCTTAAGATAATGGGTAATGAAATCGGAACGCGCCCCCTTCTTATACTAGGAGTCCTTCTCGTATTTATGGGAATTCAATTCTTTACCACAGGAATCATAGTTGATATGTTGATGAAGACCTATTATGAATCTCAAAGTAAAAGACCGTTTAATATCCGTAAAATCAGTCGCTTTGGAGAGCAAGCCGTTTAAAAAGAAGTTAATTGGATTCGCTAAGATCGTAGTTAGTGTGGTACTACTCTACTATGCAATATCCAATATTTCTACAGAGCAGCTATTATCTTTATGGTCAGAAATTTCGTTATTCTATTTGATTCTTAGTACATTTCTTTTTCTTTTATCACAGTTACTTTCCACTGCTAGATTAAACATTTACTTTGAAAGCAACGGAATTAGACTTGATTATTGGACCAATGCAAAGTTGTATTTGGTTGGTATGTTCTATAACTTTTTTATTCCCGGAGGAATTGGTGGCGATGCGTACAAAGTATATTCACTGAAACAACATCTTGGCTACGGAATAAAAAAGTCAGGTTTTGCATTACTAATGGACCGTTTCAACGGCTTTACAGCAATTTTGGTATTGATTGGTGTGGGTGTAGCATTTATAGTGCCTACTCTAAGATCGTATCTGATTGTTTTCGGTCTCGTGCTCTTTTTTTTAGCTTATTTATTAAAATACTTCAACAGATTTTCTACAACCCAAACATTACTCCATGTTAAAGCGTTCGTGCTTTCGATTTGTATCCAGGTGCTTCAGGCGGGAAGTTTTATTGTTCTAGCGAAAGGTTTGGGTATCGATGATAAGTACGTTGAGTACTGTGTGCTGTTTCTCTCAAGTTCTATATTAAGTCTAATATCGTTCGCAGGAATTGGTGCAAGGGAAGTGCTTTTTCTTGAAACCAGCCAGTATTTCCAAATTGATCCTCAAGCTAGCATAGCAGCTTCCTTGCTTTTTACATTTATTACTGCGTCCGTCAGCATTTTTGGATTATATTACCATTTCAAATCTCCTCTAAAACAAAAGCTAAAATGATGTTATTTATCAAGAATAATTTAGCCAACCTTTTAACACTACTAAATCTTGGTGCCGGAACGGTTTGTGTGATAGCCCTCTTAGACGGAAATTACACACTTGCAGCCATCTGCCTGATAGTTTCATTGGTAATGGACTTTTTCGATGGTTTTGTAGCACGGCTTCTAAAGGCTGACTCTGCCCTTGGTATACAGTTGGACTCTTTAGCCGATATGGTAAGTTTCGGCGTGGTGCCTGGCATTGCTATGTACTTAATGTTAAGTCCATTCCAACACCAATTCTTAAACGTCGAACTACCTTTTGAAGTAAAATATATTGGACTTTTGATCACGCTATTCTCATGCCTTAGGTTAGCTATTTTTAATATCGACACGGAACAGGCTTATTATTTCAAGGGCTTAAATACACCTACAAATACACTATTGATCTTTTCACTTGCACATCTTGCATACCAAGACGATGCAATGGTTATAACAGATAATGCTGCATACTTAGTATTTATAACACTATTAAGTTCCTATCTGCTGGTAAGCCCTATAAAAATGATTGCCTTAAAATTTAAGAGTCTACGAATAAAGGACAATATCCCCAAATTAGTTTTGCTCGCTGGGTGTGTGTTATTAATCTTTATGTTTGGATTAGCAGGGATACCCTTAAGTGTGGTCTATTACGTATTGGTATCCCTTGTTTTCCAACGTCAATTCAACTAATATTTAAATGATGAATTTAAAACTTCATAAACCTCTTTGTGTATTTGATCTGGAAACTACGGGAATAAATGTAGCGAAAGACAGAATAGTGCAAATATGCGTCATGAAAGTAAATCCAGACGCTTCGCGGGAAACCCGCACCTGGCTTGTGAATCCCCAAATACCCATTCCGTCGGCAGCAACGGCGGTGCATGGAATTAACGATGAACAGGTAAAAGATTGTCCTACTTTTGGTGAAATCGCGGGAAAAATAATGGAGATGATCGCCGGATGTGACCTTGCAGGTTTTAATTCTAATAAATTTGATGTTCCTCTGCTTGCAGAAGAACTTTTGCGGACTGGGATTGATTTTGACCTTTCCAAGTTTCGTTTGGTAGACGCCCAGGTTATTTACCATAAGATGGAGCCGAGAACTCTGGGCGCAGCATACGAATTTTATTGTGGAAAAAAAATGGAAAATGCGCATGATGCTGAATATGATGTACTTGCAACATTTGAGGTCTTAGATGCTCAGGTAGCTCATTATCAGGATTTGCCAAATGAAATTGGACATTTGAGCGAATTCTCATACCACCAAAAGAGCGCTGATTTAGCCGGAATGGTATCTTTCAATGAACAAGGTGAGGAGATCTTCTCTTTCGGAAAATATAAGAATCAAGCAGTCCGGGATGTATTCAAAAAAGATCCTGGGTATTATGGATGGATACAAAATGCGGATTTCCCCTTATATACTAAAAAAGTACTAACAGGAATCTACTTAAAATCTAAATTTTAATTAATATGAAGCTCATATGCATCGGAAGAAATTATGCTTTGCACGCTAAGGAACTTGGAAATGAAGTACCTGAAGATCCAGTAATATTTTTGAAACCCGACACTGCGGTGCTTAAAGGGCGGGATTTTTACTTACCGGACTTCTCGCAAGATGTGCACTATGAACTTGAACTTATTGTCAAGATAAGTAAGACGGGAAGATATATTACACCAGAAAATGCAGACAAGCATTACGAAAATATAGGATTAGGAATTGATTTTACTGCACGTGATTTGCAAGCTAAATTAAAAAACAAAGGACTGCCATGGGAGCTGTCGAAAGGCTTTGACGGTTCGGCAGTTTTAAGTGAATTTTTACCCAAAAACGATTTTAAAGTAGAAAATCTCGAATTCCATTTGGAGAAAAATAAAAACGTGGTGCAAAGGGGTAACACCACGCAAATGCTCTTTGCTATTAAGGACATCATTGCATTTGTTTCTCGCTATTTTACATTAAAAGTGGGAGATATTATATTTACCGGAACACCGGCAGGTGTTGGTAAAGTCGCAGAAGGCGACCGACTGCAAGGATATTTAGAAGATAAAAAATTACTTGATATTGTAGTTCATTAAATAAAAAAATGCCCCTAAAAAGTGTCTAACTTTTTGGGGGCAGTTCATTGCTGTCAGATTTTTTTTTTAAATCAAAGCTTATTTTTTTTAAGCTTGCACATTATTTTGACCAACTACAAAAGGCTCTACTTCTTTAATTTCTCCGAATTGTTGCTCATAATTGGCAATATTCTGCTGAAGTGCAGTAAGTACTCTCTTGGCATGAAGTGGAGCAAGAATTACTCTTGAACGCACATTCGCCTGTTGTACTCCTGGCATTAATTGAATAAAATCAAGTACAAATTCTGAAGGAGAATGGTTTACAAGTGCTAGGTTACAATATACGCCCGCTGCTACCATTTCATTCAAATTAATGTTTAGGTTTCCATCTTGTGGATTCTGGTTGTTTTCCATTTTCTGTTATTTATAAGTTTATAAGAATCTTGGGTCTACAAAGTTAATGTTTCCTTGCAAACCCAAATATTCTAATTGGTATTAATTTAAATCTTCAAACTCTTTTTTCGAGCCGACAATCACATTTTGATACTCTCTGAGACCGGTACCGGCTGGAATTCTATGACCAACAATTACGTTCTCTTTCAAACCATTCAGCTCATCTACCTTACCTGAAACCGCAGCTTCATTAAGTACTTTGGTTGTTTCCTGGAAGGAAGCGGCTGACATAAACGATTTGGTCTGAAGTGCAGCACGGGTAATACCTTGTAGCACTGGAGTAGCAGTAGCTGGAAGTGCTTCACGAACTTCAACAAGCTGAAGATCCTCTCTCTTTAGTTTGGAATTTTCATCTCTTAGTTCTCTTGCATTAATCATCTGACCTGGCTTGAATTCTTTCGAATCGCCGGCGTCAGTAACTACTTTCAGCCCAAATATTCGGTTGTTCTCCTCCAAGAAGTCATACTTATGCTCTAAGGCACCTTCCAAGAATTGGGTATCTCCACCGTCCACAATCTCGACTTTAGTCATCATCTGACGAACAATTATCTCGAAATGTTTATCGTCAATTTTCACCCCCTGAAGTCTATATACCTCTTGGATTTCATTCACTAAGTATTCCTGAACTGCAGTCGGTCCCTTGATTTTAAGAATATCGTCTGGCGTTACTGATCCGTCAGACAATGGAGAGCCCGCACGAACAAAGTCATTTTCCTGAACTAAAATCTGATTGGAGAGCTTTACTAGGTAAATACGTCTTTCACCCGTTTTAGCCTCCACAATAAGTTCGCGATTACCTCTCTTAATCTTACCGTAGGATACCACACCGTCGATTTCAGTTACTACCGCAGGATTTGAAGGATTTCTGGCTTCAAATAATTCAGTCACCCTTGGAAGACCACCGGTGATGTCCCCTGCTTTTGCAGATTTTCTTGGAATCTTAATTAGAACTTTTCCAGCCTTAATCTTTTCTCCGTCATTTACCATTAAGTGAGCTCCTACCGGCAGGTTATATGCTTTGAGTTCCTCACCTTTAGTATCTACAACTCTAAGGGTAGGTACGGCCTTCTTATTTCTTGATTCTGTGATTACTTTTTCCTCAAATCCGGTTTGTTCGTCAATTTCTAACTGGAATGATACACCTTGAATAATATCTTCATATTCTACCTTACCAGCAGACTCTGCGATAATTACTGCATTATATGGATCCCATTTAGCAATCAGATCACCTTTCTTCACCTTATCTCCTGGTTTTACAGAAAGAGATGCACCGTACGGTAAATTAGCAATCATTAATGGTGTTCTAAGCTCATTGTCCGCTACTAATCTAAATTCTGTAGATCTAGAAACAACAACTTCATGTGTTTCACCAAATTCATTCTCTGAAGTTACTGTACGAACTTCATCCATTTCAACAATACCGTCTCTTTTGGCAACTATGGAAGGATTTTCTGAGACGTTACCAGCAGTACCACCTTGGTGGAAAGTTCTTAAGGTTAGCTGGGTCCCAGGTTCCCCAATGGATTGCGCAGCAATAACTCCTACAGCCTCACCCATATGGATTGGTTTCCCCGTGGCCAGGTTACGTCCGTAACATTTTGCGCAAATTCCCCTTTTGGCTTCACACGTTAGAGGCGAGCGCACTTCAACGGCTTCTATACCTGCATCTTCGATCTCCTTAGCAACAGCTTCAACGATAATTTCATCTGCATTAACGATTAGATCGTCGGTCTCTGGGTGGTACACATCGTGTAAGGATACACGACCGAGAATTCTCTCCGAAATTCGTTCAACAATCTCATCGTTCTTTTTCAATGCTGCAACTTCAGTTCCTCTGAGCGTTCCACAATCTGTTTCCGTCACAATAACGTCCTGGGCAACGTCCACAAGTCTACGTGTCAAATAACCTGCATCCGCAGTTTTAAGAGCCGTATCCGCAAGACCTTTACGAGCACCGTGGGTAGAAATGAAGTACTCCAAAATGGAAAGTCCCTCCTTAAAGTTTGCTACAATTGGGTTTTCAATAATTTCAGCACCAGTAGATCCAGCTTTTTGAGGCTTAGCCATCAAACCTCTCATACCGGATAACTGTCTAATCTGTTCCTTAGAACCCCTTGCACCGGAATCAAGCATCATATAAACTGAATTAAACCCACCTTGATCGGTCTTCATTCGGCTCATGATCATCTCTGTTAAACCTGCATTGGTATTAGTCCAAACGTCAATAACCTGATTATAACGCTCAGTATCAGTAATTAGACCCATGTTGTAATTGGCTCTAATTTCATCAACACTTTCCACTGCTTGAGCTATCATGGTCTTTTTCTCCGCTGGGATTACGATGTCTCCAAGCGAGAAGGACAATCCTCCCTTGAATGCATTAGAGTATCCAAGGTCTTTCATATCATCAAGGAATTTCACTGTAGTAGGGAAATCCGTATCAGCTAGTATGCGACCAATAACGTTTCGAAGTGACTTCTTAGTAAGTAATTCATTAACAAAGCCAACTTTCTTAGGTACAATTTGGTTGAACAGTATTCTACCTACTGTAGTTTCAATGAGCTTAACAACTAACTCACCATTTTCCTTAACTGGAAGGCGACAACGAACTTTGGCATTTAAGCTTACTTTACCTTCATTGTACGCAATTTCAGCTTCCTCAGGAGAATAGAAAGCCAAACCTTCACCTTTTATTTTAACTTCGTCAGTTGAAGAAGCTTCTTTGGTCATAAAATACAGTCCCAATACCATGTCCTGCGAAGGAACAGTAATTGGTGATCCGTTTGCAGGGTTAAGAATATTTTGCGAACCAAGCATTAGCAACTGAGCTTCGAGAATGGCTTCTGGCCCCAATGGGAGGTGTACTGCCATCTGGTCACCGTCAAAGTCGGCATTAAATGCCGTGGTAACAAGTGGGTGAAGCTGGATTGCCTTACCTTCAATCATTTTTGGTTGGAAAGCCTGAATACCTAATCTGTGAAGTGTAGGTGCCCGGTTTAACAAAACTGGGTGACCTTTCATTACATTCTCCAATATATCATATACCACTGGTTCCTTCCGGTCAATGATACGTTTTGCAGACTTTACTGTTTTAACAATTCCTCTTTCAATTAACTTCCTTATTATAAATGGCTTGTATAATTCAGCTGCCATGTCCTTTGGAAGTCCACATTCATGCAATTGAAGGTTGGGTCCCACTACAATTACGGAACGTGCGGAATAGTCAACCCTTTTACCAAGCAAGTTTTGACGGAAACGCCCTTGTTTCCCTTTCAGGGAATCCGATAAGGATTTCAATGGACGATTAGATTCGGACTTAACTGCAGAAGATTTACGCGTGTTATCGAATAATGAATCCACTGCTTCCTGCAGCATTCTTTTTTCGTTTCGTAAGATTACTTCTGGCGCTTTAATTTCCAGAAGCCTCTTCAGTCTATTATTACGAATAATTACCCTACGGTAAAGATCGTTCAAATCAGAAGTTGCAAAACGTCCTCCATCTAGTGGAACAAGTGGTCTAAGCTCAGGTGGAATCACAGGTAGAACACGCATAACCATCCATTCCGGCTTATTAATCATCCTGGTATTTGCACCTCGCAATGCTTCTACTACATTAAGACGTTTTAATGCTTCCGTTCTTCTCTGTTTAGAGCCTTCGTTGTGCGCTTTGTGACGTAAGTCAAAAGACAAAGCATCTAAGTCAATACGACGCAGCAATTCTTCAACAGCTTCCGCTCCCATCTTAGCAATAAACTTATTTGGGTCAGAATCGTCAAGATACTGGTTTTCCACTGGTAAGGTCTCCATAACATCAAGGTATTCCTCTTCTGTTAGGAACTCCATTGTATCGAAATCTGAACCGTCGGCTTTCTTAGCAATTCCTTGTTGGATCACAACGTATCTCTCATAGTAGATAATCATGTCAAGCTTCTTGGAAGGTAATCCAAGTAAGTATCCAATCTTGTTCGGTAAAGAACGGAAATACCAGATATGAGCCACTGGCACTACAAGATTAATATGCCCGATTCTTTCTCTTCGTACTTTTTTCTCTGTAACTTCTACACCACAACGGTCGCAGACAATACCTTTATATCGAATACGCTTGTACTTACCACAAGCACATTCGTAGTCTTTAATAGGCCCAAAGATTTTTTCACAAAATAACCCATCACGCTCAGGCTTGTGCGTCCGGTAATTGATAGTCTCGGGCTTTAGGATTTCTCCTCTTGATTCCTGAAGTATAGACTCCGGGCTTGCAAGTCCGATAGTGATTTTATTAAATCTACTTGATTTATTTTTATTTGACATTTGTTAGATTTTAGATTTAGGATGTTAAATTTTACTTCTGGAAGGTAATTCCATCATAATCTGTAAAATTATTCTTCAAGTCTTATATCCAGACCTAATCCCTGCAATTCATGGAGTAAAACGTTAAATGATTCCGGAATTCCTGGTTCAGGCATTGCCTCACCTTTAGCGATTGCTTCGTACGTTTTCGCACGTCCAATAACATCATCCGATTTCACTGTTAGAATCTCTCTTAGAATATTTGATGCACCGAAAGCTTCCAGTGCCCACACTTCCATCTCTCCGAATCTTTGACCACCAAATTGAGCCTTTCCTCCCAATGGTTGCTGTGTAATAAGAGAGTACGGTCCAATGGATCTAGCGTGCATTTTATCGTCTACCATATGCCCCAACTTAAGCATGTAAATAACTCCTACGGTCGCAGGCTGGGCAAAACGTTCTCCAGTACCACCATCGTACAGGTAGGTGCTTCCATAGCGAGGAAGTCCTGCCTCATCGGTATACTTAGTAATATCATCGAGCGACGCACCATCAAAAATTGGAGTAGCGAATTTAAGACCAAGCTTTTTCCCTGCCCATCCTAATACAGTCTCGTAAATCTGACCAATATTCATCCTGGAAGGTACCCCTAGTGGGTTTAGCACAATATCTACTGGAGTTCCATCCTCTAGGAATGGCATATCTTCTTCACGCACTATACGTGAAACGATACCCTTGTTTCCGTGACGTCCTGCCATCTTATCGCCCACATTGAGTTTTCTCTTCTTGGCAATATAGACTTTAGCAAGTTTCATAATTCCCGCAGGAAGCTCATCTCCGATGGAGATAGCAAACTTTTCACGGTTTTTTATACCTGCAATGTCGTTGTACTTGATTTTATAGTTGTGGATTAATTGCTTAATTAACTCGTTCTTTTCCGAATCAACAGTCCAATCCGCACCACTTACATTTACATAATCCTCAACGCTTTGTAAAAGCTTAGTGGAGAATTTAACTCCTTTCCCAATTATTTCCTCGTTGAGATCATTGTTTACACCTTGGGACGTTTTACCATTTACTAGTATTCCTAATTTTTCAATTAGTGTATTACGCAATTCAGTGAATTTCTCTTTGTAGCTGTTCTCTATCTCTTCAAGTCTTAATTTTTCTTCTGCTCTTTTCTTCTTATCCTTGATATTTCTGGAGAACAGTTTCTTATTAATAACAACTCCGCGAAGGGAAGAATCGGCTTTTAAAGAGGCGTCTTTTACATCACCTGCCTTATCTCCGAAGATTGCTCTAAGAAGTTTTTCTTCAGGAGTAGGGTCAGACTCACCTTTAGGTGTAATCTTACCAATCATAATGTCTCCGGGCTTCACTTCTGCTCCAATGCGAATCATCCCGTTCTCATCAAGGTCTTTAGTTGCTTCCTCAGAAACGTTCGGGATATCCGCAGTAAGTTCCTCCATACCTAGTTTGGTATCTCTTACTTCAAGAGAATACTCGTCCACGTGAATAGATGTGAACCAATCCTCTCTTACAACTTTTTCATTTATAACGATTGCATCCTCAAAGTTGTAACCTTTCCAAGGCATGAATGCCACTGTCAAGTTTCGTCCTAAAGCAAGCTCACCATTTTCTGTAGCATAACCGTCACATAGTACTTGTCCTTCCTCAACTCTATCTCCTACGCGAACGTTTGGACGTAAAGTAATGGTAGTACTTTGGTTTGTTTTACGGAATTTCGTGAGCTTATAGGTTTTGGTAGCACTCTCAAAACTTACTAGATCAGCATCTTCGCTTCTTTCGTACTTGATAACAATTCGGTCAGCGTCTACATATTCTACAACTCCCGGTCCTTCTGCATTAATTAGAATACGCGAATCTTTAGCTACTTGCTTTTCAAGGCCGGTACCAACTACTGGTGCTTCCGGCTTCAATAATGGTACTGCCTGACGCATCATGTTGGATCCCATTAAGGCACGGTTAGCATCATCGTGCTCTAGGAATGGAATTAACGAAGCAGAGATACCTGAAATCTGATTCGGAGCTACGTCGATTAGATTTACTTCTGAAGGTTCCACTACTGGGTAATCACCATCTAAACGGGCAATTACTCTTTCAGTCTGAATTGTACCATCTGTATTTAAATCAATGTTCGCCTGAGCAATCACCTTATCTTCTTCATCCTCTGCGTTTAAGTAAATTGGTTCGGACTGAAGGTCAACCTTCCCATTTTCTACCTTACGGTATGGTGTCTCAATAAATCCTAAACTATTAATCTTGGCATAAATACCCAATGACGAAATAAGACCAATGTTTGGACCTTCAGGGGTTTCAATTGGACAAATTCTACCATAATGTGTATGGTGAACGTCACGTACTTCAAACCCTGCACGCTCTCTTGAGAGACCTCCAGGTCCTAATGCGGATAATCTACGTTTGTGCGTAATCTCCGACAGTGGATTGGTTTGGTCCATAAACTGAGATAGCTGATTGGTACCAAAGAAAGAGTTTATAACTGAAGTTAATGTTTTAGCATTTACTAGATCCGTAGGAGTAAATATCTCATTATCGCGCACATTCATTCTTTCACGAATAGTTCTAGCAATACGCGACAAACCTACTCCAAACTGTCCCGCCAATTGCTCACCAACGGTTTTGATCCTTCTATTGGATAAGTGGTCAATGTCATCCACCTCCGTCTTAGAATTCGCAAGTTCGATCAAGTGTCTTACAATCGCTATAATATCTTCCTTGGTTAATACTTCTGTATCTTCAGGAATGTTAAGTCCTAGTTTCTTATTGAGTCGGTAACGTCCTACCTCTCCTAAAGAGTACCTTTGCTCAGAGAAGAATAATTTATCAATAATACCTCTCGCTGTCTCTGTATCGGGTGGATCTGCATTCCTTAACTGTCTGTAGATGTACTCTACCGCTTCGATTTCAGAGTTGGTAGGGTCTTTCAGTAAAGTATTCTGGATTATTGAAAACTCATTTGAATTTTCCTTGTGGATTAGAATTGTTTTAACACCTGCATCAAGTATAATATCGATATGCTCCTTTTCAAGGACCGTTTCGCGCTCTAATATAATCTCGTTTCTCTCTACCGATACTACCTCGCCAGTATCTTCGTCTACGAAATCTTCAAACCATGAGTTTAGCACTCTGGCAGCTAAAGTACGTCCTTCCACTTTTTTCAAAGCAGCTTTAGACACCTTCACCTCTTCAGCTAGATCAAAAATTTGAAGGATATCCTTATCCGACTCGTATCCAATTGCTCTTAATAGTGTCGTTAAAGGAAGTTTCTTTTTACGATCAATATATGCATACATTACATTATTGATATCCGTGGTAAACTCCATCCAAGACCCTTTGAAAGGAATAATTCTTGAGTAATAAAGTTTGGTTCCATTCGCGTGATAGGTCTGTCCAAAGAATACACCAGGAGATCGGTGCAACTGAGTAACTATTACACGTTCTGCTCCATTTATAATAAAGGATCCTGAAGGAGTCATGTAAGGTACAGGTCCCAAATAAACGTCTTGAATAACTGTCTGGAAATCTTCATGTTCCGGATCTGTACAATACAATTTTAGTCTGGCCTTTAAAGGCACAGAATATGTTAATCCTCGCTCAACACATTCATCGATGGAATAGCGTGGAGAATCAACCAAGTAGTCAATAAATTCCAATACAAACTGATTCCTAGAATCGGTAATTGGAAAGTTTTCCTGAAAAGTCTTATAAAGACCTTCATTCAATCTTGATTCAGGCAGCGTATCTAGTTGGAAAAATTCCTTAAACGATGCAATTTGCACGTCAAGAAAATCCGGAGACACCACTCTACCCTTGGACTCCGCAAAATTAATCCGCTCTGTGGCCTTAATCTCTACGGTGCTTTTTGTTGCTTTAGATTTACTCATAAAGTAATAAAAAAAATAGGTTGGTTAAAAATATTTTGATTTTAAAAATATTAGAAAAAGAGTGAAATAAATAGAAGAAAGTGTTATCCGTTACAATAAGATTCTGTCTACTTAGGCGTCTTTTCCTACTGCAACACCGGTATATCTTTTCACGGAGTAGTGCAAAATATTCTTACAACGCTTAGAAGTTGTCCTGGAACAAAACAAAAATTGCCTCATTATCATAGATAATGACGCATTACAAGTCTATTTAAAAGTTTTGAACAACGGATAACTTCAAAGGACTGCAAATGTACGACTTATAATTTAATTTCACAAGCCCCTTAGTTACTCCCCCCTAGGTGTGACTACAACAAAAAAATCGCCAGGCGTTAGCCTAGCGATTAATATAGAACGTGCGAAATGAATTACTTCAATTCTACTTCAGCTCCAGCTTCTTCAAGTTGCTTCTTAAGTGCCTCAGCTTCGTCTTTGGATATTCCCTCCTTAATTGCAGCAGGAGCTCCATCAACCATATCTTTAGCTTCTTTAAGACCTGCACCTGTTAAATCTTTAACTAATTTAACTACGGCTAGCTTAGAAGCACCTGCAGATTTAAGGATTACGTCGAATTCTGTTTTCTCTTCAGCAGCTTCTCCAGCGCCACCACCAGAAACTACAACTGCCGCAGCAGCTGGCTCGATTCCGTACTCATCCTTAAGGATTGCAGCTAATTCATTTACGTCTTTTACTGTTAGGTTTACTAGCGTTTCAGCTAAGTTTTTTAAATCTGACATTGTGATAATGTTTTAAATGTTGAACGATTATAATTTTTTGAGTGTGTATTATTCAGCAGAGGTTGTTTCTGCAGATTCTCCTGCAGCATCCTCTGTAGACGGCTGTTCAGCAGCAGTCTCAGTTTGCTCAGATCCTTCTGTTGCATCAGGTCTGTTCTGAAGTGCAGATACCAATCTTTGGATTGGAGATTGAAGAAGTCCGATGATTTCTCCAAGCATTTCTTCCTTGGACTTGATATTTGCAAGGGCTTCAAGATTGTTGTCACCAACATAAATAGTCTCCTGAAGGTAAGCAGCTTTCAATGCAGGCTTCTCTTCTTTCTTTCTGAAATCTCTAATTAATTTAGCAGGTCCGTTCGCGGTTTCGGAAATCATAAGTGCAGAATTCCCCTTGAACGACTCAAACATTTCAGAGTAATCTACATCCATGCCCTCCATTGCTTTTTGGAGAAGGGTGTTTTTTACTACCTTAACTTTGATATTGTTTTTAAAAGCCTGTCTTCTGAAATCTGATGACTTCGCAGCATTCAAGCCTTCAAGATCTGCAACATAGACTACTTTAGCGTCCTGAAGCATATCTTTAATTTCTTGTATTACTAATACTTTATCTTCTTTAGTCATTTTGTACAGATTTTAGTTTACAGATTTAGAATCAATAGCAATTCCAGGACTCATAGTAGAAGATAGATAAATACTCTTCACGTAGGTGCCCTTTGCTGCTGTAGGCTTAAGCTTGATAAGGGTCTGGATAAGTTCCTGAGCGTTCTCCTTGATCTTTTCAGCATCGAACGACACTTTACCAATAGCTGCGTGAATAATACCGTATTTGTCTACTTTAAAGTCGATTTTACCTGATTTTACCTCAGATACTGCTTTACCTACTTCCATAGTAACGGTTCCAGATTTTGGATTTGGCATTAGACCTCTTGGACCTAATATTCTACCCAAAGGACCTAATTTTCCCATTACAGCCGGCATAGTTACAATTACATCTACATCAGTCCAACCGCTCTTAATCTTGTCAAGATACTCGTCAAGACCAACATAATCTGCTCCAGCAGCTTTAGCTTCAGCTTCTTTATCAGGAGTTACAAGAGCAAGTACTTTAACATCTTTTCCAGTACCGTGTGGTAGAGAAACTACACCACGAACCATCTGATTAGCTTTACGAGGATCAACACCAAGGCGAACAGCAATGTCCACAGAAGCGTCGAACTTCGCGGTATTTACTTCCTTTACTAAAGCAGAACCCTCTTCAAGGTTATAGATTCTTCCCTTCTCAACTTTACTTAAAGCTTCCTTTTGTTTCTTAGTCAATTTTGCCATTTCAATCAGATTTAAGCGTTAGTTGGTTTAGCTCCAGTTACTCTAATTCCCATAGATCTTGCAGTTCCAGCAACCATAGATAGAGCAGCGTCAATCGTGAAACAGTTAAGATCGGTCATTTTATCTTCTGCAATTTTCTTCACCTGATCCCATGATACAGCGCCAACCTTGTTACGGTTAGGTTCTCCAGAACCACCTTTTAACTTGGCAGCCTCAAGAAGTTGAATAGCGACAGGAGGTGTTTTGATGACAAATTCAAACGATTTATCTTCGAAAACTGTAATTACTACAGGTAACACTTGTCCTGGCTTGTCCTGAGTTCTACCATTAAATTGTTTACAAAACTCCATGATGTTCACACCAGCGGAACCTAAAGCAGGACCTACTGGAGGAGAAGGATTAGCAGCGCCACCCTTCACCTGAAGTTTTACCATTTTAAAGACTTTTTTAGCCATTTTATTTTTTTTTAATTTGAATAATGAATGAGTTTGGAAGCATTATTATTCATACCGCTTGTTTATCTCACCTCACACAGCGGTATTTCGGTTTGCAAAATTATAACATTTTTTTTAATTAACAATACAATTAACTAAAAATCAAAAACTTTACATAAAAAAACCGTCTTAAAAAGACGGCATATTAGTTTGTTCTCAATCGCTTACTACACAACTTTCTCCACTTGCATAAAATTTAACTCCATTGGAGTCTTGCGACCAAAGATCATAACAGACACTTCTACTTTCTTCTTATCTTCTAGAATCTTTTCAACAGTACCATTGAATCCGTTAAAAGGTCCATCGATTACTTTCACACTTTCTCCAACTACATATGGAATTGCCATCTCAGTAGCATATTCGGAAAGCTCATCCATTCTACCAAGCATACGGTCTACTTCGGATTTACGCATTGGTACAGGATCCCCTCCTTTGGTCAAACTCAAAAAAGAAATAACTCCTGGGATATTTTTGATAACGTGTGGAACTTCACCTGTTAAATTAGCTTCCAACATCAAATACCCCGGATAATAAGGCCTTTCTTTTGGAACTTTCTTGCCATTCTTCAATTGAATGACTTTTTCCATAGGAATTACTACCTGCGTTACATATTGATCAAACCCAAGTCTCTGAATTTCATTTTCGATATAGGTCTTAACCTTATTCTCCTGTCCGCTAACCGCCTTTAACACATACCACTTCAAATCACTCATCTCTGCAGTTTTTAGTTGAACAGATTAATTAACATGGCGAGAGCATTTTGTATAAACTCACTAAACAAGGTATCCACCCCGAATAAAAATATAGCCAACAATACAGTTGCAATAGTCACTACAATTGTAGAAGACTGCAAGTCAGGCCATTTTGGCCATTCGACTTTATCTTTAAATTCAGAATAGGAACCTTTTAAAAAATTTACAAATGAACTCATAATCTAGATTTGCACGGGCACAAGGATTCGAACCCTGATCAACGGTTTTGGAGACCGGTATCCTACCATTGGACGATGCCCGTATTTAAAAAGTTCCGTAAGTTTCCTTACGGAACTTTATATATTGGATATTAATTAGTCTAGGATTTCAGTTACCTGACCTGCACCAACTGTTCTACCACCTTCTCTGATCGCAAATCTAAGACCTACGTTAAGAGCGATTGGTTGAAGAAGTTCAACAGTAATAGTCAAGTTATCTCCTGGCATTACCATCTCTACACCTTCTGGTAAGAAGATCTCACCAGTAACGTCAGTAGTTCTAACGTAGAACTGTGGACGGTACTTGTTATGGAATGGTGTGTGACGACCACCTTCTTCTTTTGAAAGAATATAAACCTCAGCTTTGAATTTTTTGTGTGGCTTAACAGAACCTTGCTTAGCGATAACCATACCTCTTCTGATATCGGTTTTCTCAATACCTCTAAGAAGTAGACCTACGTTATCTCCAGCTTCACCTCTGTCAAGAATCTTTCTAAACATTTCAACACCAGTTACAGTAGAAGTAAGTTTTTCCTCACCCATACCTACGATGTCCACAGCGTCACCTGAGTTGATTACACCAGCTTCGATTCTACCTGTTGCCACAGTACCTCTACCAGTAATAGAGAATACATCTTCAATTGGCATTAGGAATGGCTTGTCTTGATCTCTCACAGGAAGTTCAATCCAAGTATCAACGGCATCCATAAGTTCTTCTACAGTTGCAACCCACTTAGGCTCACCGTTAAGTGCACCAAGAGCTGAACCTTGAATTACTGGAGAGTTATCACCATCGTACTCATAAGTAGATAGAAGATCTCTAAGCTCAAGTTCTACAAGCTCAAGAAGCTCTGGGTCATCTACCATGTCCACTTTGTTCATGAAAACTACAACCTTAGGTACGTTTACCTGACGGCAAAGAAGGATGTGCTCTCTAGTTTGTGGCATTGGACCATCAGTAGCAGCACACACAAGGATAGCACCATCCATCTGGGCAGCACCTGTTACCATGTTTTTCACATAATCCGCGTGACCTGGACAGTCTACGTGTGCGTAGTGTCTGTTTTCAGTTTCGTATTCAATGTGCGCAGTATTGATAGTAATACCTCTTTCTTTTTCCTCTGGAGCAGAGTCAATTGCTGAGAAGTCTCTCTTTTCAGCTAAACCTTTATCTGCCAATACTTTAGAGATAGCAGCAGTTAAGGTAGTCTTACCGTGGTCAACGTGACCAATAGTACCAATGTTTAAGTGTGGTTTGCTACGATTAAACGTTTCCTTTGCCATGATTTAAATTATTTATTTAATTACTTTTTTGATTTTCGGTCTGCAAATATAGTGATTTTTTATATATTAAAACCTTTTTGAAAAAAAATTGGTTTAGTATCATTCTCAATTACTTGCGAGCAACTAGTCAAAATTTCTAAGGTCTAAAATTACAATTATTTTTCCAAACCGAGAAAACGAAATTTTACACCACTAAATCAAAAAGAGGCTTGAATTACCAATTAAAAAGTCCTGAATTAATCAGGACTTTTAGAGCCAACGATGAGATTTGAACTCACGACCTCTTCCTTACCAAGGAAACGCTCTACCCCTGAGCTACGTCGGCAGAATTTTTAAAAAAAAAATCACATCCGCTTAGGAGTGATTTTCTTAGAGCGGAAGACGGGGGTCGAACCCGCGACATTCAGCTTGGAAGGCTGACGCTCTACCAACTGAGCTACTTCCGCATGATTGTTGGTAAACGGTATGCAAATTTACTAATAAATCCGCAAACTGCAAACAAAAAAAAGTGGGGAGAGCAGGATTCGAACCTGCGAAGCCGAAGCAACTGAGTTACAGTCAGTCCCATTTGACCGCTCTGGAATCTCCCCAATACTTTTAATTACAAAAACGAGCCTCCAGAGGGATTCGAACCCACGACCCCGAGATTACAAATCACGTGCTCTGGCCAACTGAGCTATGGAGGCAAATTTCAAAAGAACTTTTTCTCTTTTTGCGAGTGCAAATATAATGTTGTTTTTTTGAAATTAACAAATATTTATGCCTGTTTTTTTTACATTTATTTTTAAGCTAATTCTTTTTTCTTGATTAGCAGCTTTTTAGCTGTATCCACACATAAATCCAAAGACGCTTCAAAAGAAGCAGATGTTTTCTTTACTACTATATCATCTCCCGGAACTACCAGCTTTAACTCTGTTGTTTTGTTTTCTTTATCGGAAGCATTTTCAACTTTTAAAAATATCTGACACTCTATGATTTTATCATAAAAAGTGTCAAGTTTATTAACTTTTTTGTCGATATACTCCTCTAACGGCTGGTGTGGGGTCAACCCAATGGCCTGTACTGTGATTTTCATAATAAAATTATTTATATGTTAGTTATTTTTTTGATCTTGGATGCGATTTTTCAAATACATCTTTCAATTTTTCAATATCTGCGTGCGTGTACACTTGGGTGGAGGCTAAGCTTGAGTGGCCTAACAAACTTTTGACAACCGAAATCTCCGCACCATTTCCTAATAAATGAGTCGCGAAACTATGTCTTAACATATGTGGACTACGCTTTGTTTTGGCGCTGACCAAACTAAGATAATTCTTTACTTGAAGATAAACAAACTTTTGGTTTAATTTCAAAGCTCTTGGTGAAAGCAACAGCCACTTTAAGTCCGATTCTGGACGGGCCTCCACAATGTACTGCGACAATTTCTTTGCCAATTCTACTCCAACAGGCACAATTCTTTGCTTGTTTCCTTTACCCGTGACATGGAGTTCCCTTTTCGAAGGATTCCAATCATCTAATACTAAATCACATAACTCGGATTTCCGTATACCGGTCTGATACAGTAATTCAATTATCATGTACGTTAGAGGCGAGACTTGTTCTCCTTGGAGAATACCAGATAACTCATCCATTTCATCCCTAGAAAAAGGAATTTGTTTTTCAGCAAAAACTTTAAGCGAGTCTATTCCCAATGTAGGATCCACAGCTAGTAGCCCCACCCTCATGGCAAACTTATAGAAAGAACGCAAAGCAGAAAGTTTACGATTGATTGATCGCTTTGAAAATCCTGCGGTGTGGAGTGCCACTACAAAAGAACGTATATGGCTTTTTTCAGCTTTATCGATTGTGGTTGGAAATGCAAAATGTCCAAAATCACACAGATCCTTACTATAACTTTGTACTGTATGTTTTGAATATCGTTTCTCTGACTCTAAATATTTTATGAACGCTTCTACCATAAAAAAAAATCACTTCCCAAATATACATTTAGAAAGTGACAATATAGTAACGTTATTTAATCCTTAAGCCTGCTCCTCTCGGCTAGCTTCTCTTTGTTTGTGGGAAGCTTTAGCTACCTTGGCTCTTTTAGTTACAGATGGCTTGATGAATTGCTGTCTAGATCTTAATGAACGTACGACACCTGTTTTATCAAATTTTCTTTTGTATCTCTTTAGAGCTCTATCGATAGACTCTCCGTCTTTTACTGGAATTATTAACATATTTTACATCTCATTTTGGATTGCAAAAATAATAAATATTTTATTATCTGCAAATTTTCTTTCCAAAATTAAATGTTGGTTGTATTGTAGTATATTTACCTATCCTTCATTTAATACGTCTGCATATGGATAATACCGCACTACCTCTTCAAATTTTAACCGCCTCTGCAGGATCCGGTAAAACGCATGCGTTGGTAGAACGTATCCTTTCTATATGTTTAAAGAAAGAAAAGGGCCATACCGAAATAAGACACATTCTGGCACTGACCTTCACAAACAAAGCAGCCAATGAAATGAAGGAGAGAATTTTAATGTGGTTACAGGAGTTTACTCACCAAGACTATCAGCAAAGCACCAAATTAAATGAACTTCGCAAAAAACTCAGCGTGCAAGGAGTTGAAGTGGACTTACTTACTTTGCACAGTCGCAGCGTACTTTTACTTCAATATATATTGCACAATTATTCCGCGATTAACATTAGCACAATTGACAAGTTCAATGCGAAAATTGTAAAGAGTTTTTCCCAGGAATTAGGTTTAGCCCACCAATTTAACCTTGAAATTGATGCTGCACCGTTTGTCCTAGAAGCAGTTGACTCACTAATAAATGAAGTTGGAGTCAACCCCCAACTCTCGTTCGTGCTGTTGGACTACCTCCGATACAATCAGGATGAACAAAAGCACACCTCTTTACCCAAGCTTCTTTTTGACAAAAGCAAGGAATTTATCAACGACGTCAACTATCAGGGCTTAAAGGATAATGAGGCATTTAATTGGACCGCATACGATGCTACCCGTACGCAACTAAGGGACAAAATAAAAAGCCTGAACTTAACCATTGAAACGACGAAGGCTGAATTAACAGATCTAATAAACGAACGTAATTTCTCGGCAGAAGACTTTGACGGTCGCACCTATAGTATCTTTAATTGGGTAAAGAAGTTAGAAAGTAACAAGTTTGATACGAATAAGACTATACAAAGATTCTTAAGTGGAGAACCGCTAGCACATAAAAAAGCCACTGCAGTAGTAAAGCAAAAACTTGAAGAGATCGAGGACAGGGTACGGCACTTGGCACACACCCTCATAGAAGCTCATACAAATAAAGAAGAACTGAAATTTATTCTAAAGGAGATTTTACCATTAGTTATTTTCAAAGAGATCGAAAGAAAGATAAAACAAATTGAAGACGAAAACGACATCGTGTTGTTATCAAAGTTTAATACACTAATCTATGAGAACCTGAAAGACGAACCTTCACAGTTTATCTACGAGAAAATAGGCACGAAGTTCCATCATTTTTTTGTAGATGAATTTCAGGATACCTCACTTATGCAGTGGCTAAATTTAGTGCCCCTAAAACACAATGCAATAAGTTCTTCAGGGCATAGCTTCACCTTAATTGGAGACCCCAAACAAAGCATATATGGATTTCGAGGAGGGGACAGTCAGCTTATGATCGACCTTATTGCAGAGGCAGAAAAAAACCAAAAAACCTCCTATGTAAATAAGCTTAAGAATAACTACCGCAGCGCCAAAAACGTTGTTTTATTCAATAACGATTTATACAAAAGAATCAGCGCACTACTCCTAGATGTCTCACACCGGGAAATGTTTAGTGACGCAGTGCAGGAGCATGTTTCACAGGAGGAAGGCAGAGTCCGACTTTTTTATTCCAATACAAAGGGAATCGCAGCAAAAGATGAATTCCTCAGCCAGATGCAGAAGGACATTCAACAGTGCTTGCATGATGGATATACTCTGTCGGACATTACCATTCTGCTACGAAGCAATAGTGACATCCGGTATTTCGCGCAAGCATTAGGAAAAATGCTAATAATAGAAAATGGTACTGAAACATATATTTCCACTTTATCGGATCAGGGACTAACTTTAGACCTTTCTTCCACAATACTTGCGCTGATCGAATATCTACAGTGGGAACTACAGCCACAAAAAACAGAAAATTTAATTAATTTCTTATATTATCTTAACCAAACGGGAAAGTTAGATTTTAAGGATTTCACACAAGAAACGTTACATATTTTAAACCTTACCGATAAACATTCGATTCTCAAGTACCTTAGAGAACATCATGACATAGAATTACCCCTTTACATTAAGCCTTCCATAGCACTCTATAGTACAATTGAATCTCTTTTGCACAAACTGAGTGTTCCAGGTGTTGAGACCATATACATTCTGAATTTCCTGGAAACTGTATATAATTTTTCCCAAGCGCGAAGTGCCAATTTCCAAGATTTAATTTCCTACTGGCAAGAGGAAGCACATAAAGTATCAATAAAAGCAAGTGAAAGCATAAATGCGATCCGGCTAATGACTATTCATGCCGCTAAAGGACTTGAGTTCCCAGTGGTCTTCATTCCATATATGGGACCAACAAAAAAGACACCATTCGACTGGTACCCTATTGAGGAATTCCCTGGTCTGAAATCAGTACGAGTTAACAAACTCCCCTTTCCTCTTAGCAGCCCGCATCAGCAGGCCTTTCAGGAAAAATTAGCAACTCGCAAAGACTTGGAAGAACTTTGCGTGCTCTATGTGGCAACCACTAGAGCAGTGAGTCAATTACATCTTTATATAGAAAAGGAAAACAAAACTGAGGGCAGTGAAGATTTAAAAAAGAACTTACGTCAATGGTATCCACCAACTGGAGATTTATATGAAGTTGCCGGTACTCTGGAACTAGACCAACGCGCAAACGACCGAAAGGAAACGGACGTGCAGAAAATTCAGTTAACTACCAATAAATACTCTAAAGTATCCAACGTGCGAATTGCCACGCCTTCAAAAAGTTACCAAGCCCGAAATGAATCCGTTCGAATTGGACTGCTTATGCATGAGATACTGGAAAAAACTACTGGTCCGGAGAATATTGCATCTACGCTAAAACGTTATGCATTGGAAGGCATAATAACTACCATTGAAAAAGAAACTATAGAAAAAAGGATTCTATCGCTATTTGAGAACCACCCCGAACTACTTTCGTTACATCTAAAGTTCCCCAACCGGGTCGAACAGGAAGTGCTTTTACAAACTCCAGATACTAAAACAGTATTAAGAATGGACCGCGTGGTAGAAACACCTGAGGGCATAATAATAATAGATTACAAAACAGGCAGCCCTAAACCGCATCACGAGCGGCAGATGACTGCCTATAAAGAAAGTTTAGAAAATATTGGACTTAAAGTGCTAAGCACTAAGCTGATATATCTGTAGATTTTATGTACTTAAGCTTCTGCTGCGGGATTAAATACCCTCTGGCCTAATTCCTGATCAAATAGATAGAGTGCCGAAGGATTATCCCGAACCATTTTTATCTTAGATACCAAGAGAGACGCCGAAGACTCCTCCTCGACCTGTTCGTTTATAAACCATTGCAAAAATGAAGTGGTTGCAAAATCACCTTCGTCGTTAGCGGCCTTTACAATATTAAAAATACTACGTGTCACTGATTTTTCGTGCTCCAGTGCTTTTTCAAACACATCTAAAGCATCTATAAATTCATTCGGAGGTTGCGAGATAGCTAAGATTTTAATTTCTCCTCCCACATCTGCCAAATAATCGAACATTTTATCGGCATGCATAAGCTCTTCCTTGCTTTGGACCCGGAAATAGTTTGCTATTCCTTCCAAATCCCTAGATGTAAACCATGCAGACATGGCTAGGTAGTATTGTGCGGCGTATTGCTCTTTTGCTATCTGCTCGTTAAGTAAAGAAGCTATCTTAGAAGTGATCATATTTTTTTTTATAAAAGTACCACATATTTACTAAAAAAAGAAAGAGGCTGTCCCCATAACTAAAATGAGGACAGTCTTTTGTTTTTAGCCAATTGGGGTTAAAAAAGTAGATTTTGGGTTTTTAGCCCAAGCAGAAGGACGGTTTATGCCGTCCTTTTCTTGA
>NZ_JADKYY010000015.1 GCF_015354315.1 Planobacterium oryzisoli
TATCAAGAAAAGGACGGCATAAACCGTCCTTCTGCTTGGGCTAAAAACCCAAAATCTACTTTTTTAACCCCAATTGGCTAAAAACAAAAGACTGTCCTCATTTTTAGTTATGGGGACAGCCTCGCTAGTTTTATATTAAGAGACTTATTACCAGACTAAGGCGCTTGCTCCTAAAATTGCCGCATCTGCTTCTTTTAAATCGCTATAAAGTATCTTGATTTTATTTTTAAAAACCTGTAGAAGATTTGCTTCCATAGCCTGTTTTGTAGGCTGCATAATTAAATCTCCCGCTTTAGTAAGTCCTCCAAAAAGCACGATTGCCTCGGGCGCGGAAAAAAGTACAAAAGTGGCAAGAGCCTCTCCTAAAATAGTACCGGTGAATTTAAAGACCTCATTTGCGATCTCATCACCTTGTTCTGCACATTTAAATACCGTTTCACTTGTAAGCTCATCCATGGAATAACTTCTTAGAATACTAGGTTTTTCAGGATATGCCTGAAGCATTTCGATAGTGGTATCTCTTAGGCCAGTTGCCGACGCATAAGACTCTAAGGAACCTCTAAGACCCGTGCCCGGATGTAGTCTTCCATTATGGCGAACAATAACATGTCCCAGTTCTCCTGCAAATCCATTATGTCCAATAACAATCTTTCCATCTATTACAATTCCACTTCCTACGCCGGTTCCTAAGGTGATGGTAATGAAATCGCGCATGCCTTTGGCAACCCCATACTGCATTTCTCCTACAGCTGCTGCATTAGCATCATTGGTAAGCTTGGCTTCCAGCTTGAAACGATCTTCTAATTTTTCAGCCATAGGAATAATGCCTTTCCATTTTAGGTTAGCGGCGTATTCTATAGTACCTGCGTAGTAGTTAGCGTTTGGTGCACCCATTCCTATTCCCACAAAGGTTTCGGTGCCTCCGTATTGCTCAATCATAGGTTGGAGTTTAGAGGCTAGATCTTCTATAAAGCCGTCTACGCTGTCCTTGTCGTTGGTTTTTATCCGGTCTTGAACTAGGATGTTGCCTTTTCTGTCAACAACTCCGAACTTTGTGTTTGTTCCTCCAACATCAATCCCAATTGCATATTTTGCTTTCATATATTTAGTCTACTTTAATGTCTTTGTTTACATTCTTTGATCCTGCAAGCGCGTAGAATAAGATGTATCCCATTGCTACTACTGGAAGCCAGTAGCTGCTGGCATAACTTTGTGTGCGGTCAACTAGATAACCTTGTATATAGGGTAGAACTCCACCGCCAAATACCATCATCATGAATAATCCAGACCCTTGAGCGGTGTATTTTCCAAGTCCATGGGTGGCTAGGTTAAATATTGCTGGCCACATCACCGATAAGAAAAGTCCGCATAGAATAATGAGAAGGATACTTACTGGTACTGGTGTCATTACAAACGAAAGGGTTGCGCTTGAGAATGCAGGTACTTGTGCCATTGATTCTGTTCCAATAGAGATGGATATAATTAAAAAGGCGATAGCTCCTAATGATACAGTAGTTAACATTTGCTTGCTGCTGAAGGTTTTTCCTAGTGCACCTCCTAACAACCGGCCCACCAGCATTAGTAGCCAGTAGGTTCCTACAATGGAGCCTGCCGCACCTTGATCGAAATTCAGTCCATTGATCAGATAATTCAATGTGGTGTTGGAGATGGATACTTCCACACCAACATAAAGAAATATAGCCACCATACCCATAATAAAATGTCTGAAAGATAAAGGAGAGTTTTTGCCTTTCTCAGTGGACGCTTCTATTATATGTGGTTCAGGGATTTTTACCGTGTTAAGAACTATAAATACTAAAAGGAAAATTCCCATTGAGAGGTAAAGTAATGGATTTGCATCGGCTATGCGGGGACTGGCCACATTCCCAAGAACGAGCCCTCCCAGTACAGGAGCTAACGTGCCACCTAAAGAATTTAAAGCACCTCCGAAATTAAGGCGCTGGTTAGCACCCTCTTCAGAGCCTAAAACAGATAGCATCGGGTTAACCACCGCATTTAGTAAACACATGGAAAATCCAGAGATGAAAGCCCCCAATAAATAAAGATAAAAGCTCTCAATACGTCCCGCTAGATACAGGATAAGAACACCCACAAAACCAATGACCAGTGCAGTTAGTGCTGTTTTCTTATAGCCAATGCGCTCCAGCATTCTTCCTGCGGGTACACCCATGAATAAATAAGCTAAAAATACTGCTCCATTAGCCAATTGAGCCTGCGCATTGGTTAAACTGAATTGCCCTTTTAATATCTCTGCCATTGGATTCTGTAATCCTGTAACAAAGGATATAATGAAGAAAAGGAGAAACATCATAATTATAGGCAATGTATAATTATGGCCTTGTGCTTTTGCATTTGTATTCATAGCTTTTTAATAATAATTTAAACAAATATAAATATTTATTTCGCTCCGATTTCGTCTAATAAAGTATTTTTTATCTCATTATGAGAAATTAATTTTATGCTTTCAAAATCAGAGGAAGGTTGCAAGATTGCATTCCGCACTACTTTAATGGTTCCCGGCCTTCCTTTTTTCCAATCAAAGGGAAACATTTCTTTAAGACCAATAAATGTATACACTACAATAGGGAATTTATGCTTTGATGAGAGGATGAAGGCACCATCTTTAAACGTGTCTAAAATTAAATGGGGGTTTTCAGAGACGCCCCCTTCCGGAAAGATGACGATATTTTGCCCGTGGTGCATTTTGTAAGCGGCTTTAGTATATACCTCTGCACGACTTTTTGGACTGGTCCGGTCCACCAAAATACAGATACGCTTATAGATTATACTAAATAGAGGGATTTTTGCCAGCTCTGCCTTCCCAATGAAGGTAATTGGGTGGTGTGGGTGTAATACACACATCAACATGATGTCAATAATAGAAGTGTGATTTGAAATAAAAATATAGTTGCTGTCTTTCTGTACGGTGCTTTCACTTTGGTCTTTTAGAGTGTAACGGAATCCCATTCCATAGAAGAGTACAATACACCATAATCTAATGAATATATAGGCATATTTGAAATGCTTCTCTCTGATCGATAGGAGCAAAACAGGTAGAGCAAATGCTATAATCATGGCAAATGCCATAAATGCAAACCAAAGTCTCCAAAGGATATTTAGTACTGTAGTTAAAATGTGCATATGTTTATCCGTTGAAAACTAGTTTCTTTTTAATACTGTAATTTATAAATGCCATAGCTACAATAGCCCCGGTTTTACTTAGTACTTCCGAACTGAAGCTATAGAAACCAAGGTTGACAACGGCAATATCATCAATAACTTTTCCATAAATTACTTGGAAAAGAAGAAGGCTTCCAAACATTGTAAGAACTGAAACTACCATAAAATAAGTGAATTCGCGTTTGCGCGAGTGCTTTCCTTGTTCAAATACAAATCGTATACTTAAGAAATAATTAAGAAGAATAGCAAGTACTGTTGATAGTATATTGCTTAACGGATAGTGGATGCCATAGAACGAATTTTCCTGACGAAATATTCTCGGGACGCTTATGCTTAGTACCTTAAACAAGACAATTTCGAACGAAGCGCAAATGCTTCCCGCGATAAGAAAATAAATAAATTGTTTCTGGCGGTGTAGTAATTTGACCATTTCCTAATGAAAACCCCAAATATAACAGAATAGTTAAAGATTTATAATTTTAACACAAATTATTTTTGACTTTAGGAAATAAGTATAACTTTATTTGCCCAAATGAAAAGTACCTGGTAATTCCGCAAATCACAAACTGTTGATTTTATGAGCTTTATCTTGAACATCAGAGTGTATTTCTATATCTGAATCGAATACGGTAAAACCACACAAATGAACCAGTTAAAAAGACGTGACAAATTTCAACTCGACCGAAAGAAAATAAAAGCTCTGGAAAGTTCTTCCCAGCGATTCCATCGCGTATATAGTGAATATAAGTCGCTTAGTGAGGAATTATGGCATATTAATAATGCTTCTAGCAACAACTTGCCTGATGATTTTCATTCCGCTGTTGAGATTCAAAGGCATTATTTAGAACAGGAGATCAATGAATGGCTTAATAGGGCTTCCACATAGGAGCATTCTAATCTGAGATTTATTTTATATTTTAGCACGTTATTAAGCTTGTTAAAGTATGATTGCAATCGTTGACGGAGGTTCCACCAAGTGCGACTGGGTGCTACTAGATCATAATGCGGAACCTGTTTTTAGAACCCATACGGTTGGTTTCAATCCAAACATTATAGATACCACTTTAATTCCCTCTGAAATTAAGAAAAATAAATCCCTTCTGGATTCTAAGGATCAGGTTTCGCATGTATTTTTTTATGGCTCGGGCTGTGGGTTGGAATCCAACAAACTACAGATGCATAGTGCACTTAAGGAAGTGTTTGTAAATGCGGAAGTCAAAATTGATACGGATATCACCGCAGCAGCGTTTTCTGCATATAATGGAAGGCCAGCTATTGTTTGTATTTTAGGTACCGGATCTAATGCCTGTTATTTTGATGGAGATGTAATAAGAAGGGAATTGCCGTCCTTAGGATTTCTCATTGGAGATGAGGGAAGTGGATGCGCATTAGGAAAGCAGCTCGTAAAGCACTACTTTATGAAAAAGATGCCGGAAGATCTTGCAGAAGCCTTTGCTGAGGAGTTTCATTTGGATTTGGATACTCTTATCACCAATATGTATCATAATCCACGAGCAAATGCATATTTGGCTGAATTCAGCAAATTCATTGTTCCGCGGAAAAACCACCCGTATTTTCAGCACCTAGTTTATGAAGAATTAAAAAACTATTTTGAATACCAAGTTCTGCCTTACAATGAAAGTAAAACGAGCGAGATTAATTTTATCGGATCCATTGCCTATTACTATGAAGATATATTGCGTGCCGTAGCTGCCGATTTGCATCTCCATATTGGTAGGATAGTTCAAAAGCCCATTGAGAGTCTGGTGGAGTACCACAAAAAGTACCTAATACCAAGAAAAATTAAGTAGATAGTTAATATATTATGTCAAATAATACCACAAGAGATAGTAAAAATTTTAATAAAGCGGCCTTAGAATACCATCGAATGGAACCAAAAGGCAAAATTGAAGTAGTTCCTTCCAAACCACATTCGTCGGCTAGAGATTTATCTCTAGCCTATTCTCCTGGAGTAGCTATTCCGTGCTTGGAGATTGAGAAGAATCCTAGTGCCATATATGAATATACGGGTAAAGGGAATCTGGTCGCTGTAATATCTAATGGTACTGCCGTTCTTGGCTTAGGCGATATAGGAGCAGAAGCCTCTAAGCCTGTTATGGAGGGTAAAGGTTTACTCTTTAAGATTTTTGCTGATATCAATGTTTTTGATATTGAGATCAACGAAAAAGACCCAGATAAATTTATTGAAATAGTAAAAGGAATTGCTCCAACATTTGGAGGAATTAACTTGGAGGATATTAAGGCGCCGGAAGCGTTCTATATAGAACAGCGTTTAAAAGATGAACTTGATATTCCATTAATGCATGACGATCAACACGGCACTGCTATTATTTCTGCTGCGGCATTATTAAATGCGTTAGAAATAGCAGGGAAAAGTATTGGGCAGGTAAAAATGGTGGTCAATGGTGCAGGTGCTGCTGCAGTAGCTTGTACAAAACTTTACTTGGCAATGGGCCTTAGAAGAGAAAACGTGGTGATGTGCGACAGTAAAGGCGTAATCAGTACGTCACGCACTAATTTAACTCCCGAGAAGGTGGAGTTTATTGCCGATACTACAGCCACAACATTGGAAGAAGCACTGGTTGGAGCGGATGTTTTTGTCGGCCTTTCAAAAGGCGATGTTATGAGTGCATCAATGCTTTTGTCTATGAATGAGAATCCAATAGTATTTGGACTTGCAAATCCTGATCCCGAAATAGATTACAATCTTGCAATGAATACCCGTAACGATGTGCTGATGGCAACTGGAAGAAGTGATTTTCCTAACCAAGTAAATAATGTACTTGGATTTCCCTATATCTTTCGAGGTGCATTGGATGTCCAGGCAAGCTGCATCAATGAAGAAATGAAATTGGCAGCAGTATATGCAATTGCGGATCTCGCTAAAGAATCAGTTCCTGAGGCGGTTATACTTGCTTATAATTTAAAGAGCTTAAATTTTGGAAGAGATTATTTCATACCTAAACCATTTGATAACAGACTAATTACTAAAGTAAGTGCAGCGGTTGCTCGTGCTGCTATGGAAAGTGGAGTGGCTAGGAGGCCAATTGAAAATTTCAAAGAGTATGAAAATACGCTGTTGGATCGTATGGGGCGAGATGAAAGGCTAATACGGATGATGCAGAACAGAGCACGTTCCAATCCAAAGAGAATAACCTTAGGTAATGCAGAAGAATATAATGTTCTTAAAGCGGCACAAATACTACATGAAGAAGGAATTGCAAAACCGATTCTTCTAGGAGAAAAAAAATACATCTTGGAACAGATGGAAAAGTTTGGGATTGAATTAAATGTGCCGATTGTCGATCCTAATGCAGATGATCAGGAAGAGAATAGGAAAAAGTATAGAGATACGCTTTGGCGTCTTCGACAACGTAAGGGTATGAACGAATATAAAGCCAAACGTTTTGTGAGGCAAAGGGATTACTTCGGACCATTGATGCTTAAACATGGAGATACCGACGCCCTTGTGGTTGGTTTTTCAAAAAACTATTCTGCAAATTTGCGTCCTATATTAGAGGTGATTGACAAAGAAGCCGGCGTGGATAAGATTGCATCTATGATGATGATACTTTCCGGAAAAAATAAACCTCTGTTTTTTGCTGATACTTCAATTAACAAGAACCCGACTTCAGATGATTTGGTGAATATTGCAAAAATGGCTGAGATTACAGTTCGTTCTTTCGCCATTGAACCTAGGATAGCAATGTTAGGATATGAGAATTTCTCTGCAATTTCGGAGACATCCAAAAAAGTAGCTAAGGCTGTACAGATTCTGCACGAGAAGTTTCCAAAGATGATTGTGGATGGCGAAATCCAACCCGATTTTGCAATGAATGCGGATCATCTTGCCGATTACCCCTTCTCAAAGCTTGGAGGTGTACCTGCAAACACATTTGTTTTCCCCAATCTGGAAAGCGCCAACCTATCGTATAAAATAATTAGAGGTATGAATTCCGCGCAGGTAGTCGGTCCAATTCTTATGGGTTTAAAGCATCCTGTACATGTAGTGCAAATGCGTTCCAGTGTGGATGAAATCGTAAATTTGGCTACAATCGCAGTGTTAGATGCCCAACGCAGAGAGGAACTAAAGGAAAATAGCAAATGATTTATTCTTTGAGAGGGACTGTACTGGAAGTAACTCCTAGTTTCTGTGCGATAGAAGTCAACGGCATAGGATACCAAATTGGTATTAGTTTACAGAGCTATCAGAAATTGCAAAAAGATGCTCAGGCGTTTCTCTTTATTTCACAGATTATTCGGGAAGATGCAAATCTCTTGTTTGGATTTATTTCAAAAGAGGAACGAGTTCTTTTTAACCTACTTCTGAGTGTAAGTGGTGTGGGCCCTAGCTCAGCGTTAATTATGCTGTCTTCTTTGAGCATAGAGGAGATTATAGAGGCAATCTCCTCTGGTAACAGCGTCTTACTACAAAAAGTGAAAGGTATAGGCGCCAAGACTGCACAGCGTATTGTCATAGATCTACGGGATAAAATACAAATATTGGGAGAGGTTAGTTTTAAAGACCCACTCATGGGGAGTTCTTTAGAATCTGTGAAACAGGAAGCGCTTAAAGCATTGGAAGTACTAGGTATTTCTAGAAAGATCACAGAAAAGGCGACTGAAAAAATACTACTTTCTACTCCTGACATAAAGCTTGAGGAACTTGTGAAGCAGATTTTAAGGAATTTATAAAATCAAAAGGTTTTCCTTTGGAAACAATTTGCGGATTTAGAGAATTGCAGTAAATTTGAAACCAACAAAAATAAAATAAAATGAACACACCAGCTGAGTTAAGGTACACTAAAGACCATGAATGGGTTAGAATTGAGAATAATGTGGCTACTATTGGAATTACCGATTTTGCTCAAGGCGAATTAGGGGACATTGTTTTTGTGGACGTGGATTCGGTTGATGACGAATTGTCTGCGGGTGATGTTTTTGGAAGTGTGGAAGCTGTAAAGACAGTGTCCGATTTATTTCTTCCGCTGTCCGGTACTGTAATCGAGTTTAATGAGGCGTTGGAAGACCAACCCGAACTTCTAAATACAGATCCTTACGGTGAGGGATGGATAATAAAATTACAAATAACTGACGACACAGACCAATCAGGTCTGCTAAGTGCAGAAGAATACCAGGCATCACTTGGATAGAATTTCTCGAATTTTTAAAAGAATTGTGCCCATTTATTGGGCATTTCTTACATATATACTCCTTGGACCTGGTAATGATAGGGCTGAAGATTGGGTTGCATTTGAGGGTTTGGACAAAGTGGTCCATTTTGTTGTATTTGCAATTTTGAGTTTCTCATTGAAAGCGGCATTTCCAAAAATGCGCATGATAGTGCTATATGTAATCATTATTATATATGGAATCGCAACCGAAGTATTACAAGGTTCGATGAATCTGGGCCGCTCAATGGAATTTGCAGATTTTGTGGCAGACTTATTAGGTGCAATAGCAGGATACTTGTTATTCAAGACAACAATACGATTTCTAGGAGTTAAATAACTAGGGAATCTTACTTCTATTTTCGCTTTAAAGCGAATAATTAGGGAGCAAATCAGCACGATTTGCTCTTTCTTCTTTAATGTGGATAAGTGTAGTCGATTACTAACTTTAATATTTACAGTTATTTATGGCGGGTCTTTTCCACAACTCCATATTTATTGATTGTTTTATTTGCAATTCGAGTTTACTTTAGTCTATCTTTGCAGTCACTTAACAGTGGAGCAGAAGATATTTGAACTTTTAAAATAAATCAAAAAATTATATAAATAATTTGGAGATTATAAATTTTAGCGTATCTTTGCAATCCGAAATCGAAAGAAGGTAGGAGCGCAGGAGTAGATGATTGAATTAGGAAAGGAGTTAGGGATAAGAGAGGGCGTTTGGTCTTCGAAAGAATCTCAAAATTTTTTTCA
>NZ_JADKYY010000016.1 GCF_015354315.1 Planobacterium oryzisoli
GCGTATCTTTGCAATCCGAAATCGAAAGAAGGTAGGAGCGCAGGAGTAGATGATTGAATTAGGAAAGGAGTTAGGGATAAGAGAGGGCGTTTGGTCTTCGAAAGAATCTCAAAATTTTTTTCAAAAAGATTTGGTCAGTTAAAAAAAAGTTTTTACTTTTGCACTCGCAAATCAGAAACAACGACAGGAGATTTCTGAGGATGCGAAGAGAAGAGAAGATCATTGAAAATACAATACACAACCAAGTAAGGAAAAAAAAACCAAAGCGAAGTCATACTTTGAGTGAGTCAGAACAAACATACAATGGAGAGTTTGATCCTGGCTCAGGATGAACGCTAGCGGGAGGCCTAACACATGCAAGCCGAGCGGTAGAATCTTTTCGGAGATTTGAGAGCGGCGTACGGGTGAGGAACACGTGTGCAACCTGCCTTTATCTGGGAGATAGCCTTTCGAAAGGAAGATTAATATCCCATAATATATTGAGTGGCATCACTTAATATTGAAAGCTCCGGCGGATAGAGATGGGCACGCGCAAGATTAGATAGTTGGTGAGGTAACGGCTCACCAAGTCTACGATCTTTAGGGGGCCTGAGAGGGTGATCCCCCACACTGGTACTGAGACACGGACCAGACTCCTACGGGAGGCAGCAGTGAGGAATATTGGACAATGGGTGCAAGCCTGATCCAGCCATCCCGCGTGAAGGATTAAGGTCCTATGGATTGTAAACTTCTTTTATACAGGGATAAACCTCTCCTCGTGAGGAGAGCTGAAGGTACTGTATGAATAAGCACCGGCTAACTCCGTGCCAGCAGCCGCGGTAATACGGAGGGTGCAAGCGTTATCCGGATTTATTGGGTTTAAAGGGTCCGTAGGCGGGTTCGTAAGTCAGTGGTGAAATCCTACAGCTTAACTGTAGAACTGCCATTGATACTGCGAGTCTTGAGTGTAGTTGAGGTAGCTGGAATGAGTAGTGTAGCGGTGAAATGCATAGATATTACTCAGAACACCAATTGCGAAGGCAGGTTACCAAGTTACAACTGACGCTGATGGACGAAAGCGTGGGGAGCGAACAGGATTAGATACCCTGGTAGTCCACGCTGTAAACGATGCTAACTCGTTTTTGGATTTTCGGATTCAGAGACCAAGCGAAAGTGATAAGTTAGCCACCTGGGGAGTACGTTCGCAAGAATGAAACTCAAAGGAATTGACGGGGGCCCGCACAAGCGGTGGATTATGTGGTTTAATTCGATGATACGCGAGGAACCTTACCAAGACTTAAATGGGAGTGGACAGGCTTAGAAATAGGCTTTTCTTCGGACCACTTTCAAGGTGCTGCATGGTTGTCGTCAGCTCGTGCCGTGAGGTGTTAGGTTAAGTCCTGCAACGAGCGCAACCCCTGTCACTAGTTGCTAACATTAAGTTGAGGACTCTAGTGAGACTGCCTACGCAAGTAGAGAGGAAGGTGGGGATGACGTCAAATCATCACGGCCCTTACGTCTTGGGCCACACACGTAATACAATGGCCGGTACAGAGGGCAGCTACACAGCGATGTGATGCGAATCTCGAAAGCCGGTCTCAGTTCGGATTGGAGTCTGCAACTCGACTCTATGAAGCTGGAATCGCTAGTAATCGCGCATCAGCCATGGCGCGGTGAATACGTTCCCGGGCCTTGTACACACCGCCCGTCAAGCCATGGAAGTTTGGGGTACCTGAAGTCGGTGACCGTAAAAGGAGCTGCCTAGGGTAAAACAAGTAACTAGGGCTAAGTCGTAACAAGGTAGCCGTACCGGAAGGTGCGGCTGGAACATCTCATTTTAGAGACTTTACGTCAAAAATTATTATTGGCTTCACTTGAAGTTTCGTTTTGGTTTTTTTATTTGGTTGTATATTATATTATAGAATACCCCTAGGAATTAGTATCAGGGAGAAGAGATTGGGATGCTTACTAGGTATCTTGGTAGAGAGTCTCGTAGCTCAGCTGGTTAGAGCGCTACACTGATAATGTAGAGGTCGGCAGTTCGAGCCTGCCCGAGACTACTAATGAATAGAGGGGAATTAGCTCAGCTGGCTAGAGCGCCTGCCTTGCACGCAGGAGGTCAAGGGTTCGACTCCCTTATTCTCCACAGTTTTACTATGCTGGTTTAAAAGTAACGAATGGAGCCAAAAACAACATTTGTATACCATTATTAGTAAGAAGAAGAACAGATCATTGACATTAACGGTAAAGACATCACAAAGAGAAAACCGAGCACTTTTGAGTGCTTTAGGAAACTAAAAATAATAGGAAAGAAATCGTTAAGGGCGTATGGCGGATGCCTAGGCTTTCAGAGGCGAAGAAGGACGTGGTAAGCTGCGAAAAGCTGCGGGGATTGGCACACACGAATTGATCCGCAGATGTCCGAATGGGGCAACCCAATACATTGAAGATGTATTACTGCGTAAGCAGAGCGAACCCGGAGAACTGAAACATCTAAGTACCCGGAGGAAAAGAAATCGAAGAGATTCCGTAAGTAGTGGCGAGCGAAAGCGGATTAGCCCAAAAGTTTGTATATGTTTAGTAGAATGCTTTGGAAAGAGCAGCCATAGAGGGTGATAGCCCCGTACATGAAAGGCATATATGGATGATAAATGAGTAAGGCGGGACACGTGAAATCCTGTCTGAATATGGGGGGACCATCCTCCAAGGCTAAATACTCCTGAAAGACCGATAGTGAACAAGTACTGTGAAGGAAAGGTGAAAAGCACTTCGAATAGAAGGGTGAAAGAGAACCTGAAACCGTACGCCTACAAGCGGTCGGAGCCCACAAGTTGGGTGACGGCGTGCCTTTTGCATAATGAGCCTACGAGTTAATTTTACTAGCGAGGTTAAGGACTTAAGGTCCGGAGCCGAAGCGAAAGCGAGTCTGAATAGGGCGCATAGTTAGTAGGATTAGACGCGAAACCTTGTGATCTACCCATGGGCAGGTTGAAGCTTTGGTAACACAAAGTGGAGGACCGAACCGGTTGACGTTGAAAAGTCTTCGGATGACCTGTGGGTAGGGGTGAAAGGCCAATCAAACTGGGAGATAGCTCGTACTCCCCGAAATGCATTTAGGTGCAGCGTTGATTTAGTTTATTAGAGGTAGAGCTACTGATTGGATGCGGGGGTTTCATCGCCTACCAATTCCTGACAAACTCCGAATGCTAATAAATGATGGTCAGCAGTGAGGGCATGGGTGCTAAGGTCCATGTCCGAGAGGGAAAGAACCCGGACCAACAGCTAAGGTCCCCAAATATATGCTAAGTTGAAATAACGCGGTTGGACTGCATTGACAGCTAGGATGTTGGCTTGGAAGCAGCCATTCATTTAAAGAGTGCGTAACAGCTCACTAGTCGAGCGGTCCGGCATGGATAATAATCGGGCATAAGCATATTACCGAAGCTATGGCAGTATTAATACTGGGTAGGGGAGCATTCTATTGGCGCAGAAGCAGTGCTGTGAGGCATTGTGGAGCTTATAGAAAAGAAAATGTAGGCATAAGTAACGATAATGCAGGCGAGAAACCTGCACACCGAAAGACTAAGGTTTCCTCAGCCATGCTAATCAGCTGAGGGTTAGTCGGGACCTAACGCGAACCCGAAAGGGGTAGTGGATGGACAATGGGTTAATATTCCCATACTTGCTCACACTAAAAAGGGGACGGAGTGGCGTACTTGCTGGAGACTGACGGAATAGTCAAGGCCTAGCCTTCGGGCGAAGCTGCTGCAGGGAAACCGCTTCCAAGAAAAGCCGAAGTGAAGCAACCCGTACCAAAACCGACACAGGTAGTCGAGGAGAGAATCCTAAGGTGCTCGAGTGAGTCGTGGCTAAGGAACTAGGCAAAATAGTCTCGTAACTTCGGAAGAAGGGACGCCTCCCTCAGGGGAGGCCTCAGTAAAGAGGCCCAGGCGACTGTTTATCAAAAACACAGGACTCTGCTAAATCGAAAGATGCTGTATAGGGTCTGACACCTGCCCGGTGCTGGAAGGTTAAGGAAGGAAGTTAGCGTAAGCGAAGCTTTTGACTGAAGCCCCAGTAAACGGCGGCCGTAACTATAACGGTCCTAAGGTAGCGAAATTCCTTGTCGGGTAAGTTCCGACCTGCACGAATGGTGTAACGATCTGGGCACTGTCTCAGCCACGAGCTCGGTGAAATTGTAGTATCGGTGAAGATGCCGATTACCCGCAATGGGACGAAAAGACCCTGTGAACCTTTACTATAACTTCGTATTGACTTTGAGTAAGCAATGTGTAGGATAGGTGGGAGACTTTGAAGCTGGCACGCTAGTGTCGGTGGAGTCGACGTTGAAATACCACCCTTTGCTTACTTGGAGCCTAACTTCGAAAGAAGGACACTGCGTGGTGGGTAGTTTGACTGGGGTGGTCGCCTCCAAAAGAGTAACGGAGGCTTTCAAAGGTACCCTCAGCACGCTTGGTAACCGTGCGTAGAGTGTAATGGCATAAGGGTGCTTGACTGTGAGACCTACAAGTCGATCAGGTGCGAAAGCAGGACATAGTGATCCGGTGGTTCCGTATGGAAGGGCCATCGCTCATAGGATAAAAGGTACTCCGGGGATAACAGGCTAGTCTCCCCCAAGAGCTCACATCGACGGGGAGGTTCGGCACCTCGATGTCGGCTCGTCACATCCTGGGGCTGGAGAAGGTCCCAAGGGTTGGGCTGTTCGCCCATTAAAGTGGCACGCGAGCTGGGTTCAGAACGTCGTGAGACAGTTCGGTCTCTATCTATTGCGGGCGTTAGATGTTTGAGAGGGCTTGAATCTAGTACGAGAGGACCGATTTGAACAAACCTCTGGTGTATCTGTTGTGCCGCCAGGCGCACCGCAGAGTAGCTACGTTTGGTTAGGATAAGCACTGAAAGCATATAAGTGCGAAACCTGCCTCAAGATGAGACATCTTTTAAGGGTCGTTGGAGATGACGACGTTGATAGGCTACAGGTGTAAAGTTGGTAACAGCATAGCCGAGTAGTACTAATTACCCGTAGATTTATAGCCTATTACAGGCACTCAAAAGTGCAAGAAGGTTTTTTCTTTGTGAGCGTTTTTATCGCTTTAATATAATATTTAGGGTGGTTTTAGCAGAGGGGCTCACCTGTTCCCATTCCGAACACAGAAGTTAAGCCCTCTAGCGCCGATGGTACTGCTAACGCGGGAGAGTAGGTCGCCGCCAGTTTTTTTT
>NZ_JADKYY010000017.1 GCF_015354315.1 Planobacterium oryzisoli
GAAAATGCAAATTTCTCTACTTTAGATTGCTCCATATATCGGGGGGAGGTCAGGAGGTCAAAAACAAGAAAAAATTCTACTTTTGAAGGGTACTGAAAATGGGGAGCTTACACAAAATCACTTAATGCTATTTCGACCTATAATTTTCCAAATATTGAAACCGTATTGCCTACCTCAAAAAGCTGGAATATCAAATGAAACTACACGAAAACCAGACCTTATTTCGGCAAGCAGTGCGATTTACCGCTCAGGAAATGGAGATTCCCGACCTGTATATTGAGAAAGATTATTGGGTAACGTTCGCTTTAAAGCAAATATTCAGTGCGGAAACCAAAAAATACTCTGTATTCAAGGGTGGAACGGCGCTGTCAAAATGGTACGGTATCATAAAGCGTTTTTCAGAGGATATTGATTTGGTGATCATGAAAACCGGTGATGATACTGCCAGTCAACTCAAAAACCGCTTGAAAAATGTTTCGCAAGTATTAGAAAAGTATTTGCCCGAAGTACCTGCTACAGACGTCACTCAGAAAATGGGAATGATCAGGAAGACGGCACATACATACTCCAAAGAATTTCAAGGAAATTACGGTCAGATCAGAAATGTGATTATTGTGGAGGCAAGTTGGCTTGGCTATTATGAACCGTGTGAACAAAAAAACATCAAAACTTTCATCTCTGAAATGATGCTGAGAAACGGACAGGAATCACTGATTAAAGAGTATCAACTTGAGGAATTTCCGGTAAATGTTCTAAAGCAGAAACGAACCCTTTGCGTGAAAATAATGGGTTTGGTGAGATTTTCCTATTTTAGTTTAGCTGATAAAATAAAAAAGAAAAATGCTTAAAAAAATTATTTCCTATCTATTTTTTTATTACAAAATTCTAATTCCAACTTTCTGTATATCCCTTACTGTAGGCTTGATTTTTGGATTTTCTTTTAAAATAGGTATTCTTTCTTATCTTTTGTTTTCGGTATTGTTCCATTATATTATTTATGAGCAGATATACCCTAATGAATATTACTTTTATTACAATTTAGGGTTTAGTAAAACCTTACTATGGTTGATCAATTTAGGAATTAATGGTATATTAGTTATTCTTTTTTTGAACTGATAATTTTGTTTCCCGTGAAAATTGACAGTATTATCAAAACTTTCGATAGCAAAACTATATTGCATGATATTTTCTTATCATGTGGTAAAGGAGAAATTATAGGACTATTAGGTTCTAATGGTACTGGAAAATCTACATTGCTGAAAATTGTTTTTGGTTCAATCAATGCAGACCAAAAGCATATTAAGGTCAAGGAGAAACTTATTCGGAATGTTTTTGAAAATAATGGTATTATTAAATATCTCCCTCAATTTCCTTTTCTTCCTTCTCATATCAAGGTTAAAAATATTATCTATAGTTTTTGTGATAAGGAAAAGTCTAAATTTTTGTCAAATCATCCTTTAGTAAATCCTTTTCTGAATAGCAAACCTAATCAACTGTCTGGAGGGCAAAAAAGAATTATAGAAATATTGCTTATTATATATTCAAATGCCGAATATATTTTGCTTGACGAACCATTTAAAAATATTGACCTAATCCATATACCTGAGCTTAAAAATTATATTATTGCTGAATCTAAAAACAAGGGGATTATAATAACCGACCATAATTATACTGAAATTTTAGATATTGCTACTAGGACAATTTTATTATACAATGGCTCAGTTAAACAAGTAAAAAATCAGGATGATTTAAAGTTTTTTAAATACATTAAGTAATATAAAGTATGGGTAACCAACTAGATGTATAGTTACCCATGTCATTATTTTATTTCTTTTCCTGTTAAATCATATTGTAATCTTCCCCAAAAACCGAAGCGGATATAAATATAGTTTTTAAATTTATGACCTCCCCCCGATATATGGAGCAATCTAAAGTAGAGAAATTTGCATTTTT
>NZ_JADKYY010000018.1 GCF_015354315.1 Planobacterium oryzisoli
TAGCTACTACCAGATCAGGTCCCACGCAACCACACACCACAAAAAAGCAAAGCCTTTTCGCGGGTGCTTATGGGTGGTTAGTATCACTGATTCACCATGGTCGCTCATACTCGGGTACGGGAATATCAACCCGTTATCCATCGACTACGCCTGTCGGCCTCGCCTTAGGCCCCGACTCACCCTGGGAAGATTAACTTGACCCAGGAACCCTTAGTCATCCGGCGGATACGTTTCTCACGCATCATTCGTTACTCATGCCTGCATTCTCACTCGCACACACTCCACCCAAGGTCACCCCAAAGCTTCAACGCATGCACGACGCTCCCCTACCCAACAATCCTATAAAGATCATTGCCGCGGCTTCGGCGGTGTACTTAAGCCCCACTACATTGTCGGCGCGGAATCACTCGACCAGTGAGCTATTACGCACTCTTTCAAGGATGGCTGCTTCTAAGCCAACCTCCTGGCTGTCTTCGCGACCCCACCTCCTTTTCCACTTAGCACACCCTTAGGGGCCTTAGCCGGCGATCTGGGCTGTTTCCCTCTCGACTACGAAGCTTATCCCCCGCAGTCTCACTGCCGTGCTCTAACTTACCGGCATTCGGAGTTTGGCTGATGTCGCTAAGATGTTGGTCCCGCTAAACCATCCAGTAGCTCTACCTCCGGCAAGAAACACACGACGCTGCACCTAAATGCATTTCGGGGAGAACCAGCTATCACGGAGTTTGATTGGCCTTTCACCCCTACCCACAACTCATCCCCTCAGTTTTCAACCTAAGTGGGTTCGCACTGGCCATGGGTAGATCACTCCGCTTCGGGTCCAAGACATGCCACTAAAATCACCCTCGTTAGGATTCGGTTTCCCTACGGCTACCCCACACGGGTTAACCTCGCGACATGCCGCTGACTCGCAGGCTCATTCTTCAAAAGGCACGCCATCACACCACAAAGGATGCTCTGACGGATTGACAGCACACGGTTTCAGGTACTATTTCACTCCCCTCCCGGGGTACTTTTCACCATTCCCTCACGGTACTAATCCGCTATCGGTCATATCAAGTATTCAGGCTTACCGGGTGGTCCCGGCTAATTCACAGCAGATTCCACGAGCCCGCTGCTACTCGGGGTATCAACAACCACACACACCACCATGATCTTCGTGTACAGGACTCTCACCTTCTACGGCAGGTGTTTCCACACCACTTCCACTAACCACGCAGCACATGCCCACATCCGGCAGAATATGAACGTCATTGCCCCACAACCACCTACATGCAACCCCTGCCGGGTATCACACACATAAGTTTTAGCCATCATCCACGTTCGCTCGCCACTACTAACGGAATCACAATTGTTTTCTTCTCCTACGGGTACTGAGATGTTTCACTTCCCCGTGTAAACCTCCACACCAGCTATACATTCACTGGCAGGTAACCACACATCACTGCGGCTGGGTTTCCCCATTCGGACATCCTCGGATCAACGCTTAGTTGGCAACTCCCCGAGGCATAACGCAGCCTCTCACGTCCTTCATCGGCTTGATATGCCAAGGCATCCACCGTGTGCCCTACAAAACAACAAACAAAATACTATAACCCACACACAAAGTGCGGGCGCGTTCGGTATCACACAACAAAAAACAAAAAAATAAAGATGCTCGCGTCCACTATACAGTTCTCACACAACACACC
>NZ_JADKYY010000019.1 GCF_015354315.1 Planobacterium oryzisoli
AATCATCCTCGTCCGATAAACATTAAGTTATAGATTATTTATTTTTTATCTTATTGCATATCAGTTTATTAATTTTTAATTTTTACTGATTTCCAAAAACAAGCTACCAATTAAAGGACAGTTGTTTGCCATCATCCCGGTCAATAATCCAGTCTTTTTCAGGGTTTTCCAGAAATTTCATCAGGTTGATATTGTTGAACAGATGGATTTTGCAAAAACTAACCAGATTGGAAAATGCCCAATGCCTCTTCAACCTCTTTTTGATGACCGCCAGCAGAAGATTGACCATTAACACACAGTAAATCTGTATTTTGATGGCGTTTTCGTTGTCTCCCAAAAAATATTTCAAAGGAAAATTCTGTTTCAATTGTTTGAACAACAGCTCTATCTGCCATCGGATTTTGTAAAGTGCGGCAATCAAATCGGCTCGCATATCAAACAGATTGGTCAGGAACTCAAACTCCCTTTTGCCCGCACGGTCATAAAAAACCACTTTTCGCAGTCTTAACGGTGTGGTTTGTTTGCCTTTTTTTACCTCAATTTCAATTATTTCATCTTTTAAGACACCGCTGTGGATATGTTCCCCGAGGTCTAATGCTTCAATATTGATGTAAGAAGCATTGTCTTTTATCCGGGTTACAAAGCCTGTTTCTTGCTCGGTAAAATGCTCAAAAGCCTTGTAATCATTGTATCCCTTATCGAAAACATAAACCGTGTTTTTATCGCATTTCAGTTTGTCTAAAAACTCGTGGTCGTGCTTTTTCGCTTCGCTAAACCAAACCAGACCCGGAACGGTTTCATCCGCATTTATCACTGTATGGACCTTGATACCGCCTTTCTTTTTGCCCGTTTTCGGGTTTCTGCCAACACCTTCCAGAATATCCTTAAACAGGCTGATAGTGGTGCTGTCAAAGATTTTTACCTGCTTTTTAATCACATGCTGAATCCGGCTGTCCGATAAAAACCTGCCGTACTGCATGAGTAGCCCGTGGTAGATATTTTCAAAAACCAAAACGTCTCTTTTCTTGTTGGCATCCGACAAAGTGCTTCTTTTGGGAATATGGCTTAACTGAAAACCGGCTGTTTTTCCCGACAGACCAAGCATTGCCCCCGATATTTCACGTAGTGAGGTACACTTTGAAAACGAACAGAAAAGCATACTTATCAGATGATCTTTGGTTTTAAATCGCTTTGTATAGCGGTCAGAATCACACTTTTTTACTTCTTTTCGGATGAGGGATTCATCAATTAGTGAAATCAGCTGTCCGAAAACGGATTTTGTCGAAAAATGACTATTTTTACTCATCGTATTTTTTATGTCGCAAACACAAATTTACGATGTTTTCAAGAAGCCATTAAATTGGCTTCTTGTTTTATCGGACAACAATGAT
>NZ_JADKYY010000002.1 GCF_015354315.1 Planobacterium oryzisoli
TATAATATTTAGGGTGGTTTTAGCAGAGGGGCTCACCTGTTCCCATTCCGAACACAGAAGTTAAGCCCTCTAGCGCCGATGGTACTGCTAACGCGGGAGAGTAGGTCGCCGCCAGTTTTTTTTTCAAATCCTCAATCACATACGTGGTTGGGGATTTTTTTTTAACCCTACCTACACCCGATAAACCTCCCACTCCCATACACACCCAATACTCTCTAGTAACAAAATATGCCGCCCCTATAGGACGGCCCAATGTGAAAGTGTTTTTATGTGCACTTACATTTTATACCTGCAGCACTCCAAGATTGAATTTTTCTGTAATGGGCGCGTGGTTTGCCGCCTCGATACCCATGGAGATCCATTTTCTGGTATCTTCGGGACTAATAATAGCATCAGTCCATAACCGCGCCGCAGCATAGGTTGCTTCGGTTTGTTTCTTGTACTTAGAGGATATATCGTTCATGATCTTCTCATGGGCCTCGGGCGTAATTTCCTCGCCTCTTTTTCGTAGAGTTGATTCTTGAATTTGTGTAAGTACTTGAGCCGCTTGTGAACCACCCATAACAGCAAGTTCTGCCCACGGCCATGCTACAATTAATCGTGGATCATATGCTTTGCCACACATGGCATAGTTACCTGCACCAAATGAGTTTCCGGTTACTACTGTAAATTTAGGTACCACAGAATTTGCCACTGCATTAACCATCTTAGCACCGTCCTTGATAATTCCTCCATGTTCACTTTTGGAACCTACCATAAATCCGGTAACGTCCTGTAAGAATAGTAAAGGAATCTTTCGCTGATTGCAGTTTGCTATAAACCTAGTTGCTTTGTCTGCGGAGTCTGAATAAATCACTCCCCCGAATTGCACCTCGCCTTTTCCGTTTTTCACAATTTGACGTTGGTTCGCTACAATTCCAACAGCCCAACCATCAATCCTAGCTGTAGCACAGACAATGGATTTACCATAGTCTGCTTTATATTCTTCATAGGTTGACTTATCTACCAAACATTCAATAATGTCAAACGTATTATAGGTTTCGTTTCTTTGCGTGGGAATAATGCCAAAAATCTCTGAGGGACTCCTTCTTGGGTTATCAGGCTCAATTCGGTCAAATCCAGCATCTTGACTTTTACCTAAGGTACTCATGATGTTTTTTATTCGATTAAGAGCGTCTTGGTCGTCTTTTGCTTTATAATCTGTGACTCCAGAGATTTCACAATGCGTGCGTGCGCCACCCAGTGTTTCGTTATCTATTGATTCTCCTATGGCTGCCTTCACTAGATAGCTTCCCGCAAGAAAGATTGATCCTGTATTTTCTACGATCATTGCCTCATCGCTCATAATTGGAAGGTATGCTCCTCCAGCAACACAACTGCCCATCACAGCCGAAATTTGTACAATTCCCATTGCACTCATTTTTGCATTATTACGGAAAATTCGTCCAAAGTGCTCTTTGTCGGGAAATATCTCATCTTGCATTGGTAGGTATACACCTGCCGAATCTACTAGATAAATTATTGGCAGATGGTTTTCCATAGCTATTTCCTGGGCTCTGAGATTTTTTTTGCCGGTTATTGGAAACCATGCGCCTGCTTTTACAGATGCATCATTTGCTACAATAATGCATTGTCGTTTTGCTACATACCCAATCACTACTACGACGCCTCCACTTGGACAACCACCATGCTCTTCATACATCTCATGGCCGGCAAAAGCTCCGATTTCGATCCACTGTGAATTTTTATCTATTAAATATTCAATACGCTCACGGGCAGTCATTTTTCCCTCAGAACGTAATTTTGCTAGACGTTTCTCGCCACCGCCTTTTTTTATTTCATTGTAGAGTCGATTGACTTCTGACAGTTTGAGTTTATTTAAATCTTCTCTCTTATTAAATTCTAGATCCATGTGTATATTTATCGTCTAAATATAGCACTTTTTGCCTTATTTTGTAAGTCCTTATCTCTGGCAAGCTATGCCGCTTTCGCTCGTAATTAAGAAGGAAAGATGTGAATAAGGTAAACAGCAATACGACTCAATAATGAAAAATTCTGCACTCTTCCGTTTACATACTATTGTTTTTTTATGGGGATTCACAGCTATTCTTGGTAAATTAATTTCGGTAAATGCACAGATTCTGGTGTTTTACCGTATGTTTTTTGCCGCGGTACTTCTTTTTTTATTTCTTCGGGTAGTTAAGAAGCGAAGTATTGGTATTTCCAAGAAGTTGTTGTTACAGTTAACAGTCATAGGTACGTTTATGGCGTTCCACTGGCTTTTCTTTTTTCATTCTATCAAAGTTTCTAATGTCTCCATTGCTCTGAGCTGCCTCTCCTTGTCTACACTTTTTGCAGCTATTTTGGAACCACTTATTTTTAAAAGGAAAGTGGACGTCTCGGAAGTTGTAATGGGGATAGTTATTGTCTTATGTATGTATTTGATATTTAAGACCGAATTTCGCTTTAAAGAAGGCATATTCTACGGTATATTAACTGCATTTTTTGGAACTGTATTTTCTGTATTTAATGGTAAATTGTATGGGAAAACCTCGTCTGGAAATATTATTTTCTATGAAATTTTTGCAGGCTGGGCAGTGCTGACAGCGTACTATTTAGTAAGTGGACAACTTTTGCAGATAGGAGATATCGGACTTAAGGATATACTGCTTGTAGTTGTTTTGGCCAGTGTTTTTACAGCGTACCCTATGTTTGAATCCATCAATCTGATGAAGTATATAACACCCTTTACGCTCGTCCTGACGGTCAATCTTGAGCCAGTGTACGGAATAATTTTGGCCTATCTAATTTTTGGTGAATCCGAGCATATGAGCCCTTTATTTTATGCCGCATCTCTTATAATGATTCTGGCCATTGTTGTTAACGGGATACTTAAAAGCAGAAAAAGACTAAAGGAAGCGGTTTAGTTTTAAGAGTTCGTAGCTGAGATAAATAATAATTTTTAACTTAGCTACTAAACATAATCTTATGAAACTTCTAAATTTTATTCTCTTTTTTTGCGCATCCTTATTCTACGCACAGTCCGTGAGTGATTTTAAATATGTAGTGGTTCCAAAGAAATTTGCTGATTTTAAAACTAATAACGCATACAATCTGAACCGAATATTAGAGAGTAAGTTAACGGATCGAAACTACATTGTAGTGAGTGATGAAAAGGAAAGTTGGCCTGAGGAATTACTCAACGACCCTTGTCAGGCACTTAATGCAGACCTTAAGGACACCAGTACTTTGTTTAAGAATAAAATAAAGTTAGTGCTTACGGATTGTTCAGGAGCCTCCATACTAGTATCTGATGCGGTAGGAGATTATAAAGAATTTGATAAGGGTTTTCAAGACGCTTTGTTAAAAGGTGTGGTGCAGGTGCAGCCTTCACAGGGAATTCTGCGTAAGGCAGTTGTACAAAAGACTATACCACAACAGGTAGATAAAGAGGTTGCTACAGTAAGTTCTAAAATCAATCCAAATAGAATTTCTAATACCGACACAGATCCTGGGAAGTCAGTGATGCCGTTAGAGAATTCCCCTCAGGTTAATAAAATGCCGAGTACCTTACACTACACATATCAGGGAAGGACTTTCAACCGAGTGAACTTAGCAGGCGATTATTTTATCTTAACAACTCCGGACAGTTCCCAGCCTTATGCGACCTTTAAGGAATCATCTAAAGAAGGAGTTTTCCATGTGCAACTTGTAGGAAATAGTGTAGCTTTAGGTGTACAACAAGAGAATGGAATCTTAGTGGAGTCGTGGGATGCAGCCGCAAGTAAGATTACCACGATGTTTTTCCTTAAAAGTAACAACTAGTTTAAGTACTTTCGGGATGAAAGAATTGGTAGATTAATTTTGCCTTGTGACTACCTACCACGGCGCCCAGACTGTCTTGTGAAGACTCTGTAATACGCTTGACCGATTTAAAATGTTCTAGTAATTGTTGCTTGGTTTTCTCTCCAATTCCTGTAATGTTATCCAATTCGCTTGCTATCGTACTATTGGTGCGACGCGTCCGATGATGCTTTACCCCAAAGCGGTGGGCCTCATCCCGTACACGTTGAAGAATTCTTAAAGTTTCAGATTTTTTATCTAGATAAAGCGGAATAGGATCTTCAGGAAAATAGATTTCTTCCAGTCTTTTGGCAATCCCTATAACAGTTATTTTGCCATACAGACCCAAAGTTTTCAGACTTTTTACTGCAGCCGATAACTGTCCCTTACCGCCATCTATTACTATGAGTTGCGGTAGGGGTTCATTTTCCTGTTGGAGCCTTCGGTATCGACGGTAGATAACTTCCTCCATAGTTGCATAATCATTAGCTCCTATAACTGTTTTTGGGTGAAAAATCCGATAGTCACTCTTGGAAGGTTTTGCCTCCTTAAAAACAACACAGGCAGAAACCGGATTGGTTCCTTGTATATTGGAGTTATCAAAACCCTCTATATGTCGGGGTTCCTCAGGCATACGTAGTGCGGTTTTCATTTCCGACATAATGCGTTTGACATGACGCTCCGGATCTATGATTTGAATTTGCTTGAGTTTTTCAATGCGGTACTCCCTAGCATTTTTTTCAGAGAGTTCTACGATACGCTTTTTATCGCCCACCTTAGGTACCAGGATTTTAACGCCAGGAATCTCAAAGTCCATTGAAAAGGGAACTAAAATTTCTTTGGAGAAAGAAACAAAGCGGTTCCGTATCTCAATCATCGCCTCTTCCATGATTTCTTGGTCCGACTCCTCTAACATCTTTTTTATTTCCGTAGTATAGCTTTGTATGATGTTACCATTCTGGATCTTAAAATAATTTACATATGCAGCAGATTCATCACTCACTATTGCAAATACATCTACATCATCGATATTGGGACTTACCACAGTATGTTTAGACTGATAGTCTTCCAGAAGCATTAAACGCTCTTTCACCGCCTGCGCCTTTTCAAACTCGAGATTCTGAGCGTAATCCGCCATTTCCAACTCTAGGTGTGTTTTTGCTCTTTTAAAATCACCCTTTACTATTGCACGGATAGCATCGATTTTCTGATTGTACTGCTGTTGACTTTCCAGCATCTCACAAGGACCATAACAATTTTTAATATGGTACTCCAAACAGACCCTGTAACGGGATGATTCTATTTTTTCCGGAGCTAGATTAAGATTACAGGTTCTTAGCTTGTAAATACTGCGAATAGTGTCCAAAAGTATTTTTGCCGGCTTAACCTTCGCATAAGGTCCGTAGTACTCAGAACCATCTTTTATTCTTTGTCGGGTTAAAAAAACACGAGGGAAACTTTCATTTTTAATACAAATCCAGGGAAAGGTTTTATCATCCTTCATCATGATATTGTAGAAAGGCTGATGTTCCTTAATAAGGTTGTTTTCTAAAAGCAGTGCATCGTATTCCGAAGGGACAATGGTAGTTTCAATTCGATGAATTTTTCCCACCATAATCCGCGTCCTGTATCCGGATTGGTTTTTGTTAAAGTAGGATAAAACCCGCTTCTTGAGATTTTTAGCCTTACCAACATAAAGAAGTTTTCCGTTCTCATCGTAGTAACGGTATACTCCGGGGTTGGTGGGTAAAGTACGTAATTGTAATTCAAGATCTGGCTTCACAAAACAAAAATACTAATTTGCGTGCTAATTGCAGTTTCTGGTGCAGAATTTGTCGGCTGGTAAAGTGATTTTTATCATACTGAGTTCGTTTAACATGGAGTTGTATCTTCTATCCAATAATAAATTGTTCTTATGAAAAATTATATGTTTAAACTAGCACTTGTCTTTGTAGTAATGTGCACAGGACTAACCAATCTTTCTGCTCAAAGCGTAACAGGAAAATCCGTTAAAATTACAGTCGAGGGAACATCTCCGATGCACAACTGGACGATGAGCTCCTCGAGTGGCACCTTTGGAGCAGAAGTGAATGGAAATGTGATCAATAAAGTGAAATTCACCACTCCTGCCCAAAGCTTGAAAAGTACCAAAGGTAAAATGATGGATGGAAAAGCCCACGAGGCACTCAAAGCAAAAACAGCTCCAACGATTTCCTTTACAGCAGCCTCTATGAAATTGGGTAAAAGTATTATTACCGGCACCATGCAAATTGCGGGTAAAAGTAAAAATATTGTAGTTCCAGTCACTGTTTCAAATGCTAATGGAATATATACTATTGTAGGATCTGCTAACCTAAAGATGAGTGACTTTGGAATGCAGACCCCCGGATTCATGGGAGTGCGGACAGGAGATGCAGTCACGGTGAAAGTCCACATAACAGCAAATTAATGTTCGATTCAAATAGTAATCACCTAAGCCCTGCCTAGGTGATTTTTTTATTCCGCAATTCAAGATAGTGGTTTTCTGAGATAATGAATTAGTTGTAAATTGGCAAAAAAAATAAATGATTTACGGTGCGCACCAGTTTACTTTACCGGATATTTTAAAAGTTTTAAAAGATCCATCCCAAGCCAGTCTTGATTCCGATGCAAAAAGACGCATTCAAGCCTCAGCCCAAAATGTTCGCTCCATTGTGGACTCCGATCGGACAGTCTATGGTATCAATACTGGATTTGGACCTTTGTGTGATGTAAAGATATCGGAGCAGCAGACTGCACAACTTCAACATAATCTAATCATATCGCATGCAGTAGGAGTTGGGGACCCCATAGACAAGTGCACTTCAAAACTAATGATGATTGCCAAGATTCATGCTCTTTCTAAGGGGTTCTCCGGGGTCAGCTTAGAAGTAGTGGAGCGCATGCAGTTAATGTTGAATTTGGATATTATACCGGTTATTCCAAGCCAAGGTTCTGTAGGAGCATCGGGCGATCTGGCTCCTTTAGCACATATGGTATTGCCATTAATTGGCTTGGGAAAGGTTTGGCAGAACGGGAACGTGGTTGCTTCTCAACAGGTTCTCAGTGCACATAACCTTGAACCTCTTAAACTGGGACCAAAAGAAGGTTTAGGTCTTATAAACGGCACGCAGTTCATCCTTTCCAATGCATTGATTGGACTTGAAAAAATGGGCTATTTGCTAGATGTCGCTGACCTTGCTGCAGCAATGTCCTTGGAGGCTTATCAGGGATCTGCGAGCCCGTATAGAGAGGAACTACATCAAATTCGTCCCTTTGCAGGGAGTATTGAAGTAGCGGCAAGAATGCGCCGGTTGTTGCAGGGTTCACAGAACCTCACATCGCACCAAGATTGCTCGCGCGTACAAGATCCGTATTCGATGCGTTGCGTTCCTCAGGTGCATGGGGCAAGCAGGAATGCATTTTATCACTTAAGAGATCTTGTAGAGACTGAACTTAATTCCGTTACCGATAATCCTATCGTTCTAAGTGACCAAGAAGCCATATCTGGAGGGAACTTTCATGGTCAACTGCTGGCTATCGCGATCGATTACGCCAAGATTGCGGCGGCAGAGCTAGGTAATATATCGGACCGAAGAAGCTATTTACTTCTCGAAGGAAAATTTGGGTTGCCTCGGCTGCTCACAGAGAGTTCGGGCTTAGATTCGGGTTTTATGATTCCGCAATATACTTCTGCAGCCCTAGTAACAGAAAATAAGGCACTTTGCTATCCTGCTAGTGCGGACAGTATTCCTACAAGTCTGGGTCAGGAAGACCATGTATCTATGGGGAGTATTTCTTCGCGAACTTTTAACACAGTTCTGGACAATCTGGTGTCTATCCTAGCAGTGGAACTTATGTTTGCAGCGCAAGGTATTGAGTTTCGCAGACCGATGAAATGCTCCGATCTAGTAGAAAGAAATTTTGAAATTATAAGAAGAAAGGTGCCAAAGCTTGAACAAGACCGGTTGATAGGAGAAGATATGCAGGCCATTGCCAAACTCATTACCTCTCGCTCTTTAGAAGTCGCATTCTAGCGATTACGATAAAAGCACTGAGGTCATGCTTAAAGAGCCTCCCACTAAGGCGTCATTAAATAAATGAGCATGGTCCGTGGTGCTTCTTAAACCAAGTGTATAGATTAAGGGAAGAAAATGTTCGGGAGTTGGAACAGCACTGCGAATAGCTTCCCCTTGCTGTTGGTACTCTAAAAGTGGATTCACATTGCCTTCCACTATCCACTTGTTGGTGAGTGCTTGCGCTTCTTGTGCCCATTCCCATCCTGCCCCCACAGTATTGATGTTGTTCCAATCCAATTTGCGAAGGTTGTGTACAATGTTGCCACTGCCCACAAATAGTACTCCTTTTTTTCTCAAAGAACTTAGTTGGCGAGCCAGCTCGAAGTGTTGTTCCGTTGCTTTAGTATAATCTATACTTAGCTGTATTACAGGAACGTTTGCCAGGGGGTAAAGATGTGTAAGCATGCTCCATGCGCCATGATCCAGTCCCCATTGTTCGTCAAGATGAGCCTCTCCACTGAGCATATGGACAATATGGTTAGCCAAATGAGGTTCACCTGGAGCCGGATATTGAACTTTAAATAGCTCCTCTGGGAATCCATAGAAATCGTGATTTGTTGTTGGAGAACTGGCAGCGGTAACTTGAGTGCCCTGAGTATACCAATGTGCAGATATGCACACAATTGCTCGCGGTACTGGGAGAGAATTTGAAAGTGCCTGAATAGATCTAACAAAAACATTGTCGTCGATTGCATTCATTGGTGATCCATGCCCCAAGAACAGTACCGGCATCGCAGCAGTGTTTGGTAGTGCGTCCGTAAAATTTTTTAATTCGTGCAGAGTCATTAGCAGTATTTTAAATAAAAAGGTCCACCCCTTACAAGGTGAACCACAAAAAAACTATAACTATGAAAATATTATGCTTTAATAAACTGAAGCTCCCCTGCGATTTTCACATCGTCACTTAACATTACACCACCAGCTTCCAATGCAGCATTCCAGTTTAAGCCGAAATCACTTCTCTTCAGTTTGCCTTCAAAGGAAAACCCTGCTTTTGTGTTTCCCCATGGGTCTACATTGACTCCTCCAAATTCTACATCAAGTGTGATAGGACGTGTAACTCCATTTATCGTGATGTCTCCGGTTACTTCCTCGTTAAGAGAGTTTGCAACGAACACAATCTCTGGATTTTTCTCAGTGTTAAAGAAATCAGAGTTTTTAAGGTGGTTGTCGCGGTCCGCGTTCTTTGTATTGATGGAATCACTCTTAATTACTGCTTTTGCCTGAACGTTCTGGAAATTCTCATCTTCACTGATTAGGTCTACATGAAAATCAGTAAATTCACCTTTTACGTTCGAAATCATCATGTGACGTACTTTGAAGGTGATTTCACTGTGTGCATTGTCTAAAGTCCATTTTGTTGCCATAATTGAATATTTTGTTATTTATATCTGCAAAGATAGATTCTTGATATCCCAACGGCATTGACCTATGTTAAGAAAGAGGGTTCCTGTGACTTGCTTCACCAATCAGTGGAAATCTTCAAACAGGTCTAAATCAGGCTGTACAATATTTGGTATATTTGGTTTTTAAAATAGCAATAAATGGAGCGAAACCCAATTGAAGGATTTTCTAAACTTACAAAAGAAGAAAAGATTCATAAGATAATTAGCGATTATTTGGATGGTGATGAAACCTACCGTACTATACTGCAGCAATATTGGAATCAGCAACCCGAACTGCAGAAGCTTCACGATGAGTTTTCAGAGAATACTATATCGAATTTTTACATGCCGTACGGAATCGCCCCTAATTTCCTTATCGATGGGAAACTTTTGGCTTTGCCCATGGCGGTAGAGGAGAGCTCTGTGGTGGCCGCAGCGTCTAAATCTGCTAAGTTTTGGCTGACCCGTGGAGGATTTACTACTACCATAATTAATACCAAGAAACTAGGTCATACACATTTCATTATGAACGTGGAGACCCATAAGCTCCTACACTTCTTTAATTTCCAGCTTAAGGAACGCCTTATGGAATCTACCAATTCCATTACCGAAAATATGCGTGCCCGAGGCGGTGGAATACTGAACATCCGTCTAATTGATAAAACGCAGGAACTTCCCAACTACTATCAACTGAAAGCCAGTTTCAACACAGTTGATTCGATGGGGGCAAATTTCATAAACTCTTGTCTGGAGCAGTTTGGTCAAACGCTAAGGGAAGAAGTCGCAAAAAGTGATCATTTTAGTGATCAAGAAAAGGAGTCGTTGCAAATAGTAATGAATATACTGTCCAATTTCACTCCCGATTGTATTGTTCGTGCCGAAGTCCGCTGTCCTATAGAAGATTTAAATGATGAGAGTGGAATCTCCAATTCGGAATTCGCATGGAAATTTAAACAAGCTGTCACAATTGCAGAAATTGAACCCTTCAGAGCTACCACGCATAATAAAGGAATAATGAACGGAGTGGATGCAGTTGTAATAGCTACCGGTAATGATTTTAGGGCCACCGAGGCGTGCGCTCATGCCTACGCTGCAAAAGATGGAAAGTACAGTTCACTATCTCATTGCAGTATTGAGGGAGGCGTCTTCCGGTTCTGGATTGATTTGCCTATATCGGTTGGAGTAGTTGGAGGGCTTACCAACCTGCATCCTTTAGTTAAGTTCTCCTTGGCGCTATTAGGAAAACCTACTGCTCAGGAGTTAATGAGTATACTCGCCGTATCCGGTCTCGCACAGAATTTTGCAGCCCTTCGCTCTTTAATAACTACTGGAATTCAGAAAGGGCATATGAAAATGCATTTATTGAATATCCTCAACCAGCTGGGAGCGACCGAAGCCCAGAAACAGTATTTTGTGAATTATTTTAAAGATAAAACAGTAACCCATCACGAGGTAATTACACAGTTTAATCAACTAAAAGAACAGCAAATATGATCTTGGTATTACAGTATATTCTGCCTTTAGTTTTTATTGGGGTTGGGGTTTGGATCCGGCGCAGCAAAGACGAGGCTTTAATTAAATCTAAGTCGCTAGGAACCGTACTTATTGTGCTAGGTGTCCTTACTTTAATTAGCCGCGTACTTCTAGATAACTTTATAAATTAATTCTTACGATGAAATTATTTACTTTATTATCAGGCGCAACTTTTGGCTTGATCTCCATCATTTTAGGGGCATTTGGTGCCCATGCATTTAAAAAAATACTACCTGCGGAAGGATTGAGTAGTTTTGAGACTGGAGTGCGCTACCAAATGTACGGTGCCCTTTTTCTGCTTTTGGTGGGGTATATGTTTAAATTTGATTCTGCCTCTGAAAAATGGATGTCGGCAATGATGGTCACAGGAATTGTACTCTTTTCATTCTCCATATACTTTCTTGCATTTCAGCAGCAATTAGGAGTAAATCTGCGTTTTCTAGGACCTATAACGCCATTGGGCGGCCTTCTTATGATTCTCTCATGGTGCACCCTTATTTATTTGATAATAAAGCGCTAGAAACTAAAGGGTCAAATGAATAAAAAACTGGTATTTGGGCACTAATGCTCTCCATTTTTTTGTAAATTTGTGCATCTTAAAAGAAATAATCTAACAAAATAATTATGAATCTTCACGAGTATCAGTCCAAAGAGATTTTAGCCAAGTACGGAGTAGCTATCCAACGCGGTTTCGTTGCCAATAATGTGGACGAAGCTGTTGCCGCAGCCGATAAATTAAAAGAAATGACCGGAAATGAAGGTTGGGTGGTGAAAGCCCAAGTACATGCAGGTGGTCGTGGTAAAGGAGGTGGTGTGAAGTTTTCTCCAAGCGTGGAAAAACTTAAGGAAAATGCCCAGAATATTATCGGTATGCAACTGGTAACTCCACAAACATCTGCAGAAGGAAAGAAGGTACATTCAGTTCTTGTTGCTGAAGATGTGTACTATCCTGGAGAAACAGAAACCAAAGAGTTTTATGTATCGATACTTCTTGACAGAGCCCAAGGAAAGAATACAGTGGTCTATTCTACTGAGGGAGGGATGGACATCGAGCATGTGGCAGAAGTAACTCCTCATCTGATTCATAAAGAGATTATCGATCCTGCCTTAGGCTTACAGGGCTTCCAAGCACGCAAAATCGCTTTTAACCTTGGATTGGAAGGGAATGCTTTCAAAGAATTCGTGAAATTTATTTCTAACCTGTATAATGCCTACGTAGGTATAGATGCATCCTTGTTCGAGATCAACCCGGTTCTAAAGACCTCCGACAATAAAATCATTGCAGTGGATGCGAAAGTAACTCTAGATGATAATTCCCTCTTTAGACATAAAGATTTGGCGGAATTAAGAGACAAGAGAGAAGAGGATCCAATGGATGTAGAAGCCGGTGAAGCTGGATTAAACTTTGTTAAGCTAGACGGCGATGTCGCTTGTATGGTTAACGGGGCAGGTCTTGCTATGGCTACCATGGATATCATTAAGCTTTCCGGCGGTAATCCCGCGAACTTCCTGGACGTTGGAGGGACTGCAGACGCGGCGCGTGTGAAAACGGCTTTTGATATTATTCTTAAAGATCCAAATGTAAAAGCGATCCTAATTAATATCTTTGGAGGTATTGTGCGATGTGACCGTGTAGCGCAAGGTGTAGTGGATGCCTATAAATCCGTAGGGGAATTCCCTGTGCCGCTTATCGTTCGTCTGCAGGGGACCAATGCGGAGGAAGCAAAGAAATTAATTGATGAAGCTGGTCTTCCTATTCACTCTGCAATTACGTTGGAAGAGGCTGCAAATAAAGTGAAGGAAGTCTTAGGAAATTAACTATCTATAAGATTTATAAAAACGAAAAAGGCCCCTGAGTTACTAAGCACAGGGGCTTCTTTCGTTTAGATAGTAGTATGGGGAATAAAGGTTTTGATTCCTTCTTTCTCCAATCTTTGTTTTAATCGAAGCAATGTTTCACTTTTTGCTTTAACGATATTTTCTCCTGCTTTGGGGGTGTAGCGCACTTGCAGGTTATACACACCGTATTTTTGCGTAAGAAATAATACTTCACTGCCGGCGGAGTCATCTACGTAGGAAATTTTCTCAATTTCGTTCTTCAGGACTGCTTTTGCAAGCTCTAAGTCTTCTGTATTGGGTATGTCTAAATCAATAAATATTTTCCTGTGCGAAGAGGCAGTGAAATTGGTAAACGGTGCGCTAAAAATAAGCTGGTTAGGAATGTACACTTTCTTGCCATCATCGGTTATTACTTTGGTAGTTAGAAATCCAATTTCATCGACGGTTCCCGAGATGCCATTGATTGTGACATAGTCACCTTCTTTAAACGCTTTGTCCACGCTGACCAGCATACCCGAAAACATAGAAGATACAATATCCTTTAATGCTACCCCGGCGATTATACCTGCTACTCCTAAACTACCTAGAAATTTTAGAAAAAATCCATTCAGTCCCATAATCTCCAGAGCAATAAAGGTAGCGATGAGCATTATCAGGAATCGGAAGAACCCTATTAAATTTACTAATGTTTCGTAATTACGGTTTTTAGGGAAAAATCTCTGAAAAACTCGTACGGAGATTCGACTTAAATAGGAGCTTGCTAAAAAGAAAAGTACAAAAACAGCCAATCCTACAATTAGGTTAGGTGTAAATTGCGCAAATTTTACGTACCAATTATTTAGTACATTGATAACAAGGTCGAAATAATTTTTTTCTTGCATAAAAAGGAATTTAGTTCCGTTTGATCATTGCCAGACCTACCACAACATATACTAATGAACAAAGGATGTAAAAGATCCCATTGGCACTAAATAACGTGCCGGTAAGCACTATGGCCACGCCAAAAATTGCAACAAAAACAGTGCCTTTTGTTTTAAATCTATTGCCAGTAATAATTCTCCTTTTTATCAGAGAAAGTAGTCCGATAAACAATCCGCCATTGACCATATATATAAAAGCTATAGGAATTGCGGAGATATCAAAATTTCTTTCGGTAAAAAAAGGAACCGTACTTGTGATATAGTAGAGAGCAAAATAGATAAGAATGATTACAAATGCAAACACCGCACTTCTTACTGGCATTTGGATAAGTTGATTTATACTACCAAGGGAGGCGAATTTCCGCGCGTGAGGTAAATTATAAAACTGGTACGGCACTCTTATAGAGGCAAGCAATAAACCATTAGAGGTCCCAAGTACGGAGATAATTATAAAAAGTTGAATGAGCACTTTACCCCCTGTTCCTGCTATCAGGGAGGCGTACTCTCCAATATAATTGTCTTTGAGTGTAATTATTTGTGATGCACTTAATTTACTTGTGATTCCTACATAATATAGCACGTACACAATAAGTACAGTTGTGGTACCTAGGATTAGTGCTTTTGGTAAATTCCTACTGGAATTTTTGACCTCGCCGGAAATTTGAGTAGCGATATACCATCCGTCGAACGCAAATGCGATAGGTATAAAGCTTGCAGCAATAGCAGTCCACAAGGGGCTGGTGTTGGCCGCTTTGACCGTGCCTTCAGTGAATGTTTGCCCTACCGCGGTGCCTTGAATGAGAGTTATAACTCCAATAGCTGCCACCAATATAAGAGGAAGTAATTTAAGAACTGTAGTTATCTGTTGGAAGATACCGCTGTGCCGCGGGCGAAAGATATTCAGTAGTAAGAAAAGGAATGCATTGCACACTCCGATTAATACATAATGCGCAAATGTGGGCGTGAAATCGATGATTTCCGCTAGTAAATGCGAAATGTAAATACCCGAAACGGTAAATAAAACTGCAGTTAGTAGTGGATAGAATAGAGAGAGGTAAATCCACCCTACCAAAGCAGCTGCGGACTCACCGAACCGGTAACGTACGTATGCTAAAATTCCTCCTTCGGTTGGCATAAGCTGAGCGTAAGAGGACATGGCCATTGAAGCAAAAACAACACTGATTCCCACAATCAAAAACCCAAAAAGTCCTGCAAGGACATTTCCACTTGTGGAGAGAAGTATATCATCCACTTTAAAAAAAATTCCTGATCCTATGACCTGGCCAATCACCATGGAAATAGCTGTGAAGAGTCCGTATTTGGGCTCTAGTACCTGTTTGTTCATGAGTGTTAATTTTGTAAATCCTGAAGGTCAAGCCAGCGCAGCTCTAATTCTTCAAGTCTATTGGTGGTACTTTTTAGGGATTCTGAAAGCGTACTTATTATTTTGTAGTCGGTCTCGGAATTTAGCTTCTGCATAATCGCTTCCCTCTCAGCTTCAAGAATCGGAATCATCTCTTCAATTTCTTTCAGTTCGCGTGCTTCCTTGAATGTGAGTTTTCTCTTGACAGAAGGCTCCATAGGGGGAGTGATCGCAACTTCTATAGGCATATCATCCTCAGTATTTTTTTTCTGCTCACTATCTTTGCTTTTTTTCCACTCTCTGTATTGGGAAAAATTACCTGGATAATCTTTAATACTTCCGTTACCCTCAAATGCGAGCACGTGGCTTACGATACGGTCCATGAAATAGCGGTCGTGAGAGACCACTATTAAGCAACCCTGAAATTGAAACAAAAAATTTTCCAGTACCGTTAGGGTCGGCAGGTCCAGATCGTTAGTCGGTTCATCAAATATCAAGAAATTGGGATTCGAATACAAAACTTGCATTAGATGAAGTCGGCGCTTTTCGCCACCCGAAAGTTTTCCAATAGGCGAATACTGCGTTTGATCCTCAAAAAGGAACAGTTTTAGAAATTGACTTGCCGAAATTGTTCGGCCCCCTGCCAGAGGGAAATTCTCAGATATTTCGCGGATGTGGTCAATAACTCGCATCTGAGGATCAAACTCAAGGCCTTTTTGTGAGAAATAGCCAAATGTAATGGTCTCGCCCACTTCAATATGTCCACGATCCATCGTTTCAAGACCTTGAATAATATTTAACAAAGTGGACTTTCCAGCTCCATTAGGGCCCACAATTCCAATTTTCTCTCCCCGTTGGAACGTGTAGCTAAAGTCCTTTAAGATTATGAGGTTACCGTAGGTTTTAGTAATGTTTTTTAGTTCCAATATTTTCTTTCCGAGCCTTTTCATCTCGAAATTTAGGTCCAGATTTTGAGTGGAAGTGTCGGTAGTGGCAATCTGCTCTGTTTTGTAGAAGGCCTCAATTCTTGACTTGGATTTGGTAGTTCGCGCCTTAGGCTGACGCCTCATCCATTCCAGTTCTTTTCTGTAAAGATTTTGAGCTTTATCTATTGTTGCCGACATGTTTTCCTCCCGAATCATCTTGTTTTCTAGGTAACGTGCATAACTACCCTCATGCACAAACAAAGAGCCATTATCAATTTCCCATATGGTGTCACACACCGAGTCCAGGAAGTAGCGGTCGTGGGTGACAAGAAGTAAAGTTATTTTTTGTTTTGCCAGGTAGGCTTCAAGCCATTCAACCATTTCAACATCTAAGTGATTAGTAGGTTCATCCATAATCAGCAGTACATGACGGTGTTCTGCACGTGTCTCGGTAAGAAGTTTTGCAAGGGCAACACGTTTTATCTGACCGCCAGAGAGTGAACCCATTTGCGCGTGGAGGTTGGTTATAGATAATTGGGACAAGATAATTTTCATCTCATTTTCCAGATCCCAAGCCTGATGGCGCTCCATTTCAAGTAACGCTTCTTGCATCTTTGATGAATCACCAGAGTCTATAACGTCGTGGTAATTGCGCAGTGCTTTGATAGGACCGCTCTCCAAAGACATCATGTATTCATGCACTGATAAATCAGAATGAAATTGAATTTCTTGATCGAAAAGTACCACCTGCACTTCCTTGTTAACTACTATGCTTCCTTGATCTAGAGTTTCAGTGCCTAATATCATCTTTAACAGAGTGGATTTACCGGCCCCATTTTTTGCAACGACTGCAATTTTATCTCCTTCATTGATGCTGAAGCTAATAGCGCTAAACAAAGTTCTGATACCGTAAGATTTTGCTATGTTCTCTGCTAGTATGTAATTCATAGTACGTTTGATAAAGTGGCAAAAGTACAAAAAACCATTTCCTGATTGGTGGTTGTTCTCTTAGAACGCGGTCTGGAATGGAAATTGAACCTTCCGATATAATTTCTGTAATTTTGTACCATGGAAACCAGGGAGAAAATAATTATTGTCGGCGGAGGATTTGCAGGTTTGCAAATTGCTAAAACACTCAATAATAAAAAGAAGAAAATAATCATAATCGACAAGGTGAACCACCATATGTTCCAGCCATTATTTTACCAAGTGGCTTGCGGTCGGATTGAACCCTCTAATATCTCTTTCCCATTTCGAAAAATTTTCCAACGTTCTCGCAATACTCAGTTTCGAATGACGGAAGTTTTGCAGGTCTATCCTGAGCAAAACCGAATTCTAACTGAGGACGGAGAGTTCCATTACGATAAACTCATAATTGCCACCGGGTGCAGGACCAACTTTTTCGGTAATGAAAAGATGGAATCTTTGACCTTCGGCATGAAAAACACGCAGGAGGCTATTGCCATACGTAACCATGTGCTTTTGACTTTCGAGAAATTAATAATTGAGAAAAGGCGGAGCGATGATGGTAATTGGAATATTGTAATTGTGGGGAGCGGTGCCACAGGGGTGGAACTCGCGGGAGCCTTTGCAGAGATGAAAAAGGAAGTTCTTCCGCGCGATTATCCCCATATGAACTTCGACAATCTAAAAGTAATCCTGATAAGCGCAACAAGCACGCCTCTTAGTGTCATGAGTGAAGAGTCACAACGCAAGAGCCACCAATATTTAAAAGAGCTCGGAGTAGTGTTTCTAAGCGATGAAAAAGTCGTTGATTACGATGGCGACAGGGTCTATATGGAGAGTGGGAAAACTATTGCTAGCAATAATGTGATTTGGGCCGCAGGAGTTACCGGAAATATTATACCGGGCCTAAATGCTGAAGTATTGTTTCGTAACAGATACCGTACCGATAAGTACAATAGGATTATGGGCTACGAGAACATATTTGCTATCGGTGATGTGGCATATATGAGTACGGCAAACTATCCTGAAGGACATCCCCAAGTTGCAAACGTGGCCATTAACCAAGGTAAAAATCTTGGTCGCAACATTCTCAAAGCGAAGATGCAGGAATGGGAGCCGTTCGAGTATGTAGATAGAGGTAGTATGGCTACAATCGGGAAACACCGTGCAGTAGTGGATTTGCCAAAATTTAAGTTTCAGGGTGCCTTTGCGTGGTATTTCTGGATGTTTCTGCACTTAATGCTCATTCTCTCTGTACGCAACAAGCTCGCTGTATTTTTCAATTGGATGTGGAGCTATTTTAATAAAGACAGCTCATTGCGACTCATTATTCTTCCCACCAAAAAAAATAACACCCTTCAATGAGAATAGATATAATAAGTGTTCTTCCAGAGTTAATGACAGGATTTTTCTCGGCCAGTATTATCAAGCGTGCAGTGGATAAGAATGCGGTAGAAGTCCATTTGCATAATTTGCGAGACTGGAGTTTCAATAAGCATAGACAAGTAGACGATGAGCCTTACGGAGGAGGTGCCGGTATGGTAATGATGGTGGAACCTTTGGACCGCTGTATCACGGATTTGAAAGCTAAAGTACAGTATGACGAGGTTATCTACCTAACTCCAGAAGGAGTGCCACTCAAGCAAAAAATAGTTAACACGTTATCATTACGGCAAAATTTATTGTTAATTTGTGGGCATTACAAGGGTATAGATCAACGCATTAGAGATATGCACGTGACTATGGAAATTTCCGTGGGAGATTACGTTCTTACCGGCGGAGAACTGGCAGCCTGCGTCCTTGCGGACGCAGTCATTAGACTGCTACCCGGAGTACTTAATGACGAACAAAGTGCACTTACCGACAGTTTTCAAGACGATTTACTGGCTCCACCCATATACACTCGGCCTTCCGATTATAAAGGATTTAAAGTGCCTGAAATCTTGCTCAGTGGTAATGATTCCAAGATTGATGAATGGAGGTATGAGAAAGCATTGGAGATAACTAAAAACAAAAGGCCTGATTTGCTGCAGGAATAGATTTGAGTGTTTTACGAAGCGTACAGCAGATATTCTTATTATCTTCTAATGAGAAATTAATTTATTAATTTTACACTCATGCTTTCAAATTCGTACTCTAGAAGTGCAGCATTTCAGACGGTGGTTTTTTATAATGTCGAAAACCTTTTTTTGCCCGATTCATCGGAAAAAAGAACTAAGTCTCATTCACACTCCGGTTTGAATAGGTGGAATAGAGCTCGCTACGAGAACAAATTATATAAACTGGCCAATGTTTTCCATCTGATAGAACAAAAGCATGAAGCTTTACCAGTCCTTATTGGTTTTAGTGAAGTCCAAGGAAAATTGCCAGTACAAGACCTGCTTGCACATTCTGTTTTTAAAGGAGAATACGATGTGGTTCATTTTGAGAGCTTGGACGAAAGAGGAATGGATGTGGCTTTAGCTTTTCATACAAAAACTATTGAAGTAATAGAGTCTCAACCGTTAGTCTATTTTTTTGGCGATAACTTCGAGGGGAACGGGCGTGCAGATACTACACGGGATGTTTTATGGGTTAAGATTAAGTGGCATTTTGAAACGGTGCATGTATTTGTAGTACATTTACCTTCTAAAAGGGAGAATGATATCAATAAGGCTAAGCGTGCACATATTCTTAATGAGCTCAAAGAAAGAATCCACCAGTTAAGTGGAAGTGACGAACGGGTTTTAGTTATGGGTGATTTTAATGAAAATCCACTCGATGACCTTATGACAGACTTTTTGCAAATGGGAGATGAGTCGATTTTGTTTAATCCATTTGGAGACGTTTTTAGAGCACAGAACTACTCTGTTTTTCATTACCGTCAAGGTCTGCTCTTTGATCAGATTCTTCTTTCACAGCATTTTCTCCAGCAGGATAAGGGTTCATTACATCTTTTGCAGGCAGAAGTTTTCCGGCACCAGGAAATTGAAAATTGGGACAAGAGATTTAAAGGTCGGCCGTTTAGAACCTATGCCGGCACCAGATATTTAGGAGGGTACAGCGACCATTACCCAGTATTAGTTAAATTAGGAATTAAAGATATACCATAAATGAAAACCAGTTCTTCCCCCGACTATCAGCTTGATGCAATAGACAGACAGATAATCCATCTGCTTATGGATAATGCCAAGACTTCCCTGGCACATATCTCTAAACAAATTGGAATTTCTACCACTGCTGTACACCAGCGTATCAAAAAGCTAGAACAAGCGGATGTAATAGAAAACTCTATATCCTTTCTTAATCCAAGGAGAATTGGCTATAAAGTAGTTTCATACATAGGAGTATACTTGGAGAAACCAAGCCATTATCAAGAAGCTGTAAAATCGCTGAATGAAATCAATGAGGTGGTAGAGGCTCATTACACGACCGGTAATTATACTATATTCTTAAAGGTCCTATGCCGGGATAACGACCACCTTATGGAGATTCTCGGTAAGATACAGAAGCTGGTCGGAGTGACGCGCACCGAAACATTTATCTCATTGGAGCAAAGCATAAACAGACAATTAAAAGTTTAATGATGAATTTAGCAGTCTATTTAGATTCAACCTATTTAAAAACCCCAGAGCAATCGGGTTTATCACAACAGCAAACTATAGATAAGGTAGTTGCACTGTGCCATGAAGCGCAAGCCAATGGCATTTTTGCAGTAATGATTCGCCCTGAGTTCGTTTCTCTAGCAAAAGACGAATTACGTAGAGACTCATCTAACGTTAAAGTAGGAACGGTAATTGGTTTCCACGAGGGAACCTATACAACGGACCTTAAAATGGAGGAGGCTACAAAGGCGCTTGATGCAGGTGCGGACGAGCTTGATTTTGTGCTTAATTACACTGCCTTTATTGAAGGGAATACCGAATTGGTTAAGAAGGAATTTCTGGAAGGAACAGGGTTGACTTTTGAAAAGGGTAAAGTTGTAAAATGGATTATAGAGACGGCAGCACTAACTAATGAACAGATTTCGGAGATTTCCACACTTCTTTACCAATGGGCCAAAGAGAATTTTCCATTAGAATACCACAAAAGTATTTTTGTAAAAACCTCGACGGGGTTTTACCCTGCAGGCGAGGGAAAGCCTAATGGCGCTACAATTGAACATGTGGATATCATTAAGAAGCATTGTGGAACGCTTTCGGTAAAAGCAGCCGGTGGCGTTCGTAACGCTCAGGAGGCAAAAGAAATGATTGCACATGGAGTAGGTAGGATTGGAACCTCCTCTGCAGTAGCCATTCTACAGGACGGTAAAGGAAGTGAAGCCTATTAGAAAGCGTCGAAAATTAATAGAACATGATTATTTATTCAAGAAATAGAAGATTACGTACTACTGCTGCACTGCGGAGTTTAGTACAAGAAACAACATTGAGTGTTAACGATTTGGTTATGCCAATGTTTGTAATGGAAGGAAAGGGCAGGGAAGAGCCAATTTTATCCATGCCAGGGATTTTCCGTCGCTCCCTAGATTTAACGGTGAAAGAATGTAAGGAATTGTATGCGTTGGGGGTTAAAGCAGTAAATCTGTACATGAAAGTGGACGAGAGTTTGAAAGATAATACAGGCAAAGAATCTTGGAATCCTGACGGACTCATGCAGCAATCAATCCGCGCAATAAAAGAGGCAGTGCCCGAAATGGTGGTAATGCCCGATGTAGCACTAGATCCATATTCCATATACGGACATGATGGAATTGTAGAAAACGGCAAAATCGCAAATGATGCAACCAACCATGCCTTAGCCCGTATGTCTGTTTCTCTGGCCGAGGCCGGAGCGGATATTGTAGCGCCGAGCGATATGATGGATGGAAGGGTAGCGGCAATCCGGACGGCATTGGAAGAAGACGGCTACCATGATGTTGGGATATTAAGCTATGCGGCAAAATATGCAAGTTCCTTTTATGGCCCCTTTCGAAGTGCATTGGACAGTGCTCCCAAAGATGGTGATAAGGTCCCTAGTGATAAAAAAACCTACCAGATGGACTTTCACAATGCGCGCGAGGCAATGGATGAAGTGCACAAAGACGTAGCGGAAGGTGCGGATATTATCATGATTAAGCCAGGACTACCGTATTTAGATATCGTACGCACAGTGCGTAGCGAGATTGACCTCCCTATTGCTGTGTATAATGTTAGTGGGGAATACAGTATGCTTAAGGCGGCTGCCGCCAACGGATGGTTGGATAACGATCTTGCTATAATGGAAAGCTTGACATGTATAAAACGCGCAGGAGCCGATATGATTTTCACATATGCAGCAAAAGAGGCTGCTATTATAATGGGAAAATAAGGTATGATTATACAAAAATAAAATGGTATTACGAGGAGAGAATTTAGTTAAAGAGTATGGCCCAAAGAAAGTAGTTAAAGGGGTTTCGGTAGAAGTTTCCCAAGGGGAAATTGTGGGTTTGCTCGGGCCCAATGGAGCAGGAAAAACTACTACATTCTATATGACGGTTGGACTTGTAAAACCTACCGAAGGCAAGATTTTTCTGGACAATAAGGATATTACCTCCGATGCCATGTACCGACGCGCACAGAAAGGTATAGGATACCTTGCCCAAGAAGCGTCCGTGTTTAGAAAACTATCTGTCGAACAGAATATAATGGGTGTTTTAGAACTTACCAAACTCGGCAAGAAACAGCAGCGTATCAAGTGTGATGAGCTAATTGAGGAATTTTCCCTTGAACATGTACGTCATAATCGTGGCGACCTGCTCTCTGGTGGGGAGCGGCGCCGTACAGAAATTGCCCGCTGTCTGGCCACTAGCCCTAGTTTCATTCTATTAGATGAACCTTTTGCAGGGGTGGATCCAATTGCAGTGGAAGATATTCAGAAAATTGTACGAAGCCTGACGCAAAAAAACATTGGGATTCTAATCACCGACCACAATGTCCAGCAAACTTTGGCCATTACCCACAAGACATATATTATGTTTGAGGGCCGAATTTTAAAGGAAGGTCTGCCTGCAGATCTTGCAAATGACCCACAGGTTCGCGAAGCATATTTGGGAGAGAATTTTGTTTATCAAAGTATAGATGACAAACCAAAGAAAAAAATTATGGGGTACCATATATGGGGAGGTAACTTTGACTCCAGGGAGAAACTCCAGGCCTATGTAGATGAATATTTCCAAGGGGAAGATAACCTACGCATATTTCATGGTTTCGAGGACATGAGTTTTGCTTCCTTGGCCAACTCTGAGATTGATTACATTTTTAAGAGTGTGGTAGATAAATCCCAATTCAATTCTTTCGTATTTCAGAAGCTACACGGTTCACATGGAATAGATCTTCAGGACTTTACTGCTAGGAGCATCGAATTACCCGATGAAGAACTAAGTTATATTACAATGCACACCTACGAAGGCTAAATAGCATTGTTTTTGCTTAGTGGTAATGCTATGACCAAACGTTTCAAAAGAACCCTCACAATTTTAGGGATCTATCGGCAGATACTTCCCTTTATAAAGCCTTATAGGCTAATGATATGGGGAACTTTAGTTCTGACTTTTTTGGGTGCATTGGCCGCGCAGGTAAATCCATTAGTATTAAAATACACCGTAGACGAAGTAGAGAAGCTTATCCGACTTCCTGATCCAATGAATCAGGGAATACATGTGTTGGTGGTAATCTCGGTAATACTTCTGGTTAAGGAACTCGCAAATATCTTTATAAACTTCGGTCAGAAATTTTACGGTGAGAAAATTCGTATCAATACAAGTTCCGTCCTTGCACAAAAAGCAATTGATCAGATTCTAACTTATCAAGTTTCCTATTTCACGGATGAAAACCATCAGAGTGGAAAGCTCCAGACCCGCATTGACCGAGGGATTGAAAGCCTCACTAGGTTGGTTCAAAATTTCTTCATAGATATTCTCCCGCTGTTTGCCAATGCTGCCATTGCACTGGTAGTCATGTATATGCAAAATGTATATGTAGGAATTGTTTCCACTGTAGTGGTTCCCGTGTATTTCTATGTAAGTTCCTTACAGGCGAAAAAATTAAGTGGAGTTAGAAGAAATTTGCGTAATCAGCGGGAAAAGAAAACATCCGGCCTCTTGAATCTGATTAATTCTATCATGGTCATTAAGAGTTTTGTACGCGAAAAGTTTGAAGGTACCAAGCAATATAATCTGCAAATGGACCTTATGGAAAGTCAGCTCTATACCAGAAGGACGAATTTTATCTATGATGGGTTAAAAACATTCATCGAGCAGTTTGGTGTAGTACTGGTGATCATTCTTACAGTATACTTGGTTTTAGACCAGCAAATGACTATAGGCGCTATTATGCTGCATATCATGCTTTTTGCAAATGTATCGGCGCCTATAAGGCAATTACATCGTATTTACGACGATATGAACGACGCAATTATTTACGCTGAAGGCTATTTTGACATTCTTAATGCGAAGGAGCAAGTGGAACCTAGTGGAGCCATAACTAAAGAAATTGAAGGGACATTTCAACTTTCTGATGTGAGCTTTTCTTATCCGGGAGGATCTCCGGCACTTGATAATGTGAATATGCGCATTGAGCAGGGAAAAACCACCGCCTTGGTGGGCCTAAGCGGGGCGGGGAAAAGTACCATAGTAAATTTACTATCAAAATTTTATGTTCCTACAGAGGGAAGTATTACCCTGGACGGAATAAACCTCCAGGACTATGAAAACCAAGCGCTACGAAAAGATATCGGTTTAGTACTGCAAAAGAACCATATATTTCAAGGTAGTATAGAGGATAATATTCGGTATGGCGACATGAATGCCACGTTTGAATCCGTGGTTGATGCTGCTAAAAAAGCGTATCTTCATGATCAGATTGAGGCACTCCCACTGCAGTATAAACACGATGCAACACAACTCTCTGGAGGTCAGCAACAGCGGATAGCTATTGCCAGGCTTTTCTTAAAAGATCCACCTGTTATATTTTTAGATGAGCCTACAGCAAGTCTAGATGCAATAGCTACAGAACAAATTAAGAATTCGTTAGACGCAATAAAGCGCGGCAGAACAGTTGTCATAATATCGCATTCCCTCTCGCAGATACTAGATGCGGACATTATTTTTGTAATGGAAAAAGGTAAAATGGTCGAAAAAGGAACCCACGATGAGCTTATTGCACGAGATGGAACTTATAAAAAAATCTTTGATGCCTCGGCCAGAAGTCTTAATTTAGAAAAATTAGTTAGTACCTATAAAGAAATTTAATGAAACAAATACTCAAGCATTTACTACCCATTACTCTAGCAGGTAGCATATTAGTTTCCTGTAATCAGGTCGAACAAAGCGTCCAGGAAGTTGTAGAAAGCACAAAAAGTACTGTACAGCAAAAAGTTAATGATCAAATTGGTAAAACTATTGAAGGCCAGATATCTAATATCTTATCGGCTAAGGATGCCTCGCTATCCGAACTATATCCTCAATTAACTACGCCCGAGTATCAAGACGTAATGGGGAAGCATATCGCACTGCCGACAGGAAAATCATATTATTATTTCAATTATCCTTCCTCTGACCACATGGAATTATTAAATGTGTTAAGCGAGGGAAGAGAGCAAAATAAGGCTGTAGTGAAAAAACTTGAGGGCAGCTCCGTTCTTTCACAACTTGAAGTTTTAGGTAAGTGGATTCCGGGGAATTACATTGACGTTGATAGCTTGAAACAAAGGGTTCAGCAAGGAAGGTTGGATTTCTATCAAGTAAAAACAACGGGAAGCAATAGTACACTCATTTTTGATAAGCAGAGCAAATCTGTACTACATATCGTAAATGCAGCATCAACTTCTAGAGTCCAATAACCTTATATGAAAATTTATACAAAAACCGGTGATCAAGGCCAAACTGGGCTGTACGGCGGAGAGAGAGTCTCTAAAGCGGATTTACGTGTGGAGGTGTATGGCACCGTCGATGAGTTAAACGCGCAGGTTGCAGTAGCATTATGTGAAGAGCTGGAGCAAGAAAAAATAATGCAGTTAAGCACCATACAGTTCAATCTATTTACGTTGGGCTCTGAAGTAGCAACACCTACAGACAAACTTTATCTAGCAAGCGGTAAACCTCGACTTTCTCTGGTTATCCAGCAGCAGGATATTGAGCAGTTGGAACAGTGGATGGATCAAATGGAAGAATTCCTGGATCCCCTTAAATATTTTATTCTTCCGGGAGGTGGTCGAGCTTCTTCCTTATTGCATGTATGTCGAACGGTGACGCGCAGAGCAGAGCGTCATCTGGTAGCATTGGCCCAGAACGAACAGGTGCGCGCAGAGCTTTTGGTTTATTTAAACCGCTTGTCCGATTATTTCTTTGTGCTATCCCGTTATGTAGCTAAAACACAGGGGAAACAAGAGGCCGTTTGGAACCCTAATAGCAGATAGATGAACAGCGAAGTCAACGCTCTGCTTTTTATAAATGGTACTGCACCAGGTGAGCTCCCCAAACTAGAGGGCTATAATATTGTGGCTTGTACAGACGGCGCATTCCATTATGTGAAGGATTTAGGTTTGGATCCCAACAGACTAACGTTTATATCTGGGGATTTTGATTCCCACACTCCAGACGACTCCATACTTTATAGCGAAAAATACATACCTACTCCCGATCAGAACTTCACCGATTTTTATAAAGCTCTTGAAATCCTTCATCTTCAAGGTGCTACCCATGTGGATGTATATGGGGGGAGTGGAGGGGAGATGGACCATTTTCTTGGAAACATCCATGTTGCACATCAGTTTAAGCACCGCCTAGAACTAGTTTTCTACGATAAGTTTGCAAAATATTTCTTTCTGCCCAATTCTTCTGTTATCATAACTACGCCCGGACAGCTGGTATCGTTGTATCCCTACCCCATCGCAAGGCAGGTCATTACTAAGGGTCTTAAATGGAGTTTAAAAGGAGACACACTTGATATAACACGTCGGATAGGTACCAGAAATGTAGCGGTAGCTGATGAGATTGAAATTAGCTACTCGGAAGGGGATCTACTACTCTTTATAGGTCGATTGGATCAGAGTAATGATAGTCTTTAATGATTTGTACTGCAATAGTCATTCTTTTTTTGCAATTTTGCAGTCACCAATTTAAGACCCCACTTTGTAAATGAAAATAAAGTACTCAGAACTTATTGACCAGACACTCTATTTTCCTACTGAGGAATTTAATGTATCTGAAAATAGCCTTTTATTTCACGACATTCCTTTAATGGAGGTCATTGAAAAATTTGGAACACCCTTAAAAATAAGTTACCTGCCAAAGATTTCCCACAATATTCAGAGGGCAAAAGGTTGGTTTAGAGAAGCATTCGAAAAGCACGAGTACAACGGGTCATACCGTTACTGTTACTGTACGAAGTCCAGTCATTTTAACTTTGTATTGGAAGAGGCACTGAAAAACGATATTTCAATTGAAACTTCATCTGCCTATGATATGGACATTGTCAAGGCGTTGTATGATAAAGGAAAAACCGATAAGACTATCGAGGTAATTTGTAACGGATTTAAAACCGATGACTATTTACAAAAGATCTCAGAGATGATTAATAAGGGGTTTTCAAATATTACCCCTATTTTAGATAATTATCGGGAGCTGGATAAGCTGACTGAAAGTATAGATTCCACATTTAATATAGGTATTCGGATCGCTTCTGAGGAAGAACCAAAATTTGAGTTTTATACCTCAAGGTTGGGAATTGGTTATAAAGACATTATTCCATACTATTCGCAAAAGATTGCAGAACATCCGAATGCACGGTTAAAAATGCTTCATTTCTTTATCAATACGGGTATAAAGGATACGGCATACTATTGGAATGAGCTCTATAAATGTTTACGTGTATATGCGCGGTTGAAGAAGATCGCACCGGAGGTTGATTCATTAAATATTGGAGGAGGTTTTCCAATTAAAACTTCTCTTAATTTTGACTACGACTACCAATACATGGTGGAGGAAATTGTTTCTCAGATCAAGAAATTTTGTGAAGAGGAAGGGGTTGACGAGCCAAATATTTACACCGAGTTCGGTAGTTTTACCGTAGGGGAGAGTGGAGCCAACGTATATAAAGTGATTTCTCAAAAACGGCAGAATGATAGGGAAAAATGGAATATGATCGATTCTTCCTTTATGACGACTTTGCCTGATACATGGGCTATTTCTCGACACTTTATAATGCTTCCCATAAACCGTTGGGATGATACCTACGAACGTGTATTTCTAGGAGGACTAACTTGCGATTCTGATGATTATTACAATTCCGAACAGCACACCAATGCTATTTATTTACCGGTTTTCAGTGATACAAAGCCACTTTATATTGGTTTCTTCCATACCGGCGCCTATCAAGAGACTATAAGCGGATACGGTGGTGTACACCACTGTCTTATGCCTCAGCCGAGACATATTTTGATAGACAAAGACGAAAATGGCGAATTTCATTATGAAATCTTTAGAGAGCAGCAAGAGCCCGAGGACATACTGAAACTACTTGGTTATTAGAACTGTTTTTTCATTTCATTAAGCGATTAATTCTATCGGGGGTTAGCTCCAACAACTGATCTACTAATACATCGGCTTGAGAATAATCTTGTCCCACCGAATTAGGGCTCTTAAATGCAGCACAGAAAATCCCTGCGCGTTTTGCAGCAATGATGCCATTGGTTGAGTCTTCAATTACCATGCAGTTCTGTGTGCTTTGCTCAAGTGATTCAGCTGCTAAAAGAAAGATTTCAGGATGGGGCTTGGATTCCTTTAGATCAGCCCCACTTATAGTAGACTTGAAATAATCTTGCAGGTTAAATTTATCCAGAACCCATTGTATAGTGTTCCTGTGCGCAGAGGAAGCCACCGCCATTCTGATTCCCTGCGAACGGTAAAGTTCAACTAACGAGTCAACTCCCTCTAAAAGTCCAAAATCACTGTCCGTATCAAAATAATGCTTGAAATATTTACGTTTTATAGACGCTAGATCTTTCCAATGAAGGTCAAGTCCAAACAGATCAATAATACGCTGACAAACCTTTTGGGTAGAATTACCTGTAAAGGTTTCGTACAGGGAATCATTTACCTCTATGCCTAAATCTTTAAAGAGATGGAAGTAGGCTTTGCGGTGCAAGGGTTCTGTATCTACGATTACACCATCCATGTCGAATAGTACGGCTTTTAAAGGCATAGGTTTTTGTCAAAAATAAGGATTTTAAATTCTTATCTTTGCTAATAGAAAAATTAAAACGCTCTATATGATTACATACGCAGGGATTCCTGAAGAAAATGCATTATTAGAAAATTCCAAAGTTATGCTGTTGACTGTACCGTACGATGGTACTAGTACTTGGGGGAAAGGCGCAGATAAAGGTCCTGCTTTATTCTTAGATGCATCGGAAAATATGGAGTTGTACGATATTGAAACAGGCACTGAGCCGTATTTGCATGGTGTGTGGATGGCAGGAGAGGTTTTGGAAAAAAGCAGTCCAGAAGCTATGACGCAGGCAGTGTATGAGAAGACCTCAGAGTTGCTTAAAAATGAAGGCAAACTCTTTACCTTGTTTGGAGGAGAACATTCCGTATCCATTGGGTCGATCCGTGCGGTTGGCGAAAAATTTGAAAATCTTACTGTCCTGCAGTTGGACGCTCATACAGACCTGCGGCCTGAATTCCATGGCTCCACTTCCAACCATGCGTGCGCAGTCTATGAAGCAAGCCAGAAACATAATTTGGTGCAGGTGGGTATCCGTTCAATGGATGCGGAAGAAATGCAGTTTGTACCCAAGGACCAATGTTTTTGGGCACATGAAATACACAACAATCCTAACTGGATAGACGATGTTTTGGATAAGGTTTCTGGAAATGTGTACATCACTATAGATCTAGATGCGTTCGATCCCTCCATTGCTCCGTCGACAGGTACGCCTGAGCCTGGTGGATTGGCTTGGTACCCAACACTTCAACTTTTAGAAAAAGTATTCAGGAAATGCAATGTGGTAGCATTTGATATTGTAGAATTAATGGACAGCCCCTATTCCAAACCGACTGCATTTTTGGCCGCTAAACTCTACTATAAAATGCTGGCTTACTACCACCAACAGGAAAGATAGCAAGACTTTTATAAAAAAGAGGAAAGCTCTACCAAAAAGGCAGAGCTTTCGTGTATTAGGTAGGCCGCGTGGCGTACCTACTGTGAGACATTAAATTCCAGGTAAGAATCACCATGGATCTTGATAAAAGCTTTCGTGTAATCCGATTTTTCTGCCTTGTTTACATTGGCCACATACTTTTGTGGATTCACTGTAAAAAGTGGAAACCAGGTACTGGATATTTGTACTTGTATTCTGTGCCCTTTCTTAAAGGTGTGAAGCACGTCTTGCAATTTTACAGGTACCGTTGTTTTTGTATGTGGGGTCATGGGTATAGGACTCGCACGGTTTTCCCGAAAACGTGCAGGCATGATTTCACTACGAACCATTTGATGGTAGTTACCATATAAGACCGATTCTTTTTTCTCCTTAGGTTCATAGTCTAAAGGGTACACGTCAATTAGCTTCACGATAAAGTCTGCATCACTGGCAGAGGTTTCCGCATTCAACATAGCGTTTAGCTCCCCCGTGATGGTGAGGTCGTTTTCTAGAATGTCACTCGTAAATGTAAGAACATCAGGTCTGCCTACCGCAAATCTTTGATCTTCTGTCATGTAGCTTCTCGGAGTAAAGCCATTAAAGGATTGTAGATTAGCGGAACTTAGTACAGGATTGTTGGGGTCGCTAAAATATTCACTAAACCCTTGGCTTGCGGTGCTCTTAAGTTGCCCCTCATGGAAATATATTCTTGTTTTTTCAACATTGGAGGGTGGATAAGTCGAGAAATGTTCCCATTGATTTTTGCCCGTGTCAAAAAGGACTGCTTCTGCAAGATTTAACTCTTTCAAGGTGCCGGGTTTCAAGTGGTAGGTGAAAAAAGGAGTTTCAATTTGCTTTTGGTAATAAGTTGCTATACTGTCTCCAAAGTAAATATCATTATGGAAAGTTTTTCCTGATTCTCTTCCCCATCCGCCATGGGCAAAAGGACCCATGACCAGACTGTTCTTGGCCTTCGGACTTGTCCTTTCTATCGTTTTATATATATTTAATGGTCCGGCGAGATCTTCCGCATCAAACCAACCTCCCACAGTAAGAACCGCATGTTTTATACCCTTAAGATGAGGCAGAAGGTTTCTTTCTTGCCAGTACTGGTCGTAATTGGGATGGTCCATTATTTCTCGCATGAAAAAATTATCTTGATAGTACTTTTCGAATCCCTCTTTGAGGGTACCCATTTCCCGGTAAAAAGCTAAACCATCTTTAGAAGTGATAGGAACCATCTTATCTGTATACCACGCCTTGGATTCGGGTTTGGTCTTATGAACGCCAAATACCGGAAAGGTTCTGAAGTACCCCAGCATAAAGCGACCGTTGTGGAGGAAATCATCGTTCCAAAAGTCAGAGATTGGCGCCTGTGGAGAAGACGCTACCAATGCAGGATGCCCGGACAACGTACCAACGGCGGCGTAAAAACCAGGGTACGAGGTTCCGTACTGTCCTACCTTTCCGCTATTGTATTGAATGTTTTTTAGTAACCATTCGATTGTGTCAAAAGTATCGGTGCTTTCATCAACGGTCCTTTTATTGGTAGTAGAAATCTGGGGAGTCATGTTAGTGAAGGTACCCTCGCTCATGTATCTGCCTCTAACGTCTTGGTATACAAAAATGTATTTATCGTCCATTAAGTACTTATTGGGACCCAGAGATCGGCGGTAGTTGTTTTCTCCATAAGGGGCGACACTGTAGCAGGTCCGTTGCATTAGAAAAGGATATTTATTGTTTTTTGAGGCATCCTTTGGTATATAGATTGATGTAAAGAGTTTAGTGCCGTCCCGCATGGGGATATAAACTTCTTCTTTAAGGTAATTTTCTTTCACGAAATCTGTTTCAGTAGGTTGTTGACTGAAAAGAGTTTGTGAAAATAGCACAAGGATTAGCAAAACATGTTTCATGGTCATTAAGATTTTTGTAGGATAAAAGTACTCCATAATTGTACCTTAACCAAATTGTTGAATATGGAAAAAGCGCAGAAGTTGGTTGATTTTGATGGTGAAGTGCATTACTACGAGCAGTTTATTGCAGAATCCAGAGCTGAGATGCTCTTTAATTACTTAGAAAATAATGTGCTTTGGACTAACGAAAAAGTGCGCATGTTTGGCAAGCTCTTAGAACTAAGGAGGAAAACTGCGTGGTTTTCTTTAAATGGAGACAATTACAAATATTCTGGAGTTGAACATATAGCGCAGAAGTTAGATTATAAGTTAGAGAACCTTCGTAGCGAGGTTGAGCGTGTTACCGCCAGTACATTCAATAGTTATTTATTGAATTACTACCATGATGAAAAGGACTATATGGGACTACACAAGGACAATGAGACTAGTATGCAGAAAGGAAGTGCGATCGCTTCAGTTTCTTTGGGAGCAGCAAGGACTTTTATAATGGTTCATCAAACCTCGCAGATACAACTACAACAGGTTTTAAGTCCTGGAAGTCTTTTGGTTATGAAAGGTGCTTTTCAAAGATTTTGGAAGCACGGAATTTTAAAAGAATTAAATCCTAAGGGACCGAGAATTAATATCACGTTCCGTCTTAGGAAAGAATAGCAATTTGAACGCTTATTTATTGTAAATTTGAGAAAACCATTAAATCTAAATATTATATTATGAAAAAATCTGTAATGATTGCCGCATTGGCTATGGTAGTTTCTTTTGGATCTATCTCGTGTAAGAAAAAAGTGACAGACGCAGACTTGCAGACGCAAGCTACCACTGTAGTCACGTCAAATCCCAACGCCACTGTGGAAGTTAAAGACGGTGTAGCCCATTTGTCAGGCACCTTTGAAGACCAAGCATCTAAGGATGCGATGATTGCATCATTAAAAGCTATACCAGGGATCAAAGAAGTCATGGACATGTCTACAGTGGCCGCTCCAGTAGAAATTAATAGTGTTGATACTGTTGCACTTCAAAAGGTACAGGATGCAGTGAAGGACTTTCCTTCTGTAAAAGCTGAGGTAATTAATGGAGAGGTAGTGCTTACCGGTACTGTATCTTCTCTACAGGCAAGAAAAATAAAGGAATCGGTTGATGCCTTAACAATACCATATACCAATAACATAGTAGTAAAATAATCAGGTTATGAGTGAATTACAAAACAAATATGCGAGCGTGATAGCAGCGGCTCAATCTTCGGCGATTGACCAGCTTCAAGTAAATGAGCAAAATGGAGTACTGTATATTACAGGTAATGCAGTTTCTAGTGATGCTAAAGATGCTGTATGGAATGCATTGGGAATGATTGATGCCACCTATACGGCAAATGACATTAATATTGATGTTCAGATTACAGGCATTACTCCGGGAACCAACCTGGTAGTAAATACTGAATCTTCTAATCTTAACGTAAGGGAAGAACCGTCTACTGACGCGCCAGTTATAGGAAAAGCCGCAAAAGGAGAACTAGTGACCCTTGTGGAACAAAGTTCACAAGACTGGTGGAGGATTAAGACTTCAGAAGGAGTGGAAGGATTTGCATATGCACGCTACCTAAAAGTGTAAGAATTCAAATTGCTAATTAATCTTGTAAAACTCTGTCGATCCCGGCAGAGTTTTTTTATTGTGTGAATTAATTCGCAGTCATTTTGCACTTAACATATTTTTAACAAAAAAGTCTATATTTGTATACTTTGAAGAAATTATGAAAGGACAGAATAAACTATTCTTTGCTATAATTATAGCTTTGGTACTGGGAATTGGCGCTGGCGCATTAGTACACTTTAAATATCCTGAGAACGCAGAGGATTTTTCTAAAAACATCAAACTGCTTGGAACCATTTTCATTCGTTTAGTGCAGATGATTATTGCACCACTAGTGTTTACGACATTGGTTGTTGGTATTGCAAAAATGAGTGATATGAAGATGATTGGGCGGGTGGGTACTAAGGCAATGCTATGGTTTCTTACTGCTTCTTTGGTATCGCTAATGATTGGGCTGGTATTTGTGAACTGGTTGCAGCCAGGTCACGTTATTGAATTGGACTTGACCGATACAGCCTCTGCAAATGAACTGATAAACACCACCAAAAGTTTTAGTTTAGAAGACTTTGTCTCTCATATTTTTCCTCGTAGTTTATTTGAGGCCTTCGCCACAAATGAAGTGCTGCAAATCGTTGTCTTTTCCGTGATGTTTGGAGTAGCTTTAGCCAATATGGGAGACTCATATACTAAGCCAGTAGTAAACGGTCTTAACATAATAGCTCATGCCATTTTAAAAATGGTTGGATATATTATGTGGGTTGCCCCGTTAGGTGTGTTTGGAGCTATTGCTGCCATTGTAGCTACGAAAGGATTTGACATTTTCACCGTATATGCCGTCTATTTAAGAGACTTTTTTCTTGCTTTGGCTGTGCTTTGGCTGGTTCTATTAATTGTGGGTTACATGATTTTAGGGAACCGGCTGTTTGAACTCCTTAGAAGGATAAAGGAGCCCCTACTTATAGCATTTAGTACCACTTCTTCGGAGGCAGTCTTTCCTAAATTGGTTGAAGAGCTCGAGCGCTTTGGGTGCAACAATAAAATCGTGTCTTTCACTTTGCCGCTTGGCTACTCCTTTAACTTGGATGGAAGTATGATGTATATGACGTTTGCATCCATTTTTATCGCACAGATTTACGGCATTGATATGTCTCTGGGAGAACAGATTGTAATGCTTCTCGTACTTATGTTAACTTCTAAAGGTATTGCAGGAGTACCCCGCGCGAGCTTAGTTATTATTGTCGCTACCTGCTCCATGTTCGGTATTCCACCGGAAGGTATCGCTCTTATTCTCCCTATAGATCACTTTTGTGATATGGGTAGAAGTATGACTAATGTATTAGGCAATGCACTTTCCACCTCCGCCGTTTCAAAATGGGAAGGAGAGCTGGATAACCATGGCGGGGAATTATAACGCTTGATTTAAATCTCTAAGGGCTGTAGACACTTTGGTGTTGCAGCCCTTTTTCTATAAATTATTCTATTGAAAAAATAATGAAAAACGACTTTAGCAAGAACACGAAGACTTCTTTTACCTTGGGATTTGCCTTGTTTGCCATGTTCTTTGGCGCGGGTAATTTAATACTTCCACCACTAATTGGGGTGAAGGCAGGGGAGAATTGGCTTTATGCCGTTGCAGGTTTTTTCACAACGGGTATTGTAGCGCCCTTTTTAGGAGTAATTACAATTGTACTGAATGGTGTTAAGTTTACAGATCTGGGTACAAAAGTAAATCCTGTCGTAGTTAGTATTCTTGCTTTATTAATCATGCTTTGCATTGGGCCTCTTGTGGCTATCCCGCGTACTGGTGCCACTACTTACGAAGTCGGCATACAACCACTCTTGCCCGGTATGAACAGTGTATTATTTTCTATAATTTTCTTTTCACTGGTGTTTTTGCTGACTGTTAGCAAATCCAAGATTGTAGATTTAATAGGAAACATTCTCACTCCGTTCTTGCTGGTTAGTTTAGGTCTGCTCGTACTTGTGGGGGTGTTTAATGCGGAAAATGCTTCATTAAAAAGCGATCTAACGCCCGTAACTTCATTTGTATACGCATTTCATGAAGGGTATCAGACTCTAGATGTTTTAGCCTCAGTGGTGTTTGCTGGAATTATTATAGGGGCGGCTATTGAAAAAGGGTACACTCAGGCCAATGAGCGTTTCAAGATTACGCTGAAAGCAGGTTTAATATCCATGAGCGCACTACTCTTTATTTACGGAGGATTAATTTATTTGGGAGCTCATGCAGGATACAATTTTGATGCGGATATTTCCCGTACGGATTTACTGTTAAATATTTCCAGAAACATACTTGGCGTAAGTGGAACCCTGGTGGTATCCACTGCAGTGGCGATGGCATGTTTAACTACCGCAATTGCACTATGTGCTGCGATGGGTTCTTTTGTTGAGGAATTTACTAGCGGCAAAATAAAGTATGGATGGGCGGTGGCTCTAACGTGCATCTTTTCAGGGTACTTTTCTATCCATAGTGTAGATGAAATTATATCCTATGCTGTAGTTATCCTAGGATTTGTGTATCCAATTACCTTTACGCTCATCCTTACTGTACTCATTTTTGGAAAAAAAATATTTTTAAAAGGTCCTTATATTGCTGCTTTACTGGTAACGACACTACTATCTTTGGTGCCTGTTCTTGAATTCTTTGGAGCTGCTCCAGAAAATTTATTGTCCGCAGTAAACATGCTTCCCCTTGCCGAGCATGACTTGGGGTGGATTATACCTTCTCTTTTAACTTTTGGTACTGTTTATTTTTTTACCAGAAAAGATAATAGCAGAGAAGCTATGTGATAGATATCACCAATCGTTGATTTTACTCATTCTAAATTAAGGAATAAATTGCGTAAATTTGTAGTTGAATATTTGAACATATGCCAACAAAAATAGAAGTCCAAGAATTTCTTAAGGAAATAGAAGTAGCAGATTTGGTCAACAATCTGCAGGTAATGGGGGATGATGTGTATATTGATATGACCGCTCACTCACCAGCAATGCATGAAAGAAAAAAGCTGGAAGTAGCTATGAAACAAGCGTTCGCATCCCAGTTTGGAGAAAAGGTTATGTTGAAATTGAAGATTGTAGCTCCCGAACCTTCACAAATTCAACAGTCACAGATAAAAGGTAAACAGATTCCCGGAATACAAAATATAATTGCGGTAGCATCCGGAAAAGGTGGAGTTGGTAAATCCACAGTTGCGGCTAATCTAGCGGTTACTTTAGCCCAGATGGGGTTTAAGGTGGGATTGCTTGATGCAGATATATACGGACCTTCAGTGCCCACCATGTTAGATACTGAGGGGCAAAAACCCATATCGGTAGAAGTGGACGGCAAAAACTTAATGAAACCCATTGAGAATTATGGCGTTAAGATGCTCTCTATCGGTTATTTTTCAGGAGCTAACCAAGCCGTGGTTTGGAGGGGGCCTATGGCTTCAAAAGCTTTAAATCAAATGATAAGGGATGCCCACTGGGGTGAGCTCGATTTCCTATTAGTGGATCTTCCTCCAGGAACAGGTGACATACATCTTTCAATAATTCAGGAAGTGCCTGTTACGGGTGCCGTTATTGTTAGTACTCCACAACATGTGGCCTTGGCGGACGTACGCAAGGGAATAGCCATGTTTACCATGGAAAGTATCAATATTCCGGTCCTTGGTCTTGTCGAAAATATGTCCTACTTTACCCCGGCAGAATTGCCTGAGAACAAATACTATATCTTTGGACAGCAGGGAGCACAGTATTTGGCTCAAGATCTAGGTATTCCTGTACTAGGCGAGATACCGCTCGTACAAAGTATCAGGGAAGCAGGGGACGTGGGACGTCCTGCTGCTTTACAAGAGGGATCAGCTATACAAGCGGTCTACCGCTCTACAGCTCAGAATATGATTGAAAGTTTAGTGGAACGGAATAAAAACCTGCCTCCCACAGAAGCAGTAAAGATTACTACTATGGCAGGATGTTCTCCAAAAAAATAATAAAATGTTTACACCTAATTTGCAACATGAAAATACAGTAACCAAAGTACTTGATGCTTTGGAGACTATCCGTCCGTTTTTGAACAGGGACGGAGGGGATATAGAACTTGTCGACGTGGAGCAAAGCAAGGTCTTTGTGAAACTTCAGGGAAATTGCAATGGTTGTCCAATGAGTTTTTCTACGATGAAGCTTGGTGTGGAAAATACTATTAAACAATTTGCCCCGGAAATAACCGAAGTCATCAATGTAGGAGATTCAACTCCTTCAGCACCTCCAGCAGAAACTATACAGGAGGTAGATGAAGGTACACTACTTTAATAAAAATCTAAAATTAAAGCATTTCTATTCGGAAATGCTTTTTTTTGGAGCTCTTCCAGCTTCAAGTATAGGTAGGTTTCCTTCTGTGGGAATGTAGATGACCGTTTTGTCGTTCAAGTTATTTTGCTGTCGTACCCAAAGGTATTGGATGTATTTCTCAGAAAGCGCGCCATTTTCAATTTTAATGGCAGCTGCAGCTCCTTTGGCTCTTTCAATCTCTGCTTGGGCATTGAGTTTCTCCGCTTCCAGGTTCGCCTTTGCTTCCTCTATCTTAATTCTTCGATTTTGTTCGGCTTTTGCAAATTCGGCTTTCCCTTCCATTTCCTGTGACCATACCCTATATTGGGGATAGCCCCAAAGAAATACAATCAGGAATAAAAAGCCGATTGCTATGATGGGTATTAGAGCTAGTTTGGTAGTCTTCATGAGTTTTGTTTTTTTCAAAGTTACTAAATTCGAGTTAGTTATTCCTTGCGTTATCAGAACTTAGTTGCTTGTACATTTGGTGGATCAGACCATCTGCTACGGAGATTTTAGGTACATAAATTTTTGATATCTCACTTAGTTCCATCACAGTAGTGAAAATCTTAAGGGCTGGTACTAGTACGTCCGCGCGATCCTCGCGTAAGTGGTAGCGAAGCATACGCTGCTCCACACTTAAAGGTTCCAATTCTTTCAAATAATTTCGTAACGTTACTAGTGATAGGGGTTTCCCTTCCTTTGTTTTACTGATAGAAAATAATTTATTGATATTTCCTCCAGAACCAATCGCTACCAAGGGTGCATGCGGAGCAATATGCTGGGAGATCTGTTGTTTTAACTCTTGCCACTGCAAGGGTGTATCGAGGTTATTTAGTAGTCGAATGGTACCAATGTTAAAAGATTGTTTGTACATCAGTTCCTGATTTTTAAAATACATCAATTCAGTGGATCCTCCACCAACGTCAATATATAGATATCCGTATTGTGAATCCATTTTTTCTGCAATATGATTCTCATAGATCAAAGAGGCTTCTTCATCACCTGATATTATTTCTATCTGGATTCCACTCTCTTGCTCTACTTTTTCAATGAGTTCTTGACCATTGGAAGCATCACGCATAGCGCTGGTTGCACATGCCCGGTAGTGCTCGATCTTATAAATCTTCATTAAGTCTGAAAACACCTTCATTGAACTTAACAGCATTTCCTCCCTATCTGCACGAATCTTACCGTGCAAAAACACATCCATCCCAAGTCTAAGTGGTATACGCAGCAGGTTTAGTTTAGTGAACTCCGCTTCTCCATTCTCTAGCGGGGTAATTTCATTAATTAATAAACGGGCGGCATTACTTCCTATATCAATTGCGGCTATTCTCATGTGAAATTGAATTTTTTATAAAAAAATGGATTTACGTTTTATTGTGTAAATATCTGAAAATCTCTATTTGCGATCGAAACTCAGAAAGGTCGTTTATAACATACCGGTTTTTTAATTTGTTATCAAGAATTCGGGCCTTTGTATTGTCCTTGAGTTGGATTTGTAAAATATCCCAAAGTTCCTCCTTAATCTGTGGGTTAGTAATTTTTGCTGCTGCCTCAATGCGGTAGTCTAAATTTCGGGTCATCCAATCTGCTGATGAGATATAAGTGTCCTTTGCTCCTTTGTTCCAAAAAACCATCACACGTGCGTGTTCCAGGTATTCGTCCACGATACTTATTGAAAAAAGTTTCTCTTTAAATTCTTTCTGATTCACAGCACAAAATATTCCTCGAACTATCAATTGAATCTTAACACCGGCAGTAGCAGCTTCATACAGTTTATCAATAAGTCCTTTATCGCTTAAGGAGTTTACTTTTACCAAAATGAGGTTTTTTCTCCCCGCTTTGGCTTCAGTAATTTCTCTGTTTATTTGCCATTCTATTTTAGCTCGCATATGTTCGGGACAAACCAGTAAAGAAGAACATGCATTAAGTTCTTCCACTATGTCCTCCGTAGGCTTTTTAAGTACTTGGAATATTTTATTAATATCAGCCATGATCTTCCTATCCGAAGTCAGAAGCAGGTGGTCCCCGTAAATTCGGGCTGTCTTTTCATTGAAATTGCCGGTACTGACAAAACCGTATTGAAGTGTCTTGTTGTTTACCCTTTTTTTGATAATACAGAGCTTAGCGTGTACTTTTTTGTTAGGAATACCCAGTAAAACCTGAATGCCTTCAATTTCTAGTCGCTCTTTCCATTTTAAATTGTTTTCTTCGTCAAATCGCGCCCTTAACTCCAGCATTACAGTTACCTTTTTGCCGTTACGAGCAGCATTAATAAGTGCATTGACAATTTTTGAATTGGACGCTAAACGGTATGCAGTGATGTGGATAGTTTTCACATCCGGATCCATAGCAGCCTCACGAAGCAGGTCAATTACAGGTGTAAATGTGTGGTACGGAAAACTAAGAAGCACATCTTTTTCGATAACTACATCTGTGACGCGCGCCGCACTACGGAACGCGGGGTGAAGAAAAGAACTCCTTTCCTTGGGTCGCGGTACGGGAGTAAAGATATCAGGGAAATCCATAAAATGCTTGAAATTGTGGATTTTGTGTCCCGGGATTATGCTGTCTTTAGCCGTAAGGTTAAGTTTTCTAATAAGAAATTCCAATAAAGCAGGGTCCATCTTTTGGTCGAATACAAAGCGCGTTGGTTTTCCTTTCCTTCTGTTTTTAACCGCTTTTTCAATTTTCTGCGCAAGGGTTGTTCGGATATCATTGTCAATGTCGAACTCCGCATCTTTGGTGATTTTAAAGCAGTGTGCTTTAAACTCATCGTAACCAAAATAAGAAAATATGTGGGCAAGATTGGTTATGATAACATCTTCGAGCAACATGACATTCTTCTCGTTCTTCTCACTTGGAAGTAATACGAAACGCCCCAATAATCTGGAAGGGACTTCAATGAGCGCATAATTACTTCTGTATTGAAACATTTTGTTGCGCATAGCAATGCCGATGTAAAGACTTTTATCTCTTAAATAGGGCATTGGTGTGTTTTCATTTAGAAGGATTGGTATTACATTGCTTTCCACTTCATTGTCGAAATATTGCACCACAAATTCCCGCTGTCTTTTAGTAAGATTCTCTGGAGTTTTAATAAAAACATTCTGAATCTCCATCTCCTTTTGTATTTCTTCCCACGTACGATTGAAAGCCTCTTGCTGGGTAATGACAATCTCATTTATTTTCTTCAATATTTTTGGCGGGGGTTGAAAGAAAGAATCGGAGATGAATTTTTCTTTAAAATCCATTGCACGTTTAAGACCCGCGACGCGAACTCGGAAAAACTCATCAAGATTATTGGAGAATATTCCTAAAAATCGAATTCTCTGCGCCAAAGGCACATCCTTATCCATTGCTTCCTGCAGTACTCGCTCGTTAAATGCAAGCCACGTAATATCGCGCGGATTGTATTGTTCAGCCATTATTTAGATTTTGCTTAAAAATAAGGATTATAGCCGGAAAAATAATGTTTTTTGCAGAGTTCAAAGCACATTATGCGTCCGTAAATCTCTTATATATTTAGTATATTTGGAATTAACCTAAATTCGTCTAGGATGCCATTTATTATAGATGACGAAATGCTCATTAACACAAGTGCGGAAGTTAAAATGTTCTTTAAAGGGGATACAGTTGCACGTGAAGGCGAGTGCTCCTCATTTTTTCTGTATTTAAAGTCAGGTGAATTAAGTGTTTTTAATTTCACCCAGGACGGAAAGGAATTTTTACAACACAAAGTGATTGCAGGTAATTTTTTCGGTGAGCCAGCGGTGCTGCTGGAGAAGCCATTTCCTGGCCATGTGGAAGTAGCTTCTGAGAAAGCGACTTTAGTAAAGTTTACGCGAGATCGGCTTATAGCTTTTTTACTCGAAAATCCTGAGCGAATGCTTGACTTTACAATCTCAGTAGCGGAGAAGTCCATTCGTAAGAGCCATTCGCTTAAGAACATCGTCTTTCTTAACCCTGAGGAGCGTATACTACATCAATTAAGGGACTACAAAAAAGAACACAATTGCTGTCCAACAGAAAAGATGTTGATAAGTCTTACCCGCAAAGAGATTTCTCATATGACGGGTCTTCGTATAGAGACCATTATCCGGACGGTAAAAAAAATGGAGAAAGAGGGGAAACTCGAGATAAAGAGTGGCAAAATATACCTTTAGAATGATTGAAATCATATACTTAGTACGATAATCGCTTTAATTTTGATCGAATGAATAAGTTAGATTTTTGGATGCGTTTTTCAGTGATAAACTTTGCTGTCGTAGCATTGCTTGGGGTTTTAATGCGTTATAAGATAGCATTTTCACTTCCGATGCTTGACCAGAAGCATTTGCAGGAAGCTCATTCTCATTTTGCGTTTTATGGCTGGGTAACACAAGTTATTTATGTACTTGTATTAAGATATTTAGTTAAGAACAATGCGACTGCAGATTTGCAGAAATATAAGGTGTTACTATGGATTAATCTTGCAGCTTCGTATCTTATGGTGGTCAGCTTTGTGTACGGTGGGTACTTCTGGTTGTCCATAGCGGCGTCAACCGCCGCGTTATTGGTAAGTTTTGTGATGTTGTATTATCTTTCCCGTGACTTTAAAGCGGTCACGGAATTTTCGAAGCATTGGTTTATAGCTGGACTTTGGTTTGCGGCACTTTCCTCTATAGGAGTTTTCACCTTAAGCTTTATGACAGCAACAGACCAACTTAGTCAAACACTGTACCTTGCCAGTACTTATTACTTTTTGCATTTTCAGTATAATGGATTTTTCATTTTTAGTTGTATAGGACTATTAGTAAGCCGTTTAAATCACTATGGAGCTGGTCTGCCTATTGAGAAGCATAGAATGATATTCATTTTGATGGTTCTGGGTTGTATTATAGGCTTTGGGCTATCGGTATTATGGATGAATTTGCCGTTATGGCTACTTTTAATAATTACTCTTGGCACTATTGCGCAAACAGTGGCTAGTTTTATTCTTTTTCAATCGATAATTGCCCAGTGGAACTTGATCACAAAGAGAATATCCAAGACGCAGCAACTTGTATGGATCTATGTAGGATTTGCATTTGCAGTAAAAATCTTGCTGCAACTAGGATCTAATATTCCCCAAGTAAGTGAGTTTGCTTTTGGATTTAGAAATGTGGTTATTGCGTACTTACATCTGGTGCTCTTAATGTGCATTTCTATTTATTTGCTAAACGAAATTTTAGCAACCAACCGATTTGGATTCAGCAAGTCCATGTGTATTGGCTTGTATATAGTGCTGGTTGGAATAGTACTTAACGAAGCGGTACTTGGATTGATGGGTGTTCTCTCTATTAAATACATCGCATTGCCAAATTCACAGTATATGCTTTTTGCGATTTCTGTGCTTATTCTTCTAGGGCTTCTGCTAATGGTGTACGCAATGTATAGGACAGAAAAGAAGCCGCATACAACAGCGGCTTCACAAAACACATAAAAATTAAACCATAAAAAAGTACTATTCTGGCAAAATTACTCCGTCTACTACATGGACAATACCGTTTGATGCTGGTACAGAAGCTAGGATATTAATCTTTCCATTTACAGTGGGTTTTCCATCTACCATGGTGATGGTTAAGGATTTCCCGTCCACCATTCCTAGTTTTTGACCGTCCGAGAACTGATCGGTTTTGATAACACCAACGTAGGTATGGTGGCTTAATATATCGCCCAGTTTACTGTTATTTTCTTCCTTCAACAAATCTTCTACAGTTCCTGCGGGAAGTTTATCAAATGCCTGATTGGTAGGTGCAAACACGGTGAATGGCCCTGCATTACTTAATGAAGTTGCTAAACCCGCAGCCTGAACTGCTTTAACCAGGGTGGATAAATCCGGGTTACTACTGGCAAGTTTTACCACATCCGGTGCACTTTCTTCATCTACAACCGCCTCCTGTCCTTTTGGAGTGGTTGTCTCCGTACTTTGTGTGGTATCGGATACCTGAGTACTTTTTTCACAGCTTACTGTAAATAGAACCAGCGATACCAATGCGATTGAGATTTTTTTCATAGAATTAAATTTTTTGGTTGTTACTCTAAATCAGATCGTTGAACTGAAGTAAAGTTAGAATTTATTCTATCTTGAAAATTATGCTTTAGGTCATATTTTGAAGTAGTAAGCGATGATTTTTATCATAAGTCCTTTTTATTGAATTTTAGGAGGGACCATAGAAAAGGAAGAAGCACCCATAACGTGAGAATAACAACGGATATGCCCATACCTTTTCCGCTTCCAAAGACATTCTTAAATACTGCTCCTGCTTGACCAAGCATTGCGGCAACATCTAATTGAAGCAGAACAAAGATTCGGGAAAGTCCTATGGGATTTATGGCAGCTAGGGTGGCCATAATGCTTTCTATGGGATAATCCTGAAACTGAAACATCATAACTAGTAAAATTCCATCGTAAATTATAGCAAAGAAAAGCCACACGAATATTGCCAAACCAATGCCTACTGCCTTATCTCGAGAAAAAATAGCACATAACATTGCAAGCGCCGCAAAAATTAAGGAAAGGAAAATCCCTATAATGATTACAGAAAAGCCCGTTTCCAGGGATGAGTACAGGAATATGGGTACCACGCATCCCACTAAAAATGCGAGTATAAGTGCCAGCGCCAAGCCCAGGAAGATGTTGAGCCAAACACGGCTTCGTGGTATGGGTTGACTTAATAGTAATTCAATGAATTGGGAACTGTTGTAAACGTATATGGTTGAAAATATTACACTTACCAATGGTACGACTAGAAGAATTACGTTCAGAAGGCTAAGTGTAGCTTTTGTGAAATTACTTTCCAAACCTAAAGTACTCCACGACAGAATAAAGAGGAGAATGGTATAGACAATTATTATTTTGCTTTTAAGTATATCAAAAAAGATAAATCTAGAGATCCGGTTCATTACTGAATTGTTTTTAAGATTGAAATTATTCCTTCAGAAATTTTGTCCTTGCCGGTTTGTGTCTTTAAATCCTGTGCACTTTGATGAACTAGCACCTTTCCTTCATTCATAAAAACCACTTCGGTGAGAATTTCATCTAGCTCACTAAGTAGATGCGAAGTAATAAGTATTAATTTACCTTTATTTTTTTCCTTAATTATTTTTTGCTTTAGTATTTCAGCTGCCAAAGGATCTAATCCGGCTGTAGGCTCGTCCAGTATGATAATGTCTGGATTAAAAAGAAATGCCAAGACTGCAGACACTTTTTGTGTGGTACCGCCTGAAAGAGTGCGCATCTTTTTTTGATAAAGCTTTTCAAGTTCAAAGGATTCAAGTAATTCGTAATCGTAATTGTGTTCTTTGGTATTTCGTGCATCCTTAACCATATTTATGGTTTGTTCGATGCTGAGATTTTCAGGATACCGGCCTATCTGCGGCATATAGCCAATGGATTTTCGGTATTGGTACGAATCATTTATGTTTTCACCTTTTACAAATATTTGTCCTTCTTCCACAACATTGAGGCCCAGAATACATTTTATTAGTGTCGTTTTACCACAGCCATTTGGGCCTATCAAGGCAATAGCATTTCCAGTATTAAATTGCAGCTGCACATTTTGAAGTGCAGTAAAACGGTTAAATTTCTTAGTCAGATTTTTAATTTCTATCATTGCTTACATTCTTGGAACCCAAAAGGGTCCTATTGCATTGGATTGGGTTTAAATTTGGGTTCACGGTCCACAAAACTTTCAGGGGTGAGGCTTGGAATTATTTTCTCAGTCTTATCCAGTAAATCCACTAGAAAGGTTTTGAATAGTAACATAACCGACGGATTTTGCTCTACCAGAACAGCATAGAGGCTTAAGGGATGAAAGGGGACGTCACCTATTTGATCCTTGTTCAGGTCGTATCCTTCGTATTTATCCCAATAATTGGAGTTGAAATCATTCATTACTATGGTTCCATTAGTACTGACATCAAATGTGTTAGCCGTAAAATTATTTCGATGGATTTTGTTTTCCATACAGTTGGCATTGATCTTAAGCCCCCATCCGTTAGAGTCAAACAAATTAGAAGTAAAATCAATTTTTGTGGCACCATCAGCGAATATGCCGGTTGTGTTATTAACAAAGTAATTGCCTTCTATGGTGCTGTAGGATATTTCTTTTAATAGTAGACCATAGACACTGTCTCCCCAATTATTTATAAAGTGGTTGTTGTACATGCCCACATTCATTGCGTACATTACCGCTACACCAGCTCCATTGTTATCAAAGACATTTCCGGTATATGTACAATCGTTGGAGAACATGAAGTGCAATCCATAGCGGAGGTTTTTACGTGATAAATTTGAAAATATATAACAGTCTTTAGTCTTTTCAAGATAGATTCCGTCCTTATGCCCACTCACGAAATTCCTTTTGACCCATATTTCTGAACTGCCGAGAAGGTGGATTCCATCTCCCACATTTTCTTGAGAAGTACCTCGGTTGGTAGTTATTTTATTGTCTTGTATGGTGCATTGATAGCCTCTCTGAACATATATTCCAAAATAATTGTTCTCAAATATATTCTGTTCTATGATGGTATTGGAGGAAGAGTAGATATGTATGGCGGCAATACTTCGAATCTCATCTCTTCCAGAGTTAATTAACTTAAATCCAGTCACCTTGCAGTGGTCCGCATTTATATTAATGATTTCTTTCTTTAGCTCACCATCAATGATAGGGCGGCCTATTCCAATGAGGGTAAGCTGTTTGTTGAGATTAATGCCATTTTCACGGTAATGGCCTTTTTCAACCAAAATACTATCGCCGCTACGGGAGGCGGCGACAGCTTCATTGATGGTCTGATACTTTTCATTTTTTCCGACCTTTATCACCTCTGCAAGAAGAAGGCAAGGAAGGAAAACTAAAAATAATCTGAGCATTTACATAAGATTTTATTGTATTATTTCTGCACCGGACTGTTCGGCAGCTTCGTTTGCTGCGCTTTTATCGCTGTAGGCTTGCGTATTGCCTCCCATAGGACTTTTTATGGAACCTCCTTTTATAAGGGACGCATTCTGTGTCTTGATAAAATCTCCCGTTGGAAAATCTACAACGTATGTAGTGCTTCCACTGGATTGTTCTGGATTTGAGGAAGCGTAGTCGTCCATACACCTTATATCGTCAAATTTATAGGTTTTTCCTTTTTCCGTTATAAGTTGCGTGGCGTATTTAGCCTCAGTAATGGTCATCTTGCAGTTGTCGCATTGGTCTTTTCCTATTGCTATTTCTTTTGGACCCTTTTCCGTACAAGAAAAAAGCAACATAGCAGATAGTAGCCAAAAGATTTTAAGATTCTTCATTTTATTAGTTTTTAATCCTGTGTTCAAGCCTTCTTTTTCCATTCAATAAATGCTAATATAAGCAATATTGCCCCAATACCAATCATGATGCCTCCCCCTATGTTCGGATAGGACCAGACTTCAAAGTTTAGTAGTTGTTTGTAACCGATAAGTGGTGGTTGATACGACATTCCTGGAACCACGATGGCGGCAGAAGGATCTAGATTGTGTCCGTAGTCGTACAGCCATCTCCAGAAATCATAGACGAAGCCTAACGCAAAGAGCATATAGATGCCAGTAAGAGTGTACAGTAAAACTTTACGATTTAACAGCACAGCACTGAGGCTTAATAATGCAAAAAAGGCCAGGGCGTACGGCAGGATGGTAAATTCCCAAAATTCATCAGCATGTATCTCTTTCATTCCAATATAATGATTCAGACCGTTGATGATTTCGTATTCACCGGTAATTTTATTTGCATGTATAAACATAGCTAATCCTTCAGGATACTGAGGGGCACTTAGATAGATGGACCAAATAGGTACAAAGATGGTAATTGCAAATCCGATAGCACTTATTATTAAAAGTACTTTGCTTATTTTGGATAGGGAACTAGCTTTCATTTTTTTATTTTTTACTCTGAGAGTATAACAGGATAGCTGAATGCTATTGCCGTACGGTCAGTTGGTTACTTAAAGAGAAAAGGGGCGGTAAAACCGCCCCTTAATAATTATTTAGTTTCACCTTGTTTGACAGGGCTTTGTGCATTGTCCTTTTTATTATTCAGTGAATATATCAAAGGTGTATTGCTACCTGCAGGGGAGACTCTTACGTATCCCTGCATTTCTTGATGCAGTGCGGAACAGAAGTCGGTACAGTACATTGGGTACATACCCGGCTTCTCAGGTACCCACTTTAGAGTGGAAGTTTCTCCTGGCATGATCAGTAGTTCTGCTGTTTTTGCTCCCTTAATCGCAAATCCATGTGGAACATCCCAATCTTGCTCTAAGTTAGTTACGTGGAAGTATACCTCGTCACCCACTTTTATTCCTTCAATGTTGTCAGGGGAGAAGTGTGAGCGTATAGATGTCATATAAACATGGACTTTATTACCTTCTCTCACCACCTTGCTCTCTGCTTCCCCTTTAGTTGCGTATGGGTGCTTGTTTTCTCCGATGTTATAAAACTTCACTTGGTCTTTGGTAAATAATTCGGCTGGTCCTGCCTGTGCATAATGCGGTTCACCAATTGTAGGGAAGTCTAGAAGTAGTTTCATTTTATCTCCACTGATGTCAAATAATTGCGCAGAGTGGGCAAGTTCTGGTCCTGTTGGAAGGAATCTGTCTTTGGTAATTTTGTTGTACGCAACAAGGTATTTACCGTAAGGTTTGCTTGAGTCACCACCAACTACCATTAAGTGTCCTACAGAATAGAAAGTTGGTTGTCTGTCAAGAACTTCCAATGTTTCAATGTTCCACTTAACTACTTCGGAAGATACAAAGTGAGAGGTGTAGGCATTTCCTTTGCCGTCAAATTCTGTGTGCAGAGGTCCTAGACCAGGCTTCTGTACTTCTCCATGCAATGCTGCTTCGTATTTGATAATTGGAATACCGTCAAATTCACCAGCAAAATTTTTCTCAGCAATTGCTTTTTGAATTTTGTCAAAGCTAAAAACTGGAATTAGTGCAGCTAGCTTTCCAGAGCCCACGATGTACTCACCTGTTGGATCTACATCGCATCCGTGAGGGGATTTAGGGCAAGGAATTAGATAACAAATGTCTTTTAATTCACTAGCTGTTAGAACGGTCACTTCTTTTTTGATAGTGGAAGTTGCTGTATGCGTTTCTTCGTCAAACTTGTTGTGTGCATATTCAACCGCTACTTTCTTGCCTTTACCAGCTTTTAGGTATTCTTCTGCTTTTTTCCAATTCACAGCCATGATAAAGTCTTTATCATTTTGTGAAGCATTTACTTCTAATAAGGAATTGGCTTGTTCTGAATTGTAGCATGAAAAGAAGAACCACCCATGGGATTTATTCTTGCCTGCGTGCGAAAGATCAAAGTTAAAACCAGGAGCTTCAATCTGGAAGCTGATATCCATTTCTCCAGACTCTTTGTCTACACCGATGAATGACAAGTAACCTTTGAAGTTTTGTTTGAATGATTCAATTGGCACATCATCTTGACCGTCTGCTGGAACCGCAAAGCGGGTTCCTGCAACAATATACTCCGTATTTTGTGTTAGGAAAGGTGACGAGTGGTTACCTGCAGAATTCGGGATTTCTAGAATTTCTGTGGTCTTAAAGGATTTCAAATCGATTCGTGCCACCCGTGGGGTATTGTTCGCATTGGCAAAAAGCCATCTTCCGTCGATTTCCCCATTAGTCTGGGATAGGGATAAATGGTGCTGGTCGTCCCATGGAATGAAACCATGAGATGTTTCAAGCATCGGTTTGGTTTCTTCGCTGTATCCGTATCCATTTTCCGGATGAACGGAGAATACAGGAATGATTTTCAGCGTACGTCCACTTGGCAGTCCTACGACACTAACTTGGCCGTTAAATCCTCCGCTGACAAAGTTGTACACTTCATCATGTTCACCGGGAGCTACATACACTTTCTGTGCAGCGTCTCCGGCTACCGCATTTTCGGTTCCTTTTGGCTTGCACGCCAAAAGCGATACTGCTGCTAACGCAGTAATACCAAAACTCTTGTAAGCTTTCATATAGTATTTGATTTTCTGTAAGAAGGAAAAAAGGTGGCAGGATTGTACCCTGCCACGATAGAGATTACTTTGCTCCGTCGATTTCTCTCATGTATTCAAGTACATTCCGAGCTTCAGTATCTGTAAGACCCTGGTTAGGCATTCTTACTAAACAAAGTTCGAGTTGCTTTTGAAGTTCAGGATCAACGTCAATCATAGGGTCAGGATTGGATATAAAATTCATAATCCAATGCGGAGTATTTCTTTCTGTTACTCCTTTCCATCCCGGACCTACCAATCTCTCGTCGGTTGTTTTATGGCAGGAAATACACTTAACGTCCGCCACAGCTTTACCTTGGGCCGCCATAGCTGGATCAAACGAGGATACATCTACGTTGGTTTCATCGTATTTACCTAGACCTCTTTTCGGGTCGTACTCACTGGCGGAAGAGCTGGCAGTAGTAGTGGTTTCAGTCGTGGTAGCAGAAGAGTCTGCCGTTGGAATGGAACTTTCCTTTTTGTCGCCTCCACAGGATACTAATGCAAGTACAAGTGAGGAGAGTGCTAGAATTTTCAATCTTTTCATAATGGTTTTTTTTAGTATGAAACAAAAGTAGTTTAGATTCGTATTTTGACTTTATGACCCTAGTCATAGAGTTGATATGACTTTTATTAGGTGGGTAAAAAAAGAATAAAATTTCTATATTTGCAGTAGTGTACCACTATACTTATCAAATATACAAAAATAATCTATGAGAAATATTACATTTTTATTACTTGCCGGGTCAGTTCTTTTTTCATGTTCCAAGAAAGAGGAAAACGTTGCAGTAGAGTCTAATGTGATGCTTGAAGAACCTGCCGTTGCAACAGCTACAAGTACGCAGCCTGAAGGTCTGACATTAATTCAAGGCATGGACTGCTTGACTTGCCATAAAGAGGAAGGAGCTTTAGTTGGACCTTCGTACAAAGAGGTCGCTGCTAAATATACTGAGGCAGATATTGATCAATTAGCAGATAAGATTATAAACGGAAGCGTTGGTGTGTGGGGCCAAATTCCAATGACTCCCCATGCCGGACTGAGTAAAGAAAACGCTAAAAAAATGGTAGAGTATATTTTAACACTTAAATAATGTCTGCTTGAAAATACGAAAGCACCTTTTTTAAGAGGTGCTTTTTTTATGTGCTAATTTTACGTGACAATTTGTCACAACCATTTTTCGTGGTATATTTTTAGAGATGCAGTAAACAAGTAAACTTAGAAATTAAATATAAATAATATGAGCAAAATTATTGGTATTGACTTAGGAACAACCAACTCTTGTGTGGCTGTGATGGAGGGAAAAGACCCTGTGGTTATTCCTAATGCAGAAGGAAAAAGAACAACGCCATCTATTGTGGCCTTTACTGAAGATGGAGAAAGAAAAGTGGGAGATCCTGCTAAAAGGCAAGCGGTTACCAATCCTACAAAGACTATTTATTCAATCAAAAGATTTATGGGTACGCATTTCTCTGAACTGACTTCAGAGGATAAAAATGTGCCATACGAAGTAGTGAAAGGTGCCAATGATTCCGTAAAGGTTAAAGTTGGAGACAGAGAATATACTCCTCAAGAAATTTCTGCTATGACTTTGCAGAAAATGAAAAAAACTGCAGAAGACTACCTTGGACAGGAAGTTACTCGCGCAGTTATAACGGTTCCTGCCTATTTTAATGATGCACAGCGTCAGGCTACCAAAGAAGCTGGAGAGATTGCCGGTCTGAAAGTAGAAAGGATCATTAATGAGCCTACGGCTGCAGCACTTGCTTATGGTTTAGATAAGAGCCATAAAGATCAGAAAATCGCAGTGTACGATTTAGGTGGAGGAACGTTCGACATCTCGATCCTTGATCTTGGTGACGGAGTATTTGAAGTACTATCTACCAATGGTGATACACACTTGGGAGGGGACGACTTTGATAATGTAATTATTTCTTGGCTGGCTTCCGAGTTCCAAGCAGAAGAAGGTGTAGACTTAAAGGCAGACGCAATAGCACTGCAAAGACTAAAAGAAGCAGCGGAAAAAGCGAAGATTGAACTTTCTTCCTCCACGCAAACCGAAATCAATCTACCGTATATCACTGCAACAGCTACAGGTCCAAAACACCTTGTCAAAACTCTTACGCGTGCTAAATTTGAACAGCTTGCTGAAGACTTGGTAAGACGCTCTATGGATCCTTGTAAGAAGGCACTTTCTGATGCTGGACTTTCCCCTAGTGATATTGACGAAGTAATCTTAGTAGGAGGATCTACAAGAATACCTAAAATTCAGGAAGAGGTTGAAAAGTTCTTTGGCAAGAAGCCTTCGAAAGGAGTAAACCCTGACGAGGTTGTAGCCGTAGGAGCAGCAATTCAGGGTGGTGTACTAACTGGTGATGTAAAAGATGTACTTCTTTTAGATGTTACTCCACTTTCACTAGGTATTGAAACTATGGGATCAGTATTTACCAAATTAATTGAAGCTAACACTACTATTCCTACAAAAAAATCAGAAGTTTTCTCCACTGCTAGTGATAACCAACCTGCAGTAAGTATTAGAGTAGGTCAGGGAGAAAGACCTATGTTCAATGATAATAAGGAAATTGGACGTTTTGATTTAACTGATATTCCGCCTGCACCAAGAGGTGTGCCTCAGATTGAGGTAACATTTGATATTGATGCCAATGGTATATTACATGTTTCGGCTAAAGATAAAGGAACCGGAAAAGAGCAGTCCATTAAGATTCAGGCAAGTTCTGGACTTAGTGAGGATGAGATTGCGCGCATGAAGCGTGAGGCAGAAGAAAATGCAGCTGCTGATGTGAAGAAAAAAGAAGAGGTGGAGGCATTTAACAAAGCCGATGGCCTTATTTTCCAAACTGAAAAGCAACTTAAAGAATTCGGAGAGAAACTCTCTGCAGATAAAAAAAGTGCAATTGAATCTGCTGCTGCGGAACTTAAAACTGCATTTGATGCTAAAGATCTGGATTCGGTTAAGGCTAAGACAGAGGCATTGGACGCGGCATGGATGGCAGCATCAGAAGAACTTTACGCTCAGGGACAACCACAGCCGGGACAGGACGGAGCTGGAGCATCGTCCGCGGGCGCAGGGGCTAATGATGATGTACAAGATGCTGATTTCGAGGAAGTCAAGTAAACATTAAGAACTACATATATAATCATTTTAAATCGCTGTGAATTAAATTCACAGCGATTTTTAGTACCTAATCAGGGCGGCACGAACGAAGATAAATGCTTCCCGGTAGATACAGTGTACTAATTATTAGAAGATTGAGGAGAAAGTGCTTAATGGTCTTCTAAGTAATTCAAATCCTGTATTTTTGCAGACCTCATTAATTTGCACTTATGATTACCAGTTTAATAACACACTACGTGGGAAATGCGGTCCTACAGCATCCCCTAAAGCTATCTGAAGTATGCTGGGATCTCCCCCAAGCTTCCAAGGAATTATTGGAAGAAAAGATACTTCTGCAGTTTAAGTCTCTTGAAGAATTTGAATTCAAGCACGAGGTGTCATTGCAGCACCATACCTTATATCAAGAAGTGAAAAAAATATTCGTAGGCAAGGAAGCATTTGTCACTTCTTCGCAGGAGATAGCCTCACGTCTTTATCATCTTGCATCAAATCCCCGAACCCCCGACGGTCATTTGCTTATTGCTAAGATTGAAAAGGATCCCGAAACCGAGGCCGATTACGATAAACTACTTATCCTAAAATTGGAGAGTATGGGATTTTACTTGAAATCGGAACAGGACGATGAACAAGTGGAACTCCACTTGAGCGAGGGCTTTATTTTAGATAAAATAGACAAAGGTTGCCTTGTTTATAATACTAATGAGGATAATGGCTACGTAGCACATGTGTTTGACAGAAAAAAAGGTGCAGATGCAGCATACTGGTTTGACAATTTTTTAAATGTCGCGCCAAGAGCTAATGAATTCTTTCATACCAATGAGACGCTCGCTCTGTACAAATCATACATCTCAAAACAGTTGCCTGCAGAATTTGAAGTTTCCAAAGCGGATCAGGCTGAATTTTTAAACAGGACAATGGATTTCTTTAGTGAGAAAGACCATTTTGATTTTAATGAATTTACGGAATCGGTATTAGAAGACAAGGAACTAATTGAGAGTTTTGTCAACTATAAAACGGATCATGAGCATCAGACGCAAGTCTCGATTTCTGAAGATTTTAATATAGACCCCTTAGCAGTAAAGAAAAACCAGCGGTTCTTTAAAAGTGTCATCAAGTTAGATAAAAACTTTCATATTTATGTGCACGGAGACCGCAAACGGATCGAAACGGGTCAAGATGAAAAAGGAAAATACTACCGGCTTTATTTTGACGAAGAGAAATAGTGTCCAAACTCCGGTAGTATAATAGGTAAATTGTTTTATTGCGCGAAGATCTTTTCAGCGAATAGACCTTCAACCGACCAATAGCGTTCGCCGGTATCATAATTGAAGGTCAGAATCTTCTTAGGCTCTTGAATATCTTTAAGTTGTTTTACCACCGCGGCGATTGATGCGCCAGTGGATATCCCTGCTAGTATTCCTTCTTCCCTGGCAAGGCGCTGGGTATATTCAAAAGCCTCTTCTTTAGATATTTTTATCACACCGTCTACAGCCGCTCGGTCCAGCACCTTAGGAACAAATCCAGCACCGATACCCTGCAAAGGGTGTGGTCCTGGGGAACCCCCTGAAAGAACCGGTGAATCTTCCGGTTCTACTGCGAATGTTTCCATAGACGGGTTAGTTTCTTTCAGCACTTTCGAAACGCCTGAGATATGTCCCCCAGTTCCTACACCAGTAATTAAATAATCCACACCTCCTTGTAGTTCTTTCAAAATTTCCTGGGCGGTGGTAACTTCGTGAATCAAAGGGTTGGCCTTATTCTCAAACTGCTGGGGCACCCAGGAATTTGGAATCTGCTCGGCAAGTTGCATGGCTTTTTTTACCGCTCCACTCGTACCTTCGGCCTTTGGAGTGAGTACAAACTCAGCGCCATACGAGGACATAAGAAGTCTTCTTTCTCTACTCATGCTTTCGGGCATTACTAAGATAAGTTTGTATCCTTTGACGGCACATACCAAAGCTAGTCCCACTCCGGTATTACCTGATGTAGGCTCGATAATTACAGTGTCCTTCTTGAGCTTGCCCTCCTGCTCAGCTTTCTCAATCATTGCCAAGGCAATACGGTCTTTTATGCTCCCTCCCGGATTGAATTTTTCCATCTTTATGAACACATCGTGCTGACGTGGAACAATTTTGTTTAGTTTTATTAGAGGCGTGCCTCCAATAGTCTGTAAGATATTCTGATAAATCATATGCGTTTTGATTTTGTTAAATTATAAAATAGACAGGCTCCTCATTAGTAACACTGCTTTTTACCACTTTTTGACTTTTGTGGTAAACCATCGAATAAGGTTCTATGCTTTCTGTAAGCCATACATTTCCTCCTACTACGCTACCTTTCCCTATTACCGTCTCACCTCCCAGTATGGTAGCATTGGCATATATTGTCACCTGGTCCTCTATGGTAGGGTGCCTCTTGAATTGTTCCGGATATTTTTCAACAGATAACGCGCCCAGAGTAACTCCCTGATAGATCTTGACGTGATTTCCTATCACAGTGGTTTCTCCAATGACCGCTCCCGTCCCATGATCTATGAAGAAATGAGATCCTATTTCTGCGCCTGGATGAATATCAATTCCGGTTTTACTGTGGGCAAATTCCGTCCAGATTCGTGGCAGAAGCTCCACTCCTTTCTGATGAAGTGCATGTGCAAAACGGTATATAGCCACAGCGTAGAATCCTGGATAGGCATAGTACACCTCTTCTATACTCTTGGCAGCGGGGTCGCTCTGTAATGCACTACGGGCATCCAGTTCAAGCTTGCTGTAAATTTGAGGAAATTCCGAAAATAGCTCTTTTGTAAGCATCTTTGGATTGGTACTTTTATCCGAAACGGATGTAAGCAAGAATTCGAACTCAGTTTTAAACGATTCAATCCGATCCTTGATTTCTAGCTCGGAACTGCAACGGTGGTAATCAAGGAAGAAAATAAAACGAAAGAACTGGTCGATGAAGTCTTCAATTCTTTTTTTTTCCAGATCGTATCTACGATTGGAATAGCCTTCAAAAATGTGCGTAACCAAATTACTCATAATACAAAGGTAGATGTTTATGGATATAAAGCACAGGGCTTTCCGTTAATAGTTTCACTTGAAGATTTCGTTTATTTCTATCGGAACCAGAAGTCTTAATATGACAAAAATTGTTCCATTTGCATTGTCTATCCAGCCACATATTTGTAAATTTGAATACAATTTTCAACTCTATGAAGGTTGATAGACCCGATACAATTTAAATAATATATTATGAAAGTAACCGTAGTAGGTGCAGGAGCTGTAGGAGCTAGCTGTGCAGAATACATTGCGATGAAGAACTTCTGTTCAGAGGTAGTGCTTGTGGATATTAAAGAAGGATTCGCCGAGGGAAAGGCAATGGATTTGATGCAAACTGCATCATTAAATGGATTTGATACCAAAATATCTGGAAGTACAGCGGATTATTCTAAAACAGCTGGGTCTGATGTGGCCGTAATAACTTCGGGCATACCACGTAAACCAGGTATGACCAGAGAGGAACTAATCGGTATCAATGCGGGCATTGTCAAGGAAGTTACTGAAAACCTGGTAAAACATTCTCCAGATGTAATTATAATAGTAGTTTCAAACCCAATGGATACTATGGCTTATCTGGTACATAAAACCTCAGGACTTCCTAAAAATAAGATAATAGGTATGGGAGGAGCATTAGATAGTGCTCGTTTTAAATACCGACTAGCGGAAGCATTGGATGCTCCTATTTCCGATGTAGATGGAATGGTGATTGCTGCCCACAGTGATACAGGCATGTTGCCATTGTTAAGCAAAGCTACTCGTAATGGGGTGCCAGTAAGTGAATTCCTCTCTGAGGACCAACTAAGTTACGTTCTGGAAGAAACTAAAGTAGGAGGAGCCACTTTAACAAAGCTTCTAGGTACCTCAGCTTGGTATGCTCCGGGAGCGGCCGTTTCGGTAATGGTACAGGCCATTGCATGCGACCAGAAAAAAATGATACCTTGTTCGCTAATGCTTGATGGAGAGTATGGAGAATCTGATATTTGCTTAGGAGTGCCTGCCATAATCGGTAAGAATGGAGTGGAGCAAATAGTAGAAATTCCTTTGACCTCTGAGGAAAAAGAGAAATTTCAGGCTGCTGCGAAAGCAGTGCGTGAAGTCAACGGGGATTTAAAATTCTAAGCTTATTTCACCTGAATAAAAAATGGAGCTCCCGTCGGTGAGCTCCATTTCTATTTAGAACTTGTTTTCCACATGGGCGGCTACTAGTAGCATCTCGTGTATATCGGTATTTCTTATAAAAGGTTTTAAATTTTCACTTCCCGGACCGTACATTGCAATTTCGGTATAATCAGCACTGTGGTCCATACTGATCCACCCTACGGATATATACTGTTTCTGTATTTCGGCCAGAAGCTTAAAAGGTAAATGACGAGCATTATAGACCCCATTTTCCATACTCGCTTCTTTATAGTAGGATAATAACTGAGCCGCTTCTTCGTCAGTAATTCTTATTGCTGCATTTGCTTCCGCTACTCGTTCTATTATTTGATTTTTAGTGGTTGAAGGAGTGATGCCTTGAAGAATCCATTCGTTGGAATGCGTGAAGTGGTGTACACGGTCAAAATTCTTGTCGGCCTCTTTTCCGTATATTATTCCAGGGTTTGCATTTCCATGATCGCTTGTAATGACAACCAAAGTGTTTCCATCTTTCATTGCAAAATCTAACACTTTTCCCACTGCCTCATCAAAGGCAAGTTGGTCGTACAGTAGGCCGCCGATATCATTACCATGTGCTGCCCAATCCACTTTACCCGCCTCAATCTGAAGTACAAATCCTTGGGGATGCGATTGCATCTGTTCAATGGCCTTGACGCTCATTTCCGCTAATGTTGGAACGTTAGTGGAGAGAAGGGAAGAACTGTTGTGATCGATCGAATAGGGTAGTCCGTCCGTCTCGAATATGCCCAGGAGCGGATAATGAACCGAAGCCTTAAGCAGCTCCTCCTTTGATTTTACTACGGAATAGCCCTTCGTGCGAAATTTCTGGTACATGTCTGTTTTATCGTCTCTAAAGGAAGCATCAAAATACTTGCTTCCGCCTCCCAGCAGAACATCAAATCCTAAGGTGCTGTAAAGGGAAGCAATCTGCTCCTGTGAATTTCTGCTCTTGGTAGCAACGCTAAAACCGGCAGGAGTTGCATGGGTAATGGGCACTGTTGTAACGCAACCCACCTTTTTTCCCGATTTTTTGAATTTTTGAAGTATGGGTAAATATTCCTCTCCACTCGGACTTATATTAAGACTTCCATTATTTACTCTTTGTCCACCACCCCACGAGGAACTTGCCGCGGCCGAGTCGGTCACAATGGAGTTAAGTGAAGCCATGTCCATTAAACCTCGTTGTACCTGGCTTTGTTCATAAAGGGATATCCAATGGGAAGGTCTGCCAAATTTTCTCCTTGAGTACAGATCTGCCATTGCTAACGTACCACTACTCATACCGTCACTAACCATAAAAATAATATTCTTGGCTCTTTTCGAAGATGGGGCAAGGGGGAGAACCTGCCCTTTGGAGATTATTGGAGTTAAAGCTAGTCCGCCTAGTGCAAGGCTACCGCCTCTAAGAAAATCTCTTCTTTTCATTGTAATTTATTTTTTCAAAAATATCAAAACGAATGTTAAGCCAATATGAAATATCGTAGAAAGAACTTCTACAGAGTAAATTATGCTAAATTTGCCATAAAATAAAGAGTCATGAAAATCCGTGGTATTGTAGCAGTTTTGCTTTTTAGTGGTGTAATTTTCAGTAGTGCGCAACAAATTGAACAACCTCCTAAGCTGGTTGTGGGAATGGTCGTAGACCAGATGCGCTGGGACCAATTATACCGATTCGAAAAACATTTCGGTGAAGGTGGTTTTAATCGGCTTTTAAAGGAAGGGTATAATTTCAATAATGTCATGATTAACTATATTCCAACCGTTACGGCATTGGGACATACGTCGGTGTATACTGGTTCGGTTCCTTCCATTCACGGAATTGCCGGAAACGATTGGACCGATCGTAGAACTGGACAAAATGTATATTGTACCACAGACGCGTCCGTCAAAGGCGTGGGATCTTCTAGTGAGAAAATAGGAGCGCATTCACCCCATAATTTATGGAGTACCACTATTACGGACCAATTGCGAATGGCTAGTAATTTTAGATCCAAAGTAGTTGGGGTTTCACTTAAAGATAGGGCAGCCATCCTTCCTGCGGGGCATAACCCTACTGCAGCATTTTGGTTTGACGAGGGAACGGGGCACTTTGTGACGAGTTCGTACTATATGAATGAACTTCCGGAATGGGTTCGCAAATTTAACAGCAAAGACATAGGAAGTCAACTCGTACGAAATGGCTGGAATACTCTAAAGGACATTCGCGAGTATAAAGAAAGCACGGAAGACAACATGCCATGGGAAAATACCATCGGCAGTGCTAAAGAACCTGTTTTCCCTTATAGTAACTTAGCCAAAGACTATAACGAGAAGAAAGGGGTAATCCGGTCTACTCCCTTTGGTAACACCCTCACACTTCGAATGGCTGAAGCATCGCTGGAAGGCTATCAGTTAGGGCGTGGTGAAGAAACGGATTTTCTGGTAGTCAATATTGCCTCCACAGATTACGTTGGTCACACTTTTGGGCCTAATTCTATTGAAGTTCAGGATACCTATTTGCGATTAGATAAGGACTTGGAGATTTTCCTAAATGCCTTAGACCAGAAAGTAGGCAAAGGAAATTACCTATTCTTCCTTACTTCCGACCATGGTGCAGCGCATTCAGTAGCTTATATGAAGCAAAACAAAATGAGTTCAGATTTTTTTGATAAAGACTTACTCAGTGGTTTAGAAAAGGAACTGGAAACTTTACTAGGTCAGAAAGATCTTATTTATACCATTGACAATTACCAAGTGTATTTTAATGAGTCTTCAATAATGAAAAATGGACTTTCACTCGAGCAGGTAAGCAAAGCGACCACCGATTATCTTAATAGAGACCCGCGAGTGCTCTATGCCGTTGATTTAAGCAAAGTGGGTTCCGCACCAATTCCCGAACCCATAAAATCAAGAATTATTAATGGCTATAATTGGCAACGCAGCGGACATATCCAGATTATAAGTCACGATGCTATGTTACCTAGCTATTCACTTAAGGGAACCACGCATAGTGTATGGAATTCCTATGATGCACATATTCCGCTCATTTTTATGGGTAAAGGTATCTCTCAGGGGCAGAGTAGTAAGCCTTACTATATGACAGATATTGCGCCTACCCTCGCGCAACTTCTAAAAATTGAAAACCCGAGTGGCAATATCGGAGAGCCGATAGTAGAACTCTTGGATTAGAAAAAAAAGGCTTTTTCGATCGAAAAAGCCTTTTTTATTTATTAATTTTTTTCCGGTGGGTATTGAGAGAATATCTCTTCAATAATTTGCGGTATCTGCTTCTGTTTCGCTTTAGGAGAATCGATTGAGATTCCTTCTCCGATTCCTTGCCATACTAACTTTTGCGTTTTAGCATCAATTATATCAATTACCAGTGCTCCTTGATTGTAATTGGACGACCAGGTTCGTCCCATTCCAACCCCCCAGCCCCAAGGGCTTCCCCATCCGTACATTCCGAATGGACGGGAGGATTGTACTTCATTAATTTTCTTATGACGTGCTTTCACGTTGATGATTAAATCCGGATTATTATCCACCTTCAGTCCTTTGGCCTGCAATTGCTTAGAGACCTCATTAAGAACCCTGTCTTTATCTAAATCGTTAAGCTTTAAATCGTCAATTCTTAATTTGTAGCTGTCGTAGGTGCTAAACTGGGCGGTTTCTGCATAATCACTTTGAACCTGAAATGGACTACAGGAAAAGAGTAATACAGCTGTAGAGATCATGAGTAGAAAAACTGATTTTTTCATTTTTTGCTTTTTAGTTGATTGTTTTTAAAAGTGTCGGTCTTTTTATCGTAACCGTAAGGGCAGTGTTTGCAGCCACTTTTACAGCAGTAGCCACGCTTAAGATGGTAGGCCTCTGTGAAAACGCGGTATCCCTGCTCGTTGTAATAAAAATCCTCACCTTCTTTGATGTTCAAATTACTCATTGGTTAAATGCAAATCTATAATTTACGTAATATTGCTCTGTGATTATTCTTGCCTCATTAATACTCAAAAATACAAAAATTAACGCCCTGACACTATTTCCTTTTATTTTGGTGCGTGAACGAAAAGATTTTAAGGATACGGTTTTGTTAAACCACGAGAAGATACATCTTCGGCAGCAGTTAGAACTTCTAGTGGTGCTATTCTATGTGTGGTATGTATTGGAATTCTATTATCATTGGTTTCGTTTGCGTAATAGGGAACTGGCATACCGGAGTATTTCGTTTGAAAAGGAAGCCTATGCCAACGAGAGGGATTCCCAATATCTATCCAAGCGTACATTTTGGCAGTTTCTAAAATATAGGTAAGACACGTTGTTTTTAAGCACCTCTGAAGGTGCTAGTACAGTAAGGTAAAAATGGTTCTGTACCGGATAATTACCTTGCTTTTTTGTACCTTTGCATTATACAGATTACATCTATGGAAAAGAAAACGGTTAGGGATATTTTAGAAGGTTATAAGAAGTTTTTGCATCATGATATAACAGTTTATGGTTGGGTTCGAGCGTTCCGCTCCAACCGCTTTATTGCTTTAAATGACGGGTCCACAATTAAAAACCTGCAGATTGTAGTTGAGTTTTCCGAATTTGACGAACAGCTGTTAAAAAACATTAATACCGGCTCTTCTTTAAAAATACTTGGCGAAGTAGTAGAAAGCCAAGGTGCCGGACAGACGGTAGAAATCATTGCAAAGAAAATCATCGTTTTAGGAGATAATCATTTTGAAGAATTACAAAAAACTATTCTTCAACCAAAGAGGCATTCCTTGGAGAAGCTTAGGGAAGAGGCACACTTGCGGTTTCGGACTAATTTATTTGGTGCAATTTTTAGAGTGCGTAGTGCTGTTAGTTTTGCAATTCACGAATTTTTTAACAAAAAGCAGTTTTTCTATATTAACACTCCCATCATAACAGGTGCTGATGCAGAAGGTGCGGGGGAAATGTTTAGTGTCACTGCCCTTAATTTAAGTGATCTTCCAAAGGATGCGCAAGGTGCGGTTGATTTTACGCAGGACTTTTTTGGCAAGAAAACGAACTTGACCGTATCTGGTCAGTTAGAAGCAGAGACCGCGGCTATGGGACTAGGAAGAGTATATACCTTTGGGCCTACTTTCCGTGCGGAGAATTCTAACACTACGAGGCATCTAGCGGAATTCTGGATGGTTGAGCCTGAAGTAGCTTTCAATAATCTCGAAGATAATATTGATTTGGCAGAAGATTTTTTAAAATACGTAATCGGTTATGTACTAGAAAATTGCAAGGACGACTTGGCTTTCTTGGACGAGCGATTCACTCAGGAGCAAAATCAGAAACCGGAAAAGGACAGAGCTAAGGAAGGACTTATCGAAAAATTGGAGAATGTACTTTCCAAAAGATTTAAAAGAGTGTCCTACACGGAGGCTATTGAAATCCTAATGAACTCCAAAGAGAATAAAAAAGGTAAGTTTCAGTTTCCTGTAGAAAATTGGGGAACAGACCTGCAGTCTGAACATGAACGCTATTTGGTAGAAAAACATTTTGAATGTCCTGTAGTATTGTTCGATTACCCTAAAGAAATTAAAGCCTTTTACATGAGGCTAAACGACGATGGTAAAACAGTGGCCGCAATGGATGTCCTTTTCCCAGGGATTGGAGAAATTATAGGAGGATCACAAAGAGAGGACCGTCTTTCAGTTTTAAAGGCAAAAATGGAGCAGATGGATGTGGATACTGAGGAACTGTGGTGGTATCTAGACACTAGGAAATTTGGATCTGTACCTCACGCCGGATTTGGTCTAGGTTTGGAGCGACTGGTCCTGTTTGTTACCGGAATGACTAATATTCGAGACGTCATACCTTTCGCTAGAACACCGAAGAATGCGGAATTTTAATAAATTGTAAAACAAGCCGAGAAAATCATATAAGCAGTTTAAGAGCCAAGCTGATATTTTTGTAAACCAAAGAAGGATATGTTAAAACAAAACCTGCAACTCAAATTAGGACAGAAGTTGGCTCCCCAGCAGATTCAGCTAATGAAGCTGATTCAGCTTCATACATTGGAATTTGAAGAGGAACTAGAAAGGGAGCTGGAGGAAAATCCTGCACTCGAACGGGCAGAGGAAAATAAGGAAGAGGATAACTACGAGGATCTTGGTACCGATTACGAAGAAGAAGGTACGGATACAATTGACACGGATTTCGACGTTGAGGAGTATTTGTTTGACGATGAGCCCTCCTATAAGACTGCTTCCAGTAATTTTTCTGCAGACGACGAAGAATTTGATAACGAAAGCCTTCTTACAGAAGGTCAAACTCTTTATGACTATCTGATAGAGCAAATCCGTCTGATTAATATTGACTCTGAGGATTTGAAAATTGCGGAATATGTTATCGGGAATTTAGATACGGACGGTTATCTGCGACGCGATCTCAAAGCTATTGTGGATGATTTGGCTTTCTCTCAGGGAATTTATACAGACCGAGACAAAGTTGCAGATATTTTAGAAAACTATATACAAAAGCTTGATCCCCCAGGCGTTGGCGCTCGCAATCTTCAGGAATGTCTTTTACTTCAAATAGAAAAAAAAGTCAGTGCAAGCAAATCCGTCTCACTTGCTGCGTCAATTCTTCGGAATCAATTTGATGCCCTTACCAACAAGCATTACAACAAAATCATGCAGAAGTACGATCTTGAGGAAGAGGATCTGCGTGAGGCATTGGACGAAATTGCAAGGCTTTCGCCAAAAGTAGGTGGAAACTTCGACACCCAGACTATTACCATCAATCAAGAAATCATACCCGATTTCGTTATCCAGGTAAAAGAAATTTCCAAGGGTAATTATGAGGTGATACCTTTATTAAATAGTAAGAATGCTCCAACTCTAAGGGTATCGGACGAATACAAAGAGATATTATCCACATACTCTCATGATAAGACTTCATCAGAACATAAGCAAGCGGCTCTTTTCATAAAGCAGAAGTTGGATGCAGCCAAATGGTATATCGATGCCATCAATCAAAGGCAAAACACTTTATTGCAGACAATTACGGCTATTGTCAAACTCCAGAAGGAGTATTTCTTAACGGGCGACGATAAGTCCCTAAGACCTATGATCCTAAAGGACGTGGCGGATATTACAGGTTTTGATATATCCACTATATCAAGAGTAGTAAAGAGTAAGTACGCCGATACTCCGAACGGAATTGTATACTTAAAGGATTTGTTTTCCGACTCCCTTACAAATGATGATGGAGAGGAAGTTTCTACTAAAGAAATAAAAATGCATCTCCAGGAGGCCATTGAACGGGAAAATAAGCGCAAGCCTTTTACGGACGATGCGTTAGTAGGTATTTTAAAGGAAAAAGGATACAACATTGCGCGCAGAACCATTGCCAAGTACCGCGAACAGCTAAATATTCCTGTGGCACGACTACGCAAGGAACTTTAATTCTGATTATTTGCAGTGTTCAATGCATAAATGCACATCTGAAGTTTCTCTCTATAGTTGAAAGAGTACTAAAATGAACATGCTCAATAACGCCTAAATTTTTTCGAAAGAGGTTATTAATGGTATAGTATAAAGCTTCAAGATAAGTTATCGAGTTAAATATCTTTTTGCTGTTCTATTTTTTTTAGCTGTTCTAGATTCTTGCCTAGTCGGTGCATAATTATGCCATAGACAACACGGTAGTAGAGCCATATTAAACCGATTCCTATTGCGGTAGCGATCGCTAGCCCGACGATAAACCCTGCGAGAGTCTCCCCATCGAAAGCAATATTCTGCTTTGAAAAGATATAGAAGATAAACCAGCAAAGGACCGAAATGTACACTAGTAGCAAAGCGATATTAGTCAGTATAAATAGATTTACGACTTTTCGGAATTTAAGAATTTGTGTAATAAATGATTTTAAGCTCTGCTGTACTTTAATTTTACAGTAATTCACATAGAACAAAATAACGAAAATGCCTGTCATGAGAAGACTGAAAATCTTCATTCCAAATAGCAGGTGGGCGAAATCCGCTTGAAGTTCTACTGTATTCTCTACACCCATTCTTTGCAAAATATGGAGCAAGCTACTCTGGGAACTATCCTGGAAAATGTAGTAAATGTTTAGCAGAAGAAAAATTAGAAACTCCAGGGCACTGATCCAAAAAATGTACTTCACATAATTACGTGATTTATGATTGAGCATTTTTTGAATGTCCGTATCCTGGTAAATGGTGGGAACATCTTGTTCCTTCCATTTTTGTTTTATAGAGTCCAGATCAAAATTATCCATGCGTTTCCATCAATTCTTTTAAGGTCTTTTTGAGTCGATTCATTTTGACCCTGGCGTTAACTTCTGAGATGCCCAGGGTCTCAGCTATTTCCCTGTAAGGCTGGTCGTCTAGGTACATAAGTACTATGGCGCGTTCTACCTTAGGAAGCAACTTAATTACACGATATAGCAGCGCAATCTGATCTTGTTTTTCCTCCTCATGCTCGTAATGTATTTGGTTCTGCACATCGTGCAACTCACTGGTCTGGGGAGATTTGGTTTTTTTTCGAAATAATGTGATGGCTGTATTTAATGCAACTCGGTACATCCAGGTCGATATTTTACTTTGTCCTCTAAACGAGTCGTAACTGCGCCAGAGTTGTAACACGATTTCTTGGAAAAGATCCTGCTCGTCTTCAAGCGAGTTGGTATAGAGTCTGGAGACTTTGATGATAAGGCCTTGGTTATCTTGAATTAATTTCGAAAAGATGGCCTGTTTTTCTTTCACTGCTGTGTGTATTCTGGGCGCTAAGATATAAAATCTATTTGGAGTCTTTATGGAGTGTGTGCCTAAGTCTAGTGCATTGGAATTTGGTGTTTACAAAATAAGTACCTTTGAGGCTTAAAAAAACGGTTTCTCTCGTGCTACCACTGCCTAATATTTCAATGCCAATAGAATCGCTCTCATTTGGAGAAGAGCATAGAATAACGGTGCATATGAAGCGCGAGGATCTTATTGATACTCATATTTCAGGAAATAAGTACTGGAAACTATACCATAATATCAATGAGTATCTGAAGTCTGATCCAAAAAGCCCTCTTATAATAACTTTTGGGGGTGCTTATTCCAATCATATTGCAGCAGTGGCAGCATTGGGGAAATTACTCTCACTTCCGACTTTGGGCATTATAAGAGGAGAGGAGTTGTCCGATGCGAGAATTACTTCCCCCACTTTACTACGGGCTGCTTCGCAGGGTATGGATCTAGTTTTCACGAGTCGTGATAGATATAGATTTAAAGAGGAACTTGAGGCGTACTACACCAGTGAATTTCCACATGCACTGGTAGTGCCCGAAGGAGGAACTAACTCCTCAGCGGTAAAGGGGATAGCAAATATGCTCGATGTACGTACCACGCAGTATGATGTTCTTTGCGTACCTGTGGGTACAGGAGGAACATTGGCTGGTATAACCCGATACAAACAATCCTACCAAAAAGCAATTGGAATGTCTGTAGTAAAGGACCTCACTTTAAAACAACGCATTTATACCTTGGCTAATTCATCTGATTTCAATTTAGTGGATGCCTCGCAAGGAAGGTACGGTAAAGTAAGCGATGCGCTAATTGCGTATTGCAACTCTTTTTACGATGCATTTAAGATTCCCCTTGATCCAGTGTATACAGGAAAAATGATGTTTCATTTGCAAGAAATGATTGGTGCAGGTTACTTTGCTCCAGGAACCAAAGTTTTAGTTTTTCATACTGGTGGATTGCAGGGTATTTCCGGGATCAATCAAACTTTGAGAATTAAGAAAAAAAATCTTCTTAATTTTGAGGACAAAATAGAAGGCTTCGGCTTATAAACATTGTAAAGATATGAGGCATTATGTTTTTTTGTTTTTATTTCTGTTTGCTCTTTCCGCCCAAGGTCAGGGTTGGAAAACAGATGAACAATATATTCAGAAATTCGCACAGTTTGCGGTAGAGGAAATGGAAAAATACCAGATTCCCGCTTCCATAACTTTAGCACAAGGGTTACTTGAGACGGGTGGAGGTCAAAGTCGACTTGCCATTGAGGGCAACAATCATTTTGGAATAAAATGCAAAGAAGAGTGGACGGGAAAGACCATGTCTCATACTGATGATGCTCCCAATGAGTGTTTTAGAGTCTATAATGATCCAAGAGAATCCTACGAGGACCATTCAAAATTCTTACGATTCAGAAAGTACTACCAAGATCTTTTTAAACTAGATCCTACAGATTACAAAGCATGGGCACACGGTTTAAAAAAGGCAGGTTATGCAACCAATCCAAGATATGCGTATATCCTGATCGACCGAATCGAAAAACACCGCCTTTACGAGTTTGACCGAACAGACTCTAATAAAGTCCTCTTTACGCTTCTTAAGATGTACCCTGCCCTTAGTAGCGACCAAGTTTTTATGGCTAAAGTAGATCAAAACCGTCAAAAAACAGAACCGGTTACAGTATCGGTGCCCTACCAACAGGTTAGCTATGCTAAACAGATGGAAAACGTAGACAGGATTAAATCCAGGGAAGAATTATTAACTACAATTCTAATAAAGAGCCATCCTAATGGTGGTAAGAAGTATATAATTGTTCCTGCGGATACGGACCTGGACTTTATAGCAACCAAGTTTGGAGTTAGCGTGCGCTTACTCAAAAAATGGAACGACTTAGATAATACCTCTGTTTCCAAAAATGATCTTGTTTTCTTGGAGTCCAAATCCTCCAGTGCCAAAGCAAATACCTATAAAACAAGAGCAGGAGAAAGTATGCATGACATTTCCCAGAAACTGGGTATAAAGCTATCCACACTGTATTCAAAAAACAGAATGCGTCAGGGAGAGCAACCAACTCCCGGGCAGGTGTTGTACCTTCAGCAGAAGCGGCCAAGAGGATAAACTCTTCTATGTTATTACTCTCACAAAATTAAGCACATACATATGCAATATAAAAGAAGTTCAGAACTATTTCTGGAGGCTAGCCAATTTATTCCAGGGGGAGTAAATTCACCAGTCCGCGCATTTAAATCCGTTGGAGGCACTCCATTATTTATGAAACGGGCAGAAGGTCCCTACATTTGGGATGAAGACGGTACTAAATATGTTGATTATATCAATTCCTGGGGGCCAGCCATTCTTGGCCATACAGACCCCATTGTACTTGATGCTATAAAACAACAGGCCGATAGTGGTTTTTCCTTCGGTACTCCTACGGAATTGGAAACAACGATTGCAAAGCTCATCGTGGAAAATGTTTGTAATGTCGATCAGATTCGCATGGTATCCTCAGGAACGGAAGCATGCATGAGCGCAGTACGGCTAGCACGAGGGTATACAGGTAGAGATAAAATTATAAAATTTGAAGGATGTTACCACGGTCATTCGGATTCGTTTTTAATCAAGGCGGGTAGCGGGGCAGCCACATTTGGTAATCCCAATTCCCCCGGCGTGACAAAGGGAACTGCTCAGGATACATTGCTTTCGCAGTACAACGACATAGATCAGGTTCGCAGTCTCTTTGTGGAATATCCGGAGCAGATTGCGGCTGTTATAATTGAACCCGTAGCGGGTAATATGGGGTGCGTTTTGCCGCAGAATGATTTTTTAAAGCAGCTACGTTCTCTTTGTGATGAGCATGGGACGCTACTAATTTTTGATGAGGTAATGACAGGGTTCCGTCTGGATTTTTCTGGTGCTCAGAAGGTATATGAAGTGGCAGCTGATTTGGTTACCTATGGAAAAGTAATTGGTGGAGGTCTGCCAGTGGGCGCCTTTGCTGGGAGAGCCCCTATAATGGACGCTCTTGCCCCTAAGGGTGCGGTGTACCAAGCAGGTACACTAAGTGGAAATCCCTTGGCTATGCGGGCTGGGTTGACCACGCTCCAGCTGATATTGAGCGACCCTCTTTTTTATTCTGCTTTGGCGCGTACGACCCAAGTACTGGATGAAACGGTAAGTTCCCTACTAAATGAAAAAGGGATCCAACATACTGTAAATAGACAGGGATCAATGATGTCTGTGTTTTTTGGAGTGGATCAAGTGGAAAATTTCTATCAGGCAACACTTGCTAACCACCAAATGTTCAATAAATTCTTCCATCATTTACTTTCCAAGGGAATTTATCTGCCTCCGAGCGGATACGAAACCTGGTTTATTTCAAGGGCTATTGGTGAAGAAGAACTTGATAAGACTTATAATGCGGTTCGCTCATTTGAGCCTTAGGCCGTACCTAAATAGTAATTAGTAAACACTAGTAGAACGGATACTGTAAGCAGAGCCCATTGTATTTTTGCCAAAGAGGGAACGGTCACAATTTTTGATAGAACGAACGTAAGTAGTAGCGCACTAAGGGGGAATATTGCAGGATAAAGGTGCCAGGCTTCAGCGAAATTGCCTTCTAGCAGCTCCAGTGCAGCCCGTTGCGCGCCGCATCCCAGGCAGTGAATTCCCAGATACTTTTGGTAAGGGCAGCTTAGGAAGATATCTTCGATAAAACTCATGGCCGAGCGCGTTCGTATTGCGAAGGGATGAAACATTCTGCACCGGATTCAAATGCTCCTTGGAGTGGCAGATAAGGATTGCGGAGTAGTTCCCTTCCCACGAAGATTAAATCGGCTTGATTGTTTTCAAGTATAAGTTCCGCCTGCCGGGCCGTTGTAATCAGACCAACTGCCCCTGTTTTAATGTTTGCGCTTTGCCGGATTGCGTGCGCGAAAGGCACTTGGTATCCGTCCTGCACGGGAATCGATACTCCATGGATGTTCCCTCCACTGGATACGTCAATAAGATCTACTCCCATCTCTTTTAGTTGTGTCGCTAATGCGATACTGTGTTCTATATTCCAACCATTTTCGGCATATTCGTCGGCCGAAATCCTAACAAATAACGCATGATGCTCTGTAATTTCTTCCTTAACTGCCTGAACAATGTCATAAAGAAGCCGTGCACGGTTTTCGAAACTTCCGCCATATTCATCGGTGCGGAGATTAGAAAGCGGAGAGAGGAACTGATGAATAAGATAGCCATGGGCTGCATGGATCTCGATTACATCGAAGCCAGCCTCCACTGCACGCCGGGCAGCGGACCGGAATAGATGTACTATAGTTTTGATTTCTTCTGTGGTAAGTGCTCTGGGAGATAGTTCTCCATCTTTGTAGGCGATGGCAGAGGGTGCAACCGTTTGCCAGCCCTGTTCAGAGGGAAGCTGAACACCATTCCATGTGGAAGCTTTGCGCCCCGCATGAGCTAGCTGTATGCCTACTTTTGCTGCGGTCTTGGTGTGAATGAACTGTGTTATCTTTTCAAAAGCATCCTGGTGCTTATCATTCCAGAGTCCCAAACATTTGTGTGTTATGCGGCCAATTGGTTCCACCGCTGTTGCCTCAACCATTACAAGACCTACACCTCCTATTGCACGCGAATTGTAATGTACAAAATGGAAATCATTCGCAACACCATCCTGTGCACTATACATGCACATAGGAGAAAGAACCCAACGGTTGGGTAGTTCAAGATTACGAAAATGCAAAGAGGAGTATAACATAATATATTTTTTGATGGTGTTAAATTTAGAGAATTTATTTGTTTGCAGTTCTGCTCCCAGCTACCTTAATGCACGGAAATGATAAAAATAAATTACCTTTATGCTCGATTTAATATCATGAACAAACAGATAGTTATCCCATACCGTTATTTCTCCAGTTCGGCAGAGTTAGATGATATAGAAAAAGAATTGTTTCAAAAGGCCAGTGCAGCTCGTGACAAGGCATATGCTCCTTATTCGGATTTTAATGTTGGCTGTGCAATACTTCTTGATAATGGAAAGATTATAACGGGAAGTAATCAGGAAAATGCCGCATTCCCTTCTGGATTATGTGCTGAAAGAGCTACAATATTTTGGACTGCAGCAAACTATCCTGATGTCCGAATTAATAAAATTTTTGTGGTCGGCGGCCCAAACGCAAGTACTGAGTCCACTACGGCTATTCCTCCATGCGGGGCATGTCGCCAGAGTATATTAGAGTACGAAAGCAGGCAGGAACACGAAATTGAAATCTACTTTGGAGCTGTAGAGGGTGAGATATTTATGACCAAATCGGTCAGTGCTCTGTTGCCGTTCTCCTTTGATTCGACTTTTCTGTAGGCCACTTGCCTGCGCGCTAATATAAGTGTATCTTCGCAACGCTTTCAGAAAAGGGAATGGTGTGCAATTCACCAACTGTCCCCGCAACTGTAAATCACTTTAAAGATTCCAGTAAATACGCCATTTTCCCGTTGGGAAGAGAAGGTGCTGGAATGTGAAAGTCAGGAGACCTTGCTGAAAGTATTCTTTTATTAATGCTTTCGGAGGAAAAGCCTGACTTACAGAACAACCGTTCTTATTTTAGACTTTATTTTTCCGATAAGTGCCCTTTAACTTAAACTGTTTTTATTATGAAAAGAAAACTGATTTTTGTTGGAGCGCTGCTTGTCGTAAGTTCGTCAACAATCGCCCAACAGCAAGAACCTACAGAAATTCCTACAGTGGAAATTTCAGGAAAATTCTCAACACTTTTTTACCGTGGTGGACCCAATGTCACCTTAATTACTAAGGAAAAACTTTCTAACTATCAAGGTCAACAATTAACGCAGGTGCTTCATAGTATAGCGGGCTTTCACATTACAGGCGCCGACTCGAATAATCCTGAGCCTAAGATAGCAAGAGTTCGTGGTGGGAAATTAGCCAACGTTCTCATCCTCATTGACGGAGTGCCGATGCGTGATGTCACCGGTAATGATTACAATGCAATGGATCTGCGTCTTGTGTCTCTTGATATTATCGAAAGTATAGAGATTGTAAATGGAGCCAATTCTGTATTGTATGGATCTAATGCGGCTTCTACTGTAATAAATATCACTACTAAAAGCGGATCACAATCTAAGCTCGCTGGAGAATTAGGCTTGCATGCAGGTTCCTTTGGTACTTTTGGCCAAAAGGCTGCAGTGCAGGGTAAGAGTGGCGCGTGGAATTATTCCCTACGTGGCAGCAATGAGCTTTCGGAAGGTATTTCGTCTGCGGAAGGTGAAGGCTTTGAAAAAGACGGATTTTGGAGGCAAAACTTTGTGGTCCACGGTGGGTATTCCAAAGGAAATGTACAGTTAAGTGTTAATTCCGGTGTTACAACCCATGCATTTGATTTCGACCAAGGCGCCTTCGCCGACGGTAAGGATCGAGGGGAAGATCTGCAGTATTACGCCGGAGTACAAGGAACCCTTCGGTACGGTAAAGGAACGTTAAGGTTAAATGGAAGGTTTAGTGAAAATCAGCGTAAAATTAAGCAGTATACTTCCTCGGAATATCAACTCCAAAACGAATACCAAGGGAGAGTAGGATATTTCGAATTGGTGAATCGATGGAATATCTCGGATTTTGTAACACTATTGAGTGGAGCGGAACTCGAGAAACAAAGTATGGGATCCCGCAGTGTGCCCTGGGGCGAAAATATCTTAAAAGAGGAGCTTGCACTTAAGGATACCCAGTTGTCCCACATGGATTTATTTACGCAGGTAAATCTTCACAAGGGTTCAATGCATCTTGATGTAGGAGGGCGGGCCCTAAAGCATTCCCGATTCGGTACACATGGTGTATACTCTATTAATCCGTACATACTCAAGGAAGGTAAGTATTACTACGCTAAGATAGGCTATTCGATAGCATCGGCTTTTATAGCCCCAACGCTGTACCAAACCTATGGAACTTTACCTTACACTAGACCCAATCCAGACTTACAGCCCGAGACCAATATTTCACAACAGATAAATCTGGCTTACGGAGCCACAGACGGAACTTTCTTGTTCCAAGGAAGTCTTTTTAGAAGGGAGGAAAAGAATGTGTTCACTTATAGAACATTAGAAGACTATACAGGTAGATTTGAAAATGTCGAGCAAAACAAAGTAGAAGGTGTTGAAATTGGAATGGAAGGCAAATTCGCCACTTGGCTCGCTGCACAATCCAATTATACCTTTATACAAAAACAGAAGGAGCAAACGATGCTTCGCCAGCCTAAACATAGAGTGAATAATTCCGTGATGGTATATCCGTTCCATGGAAGTGTACTACGCCTCTCCCATCAGTATGTATCCAAAAGAAGAGACAGTTATTGGGACTCCTCCCTATTTAAAGTAGTGGATACCAATGTGAAAGGCTATAATTTAATCCATCTACATGCAGGGATAGAGTACAAGAAGGCCTTTCAAGTATATATTGATGTATTCAATCTTTTAAATCAAAATTATACGGATGTAGTAGGGTATTCGCACCGACCACGATCCATTACGGTCGGTACTACCTATAACTTCTAATCAGCTAATGCTGTGGGGAGAGTCCTAAATCCTGTGCGAGTTTCATTAACAGACCAAGCGCTTCCTCACGGCTGTTGCCAATAGTACCTTCCAATATAGACTCTTTAATCTTCTCCTTTAGGATACCTACTTCGCGACCGGGAGAAAGATTGAAGAGTCTCATTATTTCCTCCCCACTGACAGGGGGCTGAAAGTTTCGCAGATGGTCTTTTTGTTCCACCAGGCGGATTTTTTCGGCTACATAGTCAAAGTTCTTCTTAAAATGCTTTTGCTTCTTTGCGTTTTTAGTGGTAATATCTGCTTTACAAAGGGTGAAAAGATCTTCCAGGTCCTCACCGGCATCGAAAAGCATTCTTCGTAGGGCACTGTCTGAGGTGTCGTCCGTAACTAGTGCGATGGGACGCGAGGAAAGTCGTACCATCTTTTGCACATATTTAAGATCATTGCCAAGAGGGAGTTTAAGACGCTGGAAGATAGTTTTTACCATCTTTGATCCTAAGTATTCGTGTCCATGAAATGTCCATCCCGTTCCTTCTACAAATTTTTTTGTAGGTGCCTTACCTACATCATGCAGTAATGCAGACCACCGCAACCATAAGTTAGAGGTCTGAACTGAAATGTTATCCAAAACTTCCAGAGTATGGTAAAAATTATCTTTGTGCGTTAGTCCTTCCACTTCTTCCACTCCCTTTAAAGCAGTAAGCTCTGGAAGTATTAAATCCAGTAGCTTACATGTATCCAGTAGTTTCAGACCTCGGGAAGGTTTGTCACTTTGCATAATTTTATTAAACTCGGTCATTATCCTCTCCTTAGAAACAATGGTGAGACGATTGGATTCTTGTTTTATAGATTCCACTGCTTTAGGATCCAGTGTAAAGTCTAACGTGCAAGCGAAGCGAACAGCACGCATCATTCGCAAAGGATCGTCTGTAAATGTTTGTAGAGGGTTAGAGGGCGTACGGATTAATTTATTTTGCAGGTCGTCCATTCCCGCAAAGGGATCGATTAAATCCCCAAATGTTTCTGTATTGAGAGAAATAGCCATAGCGTTTATGGTGAAGTCTCGCCGAAGTTGATCGTCCTCAAGAGTGCCCACCTGTACTTGAGGGTTGCGGCTAGTTTTTGTATAGCTTTCCTTCCTAGCTCCGACAAATTCAAGATCCAGATTTTGGTACCGAAACATGGCGGTCCCATAAGTTTTGAAGACAGAAACTTTGTGGGCGCTTCCAAGCAGCTCCAAAGCAGCTGATTCTGCAAGAGAAATTCCCGAACTCTCGGTCACAAAGTCAATATCAGTAGGGGTTACTCTCTCTAGCAGCAGATCCCTAACATATCCTCCTACGACATATAAGGAAACACCCTTGTCCTGAGCCACTTTAGAAAGTGTTTTGAAAAGTTTAAAATTCTTGTTTTGAACAAGATTAATATGCATAAGATATATTTTATGATGCAGTAGGTTGTACAAATTACTCGCGCAGAACTTTTATGCGGTTGTCATTCCAAATTTTTAGTACAGACGATCCGGTATAAACCGCCTGCTCCTCCATTCGGTAGGGGAAACTGTAGTCTACTTTAGAAATGATTTCAGTGTTAATATCGCTGAACCTAAGAGGACTTTTATCTCCACTTAGATTTGCAGAGGTAGATACCAAGGGTCGGTTTAATCTGCGGATGAGTTTTTCAATAACAGGTTCTTTGATGACGCGGATACCCACACTGCCATCGGTGGCTAAGAGCTGCCTTGGTAAATGTCTGGGGTGTTCGTATACTATAGTAACAGGTTTTTCTGAAAGATCCATAATGTCCCATGCTGCTGGTGGTACCTCAACAAGTTCCTGTAGTCTGCGGTCGTTTTCTACCAAAATGATCATCGATTTATTTGCATCGCGCTTCTTGATCTCAAAAATACGTTCGATTGCTCTAGAATTGGTGGCATCACAACCAATGCCCCAAATCGTATCGGTGGGGTAGAGAATTACGCCTCCTTGAAGCAGTATTTCCACTGTATGGTCGATGAGTTGTTCTATTGGGGTGTCCATTCGTAAAAATTAGCATGGTTATATAGTTCAAATCCCATTGCAGGATAGAGTCTGTTAGCTATTTCATTAGAGCGATCTGTTTCTAGTAGTATCCCACAGGCGCCTTCGTCCCTACAATATTGTTGTGCCTTCTCCAGGAGCAGCTTGGAATATCCTCGGCCTCTATAGTCTTTAGCAACATAGAGGTCGTTGAGGAGGAGGTATTTTGAGAGTCGTGTAGAAGAGAAAAGAGGGTACAATTGCGTGAAACCCCATAGTGTCTCCGTTTCGTACCCCACAAATATCTTTGAGTCCTTATGTTCTATACGTTGCTTTAAAAAAGCAATTGTTTTCTCAGAATCTTCTTTTTTTCCATAAAACGTACGGTAGTCTCCAAATAACCGCGTCAGCTGGGGCAAATCATCCAGTTCTGTAGTACGCACTTTTCCCATAGAATAGCTATTTTCCTAAGGCCTGCTCTAAATCGTTTTTCAGATCTTGGAGATCTTCAATTCCCACGCTGAGACGAACCAAATCGTCCGAAATACCTAGTTCTTGTCTTTTTTCCACTGGAATAGAAGCATGCGTCATTAACGCAGGATGATTGGCCAAAGATTCCACTCCTCCCAGACTTTCTGCAAGAGTAAAAACTTTTAGCTTTTCAAGAAATGCAATGGAGTCCGCTTTTTCTCCACTGGAAAAAGTGAAGGAAATCATTCCGCCCATTGCTTCCATTTGTCTAGTAGCAAGATCGTGTTGCGGATGGGATGTAAGCCCCGGATAATACACTTTTCCGACTTTCGGGTGCTGCTCCAGAAATTGTGCGAGAACAAGTGCGTTTTCGCTATGCCGCTGCATTCTAAGGGATAAGGTTTTAATACCTCTTAGCACTAAGTAGGAATCGTGAGGACCTAAAATGGCTCCACTTGCAAATTGAATGAAATGCAGTGCTTCCCCTAGTTCCTCAGTTCGGGCCACGAGCGCACCGGCAATCACATCTGAATGTCCACCCAAATATTTGGTTGCAGAATGCATTACTATGTCAGCTCCTAATTCTAAAGGACGTTGGATGAAAGGAGTGGCAAAGGTGTTGTCTACTGCTAGAAGAATCCCCTTGGGGCGACAAACTGCGGCCACAGCTTCTATATCCACCAGTTTCATTAATGGGTTGGTCGGAGTTTCAATCCATACAAGCTTGGTGTTTTCGCTTACTTCCTGGACCAAGGCATCTACGTTTTCGAACGATACGAATTTGAAGTTAATCTGGTATTTGGAGAAAAGTCTAGTAAAGAGACGGTATGTTCCCCCGTACAAGTCGTCCACAGCTATCACTTCGTCACCAGGAGAAAGTAATTTTAGTACGGCATCTACTGCGGCCAGGCCTGAACCAAAAGCAAGTCCTCTTGCTCCATTCTCAATACTAGCTAATGAATCTTCCAGGGCCTGTCGGGTAGGATTGGCTCCACGCGAATATTCGTACCCATTTTGTAGTTTTCCCGGTGTTTTCTGTGCGAAAGTGGAGGTTAGAAAAACCGGCACATTCACTGAGCCCGTATGGGGCTCGTGCTGTTGACCTCCGTGAATAACTTTAGTATTGAATTTCATTTGTATTACATTTTTATTGCGGATTTCTGCGCGAACTCTTCGGCCATTAGTTCCATCCATTCTGCTATGTCCTCTTCACCGGAGGCTCGGCTATAAGTATGGGCAAGTGAAATGAGATTTTGATGAATGAACATTTTCATCTGATCTACAGGCATATCCTTGGTCCATAGGTCAATTCTAAGTGCCTCAAAATTGCTGTCGTCCCAAACGGAAATCATAGTTGCTTTGGTAGGCTGATTTTCCACTCCTCCGTCTTGGGCATTCCAAGTAATTGCCTCAGGAACATGGTTTTCGTCTAATTCTACATCGATTGTTATGCGCGTCTTTTTCATTAGTGAATTTCAATATTGGTTTTCAGCACCTGATTTTTACCACTGTAGTGCAGTAAAAATAGTTTCTGCAGTTCAATCCCTATAAATTTTGTTATTTTTACGGGTGTTTTGGTAGCAAAAATACGTAAAATTAACTATTTCGAGTTTTCTCACTCATATTAAAACTTAGCGATCATGGAAAGTCAGAAAATTATAAAACATATTGTAGACTGGTTAAAAAAGTATGCGCAGCAAGCCAAAGTGGAAGGCTATGTCGTAGGAATTTCTGGTGGAGTCGATTCTGCTGTAGTATCCACTCTGTGCGCTATGACAGGATTAAAAATACTTCTGTTGGAACTTCCGATCCGTCAGAAAAAAGACCAAGTCAGTAGAGCCAAAGAGCATATCGACGACTTACAGTCCCGTTTTCCCAATGTGCAGGCACGGGAGGTGGATTTAACCCCTTCCTTTGAGATTTTAGAACATACCTTTGGAAAAGAGGGCTCAGGTCCCTTGGAACTTGCCTTTGCAAATTCCAGATCGCGCCTAAGAATGTTAACGCTATACCATTACGCGCAGGTTAATAAATTACTTGTATGTGGAACTGGTAACAAAGTGGAAGATTTTGGAATCGGTTTTTTTACAAAGTACGGCGATGGAGGGGTAGATGTTTCACCTATAGCGGATCTGTATAAGACTGAGGTATATTTGCTCGCAAAAGAGCTTAATCTGGTTGAGTCAGTTCAAAACGCGATACCTACCGATGGGCTATGGGATCAGGAGCGAACGGACGAACAGCAGATAGGAGCAAGCTATGAGGAATTGGAGGCCATTCAGAAAGAATGGGGGAAAAAAGAACGTTCTGAGTACAGCGGGCGGATGCTGGAGGTGTTTGATATTTTTAAGCGGATGAATTCTCTGGCTCAACATAAGATTAATCCTATTCCTGTGTGTGATATTCCTGAAAACTGGAGGTAAAAATATTTACATGAACCGAAAAAGAAGAAGTGCCCTGTGGTTTTTTATTGGAGCCATGCTAACTTTTCTAATTCTGACACTAATTCAGACTGGTGGGAGAGTCAACACAGAAGAGACGTCTTCTCAAACATATTCCGCCAGAGCTGTGGAAATAGATGAATTAACAGACCAGCATCGAGTGGCCAGTTATATTGTTACGCACGGCGTATTACCACCCTATTATTTAACTAAGGAACAAGCTAGAAGCCAGGGGTGGGATCCTTCCAAAGAAAATCTATGCGAGGTGCTACCGGGTCGTGCAATTGGCGGCGACCGGTTCTTTAACCGGGAACGCCTCTTACCCACAGGAATCAATTATTATGAAGCAGACATTGATTACCATTGTGGCAGGCGAAATGCCTCCAGACTGGTGTATTCAAAGCGTGGAGATGTCTATATCACTAAGGACCACTATAAGTCCTTTGAGAAACTAAAGCCTATAAAATGAAAGAAGTATTTATCGATTTTTCTTCCCTTGGAGATATGGAAGAGTTTTATGAAGAGCTGGCAAAGCGTCTTGACCTTCCGGAGTTTTTTGGAAATAATCTGGATGCACTTAGTGATTTTATATCTGGGTTTGCCTCCTTGCCTCTGCATGTGGAGTTTGTGAATCTCTCAGTGGAGCAACTGGAAGTTTTTGAAGATTTGATAAACACTTTGGAGGAGTTAGAAGATTCATTGGAGGAATTTACTTTTAGCTATTATCTGGAACAGTACGAAGAATAAATCGCACCTATAACAAAAAATCAGAGCCGCCCTGCACAAGTGCAGAAGCGGCTCTACCATATGAATTATAATAGTATGGTGTTAGATTCCAGCCCAGCCGGCAGCCCAAGATGGAGTGGCGGTTCCATTTCCTGCACCATTAGCTGTAGCATTTACTGTGTAAGTATTTGCTTTTACAGTAACTGAGGATCCATCGGATGCTTTTGCAGATGCTTCTTTTGTAATATTGTCAAACTTGACATTGGTGATTTTATTGCCTCCATTAAAGTAGGTCACAGTAGCGTCATGCTCAAAATTAAATCCTGTTGCCCAGCCCGAAAGGACAATATTATCCAGCGTGCCATGGGTTCCAACTCTCAATTTTATTCCGTCGGTTTCCCCACCGGTGTTGGCTCCGATGAATGTGGCGTTCTTGATAGTAGGATTGGAACGAGGATTGGCGTCGTTGTTGTTGGAATTGTTGTCGGCTTCTATCCCTCTGTTTCCAATACCGTTTGCTCTTCTTTTTGTATAGACGTTAGTAGCGGTTCCATTCCAACCTTCAGTCCAGTCAAAGGCGTCATCTTCATTGCCCACAGAGATAATATTGGATACATTTACAGTACCTCCGAAAAATTCTATACCGTCGTCTGAACCGTTTATCATAGATACGTTGTCAATCTTTGTTGCGTTACCTACTCCAAATAAGGAAAGACCATTAAACTCTTTGTCTGCTGTGAAAATTGCTCCTGCATTTTCAATTCGAACATAGGTTAGGGATCCTGAATTATCCGCCGGATTAGTTCCTCCATACTGCGCTCCTCCAACCTCAGCTGTGGCTGGTATACTTTTGTTGATAGGTGCACGGCCACAAAGAACTAGACCTCCCCATGCTCCTGGAGTTGCGTTAGCGGAACTGAAAACTACAGGATTGGTAGCAGTACCGTTTGCGAAAATCTGCCCGCCTTGCTCCACAGTAATGTATGCGGAGGTTCCTCCTGTAGCATTAATACGGGTTCCTGCAGGTATGATAAGTTTTCCACCGTCCTTAACAGCTACAGCTCCGGTTAGAGTATATACTTTTGTGGCATCAAGGGTAACGGTTTCTCCCGCACGCACCTCTCCTTTAAAGTCTGCAGGATTTGTGGCAATTCCCACTGGGGTTGGGGCTGGTATCGGATCCTCGTCGTCACTACTGCACGACTGCACAGCGAAAACTGCAGTTAATACTGTTGCCAGGCTCCAAAGTCTCATTTGATTTTTTCTCATAACTTTTTTATTAATGATTTAGTTGTTAAAATTCGTAGGAAACTCCCGCTCCTAGTTGCGCACCAAGCTGATACTTTCGTACCGTCAGCTCTGCATTCGTATTATCTTGTACTCTATGAAAAGTGGGGTTCAGTAAGTTCTTTGCAGACAGTGAGATTCCTATACCCGATTGTGTTTTGTATTTAGCAACGGCATCCAAGGTGTGGATTGCCTTATCAACAATATTTCCTCTCATCTCATACCCCAGAGCATATACATTATCAGATATATAGGAGTAGGAGGCAACTAAATCAAGCTGTGCTCCAGTATCTAGCTTTCTTTCCCATCCGAGATTGACATTAGCAAGCAAATCGGAGGCGCCAGTCATTTTATCTTCAGCACGTATAAAATCTGCAGTAACTGTCGAGTTCTCACGGATGACCTTTTCTTTATCCAATTCCTGTGAAGTGTGGATGTACGATAGGTTCAAGAAAGTATAGAGCCGGGACTGTCCTAAGTTTAGCAGGTCCTTACGGGCTTCAAATTCTGCTCCGAATACCTGCCCCTGGTCGCCTACATTGGCAAATGAAGTAGTATTTGCAGAGGACGAGGCAGTGATTCGGGCGATCGGGTTCTGAATAAGTTTTCCAAAAGCAGTAAGTGAAACCAACTCATTGCGTCTTGGGAACCATTCCCATTTTAAATCTACATTGTAGTTGTCGGAGGGATATAGGTCGATATTTCCATAGCTAAGCTCGTCGATTTCTTCATACTCGTACGGCGCTATTTCAAGTAGTAGAGGTGTCGTATAAGTTTTGGAAGCGGAGAATCTTAGGTTGTGTTTCGAATCGAGTGCATATTTGACATTCAAGGCAGGCAGAATCTTAGAGTAGTCTTTTTTAATTTCTCCCCCATTGGAGAAGATTGCAGTATTGTAGCGTATCTCTTGTTGTAAATTATCATAACGCACGCCTACTTGGGCACTAAGTTTCTGGTTTAATGTAATATTCAGATTTGCAAATGCAGCATTATTAAACATCTCTGCCTGATAAAACTGTGGAATCAGCGCGTTTTCTGGGTTGTATCTAATATCTCCTCGGAATGTGACAATATCAAAGTAGGAACCCGTCTGGTAATTGTCCAGGTTAAAAAAGGAATCGTAGGAGTTGGGATCAAGATAGTAATTGCCTTGTGGACTGGTTACTCTGAAATTGTACTGCGTTGCTCTAAAGTCACTATCTTTAAATCTGCTTTCCAGACCCGCCTGCAATTTTAGTTTTTCTGTAGCTTCATACTCAAGTTGTACACTGCCCACATAATCTTTCTCTTTTAAACGGTCAAAATAACGGTGGTTTGCGCCTGGATTACTACTTGCAAAATAGCTGGTACCTGTAGCTTTATCAAAGACGGAGGCATTTTGCTGCCTATCAGGTCTTTGCGATTCCAGCAGGTTTACACCTAGGTTCCAGGAAAGTTTTAGAGACTCCGACAGCGTGTGATCACCCCGTAGTTGGTTAACTAATAGATCGTTAACCTTTGTGGAGGCTCTACGTAACGTAGTATAACCTAGTTCGCGCTGAGGGTCGTCAAGGTAATTCCGATCAAATCCTTCATAGAGGCCAAGTTTCTGGTCGGTTGTATGGATGAAATTGGTTGAGAAATTTACGGTATGACGCGGGTTAAGACGATAGTTTAGATTTACTAGCGCAGTGGTATTGGTGTCGTACCCGAATTCTTCCGCTGTATCGTAGATCCGTAGGATCGAGCCGTGGGCATCGTAGGATCCTCCAGTAGTACCTTCCAGATATTGGTATTGATTTTCGAATGACCCATATCCAAATATACTTAACCTTCCTTGCCCTATGTTCCAGTTGCGTCCAAAATCCACTGACAGTGAAGAGTTAATAGGATTAAGAATCTGTTGATTGTTGGCTGAAGTGGTAAAGGCAAAACCACTGTTGACAAGGGCTGCGTTTTTTGGTTTTGAAGGAGTGTCAAATCCAAAATAGTTCAGTCCGTCTTGAAGGAAAAAGGTGCCGGTATTGACCGCATTTAGTGAAATACTGGAACCTAAGTTGATTTTAAAATACGGTTTACCTGTATATACTTTTGTAACAATATTAATGTTGGCGCCTGACATGTCCCCCCACATTTTTGGGTGGTAGACTTTCTCCAAACTGACATAATCAATCATATCGGTTTTTAAAAGGGATAGGTCAAGGTTTTTGTACATGGGGTCGTTGGAGGGAATTGCAAGGCCATTGATCTGTGTGGAATTGCTTCGGTCGCCCAGTCCACGGATGAAAACTTGTCCACTGCCCTCCTGTTTTTGAGCTCCAGTGGCTTTGGTGACTGCAGTGGAAACATCTCCTACGCCCTGCTTTTCAAGCTGTGCGGATCCCACCCGTTCGATAACCTCAAGGGACCTTCTTTGCGTATTTATAAGGTTTGCTTCAGCGCCTTTATTCGTTGTTCCCTGAATAACAACACCCTCGATTCGTTTCTCGGTTTTTAGGCTATCCGTTTGTTGCGCTGCAATCGGTGTAAAGGCTGTGAGAAATACAGCAGCAATACTTAGTTTAGTTAAATTCATCTGTTTACTATACTTATTATAATTCGTTGCAAAGAAAGAATCTTGGCCCGTCAGGATTCGTTTAATAAGCATTAAGTATTCTTTACATAATTTTTAAATATTATGGGTCTTTATTAATTTTATGTAAATTATAGTATCCGTGTAGTTGAACTCGGTGAAATTGGCTAAATTTGATTGCTTAAATCCTTATTAATGAGCGCTAAGAAGATTCTCTTGATCGATGATGAACATGATATCCTTGAGATTTTGTCGTATAATTTGACAAAAGAAGGGTATGAAGTATTCACATGTGATAACGGAACGGAAGGAATTGAACTTGCAACGAAAGTACATCCCGACCTTATACTTCTTGATGTGATGATGCCCGAGAAGGACGGAATAGAAACTTGCCAAGATTTACGAAAGATTAAGGAACTGCAAAATACGTTAATCGTATTTCTCTCCGCACGGGGTGAGGAGTTTTCGCAGCTCGCAGGCTACCAAGCTGGAGGTAATGATTATGTAGTAAAGGTGATAAAGCCCAAAGTATTAATTTCTAAGATTAATGCTCTGTTGCAACTCACTACCAAACCCGACGAGGCTTCAAAGGTGCTGCAAGTCGGGGATATGGTAATTGACCGTGACAATTTTCGTGTTACCAAAGAAGGGAAGCTCTTCCTTCTACCAAAGAAAGAGTTCGACTTACTTTCCTTATTAGCTTCCAATACGCAAAAGGTATTTAAGCGGGAAGAAATATTAGAAAAAGTTTGGGGAAACGATGTAATTGTAGGTGAGAGAACTATTGATGTCCATATTCGACGGTTGAGAGAAAAATTGGGGGACCAAAGTATTCAGACACTTAAGGGAATTGGATATAAGCTTATGGTGTAACGCATGAAGATTAATCGGCTTTCCCTGCTGTCCGCATTTTTGCTTTCTCTTGCCTTTTCTGCAGTGCTAGTTCTGTTTGATTATTTTAAAGAACGCACCCCTTCCTTCCCGGATAATATTCTCCTACTTGTAGTAAGTACCCTTCTTATTTTTCTCATTAGTTACTTTGGAATAAGTTATCTGCTGTTCTTCTATGCACGAAGGCAAATAAAGAAAATGGCGGGAGAACTTCCAAAGGATTTTTTTGAGGACTCACAGAATGTAGGCTTCAAGGAACTTTCAGAAAAACTCAATCGCAGTGCCACGGAGATTGATATGATCAAGGAAATGGAAGCGTATCGAAAGGAGTATATAGGAAATATTTCGCACGAACTTAAAACTCCTCTGTTTTCTATTCAAGGCTACATTGAGACTTTAAGGGATGGAGCGGTGGAGAATTTAGCCATACGTGACAAGTACCTTGAGCGCATTGGTATATCTGTGGAGCGTCTCATAAATATTGTTAACGATTTGGACATGATCAACCGATTTGAGGCCGGCGAGATAAAACTTAGTGTTTCCCGATTCGATATCAATGAACTTATGAGGGAAGTCATAGACTTATTGGATTTGGAAGCTCAGGAACGTGATGCAAATCTTCATTTTGAAAGTACCAATTCTCAAATTTTTGTCTATGCGGACAAACAGCGTATTTCTCAGGTACTAATCAATCTCGTATCCAATGCGATACATTATGCAAACCGCATAAATGCGCAGATAACTGTGCGTAGCACCATACTAAAAAGTAAAGTAATGGTAGAGGTGAGCGATAACGGAATGGGTATAAAGCCCGAAGTGCTTCCCCGTATTTTTGAACGCTTCTACAGGGTGGAAAGCAGCAGAAACCGCAGGGAAGGTGGAAGCGGATTAGGACTTGCAATAGTAAAGCATATTATGGAGGCCCATAACGAGAATATCACTGTAGAAAGTGAATATTTAGAAGGTACTAAATTCAGTTTTTTTCTAGAAAAAGCCCCATAAAACTGGGCAAAATGTAGGGAAATCTTTTCAAAATAAAAACTTTAAAATTTTTTTAGGCATTTTCCATTTGTTATATATTTGTACCCAACAGTCAAATATACTAACTACTTAATTGTCTGATAGAATGGTCTATAAAATCAGGGTTATTTTAGACACAAAGGAAGATATCTTCCGTGATATAGAAATCAAAGAAAAGCAGACTCTATGGAATCTGCATTTAGGTATAAAGAGTGCCTTCAGCCTGCAGGGTGATGAACTTTCGGCATTTAACCTTTTGGAACAGGATGGAACCGTGGTAAAAAGTATACCATTGGAAGATATGAGTGATGAAGGGGATGGAGAGATAATGTCGGACATTTATATCAATGAGGCTTTTAGTGATAGTGGAGATAAGGCTCAGTTTCAGTACGGTTTACTGGATTTGTGGGAGTTCTATTGTGAACTCGTGGAAATCATAGATGAGAAACCGGCCGTAAACTATCCGATAACTGTTTTTCGATTTGGAAGCGTGCCTTTAAAAGCTCCAAGTAAAAGCGCAGTCAGCAAGAAGTCCGTGATGCCTTTGCTTGATGAAGAATTTGATTTTGGTGATGAGTTTTCTGAAGACGGATTTTCACAGCAAGACGACGAGTACGAAGACGACGACAACCAGGATTTTATTGACGATTCGTACGAAGAGGAGGATTAAATGCTATAGGTAAACAACTGCGGTAAGAAGAATTGCCTCTAAAAAGTTTAAGGCTTTTTAGAGGCAATTTTTTTAGCGAGTGCTCTCCCTTATTCTGCTTATATTTCACCTTCTTGCGTACCCCTTATCCCCGTTTTTTTTACTATTTTTAGCACTAAATTAAACCTTAGGGAAATAGATCGTATATGAAAAAAATATTTTTAGTAGCCATTGCAATCTTAGGTGTAATGGCTTGTAGTCCGAGCAAAAAAGCGATGCAGTTTGAAGATCCGTCGGAGTGGAAGCACACGACAAATATTTATGAGGTGAATATACGTCAGTATACGCCGGAGGGTACTTTCAAAGCTTTTGAGAAGCATTTGCCGCGTTTGAAAAATATGGGAGTGAAAACACTATGGTTTATGCCGATCACTCCAATAGCCCAAAAGAACAAAAAAGGAACTTTGGGAAGCCAGTATGCTGCTCAGGACTACACATCCATCAATCCTGAATTTGGAACGATGGAGGATTTTAAAAATCTTGTGGATAAAGCCCACAGCATGGGTTTTAAGGTCATCATAGACTGGGTAGCAAATCATACGGGATGGGATCACACATGGACCAAGACCAATCCGGACTTTTATCTTATGGATCCAAAAACCAATGATTTCCAGGTTGCCTCTGGCATGGAAGATATCATTGAGCTCGATTACAGCAATCCAAAGATGCGTGAGGCCATGATAGAGGCCATGAAATTTTGGGTCAAGGAAACTAATATTGATGGTTTTAGATGTGATCTCGCTGCATGGGTAGAGGTGGACTTTTGGCAACAAGCAAGACCGGAGGTAGAGAAAATAAGGCCTTTGTTTTGGCTGGGTGAATTTGATGAGTTGGAGAACCCCGAATACGGAAAAGTCTTTGATGCCAGTTACATATGGACTTGGATGCATAAAACCAAAGAATTCAAAGAAAAGGATTTACCCTTGTCCGAGCTACGCAGTTTATTGAGCCGATATTCTGAGATTGGAAACGGGTCCATGCGCGCATGGTTTACCAGTAACCATGACGAAAATACGTGGAACGGCACGGAATACGAAAAGTATGGGGAATTTGCATTACCTCTTGCAGTACTTTCTATAACCTGGGATGGAATTCCGCTCTTGTATAACGGTCAGGAGCTACCACTGGTAAATAAAAGACTGGAGTTTTTTGAAAAAGATCCAATTCCTTGGAATGGGGACTATAAAATGCAGGAATTTTACCGTAGGCTACTTACTTTAAAATCGGAAAATTCTGCGCTGCGCGGTGGTGATCCGAATGCCTCTACGACGGTCCTTGAAACAAATGCCGACGATCGTGTACTGGCATACTTACGCCGTAACGGATCCTCGCAGGTTCTTACCGTATTAAACTTCTCGAAATTACCGGTCGCCGTAAAGATTACAGACCCTGCGCTAAAAGGTGTTTTCAAGGATGCTTTTAGTCAGGCCAGTAGGGATTTTTCTCAAGATAAAGGATTTAATTTGGAAGTTTCCGGGTACCGGGTTTTTCACAAATAGATTTTGGCTAAGTATAAATGAATAAAGAGGGCCTAAGCCAAGAATTGTATGCTATCCTTGAGGATAAACTAGAGCAATTACGTGCTTTAATTGCTCAGACAAGATCTTCCAATGTAGAGACAAAAAGTGCCATGGGAGATAAATACGAAACTGGCGCAGAAATGCTTGGACAACAAATCAATCAACTTCTTCTTAGAGAAAAGGTCTTGCTAGATCAAATACATGAAGTAAAAGGCTTGCCTAAGGGCAAAGCCTCGAGAATTGAAAGGGGTGCGGTGGTTAGAACAGAAATGGGCTATTTTTATCTTTCAACTTCTGGAGTAACTATAAAACTAGAGGGTCAGGAGATCACATGCATATCCATGGATTCGCCACTTTCGGGCGCATTGATGGGTAAGCACTGTGGAGAAAGCTTCAGTCTGCGCGATAAGACTTATACCGTACTTGAAATATATTAAAACCAGAAGCATGCAAAGTTATCTGAATCTATTACAGCATATTTTAGAAGAAGGATCCGACAAACAGGACCGCACCGGAACCGGAACGCGCAGTGTGTTTGGGTACCAACTTCGTTACGATTTACAGGAAGGATTCCCGCTTGTAACCACCAAAAAAACGCATTTAAAATCTATAATTTATGAGCTGCTCTGGTTTTTAAGGGGAGATACCAACACGGCCTATCTTAAGGAAAATGGCGTGAGTATCTGGGACGAATGGGCGGACGAAAATGGTGATCTGGGACCAGTCTATGGCGCGCAGTGGCGTAGTTGGCCGGACCATGGAGGCGGTGTGATCGATCAGATAGCGATGGTTATTGAACAAATCAAGAACAATCCTGATTCACGACGCCTTATCGTATCGGCGTGGAATCCAGCGGATATCCCCAAAATGGCCTTAGCACCTTGCCATGCACTGTTTCAATTTTATGTGGCAGATGGAAAACTATCACTCCAGCTCTACCAGCGTAGTGCTGATGTATTTTTAGGAGTACCCTTCAATATAGCCAGTTATGCTTTGTTATGCATGATGGTAGCACAGGTTTGCGGACTACAGGTTGGAGAATATATTCATACTTTCGGTGATGTCCATATTTATAATAACCACTTTGAACAGGTAAAGCTACAGTTGTCTCGAACTCCGCGAGATTTACCCCGGATGGTGTTAAACCCCGAGATAAAAGATATTTTCTCATTTAAGTACAGTGATTTTACGCTCGAAAATTATAATCCTTATCCAGGGATAAAGGCACCAGTTGCTATTTGATCTTATTATGGTCTGTAAAACCAATGAAATAATTTTTACCTACTGCTCCTTTGTGTGGCCATCTGGTTTGATTGGTAGGAGCTATATTAACATTAACGTTTAAGTCAATTATGAACCGTTTCTTTCTTTTTGTATGGTGTCTGATGTTTGGGCCTTGGTATTTCGTAAGTGCGCAAGCTTTAGAATCCTCTGCAATAGGGAAATACCATCCATCGCACACCAAAACTACAGAGCTGGAACACACCAAACTTAAGGTCGCTATTGATTTAGAGAAAGAAGAACTGCAAGGTGAGGCATGGATATCCGCATCCCCGTATTTTTATCCTTCTGATAGTTTGGTACTAAACGCTAAAGCCATGCTTATCCACCAGGTTAGCTTGGATCGTAACAGTAATTTAAAACCCTTAAATTTCACCTATAAGGATGATATCTTAAAGATTAACCTGGATAAAAGCTATAGCAAGAACGAAAAGTACACAGTTTATGTAAAATATACGGCACGCCCCAATCAAATCCTACAGAAGGGGAGCGCCGCAATTAGCGAAGCCAAGGGGCTTTATTTTATTAACGCAAGTGGGATCAGAAAGGACAAACCCACGCAAATCTGGACTCAGGGTGAAACAGAGGCCTCATCCGTTTGGTTTCCTACCATTGACAAGCCCAACATTAAGACAACACAGGAAATTTATATAACAGTTCCTAATCGATTTCTCACATTATCCAATGGAGTGCTTAAGTCCTCTTTACCTACCGGAACTGATTTACGGACAGATCACTGGGTGCTAGATAAGAAGCATGCCCCATACCTTTTTTTTATGGGAATAGGAGAGTATGCGGTGGTAAAGGATAAATGGAGGAATATCCCGGTCGATTACTACGTGGAGAAAAAATACGAGTCGCAGGCTAAAGGTATATTCGGGAATACTCCTGAAATGCTTGAGTTTTTCTCTAAGCGCCTGAACTACGATTATCCATGGAACAAGTATGCACAGATGACGGCACGTGACTATGTAAGCGGAGCGATGGAGAATACTACTGCAGTTTTACATTCGGATATGTCCCAGCAAAGCGCCGCCGCACTCGCAGATGAAAACATATGGGAGGATGTCATAGCTCATGAAGTATTTCACCACTGGTTTGGTAATATTGTAACCACTGAAAGTTGGAGCAATTTATCAGTGAACGAATCGTTTGCTAATTATTCCGAATATCTTTGGAATGAACATAAATACGGCCAGGACCTTGCTGATTATGGGCTCAATAAAGCTTTGGAAGTCTATTTTCGAGATCCTTCTCTCTGGACTAAAGATCTTGTCCGTTTCAAGTACCATTCCCGCGAAGACATGTTTGACGCTGTTTCCTACAACAAAGGTGGAGGGGTGCTTCATATGCTTAGAAAGTTCTTGGGTGATGATGCTTTTTTTGCGGGTCTCCATGAATATCTGCGGGCTAATGAATATGCTACAGGGGAAGTACATCAGGTACGTCTTGCCTTTGAAAAAATATCCGGCAAGGATTTGAATTGGTTTTTTAATCAATGGTTTTATGGCGCAGGTCATCCGGTACTTGATCACACTCTTTCTTATGAACCAATTAAAAAGCAAGTGCGACTGGTTGTAAGGCAAACACAAAGTCAGGGCTTATTTGAATTTCCTCTGGCGGTTGATTTTTACCTCAACGGAAAGGCGGTAAGGCATCACTTCTGGGTGAAAGCTAGCAAACAAAATGAATTTGCTATCCCTTTGGAAAAGATGGCGGATTTTGTGGTGCTCAACCCCGACGGAGTATTATTGAGTCAAATTAAGGACGATAAGAAGCCCGAGCATTATTTACAACAGTTCCAAGGTGCAAAAGAGTTTTATAACCGAGCCAAAGCTTTGGAAGGAGCAGGAAGAACCCCAGATAATTTAAATTCATTAAAGGTTTTTCTGTTAGCTTTAAAAGATTCTAATTTCAGGTTGCGTACTCAGGCACTGAAGCTGCTTGATTTGTCACGCTCCGAGCATTTAAAATCTGGGGTGGATAGGGTGTTAGACCTGGCACAAAATGACTCCAAAACACTTGTTCGAGGACAAGCCCTCGCAGCGCTTGCAAAAACAAAAGACAGAAAATACCTTCCGTTATACGAGCGCAGTCTCTTGGTCAAATCCAATGCGGTGCGGGCAAATGCACTGGCTGCAATTGTGGAATTGGATCCTAGTAGGTTCCAAAATCTAAGTGCCGGCTTGGATATGAGAGAATGGAATGATGAGGCAATCAGCAGATTACTTCCTTTCATTGTGAAAGACAAAGTGGAGCAGCACCGCACTGCCATTGCGCAAACTGTAGCTTTTTATCCTTTTCTGGCTTTTGAAGATCCTGTCCTTGGAGATTGGGCAAAGAAAGGGTATCAGTGGATCATGGAGTCGGATGATCTAGAGTCTACAGAAAAGATTAGTTCTGTTATGAAACAGGTACTGAAAGAGTTAAAAAGCAATCCACAAGCAAAAGTGGTGCTTTTGCAAATTCTTCGTGAAGGGCAATCGGCTAAATTGGCATTATTGCGAAGTAATCCTTCCAGCGATTCCGTGAAAGAGCAAGTAGAACTGCTTAATAGGATCGTGGAAGAGTATCAGAAATAGAATGCACTACTAGAGGGGGAGCAATGTGTACTTATTCCTGGCGCAGCTTTTCTTTCGACAATCTGGAGACAAGCATAGCGGCAACAGTATCCCCTGTAGAATTAAGTACCGTAGCTAAAGGGTCCACCAGTGTGCCAATGATTAGCACGGCAGGAATTGCCTCCTGAGGTAGTTGATAGGCAGAGATCATAAGCATTTCTCCAATATACCCCCCATTGGGGATTCCTCCAGCCACAATACTCACAAAGATGGTTATTCCTAATGCGAGCACTAGATTTGAGGGATCGAAGAAATTCTCTCCAATTATTAAAAATGCGACGTAGATCTTGATAATCGAGGACATGGAGGATCCGTTTTTATGTAAAGTGCTTCCAATAGGAATTACCACGTTAGCTACCGCATCCGGAACACCTATTTTTTTTGCTGCTAGTAGATTTACAGGCATGGTTGCAAAACTGCTGCAAGTAGAAACGGCAGTCAAGGAAGGAAGAATATTGTTTGGCCAGAAACGTTTCACACCCTCTCTGCCATAGGCCATGTAGGCGTACATTGTAAAAAATACAATAAAATAAATAATTCCACCTACGTAGTATATAGCCATTGGTTTGGCATATATTCCAAATAGCTGCGGCCCTACGGTTGCAACCTGGAAAGCAAAATAAGCTCCAAGGCCTAAAGGTGCACCTTTCATTACGACAAGCAGTAGTTCCTTCATAACCTCATATCCCGAGTTTACGAATTGCTTGAAAATTTCCCCTTTTTGCCCTGATTTTCGAATGGCCATTCCCGTTAAAAATGAAAAAATTAGAAGGGCCAGCATATTTTGGCGTGAAAAAAGCTGAGTAAATTCTCCTACAGAGAAAAAAGCTACAATGCGATCGCCCCAGTTACCTTCTCCCTTTTCAGTGCTCGGTGCAAGAGTAGAAGTATCTGTAATCGGTTCCGAAGGAAAAAAGTAGACTAAACACACGGTATAGAGCGCAGCCGTCATAATAAAGAATAAAAAAGTCACTCCTGTAGCTAAAATGATTTTGGTGAACTTGGATTGCTGTTCCAAACTTGCTATAGAATTTGCTACTGCAAAGAATACTAGAGGAACTACGCTGACAAATAGAAGATTAAGAAAGATATCGCCTACTGGTTTTACGTATTTCACAATATCAGGAAAAAGCAACCCCACGATGCTTCCCATGGTGATTCCTCCAATTAAAAAAATGATTCCCCTGTAGGAGGATAGCATATTACCCATAACTTAATATTTAACCAAATATAGATTTTTTCCAATAAAATTAATTTTGTAAAGACGGGAGAACGGTATATAAAGCGAAGCTTCAAATGGTTACTTAACTTTACAATAGCTAAGAAAATAAACTTGTAATGGCATTTATTGATTATTATAAAATTTTAGGAGTTGATAAATCCGCATCGGCTGACGATATCAAAAAAGCATACCGGAAACTAGCGCGAAAGTACCATCCAGACTTAAATCCCGGGGATAAGCTGGCAGAACAGAAATTCAAAGAAGTCAATGAAGCCAATGAGGTACTTGCAAATGCGGACAACCGTAAGAAATACGACCAGTACGGAGAGCATTGGAAGGAAGGGGAAGCTTTTGAAAAAGAGAGAAGCAGACGAAAAGCCTCTTCAGATTTTGACGATTTTACCTACCATCAGTATGGTGGGGAGAGTGATTTCTCGGATTTTTTCCAGAGCATGTTTGGCGGTGCTTCCTTTTCGGGACAAAACTCAGGACAGGGATTTGGGAAATTTAAAGGACACGATATTGCAGCGGAGGTTAGTTTGGATTTGGAAGAAATCCTTTCTACGCATAAGCGAACGTTTGATATACAGGGAAAAAAGGTGCGCATCACCATACCTGCGGGCATTTCTCACGGGCAGAAGATCAAGTTAAGTGGCTATGGTTATCCAGGACAGAATGGTGGGCCTGCGGGGGATCTTTTCATTACATTCTTAGTAGGTGAGCATGGTACCTTTAAGAGAATGGATACTAGTCTGCTTGCCGATATTGCAGTAGATGCTTTTACAGCAATGGTAGGTGGAGAAGTTAATTTTGAACGTTTCGGAGATATTCTTAAAGTCAAAATTAAGCCTAATACCCAGGAGGGAACGATTCTTCGATTAAAAGGAAAAGGTCTTCCTGCATATAAAAAACCGGAAGTAATCGGAGACTTGCTTTTGACAGTTCGCATTAAAGTCCCTAGAGATATTGCAGAGGAAGATAAAGAAATCATTGAAAATCTAAGAAAAAAATACAGTAATGGATAAGTGGATTACAATTGCACGTCTTATAGAGGTTTATGAAGTGGAGCCTGCATTCATCGAGGAACTTATTGAGTGCAATTTGCTAACAGTTGAAAAAAACGAAGATCAGGTGTATTTGCTAACCGAGCAACTAGCCACTTTCGAGAGGTTCGTACATCTACGTTACGATCTTGATATCAATGTTCCAGGACTTGAAGTGATTGATAGGCTGCTTTCCAAAATTCACGATCTTCGCAGCGAAATTAATTATTTAAAACAGTTTGAGCAGAAACTATAAAGCTTAAGTGGTCCATTGGTCGTTGGCTATTCCCACGATATAGTACTGCCCATTCCATTGTTCATATACTAAATACAATGAGTTCCAATCCATGCCTCCGTACTTCTCGCTTCCTTTTAGGTGTTTTTCCACCACAATTGCTTGTGGATAAATATCTTTAATGTTGTTTAGAGTATTCCCTCTTGAGGCGATGGAGTCCGTTATTGTCTCCCCTTTACTGAAAGCGCGCCGAGCAACCCACTGGGATAGGTACTCATTAAGTGAGACCACATAAGGGTCCCCTGTACCGTCTTTTTCTCCAAATGTAAACTTAACAGGTGTTCCTATATAGCGATTATAAGAGTCTGGAAGAAATAGTTTATCTCTCATAGGGTCGACATGTGCATACATGGAAAAGCGAATCCCTTTTCCAGGGTGAATGAACTTGGAGAGTGAAGAATACTCCTTCTTTTCAAGGAGAGTAATGATAGTGTTACTTAGTCTCTCTACAGTAGATAACTCTGTCACACCTGGATGGATTGCAGAATCATTTTTGTTCGTTTGCTCGCTGCTGTTGGCAGTAGTTCTTTTGGAGTGTACTAGGGACTGGTCTTGGGAACAACTTGTAAAGAACATTAAAAATGCAACAGTATAGAAATAAAGCATGTTATAGAGTTTTACTATGGTATTCAAATTTCACTCCAATAAAACAGAGATATCTTTAAATTTGTAAGATGGAAGTGTTTGACGTACTAATAATTGGTGGTGGTCCTATTGGAATCAACTGTGCTCTGGAAAGTGAAAAAAGAGGCTTAAAGTATTTGGTACTTGAAAAAGGAACGGTCGCCAATTCTATTTACCATTATCCGCTCTATATGACTTTCTTCTCCTCTGCGGATAGGTTGGAACTGGGTGACATTCCCTTTATAACCACTGCAGTTAAGCCAGGAAGGCGGGATGCACTGGAGTATTATCAAGGTATCGCAAGACGAAAAAAACTTAATATTCACACCTACGAGAAGGTAGAAACGGTAGATAAAGTGGAGGAATTCTTTCGCGTAAGTTCTCTAAAGGCTGACTATGTCACCAGAAATGTGGTGATTGCTACCGGTTTTTATGATATACCTAACTTAATGAATATAGAGGGGGAGGAACTTAGTAAAGTTAGCCATTATTACCGAGAACCCTATGGTTATGCCGGAAAAGAGGTATTAGTAGTAGGTGCCAGTAATTCGGCGGTAGATGTTGCTCTGGAAACCTATCGAAGCGGCGCTCGGGTTACTATGGTAGTCCGGGGAGATGAATTCTCACCTAGCGTAAAATACTGGGTGCGTCCCGATATCGAAAACCGCGTTAAGGAGGGTAGTATTAAAGTATATTTCAATGCATCCGTAAAGAGTATTTCTCAAGATTTTGTTACTCTGCAGCAGATGTCCGGCACATTGGTGGATGTTCCCAATGATTTTGTATTTGCCATGACCGGTTATGTACCCGATTTTAGGTTTCTTGAAAGTGTAGGTATTGCTTTGGATCCTTTGACAAAAATTCCCTCATATGATCCGCTAACCATGGAAACAAATGTCCATGGTATATATTTAGCTGGCGTAGTTTGCGGGGGTCGGGACACCCACTTGTGGTTTATAGAAAACTCACGTGATCACGCGGCAAAGATTATTAGTGCGCTCGGAGAAAAAAGAAATTCTAAAAATTAACTTTTAGTATTAAATCTACCGCTCGCATTGGGGCAGGATTGTAGTAGCGTTTTCCGAATGCATTTATATCGTATCCTAAAACAAGTGCCGAGTTATACAAATTAGAAATTCTAAATAAAAGTTCCGTATTTTTCAGATAAGGAACGCTGGAGAGAGCAAATGTGAGGTTTGCAAAATGAGAGGGAGGTGCGATGACCTTATTGGCATCGTCCAGAAACATTTTATCCGTATAGAAGTGGGAGTAATCTATTCGGAGGGACGATTTGGTCTTTATACTCAACAATCCCTGTAGTGTAAAATTTGGTGTACCAGGTAAATGATATAAGGAATAGTCGTTTCCGTCTTTTATGTAATTCTGATATATAAAATGATTCACCATGCCACTTAGCAGCAGATGTACCATAGGTAAAGAGGGATGATTTGCACCTACTAACGGTGCAGAGAGTAAAAACTCTAGACCTTTCTGTGTGACTTCGCCGGCATTTTGAAAATAGTCTTCACCCTTACTGTTTTGACTTCGCGTAATGGCCTCTTTGAGTTTAAAATGATAAAAGGAAATCTCTGCTATGGAATTTCCTTTTTCCGCTCGTACTGCTATTTCCTTATTCCAACCGTACTCTGAGTTTAAATCTGTATTTATGCGTTGGTCTGAAGATCGTATTTCCTCTGACGAAGGCGTGGAGCTTCCTTTATTTACCTTTCCTCGAAGGGAAATGTAAGGTGCTATGGCAGCACTGATTCCCAAAGAAGGCAGAATAGAATTCTTTAAGGTTTCCGATCCTTGGGTCTGAGTGGGAAACTGTGTTTTCCAGTCGAAAGAAGCCGTATTGTAACTTAATCCTGCATCCACATTTAGAATTCCCGGTAGGGAACTTTGGTGCGAAAGAAACAAAAAACCGGACTGTGCACTTAGTTGGTCTTTAGCCTGCAGAAGTCCAGGTATTCCTTGGTGGTTCGTAAAATTCCGAATAGAGGTTTGTGTCGAGGCCGTTTCGTATCCGAAATTTAACGTTCTATTCCACGTGGTACTTTTTTTCTCATAAGAGAATGACGTGCGAAGTGCGTAACTGAGTTCTTCTCTCTCTTCGTAATTAGTTATAAATGGATTTTCAAGCCCTGTGAATGAGGTCTGGGTCATAAAGAAATGTTTCCATTGCTCCGTCACATTGGTTGTATGTGCTATCCCTACAAGGATATTTTTACTGTAGATGCCAGCTTGTTGCTCCTGGGACTCTGGTCGTGCAGCTCTTCTGTTACGCTCCATTTGCGTTTGCGTAAGCCCACCAGGCGTCAGGTAATCCAAAGCAGACAAAAACAGCAGTCCTTTCAATTGAGCAGAATCGTGGTATTGATTAGTATGGGTAATCACTAGATTTTTTCTAGTTAAGCTAGAATGTTCTCTATATCCGGGATTATTATAGGTGGATTCAAAAATTCCTGTCTGTCTTGTATCTTTTTGAAATTGAAAGAACGAATGCTGTTGGAAACTTCCCAGGGTTCCGTAACCCACAGAAGCCGAATTTGAATGTTCATTCCTGGTTTTCAAAAGAATGGTTCCTCCGGTAACAGCACCAAAATCACTAGCTTCTGGTCCTTTGTATATTTCCACACTACTGATAAGATGAGGATCAATTAAATTTATGTACGTATTCCCAGTGGCATCGGACAAAGTAAATTCGTCTAAGTAAATTTTGACGTTTCGTACGCCATACGGAGAGCGTATAGAACTCCCCCGGATCTGTATGCGGTAACTACCCGGAGAGCGTTCTTCCATGCGAACTCCGGGCTGAAGATTAAAGGACTCAAGCAAGCGGTCTGCGCTGTTTTGATTAAGAAACGACCGGGTTATAATACCCACCGACCGGGTAGATTCAAGATAGGCAGTTGGACGCTGATAACCACTGAGCTGTATTTCTTCTAGAGTCGAAATTGTGTCTAGGGTTTGTGCCGTGGCCATTACCGTGCAGAAAAGCACTAATACAGCAAACAATCTATTCATATCAAGTGCTCCATAAAAAAATGTCCGGTTATCGGACATTTAGTGTTGCGTTATTCAGGTTTATATCCGTCCTTGAGGGTCACCGTTCTATTAAAAACCAAGTGAGAGTCTGTTGAATCCTGATCCTTAGTAAAGTATCCTATCCTTTGGAACTGTATAGGTTCGCCAGTTTTGGTTAGTGCAATGGCAGGCTCTCCATAACCATTTAATACTTTCAAAGAGTCGGGATTAATATAGGAGAGGAAGTCCGCATCCTTTTCAGCGTCTGGCTGAGGTACTGTAAATAACCTGTCGTATTCCCTGATTTCCACAGGATGGGCGTGTTTGGCAGAGACCCAATGGAGTGTCCCTTTGACTTTTTTTAAACTTTCTGGTGTACCCGACCCGGATTTACTAAGGGGCTCATAGGTACAAAAAACAGTTGTTACATTTCCTTCATTGTCCTTTTCTACGCTTTCAGCCTTAATTATGTACGCGGATTTGAGTCGTACTTCTCCACCTAGCTTAAGGCGGAAGAATTTATTGTTTGCCTCTTCCTTGAAGTCTTCCTTTTCAATATAAAGTTCTTTGGAAAATGGCATAGAGCGTTCGCCGGCATCAGCATCTTCCGGGTTGTTTTCAGTGTCTACATATTCGGTTGCATCTTCGGGGTAATTAGTGATGACAAGTTTTAAAGGATCAGTAACACACATTAAACGAGTTGCCTTTTTATTGAGGTCTTCCCGAACGAAAAACTCAAGTAGCTGAATATCAATTAGATTTTCCCGTTTTGCCACACCAACCCGATCAATGAAGTTGCGAATGGATTCTGGGGTATATCCTTTGCGGCGTAAACCCGAAACGGTAGGCATGCGCGGGTCATCCCATCCGTTTACCACTTTCTCTTCTACAAGTCTTTGTAATTTGCGTTTTGAGGTGATCATAAAAGATACGTTCATACGTGCAAACTCTCTTTGCTTATTACGAACGCTTGGGGGAGTGTATACCTGATCTAAATACCAGTCGTAAAGAGGACGGTGGTTTTCAAATTCCAATGAGCACAGCGAATGGGAAATTTGTTCTATATAGTCACTTTGTCCGTGTGCCCAGTCGTACATTGGATATATTTTCCATTTTTCACCCGTCCTGTGGTGCGGTCTTTTAAGAATACGGTACATGACCGGATCTCTCATGTTCATATTAGGAGAGTTCATGTCTATTTTTGCACGTAGCGACATGCTGCCCTCCTGGAATTCACCATTTTTCATTTTCTCAAAAAGGGAAAGTGATTCCTCTACTGGACGATTTCTGTACGGACTCTCAACACCTGATTCAGTAGGGGTTTTTCTCTGCTCGGTAATCTCTTGTGAGGACTGCTCATCTACGTATGCTTTACCGCGCTTTATCAGTTCTACAGCCCAATTATAAAGGGTTTGAAAATAATCAGAGGCATATAGCTCCTTATCCCATTTAAAGCCCAGCCATTCCACGTCTCTTTTTATAGAGTCTACAAACTCCTGCTCTTCTTTTTCTGGGTTGGTGTCATCAAACCGTAAGTTTACAGGGGCACTGTATTTTTCACCCAGGCCGAAATTGATGCAGATTGCTTTGGTATGCCCTATATGTAGATAACCGTTTGGTTCTGGTGGGAACCGAAAACGAAGATGCGCTTTTGGAAGTCCACCTGCTAAATCCTCTTCTATGATTTGTTCTATAAAATTAAGGTGTTTACGTTCCTCCTCTTTATGTTCGTTCATAATAGTTGTAAAATGCAAATTTAGTTAAATTAACTCATAGAAGCTTTAATTTACAATGCAGCGATTGTGTCTAAAATATTATAAATTATACTTCTTAATTATATAACACATATTGTTTTTTGTATTAATAAATTGTTAATCAAATCACATTAATATTAAAAATATAAATCTTTAATAAAATTTTAATGTAAAGATTATTGTTTATTAACACACTCTGTTGTATATTTGTGCAACAGTAAGTATCACTAAATCCTTGAATTCTATGAAAACATTGAAAGTATGGTTCGCCCAATGGAAAGAAAGGCTGAAAAAATCAATTTTTGTTGAGGACGTTATTTAACAGCCTCGTGGTTAGCATTTAAAGAAAAAGATCTGAAGAAACTTTCAGATCTTTTTCTTTAAAATATCTTGTTTCAATGTTAAGGATGACGGGAAATTATTGCTAAAAACTCCACCTGTGCCCAGTCCCTGCGGCATTTTTGGCGCTTTTGTATACGTGTACTGCGCAATGGCATTTAGCCCTATGTTACTTTCCAGCGCGGATGTTATCCACCAACCAACTTTATTTTTTTCCGCTAGATCAATCCATGAATCACAGCCACTGAAACCGCCCATAAGTGAAGGCTTGAGTATAATGTACTGTGGAACTATGTCCAAAATTTCTTTTTTTCTTGAATGATTACCGATCAATTCTTCATCAAGAGCGATAGGTACTGGGGTATTTCTGCACAGATTATATAGTAGGCTCGATTGTCCTGGCTTGATGGGCTGTTCAATGGAATGGATGTCTAAGGAAGATAATTCGTCTAGAACTTGTTCCACATTGTTTTTGTTAAATGCACCATTGGCATCTACCCGAATTTCCAACTGACTCGCTGGATAGCGCACTCGAAGCATAGCAATCACCTGCTTCTCGGTCTGCCAGTCCACACCAATCTTTAGTTTTATACAAGAGAACCCATTTTGAAGCTTTTCTTCAATTTGCCGCTCCATGTAGGTTCTATTTCCCATCCACACCAGTCCGTTGATTTGAATTCCGTCCTGGCCTCTTGAAAAAGCACTGGGAAAATACTCATCGCTTCCCCAATTCAAGTTTGCCATAGCCTGTTCGTAACCAATCCAAAGCGATGGATAGTTCTCAAGGTACTGGTATATCTGCTCTGGGTCTAAAGCAATGTTAGTAGCTAGCCAGTGGAGTTTTTCTTCATAATCGGGTACATCGTCACAGCTCAATCCCTCAAATAGAGCACATTCGCCCACTCCTTTCCTTTCATCTTCCTCCACGGTCAATATGTAGGTGTTCTTGGAGGTGAGGATCCCTCTAGAAGTACCTCCCGGAGTGATGAAATTTAAAGTATACTTTTTATAAGTTGCCCGCATAGATTTAATTATTCTTTGACGGCATCCATGCGCATAAATTCTTCGGCTTTTTCCACCATAGTTTTAGATCCACAATAAAAAGGTACACGCTGATGAAGTTCTTTAGGCTCAATCTCTAATATCCTTGTAAAACCATTTGATGCTTTTCCACCTGCTTGTTCCGCTAGAAACGCCATAGGATTACACTCGTACAAAAGACGAAGTTTTCCATCCGGTGCGTTGGCATAGGATGGATATAGATAAATGCCCCCTTTAATCATATTCCGGTGGAAATCTGAGACCAGCGAGCCGATATAACGTGACGTGTACGGACGGTCTTCTTCCATCATCTGGCAGTACTTCAAATAATTCTTAACGCCTTGAGGGAACTTGATGTAATTTCCTTCATTAATAGAGTATATTTTTCCTTTCTCGGGAAATTTCATGTTGGGATGCGAGAGGTAGTAAGTGCCTAGGGATGGGTCTAGAGTGAAGCCATTTACTCCGTTACCAGTGGTATAGACAATCATGGTAGAGGATCCGTACACCACATATCCTGCTGCAATCTGATTTACCCCTTTTTGAAGAAAGTCTTCTAGTTGCACCGGGGTACCGGGTTCGGTAACGCGGCGGTAAATGGAGAAAATTGTACCTACAGAGACATTCACATCAATGTTGGATGAGCCATCAAGTGGATCAATCAGTACGACGTATTTGCTAAGATGTCCGTTGGTTCCACAGGCGATATCCAAATAATCATCACTTTCCTCAGAAGCGATACCACAAACTACTTCTCTTTGAGAAAGCGCTGTTATAAATATCTCATTAGCAAGTACATCCAGCTTTTGTTGGTCTTCCCCTTGGATATTTGTATTTCCCGCATGCCCAATAATATCTGCGATTCCGGCTTTATTTACCTCGCGGTTTACAACTTTGGAAGCAAGCCGTATAGCACTTAACAGTCTTGAGAGTTCTCCTGTGGAGTATTGGAAATCGTCTTGTTTCTCTATTATGAATTCACCTAATGTTTGGAGTGATTGGTCGGACATTTTGAAGCTTTTGGTTATGTACCAAATTTCGGAAAATTATTTCACAAAAACACGATGTAAACGGAATTCCTAAACTTTCCTAAACTATAGAAAACACTTAATGGGACATTCCCAGTAATTGAGTAATTTTGCATTCATATCCACTTGGGTTAATTATGGTAAGAGATGGAGGTATTTAAATTTGGAGGTGCCTCGGTATGTGATGCCTCAGGAGTACGTAACGTAGGAAAAGTACTTAAGTATAGCACTGGAAAGGATATACTTATAGTTGTATCCGCAATGGGTAAGACAACGAATGCCATGGAGAAGGTTGTGGAGGAGTATCTTAATGGATCCTCATATCTTACGACCTTAGCTGAAATAGAATTTCAGCACCAACAAATTATTACGGAGTTATTTGGTAGTTCCTCCTCCACACTCCAGCAGCTTAAAGAAAAATTTAATCTCGCACGAGTCTTTCTAGATACCAACCGCTCCTCAAATTATGATTTTGTTTACGATCAGGTAGTAAGCGTTGGTGAATTTGTCTCGTCTCTAATTTTAAGTCGTTATTTAGATCAAGTCGGGATAAGTAATCAGCTCCTTGATGCTAGAGAATATATTAAAGCAAGCAGCGAATATAGGGAGGCAGGCGTGGACTGGGCACTAACCCAAGAAAGAATTTCCCAGATAGAACCACGCGGAATCTATGTGACGCAGGGTTTTATAGGTTCGGAAAGCAATAATTTTACGGTGACCTTGGGAAGGGAGGGATCTGATTATTCTGCATCTATATTTGCATATTGTTTGAATGCAATGGCGGTAACAGTATGGAAAGATGTCCCAGGTGTACTAAATGCCGATCCCAGGCATTTTAGTGAGACGCAATTAATGCCATTGCTTTCCTATTCGGATGCCATCGAGATGGCCTATTTTGGTGCTTCAGTCATCCACCCCAAAACTATACAACCACTGCAGCAAAAGAAAATACCTTTTTTTGTAAAATCATTTCTAGAGCCGCAGAAAGCAGGCACGAAAGTTCAAGAAGAGGAAGTGCTAAGCCCAGTTGAAACTTTTATTTTAAAGGAAAACCAACATTTACTTAGTCTTTCCAGTTTGGATTTTTCGTTTGTTACTGAAGAGCACTTAAGCTATATCATCGCCCGGATAGTTTTTTATAAAATCAAAATTTCACTGATACAAAACACTGCTATTTCCCTGCAGCTTTGTGTGGGAGACAAATACCACAATCTGGCTCTGCTTGTAGAGGAACTGAAAACGAAATTTGAAGTAGAAGTTACTTCTGATGTGCAGCTGTTCACTGTCCGTAATTACAAAGCAAGCACGTTGGACAAATACTACTCAGGCAGGAATGTGCTACTGGAACAGATGAGCAAAAGAACATTGCAGTTGGTGTGCAAAAAATAGTAGGTATGGAACTGATCTCACGCTCTGATTTAATTCGTGCAGCTAATCTTCAAAAATTTGGATTTTTGAAAGGCCCTATTGCTGAATTATTAATGAAGGCAGCTAAGATTGACAAAGTAAATGTATTTTATTCTAAGTTGGCCCATAAGAAGCATGAAGATTTTTTTTCTGCATTTATTGAAGAACTTGATTTAAAATATGTAGTATTCAAAGAAGACTTGGCGCGAATTCCAAAGACCGGGCCATTTATTATCGTTGCGAATCATCCCTTGGGAGCAATTGATGGAGTTCTGATGACCAGTATACTTTCTCAGATTCGACCTGACTTTAAAATAATGGGGAATTTTCTCTTGACACATATTGCTCCCATGAAGCCTTATGTGATCGCTGTGAACCCCTTCGAGGAAAAAAGAGAAGTGTATAGCAGTACCAAAGGACTTCTCGAGTCGCTGAGACATTTAAAGGAAGGAGGGTGTCTAGGTATCTTTCCTGCAGGGGAGGTATCCAATATGAACCACACGTACGGTCAAGTTCAGGATCGTCCGTGGGATGGGTCTGTTTTAAAATTTATTCGAAAAGCACATGTCCCGGTTATCCCAATGTATTTCAATGCTAAAAATAGTCCATTGTTTTATCAGTTAGCGCGGATACATCCAAATTTACAGACGCTACTGCTTCCTAGTGAAATGCTGCGTAAAAGAGATAAGCCAATACGTATTCGAATTGGCCGCCCTATTTCTACCAAGGTTCTCGACCAGGAAGAGAACTTGCAAGAATTTGGTGATTTAATTCAAAAGAGGATAAAGTTACTAAGTAGTTACTATGATCGCAGGAAAACTCTTATGCAGCTAATGAATCTGCGGAATTTGAAACTAAATCTTCCTCTTCCTCTTCTAAATCGTGAGAATATTGTACATAATATTATTGATCCTACCCCTGTGAGCGAGCTTCAAGCGGATATATCTGCCTTAAAACAGAAGGGAAGTATGCTTTTTGGAAATGGCAACTATGAGGTCTACTTTGCAAAGTACGAGGAGATTCCTGCAATTATGCGGGAAATAGGAAGACAACGTGAGATTACTTTTCGTGCAGTAGGTGAGGGTAGTAACTTGCCATTTGATCTCGATGCCTACGATAGAGATTATTGCCATCTTTTTTTATGGGATTCCGCGGAAGAAAAATTGGTGGGTGCGTACCGTTTAGCCCTTGGCCGGCAAATAATGAAAAATCAGGGCATACAGGGATTTTATACCAGTTCACTTTTTGATTTTGATCAGGAACTACATCCATTTTTTAAGAAGGTAATTGAGATGGGTAGAGCATATATTTCGCAGGACTACCAACAAAAACCATTGCCTTTATTCTTGTTGTGGAAAGGTATCGTGCACGTTTGTCTAAGAAATCCAGACCATAAGTTTTTGATGGGCGGCGTATCTATAAGCGATAAATTTTCGGATTTTTCCAAATCGCTTATGATTGAGTTTATGCGTAGCCATTACTTTGATTCAGCTGTCGCTCAATACGTCCATCCCAAACACGAATTTAAAGTTAAATTAAAAAACACCGATAAAGCACTTTTCTTAAATAGTCATGTCTCGGATCTCGCCGTGCTTGATAGAATTATCGACGAATTGGAGCCAGGACTCCGCGTGCCGGTTTTAATTAAAAAATACATCAAACAAAATGCAAAAGTAATTTCATTTAATGTGGATCCAGAGTTTAATGATGCCATCGATGGTCTTATGTATATTAGGATAAGTGATATTCCAGAAGATACCATAAAACCAGTAATGGAGGAGATAAATAGGGGAATGGCGCAAACGTAAAAAAATGGTCTTGACTATCAGTGGGTTTATCTGTATTTGTGAAAAAACTACAAATAAAACTTGCGAGATGTCCTTAAACGACTTATTTTTGCATCACTTTAAACAACTAAGTAATGGTTTCTTAGCTCAGTTGGTAGAGCAACGGACTGAAAATCCGTGTGTCCCTGGTTCGATTCCTGGAGAAACCACTTTTAAATTTAAGAGGATTTTATAAAATACTGAATTTCAGTAAATTATAAATCCTCTTTTTGTTTTTGTTCCTAAATTTTTTCCCTATTATTGTTTTGCTGGGTGTACCTTTTTTAACTTGATCAACTTTCGTGTTGCAATATTAACTTAGAAGCTCTTAATTGATATTATCGGAGTTATGTATATAATTTGTACTGTTTTTAGAGATTCGAAATGCTAAGGATAATTGGGGGTTCTAATGTTTAAAATATAATCCCAACTATTCAATTTAAAGTATTATTTCTATCCTGATCCGGCAGATAATATGATGCATATCTTATTTATAATATGTTGAAAATAAGTACTTTTGAGTTTATAAAGCAGTTAAATATTTAAAGACATACAACGAGTAGGCCAAGTCTGACCTATCCAATTTTCTATACCTACCTAAAAGCTTCTAGAAGAAATCAGCAGAATAAAAGGAATTAACTACATGGTAAAATGGTACTTAGAATTTTATATATACTTTTTATATTGATTATACTGGTTATTTCATGTGAGAAGAAAATCAACCATATTGACAGCGATAAGTTTTTGAAATCCATTAAAGATCTTTCTGGCATAAAGTCTAAAACGGGGAAGGTTTTCTATTTCCAACCATTAAACGGGTTCCGAATTGAGCAGGCAAATAGGCTTGCAAAGGAAGTTTCCAAAACTTTTGGAAAGGTCTACGTGGGGGAAAATCGAAAGCTCCCAAAAAGCTTTTATGTGAAGGAAAGAAACAGATATAGAGCTGATAGTATTATTAAGGTTTTGCGAAATGCTCATGGCCAAGATACCATTACAATAGGGCTTATAAGTAGTGATATATCAACAACTGCAAAAGGTGTGAAAGACTGGGGTGTCTTTGGGTTGGGATATCATCCGGGAAGTGCCTGTGTAGTTTCTACTTACAGATTAAAAAAGAGGAACGCAGATGAGCAGTTTTATAAAGTTGTTGTACACGAAATCGGACATACAATAGGTTTACCGCACTGTCCAGAAAAAACATGCTTGATGAGAGATGCAGAAGGTGGTAATCCGCTGGATGAAGAAAAGGATTTCTGTGTCAGGTGTAAGAAAATTTTAGTTTCAAAGGGGTTTGTATTACCTCACTGAAGTCTATGCTAATGCACTGTATAAATTTTTTCACCACCGCACGCTCATATTTCAGTGCACAGTATTGAAAACTGCTTCCGCTTAATTTAAGTACGCATAAAGCCTTGCCAGAATCTTGCGGGGCGGAGCGCATGGATTTCCAGGACAATCTCCCGTTTCCGACAAAGCTTTAAAGCTATTTTTCGATAATATATTAGCCACGTTAAGTTCCATCGTGGCCATGTATTATTTGAAGGTTTTATAAGGGAGTACTTACTTCGCTAAGAATTTAGATGCAGCTTCTTCAAATTGATCAATATCAAAAGGTTTTGCTAGATAATCGTCTGCACCTGCTTCCTCGGCGAGTTGCCACACATTACTATTTGCAGAAAAGTATATAACAGGGATTTTTTTAAGATCAGAATCTGCTTTTAATAGACGAGTGGCTTCAATCCCGCTAATGTCAGGAAGCCAATTATCCATAAAAATCAGGTCAGGCTGATAAGATTTTACCTGATGTACTATTTCATTAGTTGTAGGAGAGGTTCGCACCTCGCACCCCAAATCATGAAGTATTTCGGTACATAATTCCAGGATTTCAACATTGTCGTCAAATATGAATACTTTTTTCATGAACTTTCTAAATTACTTGCAAGTGCATTTATAAGCAAAGATATTTCTTCTGGCTGCACTATCTTTATATTCTTAACGATTTCTATTGCAGATTGTGGCATTACTGAGACTACTGCGGTCGCTGGGTCTTGAGCCCAAGTCTGTGCTCCATGTTCTGCAGCATAAACCATTCCACGCGCCCCGTCGGCATTTGCTCCTGATAAAATAAGGCATGTGAGCTTATCGTTATATACCTCTGCCGCGCTTTCGAAAGAAACGTCGATCGAGGGACGTGAAAAATTAATTTTCTCTGACGCATCAAGAGCAAATGTGTAATTTTCCTCAAAAAGGAGATGGTAGTTTGGTGGTGCGATGTACACCGTGTCGTTTTTAATGACTTCCTTTTCTTCTACTTCTTTCACATGCAGTAGAGTCTTTGAGGAAAGTATATCGGTAAGTATACTGTCTTTTCCTGGCTTTCTGTGTAAAACTATTATAATCGGGAACCCTAGTTCTTTGTTCAGTCCAGGTAGGATTTTTAGTAGCACATTTAAGCTGCCAGCTGATCCACCAATAAGAAGGGCTTTACACATGAAATTATTATTTGATTTTCTTCCAGATTTTCTCACTTCCAACCCGCTCGAAATTGCTAGCCACTTTAGAAAACTCTAATGTCTCTTTGGTGCCCAAGGCAAGGTAGCCAAATTTTTCAAGGCTTCCATCAAATAGAGAAAATACAGTGTTTTGCAGAGGGCGATCAAAGTAAATTATTACATTGCGACACATAATAAGCTGGAATTCATTAAAAGAATTATCCGTCACTAAATTATGAGTAGAAAAGATTATCTTTTTCTTAAATTCTTCATTTAGCTTTCCAAGCGAATAATTTGCTGTGTAGTAATCAGAAAATTGTTCGGTTCCTCCCGCAGCAATGTAGTTTTCAGTATAAAGCTTAATCTTGCTTAGAGGAATCATTGCTTGTGATGCATTCTCTAAAACTGCGCTGTTTATGTCCGTTGCATAAATAAGTGCCTTATGCAGTAAATTAAGTTCTTTGAGGAATATAGCAATACTGTACGCTTCTTCACCAGTACTGCAACCCGCTATCCATATTCGTATAAAGGGATAGGTTCCCAATTTTGGGAGTAGTTCCGATTTAAGATACTTATAGAAAGAAGGGTCACGGAACATTTCTGTCACGTTAATGGTCACTTCTTCTAGGAACCTCTTGAAGTACGAGGCATCCGAACGGATTTTAAAGCGGAATTCACTAAATCCCACAAAACCATCCATAGAATATAAACGGTTTATTCTCCTCTTCAAAGATGCTCTGGAATATCCGGTAAAATCATATCCGTACACTTCCAATACATCGGCAAGAAGTTGCTCTATTTGCGTGTTGCTATGTTCATGGTGTACCACTTTACTGCGCGAATTTCTGAATGAGTTTAGTAAGTTCTTCCACATTAACTGGCTTTGAGACGTAACCGTCCGCGCCCGCTTCAATACATTTTTCCTTATCCCCGGTCATTGCTTGCGCAGTTAGGGCCACAATGGGCAAATGTTGTATGCTTTCTCTACTTCTAATTTCTGAAATAGCCTCATAACCGTCCATCTCAGGCATCATCATATCCATAAGGACCAATCCGATATTCGTGTTGGCCTCAAGTATTTCCAGCCCCTGTCGAGCACTTAGGGCAGAAACACATTTGTATTTACGCGCTTTAAGCACGGCACTCAATGCAAAGATATTTTTGCTATCGTCGTCAATTATTAGAATTTCTTTAGTAGTGTTCATTTCAAGCAAGCTTATATTTTATCGTATAACCATACTCTAAGTAGGGAGAGTAACTGGTCAATATCCACGGGCTTTGATATATAATCGGATGCCCCTACCGCAATGCATTTTTCCCTGTCACCCATCATGGCTTTGGAAGTAACGGCTAATACGGGGAGATTTTTAAATTCATTTCGGGTGCGGATTTCTCTGATAGTTTCATATCCATCCATCTCAGGCATCATCATATCCATAAGGACTATGTCAATCTGCTTTTCTTGTTGCAGAGTTTGCAGTGCTTCCTTACCATCCATTGCTGGTAAGACTTTCATACCATGTAATTCCAGTGCTTTGGTAAGGGAGAATATATTCCGCACATCATCGTCTGCGATCAGAACCGTTTTATCTTTCAGAATGTTTCGAAGTTCTCCTTGAACCTGTATTTCTACAGCATTGGGTTTTGGTTTTTTACTTTTCTCCTCCACAAGATGGAGAAATAAGCCCGCTTCATCCAAGATTCTTTGGTAGGAATGTGCAGTCTTTACAACAATGGAATCCGCGTATTTTTTAATTCGATTTTCTTCACCCTTAGAGAGGTTTTTGCCTGTAAAAACAATGATAGGTAGTTTTTCTAGTCCTTCGTTCTGTTTAATGGTTTCCAGAGTTTCGTACGCTGTACGGTCAGGAACGCCCATATCCAATATGACGCAGTCTATTTCATGGTTTTGAAGCGAGCTGATACTATCCGAGACGTTGTTTGATATATTGGTATTAATATTATTGGCAGTAAGAAAATAGCTAAGCGCCTTGGCATGCTGTTCATTTTCCTCAACAATCAATACTTTTTTAGGATGACGGTTCAATGCATTTTCCAGCTTTTTGAAAACCTCCTGCATCTGTTCAAGAGCAAATGGCTTATTGATAAAATCCACTGCACCTTTAAGCAAGCTCTCTCTTTTAAACTTCATGGACGACATGATGTGCACAGGGATGGGTCTGGTAGCAGGGTTTGATTTTAATGCCTCCATAACCTGCCATCCGTCCATCACAGGAAGTTGAATATCCAGCAGGATGGCCAGTGGTTTATAGTGGTGTGCCATTTCCACTCCCAAGTCTCCACGAACTGCCACAAGTCCTTTGTATTGCTTTTCGCGCGCATAGTTAAGAAGAATCTTAGCAAAGGCCGTATCGTCCTCCACGATTAGAATGACCTTGTCGCCAGCAGTAATGTGGTCTCTGTCGTCCTCTACGGGCTGAGGGATGTATTCTGTGACAAAAGTAGGTGTTGGTTCAACATGTGCTGCTACCGGTTGAGCTTGGACGGACTTAGTCGTTTCAATGGTGGTTTCAGTTGGCAGTTGGGAAGAATCAACTGGAACCACGAGCGTAAAGGTACTTCCCGAACCTTCCGTACTCTCCAAAAGAATTTCTCCTCCCAACAGCCTTGCGAGTTCTCTAGAGATGGAAAGGCCAAGACCCGTTCCTCCGTATTTTCGTTGGGTGGAACCGTCTGCCTGCTGGAATGCCTCAAACACCATGTGTTGCTTCTCTTGTGGGATTCCAATTCCTGTATCTTTTACTTCGAAAAATACCTGACGGTCTTTTTCACTAATTTCAAGAGCAATACTGCCTTGAGAGGTGAACTTTATAGCATTGGAAAGTAGATTTTTTAGAATCTGCTCAATCCGCAATTTATCTGTCGTTATTTTGTCAGGTACTCCAGAATGAATTTTTGCGTTTAGTTCCAGATTTTTTTGATCAGCCTGCGCAGAGAACAGCATTATCATGTCTTGCGAGATTTCTTTTACTGCAACAGAATCCAATTCTAAGGTCATTTTACCTGCTTCGATCTTAGAGAGGTCAAGAATTTCATCAATTAATTGAAGAAGTCCTTGACCTGAACTTTGCATTACCTCTGCATATTCCACATACTGTTCATCCAAATCTTCACTCTCGGACATTAATTTAGAAAGCAGAAGAATGGAATTTAAGGGAGTCCTAAGTTCATGTGACATATTTGCAAGAAACTCGGATTTGTACTTGGTACTTTGTTCGAGTTCTAAGGATTTTTGCTGAATATCCAGATTTCGCTGTTCAATCAGAGCATTTTTCTCTTCCAAAAGACTGGTACGCTCTTCCAGTTCCTGATTGCTTTGTAGCAGTTCTTCCTGTTGTACACGAAGCTCTTCTTCCGAAGCAAGTAATTTTTGTGACTGTGCTTCTAGCTCCGCATTAATATTCTCCAGTTCGGAATGCTGTGTCATAAGTTCCTCAGACTGGGCTTGGGTTTCTTCTAGTAGTTCCTGCAACTTTAATCTGCTCTGCGTGCTAAAGAATGCAATACCTACGTTACCGGCTACTGTACGAAGTAGTTCACGTTCTAGCGGAGTGTATGAGCCCGTGGTACCCAGCTCTAAAACGCCAATCGGAATGTTATACCGTGTTATAGGAACCGCAACAATCTCAGCAGGTACCGTCTTGCCGGAGGCGTAGCTAACTGTGTGTGATTGGCTATCAACCTCCCGAACCACCGTTTTTTTATTTGATTTGAAGGCTTGACCAAGCAGACCTTCACCAACGCGTACTGTTTTTTGAGCGGAGCTTAGATCCAATGCATAGGATCCGACAAGATGAAGTAGATTGTCTTCATTGTGAAGATATACGGCACCCACGAAACTACGGGTTTGTACAGTGAGATGTTCCAGCACTTCGGCTGCCAGCTCCTCCATGCTTTTATCGCCCATCATCCTGTCATTTAACTGCGCTACGGTAGAGCTTAACCACTCTTTATCGGCAAGAGTGCTGAATGAAGATTGTAGAGATTCAGCCATCTTGTTAAGGGGTACGGCAACTGCTCCTAGTGTTTTCTGCGCATTTTCATCCCAGAGGATATCGTAATCTCCAGAAGAAATCTGCTCCGCAACCTTTTCTATTGCAACCAAACGATTTTCTGTTTCCTCATTTTTATGTTCAAGTTCTTGGGAAAGGTTTGCGATAGAGTAGTAGTTCTGGTAAACTTTTCTGTAAAACACCAGTGTGATCACAATAGCTAAAAAAGCGGATAATATAATAAGAAGAGGAGTGTACGATGCAAATTGCTCCATGGATTGAGTGCGGTTTTGCAAGGTCGATTTCTCTTCCGCCTGCATCAATGCCACAGCCCTACGGATATCGTCCATAGTATTCTTTCCACTAAGGAGTCTTTCTGCTGGCAGTGCTTCGCCTCGCCTGCTTGTAGCAAGATTTTCATCCAATACTTCAATTCGCTTGTTTATACTTGCTTTAAGCTGATTTAGATTGGATATCTGGGTAGGAGAATTGGTAAATTCGGCTGACAATAAGCGTAATGCTTCATCAATATTGTCCTTCGCATCAGTATAAGGCTCCAAAAAACGATCGTCTTTAGTGAGAAGATATCCGCGTTGTCCAGTTTCGGCATCTTTGACTAGTAGCATTACGTTGTCCAGATTGCGGATGGTTCTATTGCTGCTTTGCACCAAGGAGGAACTTTCAATCAAGTTCTTAATACTAATAAAGGATGCTACAGAACTTACTAGCAGCAATGCTAACGACAGGCCTAAACCGTAAAGTAAATTATTTTTAAAGTTCATTGTATTAGTTTTCTTGAGAGTGAATTGGGATGGTAAAAAAGAAGGTGCTACCCTCTCCGAGAGTTGAAACTACTCCAATCTTGCCTCCATGACGTTCAATTATTTCCTGACAGATGTAAAGACCGATTCCTAGTCCTTGAAAACGTTCTGAAGTCTCTTCAATCCTGTAAAATTTATCAAAAATTCGCTGGGTATGTTCATGCGACATACCAATTCCAAAATCTTGTACTGAAAAACGAAGAACATCTCCTTGGTCTTCGGTTCGAACAATAAGTTCCGTTGCATCAGGAGCATATTTTATTGCATTAGAAATAAAGTTCACTATTACTTGTTCAAGACGCATCTCATCCCCTTCTACCTCTTTAGTAAAACCAGGAATGTAACGTATTTTCACTTGATTGTTAGATTGTTGCATTACTTCCAAAAGATTTTCGAGCATAGTTGCAAAGTTAAAACTCTGGATATGGAACTTCAATTTTCCACTTTCAATTTTAGAAATATCAAGTAGATCCGCTATAAGAAGATTTAATTTTTCTATTTGATTTTGAACTTTCTCTAATCGCTGCAAACTGGTATCGTGATCTTGTTTTTTGATGCTACGCTCCAGTAATTGGATATATCCCTTGATGCTTGTCATTGGAGTCTTTAGCTCGTGGCTGGCGATACTAATGAATTCATCTTTTTTTCTTTCTGCTTCCTTTCTGAATTCTATCTCTGCCCGAAGTGCTTTCTGCATCTCGTTCAGCGCTCGGCTTTGTTCATAGATGCGGTAGAAGGTTTTTACTTTTAGAAGTAAAATATTCATGTCCACAGGCTTGCTTATGTAATCTAATCCCCCAGAGGAATAACCTCGCGTTATAAGATTCACATTGGCGCTAGCAGCAGATAGGAATATAATGGCTGTCTCTTTTGCGCGACTGAACCCAGATATGGTTTCAGCAACTTCGAACCCATCCATTCCTGGCATTTGTACATCTAGAATAATCAGAACATAAGAGCGGTTAAGAATTTTCTTCAGAGCTTCCTCACCAGAAGTTGCGGTATCAACCTCAAAGCCGTTTTTTTCCAAAACCTTTTTGAGGGAAATGATATTTTCCGGGGCGTCATCGACAATTAAAATCATGTCAGAAGTGGTTGTGTTTTTGGGATAGTTTCAAAGGTAAGAATTTATAAGTGATTCAAGCATACCTATATGATCCGATGCCCGACTGCAGCAAAAAGTATGCTAACTTTTCCCAAAAAAAAATTATGAACAATGGCGTGTTTTTTTCATAAGTATGACCTTGTTACATCTATGTAACCAGCAAAGTTACATTTGTTATCTTTGCCCCTCGAATTTATAAATATGAGAAACCTATATATACTACTTTGTGTTCTTGCTATATCCTTGGTGAGTGGACAAACAAGTATCAATTTTGAAAAGAGTGATTTTAGTACAATACTTGAAAAAGCAGAAAAAGAAAATAAATTAGTATTTCTAGATGCTTTCGCCAGTTGGTGTGGACCTTGTATTTTGATGGAAAAGAACGTGTTCACAGATCCTGAGGTTTATACATACTATAACCAGCATTTTATTAATGCACGGATAGATATGGAAAAGGGAGAGGGTAGAGAATTAGCCAAAAAGTACGGTGTTAACACTTATCCAAGCTACTTGTTTTTAAATGGTAAAGGGGAGGTTGTACTACGCGGATATGGATACTTAAAAGAAGAGCAATTTGTGCGCTTGGGTCAGGACGCTCTTATACAAGTGGGCGGTATAGAGTTGAAGAAAAGATTCATGGAAGGGGAGGAAGATCCTGAATTTTTAAAACAGGCATTCGGGATTTTTATAAAGAGTGATCCACTTTTTGCTAAGCAAATAGCTGAGCGGTATTTTTCTAAATTTACTTTAAAGGAGTTAGATAAATTAGAAGTAGCAATGCTTCTGAATTCTGTAAAGTCCGCTACGGACTCTAATTACGCAAAGTTTATCTCACTAAAGCAGAATCTTCTTGAACATATACCAGCTGAAGCACTTGACAAACTTCAGCGCCAGTATCAAATTAATGGAGCAATAGACAGTGCATTAAACTTAGAAACAGGCAAGTGGGATAAAGACTTGTTCCTGGAGAATACTAAAGAGCTGCTTACTACAAAGCAAGCAAAGGAACTGTGGCAAGAGGTGGGGCTGAATTTTTTTGGATTGACTAAAAATTTTAAAGAATACGAAGCGCTAGCTTTGGAAGTCATGGAGGAGGAAAGACTGCTTGAACCTCAACTCACTACCCAGATACTTTACACTTTTGCTGAAAATATTGAAAATAAGGAATCTTTTCGAGCTGCATTGGATTATGGGATCAAGGTACATAGTGGACATTCCACACCTGAGCTTAGCTATTTAATAGCTAAACTTTATCATAAACTTGGAAATAGAAAATTAGCTTTAAAATATGCTACGGAATCTGTTGCCCTTACTAAAGAGAAAGGGGCAGATGCTACTATACCGGAAAAATTACTAAAAGAAATTACTCAGTAGAATGAAGGCTGTACTTCTATTAATAGCTCTTTTTGGATATGGTACTATGCAGGCTCAAGAACAGCTAGAAGCCAAGTGGTTAGTGAAAGGAAATGCACTTTTAATACCGGGCATGATTTTGAATGTTGGTTCGGAGTACAAAGTAAGCATGCACTCTACATTGCAAGCAGACGTATTAATATCCCCTTGGAAATCCATATCAGGAAACCATGCGCAGGTATATATGGGGCATATAGAATGGCGTTACTATTTGACACATGCATTTGATAAATGGTACATAGGACTAAATACGGGTCTAGGGCTATTTGATCTTACAAAATGGAATTATTCGGGTGCAGACAAGTTCCAAAGGGGTTTTACTATCTTAGCGGGTGCCACCCTAGGTTATCAGTATCAAATTTCTTCCAAATGGTATATGGACTTATTTGTGGGTGGTGGAACTAGTCAGGCCAATTACCATGGTTATGAACTTGTACCGCCCGACCGCTGGATACGATACGACGCAGCAAGTGAGTGGAATAAAAGTGGAGAAATAATACCCTACCGTGGAGGGGTGATGATAAGTTATAAAATCAGATAAAAGATATGAAACTATTTAATAAAACGCACCTAATACTCTCATCCATCACTTTTACCATACTTTTCTTAATGAATTATCTTGGCAGTGATGCGTCTGACCGTATTAGCAGAGCGCTTTTAAATGCAGTTGCTGGTGTAGTAGGTCTTTCGATAGGGATGTTCATACTTTATAAGAACAAGGACGATAAAAATCCCCCAGATCGTTTTGATTAATCCTGGTAGATAATATACTTGGATCGGATTTCTTTAAATTCTTTTAAATCCTTCTTCCAGCTTTCCTTTATTTTATTTTCGTCCCATCCTGCACTTATCTGAAGACGTAATTTGTCGGTTCCGGCAAGCTTGTCAAAGAATAGATTTGGGAGGAAAAATTTTTCTTTTTTATGGTCAAATTGATTGTAGGCTTTTAGAAGATAACCAAGGTTTAAATTATATAGTGCTGAATAGTTTTTGGTAAGATTCTCCCCATGTGATTCCCTTCCATTTAGAAAAGGGTCCTTCGCTCCATAGGAAGGCCTAGGTGTGAAGGTATAAGGCATATCTTTTAAGTAAGGACTTCCGTAGATTTGAAACGGATTCGGTGTTCCACGACCTACAGAAACATTTGTGCCTTCAAAGAAACATAGGGAGGGATAGAGGTTTATTGCCATCGCGTTGGGCAGATTAGGGGATGGGCTGACAGGAATATCGTACCGTTGGGTTTTTTTATACCCACGCATTGGAATCATTGTATAATCTGCTTGCACTTTATTTTTCAACCATTTTTCTCCATTCACCATCATTCCGTACTCCCCTATAGTAAGGCCATAAACCACCGGAACTTTGTGGAGCCCCACAAAACTGCTGAATTTTTCTTCTAAGACGGGTCCGTCAATATATCCGTCGTGCGGATTAGGCCGATCGAGAACTATTACTTTTTTATTGTTTTCTGCAGCTGCCTCCATCACATAGGTAAGTGTGGAGATGTAGGTATAAAAACGTACCCCGACATCTTGTATATCAAAGAGAATTATATCAATTCCCGTCAGTTGCAAAGAGGTCGGTTTCTTGTTGTTGCCATAAAGCGAGATGATGGGCAATCCTGTTTTTTTATCTCGACCTGCTAAAACCGTTTCTCCCGCATCCGCATCCCCTCGGAATCCGTGTTCGGGTGCAAAAATACTCCGCACATTAATCCCTTCTTCCAAAAGAAAATCTACCACATGCTTACCGCTTCTTAAAAGACCGGTTTGGTTGGTTACAACAGCTATATTTTTGCCTTTCAACAGAGGTAGGTAAAGAGACGGTCTGTCTGCAGCGGGGAGGAAACACTCATGGCACGTGGGCGTACTATGAGCTTGTGCTACAAATGGAGAAAGGAAAAATATTAGGCAGATCAGTACTAAATTTCTATTTTTGGTTCTTAAATTCATGCTTTGAAGTTTCCTCTTTATTTTTCGAACAGAATCGCTTTTTCCAAAGATAACAAAAATAATCTCTCACGGATTATCATTTTCATTGGGAGACTCTCTGTTGCATTAGGGGTTATAGTCTCGCTAATAACTGTTTCCACAGGGGTTGGGTCCAAAAATGCGATCAAAAATCGATTGGCAGATTTTGGTGGTGCAATTCAGATAAAATCTCAACAATCTAATTCTTCGTACAATTCCACGGTTTTAAATACTGAAGGTTTTCAAATCGAAAAAGTTCAAAACACGCCCAATGTATCGGGCGTGCAAAAGTTTGTAACAGTCAGTGGTATTATGCGCACTGAAGAAAACTTTGCCGGAATCATCTACAAAGGAGTAGGTAAAGATTTTGATTCGCACCGGTTTGCTAAATTTATCGTGAGCGGGAAAGTGCCCGTGGTCACCGAGCAAGGATACAGTAACCAAGTCATCCTCTCAGAGAAGATTGCCTCTGATTTAGCAAAAAGGGTAGGAGACAGTGTGGTCACCATTTTCTCCAAAGAAGATCAGAAGCCTATTTATAGGAAATTCGAAGTGGCGGGTATCTATAAAACGGATATCAAGCTAATTGATGACCTGTTTGTAATTGGAGGTATCAACCATGCACGAAAAATTCAAGATATGGAGAAGGATCAGGTAGGTGGCTACGATGTATTCCTTCAAGACAATGATGCTTTGGAACAAAGTTTTACAGCACTACAGAAGGCAATTGGTGCGAAAAATTATCTGGAGAAAGTTACGGACAAGTATCCCCAAATAGTGGATTGGATAAATATATTTGATACTAATATCGCACTTATTATTACAATTATGCTTGTAGTTGTCATAATAAACATTATTATGGTTCTTCTAATACTAATAATAGAACGTACCAATAGCATAGGGCTCCTGAAGACTTTAGGAGCCACTAATGGTCAGATACGAACAATTTTCATCAACTATACACTGCTGATAATGGTTCCCGGGCTTTTGTTTGGCAATCTTATTGGGATTGGTTTACTACTTCTTCAAAAAATGACAGGATTTCTGAAATTGGATCCAGAGAACTACTATGTAAGTGAAGTTCCTGTAGACTTGAATCCAATTTATATTCTTTCTATTTCTTTAGGAATTTTAGTTGTTTCGGCAGTTGCCCTAATTCTTCCAAGTTACCTCATTAGTAAGATTTCTCCAGTGAAAGCGATAAAGTATACCTAAGGTAAAAATGGTATATTTGCCACCCCAATTGAAATTCAACTATGAGATACGCTGAGAATATACTGGAGACCATAGGGAATACCCCTTTGATAAAACTAAACAAAGTGCTAGGGGACGATTTTCCAGCACTTGTCCTAGCCAAAGTAGAAACCTTTAATCCCGGTCATTCAGTTAAAGACAGAATGGCGTTAAAGATGATTGAAGATGCCGAAAAAGACGGCAGGCTTAAAGCCGGAGGAACAATTATCGAGGGAACATCTGGAAATACAGGAATGGGTCTAGCTTTGGCTGCAATTGTGAAAGGGTACCACTGCATTTTCGTAACCAATTCCAAACAATCCAAAGAGAAGTGTGATATTCTAAGAGCGATGGGTGCAGAGGTGGTGGTATGTCCCACCGATGTGACGGCAGACGATCCACGTTCGTATTACTCGGTTAGCAAATCACTTTCAGAGAGCACACCTAACAGTTGGTATGTTAACCAATACGACAATCTGTCCAACCGTCAGGCGCATTACGAATCTACTGCTCCAGAAATATGGGATCAGACAGAAGGAAAACTCACCCATTTTGTTGTAGGTGCAGGGACTGGTGGTACCATTACGGGTTGTGGGAGGTTTTTTAAAGAGAAAAATAAAGACATACAAATCATTGGTGTAGACACCTTCGGCTCCATCCTCAAGGAGTACCATGAAACAGGTCAGATACATCTCGATCATGCCTACACGTATATTACGGAAGGTATTGGAGAGGACATAATCCCGGAAAATTACGATATGTCTGTCATAGATCATTTTGAAAAAGTCACCGACAAGGATGGTGCATTGTACGCAAGAAAACTAGCAAAAATGGAAGGTATTTTTTGTGGGTATTCCGCTGGAAGTGCAATTGCAGCATTAGTGCAAATGAAGGAGACTTTTAACAGTACAGACGTTGTAGTGGTACTTTTACACGACCATGGATCCCGATATGTAGGAAAGATTTACAACGACGAGTGGATGAAGCAGCAAGGTTGGCTAGAGGACTAATTCAGCTCCTGTTCGAGAAGGCTTGTAAGAGCTAACGTAAGATTTTTTCGGGAAAATTCATAAACTTTCTCAGTGCTCCTTCGGGGAACTTGATTTTGCCATTGATTGAAAAGTTCTCGTATATGTTCTTTTAGTGCGCTAGTATCCTTATAGCCGAAATGTGCGCCACCACTTGTGTATGAAAGTATTCGAGAAACATCCGCATTGTTTGGACCGAACGATATGATTGGTACAGCCGAGGCAAGATATTCAAATAGTTTTCCCGGAATTATTCCTTTGTGCTTGCTATCAGGAAAGTTAGTTAGTAGAAGAGTATCAGCTCTATTCATTTCTTCAAGTGCTTTCCTATGCGGGATATACCCCTTATAGTCAATGTTAGAAGAAAAGTTTCTATTTTGTAGATTAAGAATTATTTTAGGGTCAACTTTCCCTACAAATACGAAGCGAAATACACTTCTGAACTCTGCAATCTCCCGATAAATTTCTTCTAGAACATCCCAAAGAATGACCGGATTACGTAACTGCTCTAGGACTCCAATATAGGCAATCGTAAAATGCGCCCTATCCTTCTCTTCGCTGGAAGCCTCAGGAAGGTCTTCGGGGTCGTAACCATTCGTGATACAATATGCGTTGGCTCCTTTGGCTCTAAAATTCTCAGCGTCAGAGTAGCTAGTTGCGAGCACCAGATCGGAATGTGTAAGCACCGCACTTTCCATCTGGTAGTGAATTTTTCTGGCCAGATTTGTTAATTTAAGTTCACTGAAATAGGAGATCTCCGTCCATGGATCACGAAAGTCCGCGACCCATTGCAAGGTAGAATTGCTAGTTTTCAGTTGTAAGCCTATCAGGTGCACCGAATGGGGAGGCCCCGTAGTAATTAGAACAGGTAATTGTTGCGATGTAAAGATTGTTTTTTGAATATACTTTACTGTGGGCTGAATCCAAAACCGTCGGGCATCAGGAATAAAGAAATTTCCCCTAATCCATATAGAGATCCGCGACAATATGCTTTGGTTCTGCGTTTTATCAAATTGCCCCGCTTTAAATTTTTTGTTGGATCGACTGAATTTTTCAGCTATGGTATAGGGTTCCCATATGGGTAATCTGTGTATGTCTAGTCCACTTGGAACCTCTTTTAAAAGCGTTTCGTCTGTGAGAGGATAACTTGGATTTTCAGGTATAACTAGGGTGATTCTATAGCCCATCTCACATAAATACCTTGTGAATTTTAACCAACGCTGTACACCTGGTCCTCCTGCTGGAGGCCAATAATAGGTCACTAGTAGGAGATGTTTAGAACCCATTAGAGCTTAGTGGAGTTAAATCCTAGCTTTCTTCGTTGCAGTATCCAAGCTGCGATCATAACCAATAAAAATCCGAAGAATGTAAGCATAGAAATCCATTTGCCAGTCTCTAACACGGTAGGTTCAAATACCATCTCGACCCGGTGGGTTCCTGCAGGAATATACAGGCCTCTCAACATATAATTAACTCGTAAATGGGGCACTTTCCTTCCATTCAAAGTAAATTGCCATCCGTGCGGATAGTAGATTTCAGAAAATACTGCAAGTTGCGGGGTTTTAGTGCGTGCAGAGAACACAATGTGATTGGGCAAATACGTTTCCAGATTTAAAGTAGCGGTCGAGTCTAAGGTCAATGTTTTGCCCTGAAGATAAGCCATCTGATCCTGATGTACCGCTGCTTCTGTTTTTGAATCAATCGTACCGAGTGACTCTAGTTCTTGCTCTGCAGAACGCACTGTATGCACCTTAGATACAAACCAGGCATTGCCATTGGCTCCAGCATTTTGCATTAGTTGTGGTTCAGTAGCGCTTCCGAAGACAAAATACTTTGCATTAAGTATATTGAGTATTTTGGGTACTGCCACCGTATCCATGGTGTTAAAATAGCGGTTAATTACATCGTCGTAGCGCCTTAGTTTTGCAGCGGAATACCCTCCCACTGAAGAGTGAAAATACGATGTGTTGGTTTCGCTGAAAGTACCTAGTGTTTGATTGTATACTCTATATTGGGAGGAGTCCTTTTCATTTATTTCTTCCAAAGCCTTATTTACCGGTATTTGACTGATTAGGCCCTGTATGTAAGGGTTTTCCTGTGATTTTTCGGTGAGATAAGGTGAGCTTTCGGTAAGAAATGGATTTTGAGAAAAAGCGCTATCAGAAAAATTGCTTTCATTTAAGTAGCGTTTATTGACGCTCCACAAATCTAGTAGAGAAATGGCACCTATTAAAATCAATGCAATATTTAAAGGTACCTTTCTTTTTAAATTAAAATACAGAATAGCAGCAGTAACTAGTACCATCAAAAGAGTCTTTATAGCATCTGCCTGAAACATTTGACTTCTTTCGGTAGTTAAGTAATCCAGCAAGTAATCTGGTAAATATTGTTTTTCTGTCTCAGTGGCAAACCCAAGCAATGATTTACCACCCAATAGTAGTATTAGTACCAGAGACACCGCAAAGGAAGTGGCAAATAAGAGGCGCTTTTTCTTTTCCGCTACGACCATATCTTTTAGAAACAGAAGTCTGTAAAGACCCAAGATGGCGATAAGAGGGAATAGCAGTTCCACTACCACTAAAATAGATGAAGGTGCTCTAAATTTATTGTAGAAGGGTAAATAATCGATAAAAAAGTCGGTCAGTACGGAAAAGTTATGGCCCCAAGCCAATAAAATAGTAAGAATTGTGGCTGTTAATATCCAAATACGGTGACGGAAGGTTGCTGCAAAAAATCCTAAAATGGCTAGAAATACTACCACAGCACCTTGGTAGGCAGGTCCTGAGGTCCCGGGTTGGTCGCCCCAATATGTGAGAGATCCGAACCCTCTGGAAATTTGATCCATTTCCTCTTGTGATGATACATTGGACTGTACCAAGTCCTGTATTTCAGACATCATTACCTCACCTTCTGGTTCTGAACTTCCTCCGCCCATTAAGCGGGGTATGAAAATATTAAGAGTTTCGAGTTTGCCGTAGCTCCACATCGTGATGCTTTCGCGGCTTAATCCTGATTTAGCTTTCTCCGAGGAATTTTCAAGGACATGTTTCCCACGTGTCGTTTCCTGTACATATTGGGCATTTGTAAGTATACGTTGGGCATTCATTCCCAAGCCAAATCCAATGGCTCCAAGCAGTAGAGCTAATGAAATAAGGATATGCCTCCAAGGTCCCTTGGTTTTGAATGTGCGGTAGAGCTCAGTGAGAACGAAAATCCCTACTGCCAGAAAAAGGTAGTAGGTCATCTGGGGGTGGTTGGAACTCAACTGTAAAGCAGTGGAGAGGGTGAGTGTAAGAAACCCCCACCAGTATTTCTGCCTGACGAAAATAAGTATAACACCTGCCAGGAGTGGCGCGAAATAGGCAATTGTATGGACCTTACTGTTATGCCCGGCTGCTATTATGATGAAAAAATAGGTGGAAAAAGCGAAAAATGTAGCCCCAAGTAATGAAAGTTTCCAGTTTCGAAGGGTAACCATACCCAGCAAATAAAATCCAGCAAGTAGCAGAAAGAGATAGTTTGCGGGGCGAGGCAAGAAATTCAGTACATAATCAACCTGTTTAATTAAGTCTCCCGGAAACTGTGCGCCAATTTGGTACGTGGGCATGCCAGAGAACATGGAGTTGGACCAATAGGTCTCGGTTTGGTTTTCTGCCCTAAAGTCAAGAAGCTCTTTAGCGCCGCCCCGATAATGCACAATATCGGGTTGCACGAGTTCCTTACCCGAAAAAAGTGGGGTAAAATAAAGATAGCTAAGTCCAATAAAGAACAGCAGAATACCTGCTGAGATAATCCACTTATTATTTGCCTTTATTTTCATTTTCTTTAATTTCTTCGTATTCCACAGTTTGTGCATCCCATTGAATCTTTTGGTCCAGGGTGCTTTTTTTATCTTTCTTCAGCGACTCTGATTTTGGCCACTGATAGAATGACTTAAAGAACATTCTCTTTAAAATATTCCAAACAAAAAAAATTATAATCGTCGAGAGTATTGTAAGAAGGATGAATTTCATGTAATTATTTTTCAGGATTTACTATGATTGTCGCAGTATTGGAACTTTTAAGCGATTGTGACTGTTTGCCGTCCGAAAGAGTCTCTGTTTGATCTGTTTTTACTGTGATATTTTGATTCTTGATCCATCCGCTTTCCTGGTCCAAGAAAATACTACCCGTCTGGGAAAGCTCTGATGTGATAGTTTGAGTGATGCCTTCTTGTGTTCTTTTATCCGATTTACGTGGAATCCCCCCACGAACTGTTATTTTTACCTTGCCATCCTTTACTTCATCCAACGTATAATGGGTTGTGAATTTAGAGGAGCCATCCTGAGAGGCATTTTCGGTTTCAGACCATTTCTGTCCAATTTTAGCCCCGGTTTTAGGGAGTACAATCAGATTTTTGGAGAATTGCTCATTAATGGTTTTTTCGTTGAAATTTGCCTGAAAACTCTGAATAAATCCTTTCCTCTGCTCTGCATCCTTAATATGAGTCGTGGCTAATTTATTTATTTCGTTGTATATGGGTTCAAATCCTTTAATGGATAAGACTTTTCCTGTTTGGTCCATTTGCATCTGCAATTTTTTGCCAGCAAGAGCTTTATTGATTTCGTACATCATTTTCAGCTCCGGCTCTTTTGGTGCAGAAGTTCTGGTGTCAATACGAACTGTTTTACCGTTAGCCGTTTGCGAGCTGCTTTTCCCTAGTAGGTTAATAGTAATGGCATACACACCATTTTCCACAGAATTGACCAAAAAGGACATCTCGTCAGTAGAATTACTTGTTGCGGTAGCTTTTTTTCCATCCGGTCCGGTCATACTTTGAACATTTCTTTGGTAGGTGACCAATGGATAGGTTTGACCCTTTTGTAGAAAAAGGCGCTGGGTATATATTCCTGCGGAGTCTTCAATAGCAAGTTTTATTGTATTGGGGGTTGTGCTATCTGGTGCGGTGCCAACGGATGTTTGTAGCGAATCGGATTGGGCTTCACTAACGGTTGTTGTTTCCTTTTTATTACAGGAAAAGAGAGCGATTACTGCAAAGGCAGTGGTAAGATATTTTTTCATTTACATTTTATTTTTTATTCAGACGCTGACGTAGCGCCTCATACATAATTGCTCCTGCAGCTACGGAAACATTTAAAGATTGAATGTTTCCTTGAATAGGAAGCTTGATTTTCTCATCTGCATGATGCAATACCTCTTTTGAAAGTCCGGTTTCTTCGTTACCCATAACTATACAGCACGGTTCCGTGAAATCACTTTCGTAGATATATCCTTGCGCCTTTTCCGTCGCAGCAAGAACCTTGATGCCACTTTGCTGCAGAAAATCCACTGTGTGCGCCAGATTCGGTTGCTTGCAAATCTTTATATTGTAAATAGCACCTGCGGAGGTTTTGATCGCATCAGAATTGATTGGCGCTGCTCCTTTCTCAGGGACTATGACAGCATCAATCCCTACGCATTCAGCAGTACGGCAAATGGCACCAAAGTTCCTTACATCGGTTAGTCGGTCCAGCATCAGGAGAAAAGGCGTCTTTCCTTGTTCAAAGAGTATCGGGACAATGTCTTCTATCTTATAGAACGGGACATCAGAAATAAACGCAATCACGCCTTGGTGATTTTTACGTGTAATACGGTTAAGCTTCTCAACAGGCACATAATTCGCACGAAGCTTATACTTGCTTAACAAGGTTTTTAGTTCTATATAAAGAGGTCCTTGCAGTCCACTTTGCAAAAAAATTTTATCAATGGTCTTTCCGGCTTGTAGGGCTTCCATTACAGGACGAATACCAAATGCATAATCTGGTGATTGCTTTTCTTCTTTCATTGTTTAATATTTTTCACCAAGGATGGCACGCTTTTGCGCCAAAACGTATCCCATATGTAGACTTTCATGCATATTATTAAATATAATGGCGTCTTGAATACTTCGAAGTTCCATTCCAAAGCTGGTGGTATAAGGAGTATACTCTGGAAAAAAGTCAGCATCGTAGTCCTTGATAAGAATTTTGGAGGTTTCCAACAGTAAGAAACCTAAATCTTCTATTTCAGTGGCCGATACATTTAAATTTGGAAGCGTTCCTTTCTTGTAGGTTTCAATCCAATACTGATCTATACGGAAAGGATTTCCGCTTAAGTAGTAATGTAGCAATTGCTGGGTAGCCACTGTATGAGCGATATTCCAGTAAACGTTATTATTAAAGCCGTCAGGAATAAGGGTTAACTCTTTCGGGTCGGTTGTTACAAGCAGGTTATACAGGTTTTTACGAACTTGTTGAAAAGCTTGAAAATGGTAATTCATCCATTAGTAATTTAAAGAATCAAAAGTACTTTATTTAATTGACTTGGAAAAGTGCTGATTAAGACGCAAAGGAGCGTGCAAAATAGCTTAAACAGTAGTTTTATGTCGAGTTTATGAGAGGAGAACCAAGTACTTTCTTTAACATTTTTTTAACTAACCGTTGGCACCCTTTGTGTTGACTAGTGCGTGGATTTATCGCAAATTTACCATTCAAGAATAAAAGTATGTCAGATTTACAACATTCAGAAGATATAGTTCAGCTAAACAGTCAGATTCAAGAACAAAAGTTGCTTTTTGATTCACTTCGCGAAGAACTCTCTGGGGCAATTATTGGCCAGAAATACATGATTGATCGGTTACTAATCGGTTTGCTTGGAAATGGGCATGTGCTCTTGGAGGGCGTTCCGGGTCTTGCCAAGACACTAGCCATAAAATCCCTGGCGGAGGCGCTGGATGGTGCATTTTCTCGAATACAGTTTACTCCAGACCTTTTGCCTGCTGATGTAATTGGGACACAGATTTACAATATGCATTCCCACGAATTTTCGGTGAAAAGGGGTCCGGTTTTTGCAAATTTTGTTTTGGCTGATGAAATTAACAGGGCCCCTTCCAAGGTGCAGTCTGCCCTGCTGGAAGCCATGCAGGAAAGACAGGTGACAATTGGCGAAGAAACCATGCAATTACCCGATCCTTTCTTAGTTTTGGCCACACAAAACCCAATTGATCAGGAAGGTACATACCAACTGCCCGAAGCGCAAAGTGACCGATTTATGCTAAAGTGTAAAATTGATTACCCTAGTTTTCAAGAGGAGAGGGAAGTGATGCGCATGGTATCTCAAGGGACACAAAGAATGGTACGTAAAGTTGTTTCACTTGATGCAATTCGTCATTCCCGGGAGTTGGTAAAGAAGGTGTATTTAGATGAAAAAATTGAAAAGTATATTCTTGATATGGTGTTTGCAACCCGCACTCCGTCCGTATATAATTTGTCGGAATTAGAAAATTTCATCTCTTTTGGAGCCTCTCCTAGAGCATCAATAAATCTTGCTATAGCAGCAAGAGCAACTGCCTTTTTAAACGGTAGAGGTTTTGTAATTCCAGAGGATGTCAAATCCGTGGCAAAGGATGTACTACGACACCGGATTGGATTAAGTTTTGAAGCCGAAGCTGAAGAAGTTTCTGCTGAAGAGGTTATAGATCGGGTTCTTTCAAAAATTCAAGCACCTTAGATAAACTATAGCACTGTGCAGATAAAAGACATTGTTCGCAAAGTAAAGCAAATCGAAATACGCACACGGCGTCAAACGGAGTCGGCGCTAATGGGGCAATACCACAGTGCTCTTAAAGGTCAAGGTATGACCTTTTCTGAAGTTCGACCTTTGCAACATGGGGACGATGTTCGCAGGATGGATTGGAACAAAACTGCGCGTTTTCAAGAGCCTTTCGTTAAAATTATGGAAGAAGAGCGTGAGCTCACTGTACTACTTGTCTTAGATATATCTGCTTCCATGGACTACGGTACTGGCAGTGAGCTTAAGCGGGAATATATGGCCCAGATATGTGCCAGTATTGGATTTTCTGCTGTAGGTAATAATGATAAGGTGGGTCTAATTCTATACGCCGACCGAATTGTTAAAGTTGTTCCAGCTAGGAAAGGTCGAAAGCATATGCTTTCTTTGATTGCTACTATTCTGCAAGCGGACTATTTGCCAGCAGAAAGTAGTTTAGACACTACATTTCAGTATTTGATGAACGTGTTCAAAAAAAAGAGTTTTGTTTTTGTCCTTTCGGATTTCCAAGACCCCGTAAGTAAAAAATTATTGCCTGTGGTCGCTAAAAAGCATGCATTACTTGCATTAAGGATCTACGACGAAAAAGACCAGCAAATACCTTCCATGGGGTTTGCCCAATTAAAAGACAGTGAAACGGGAAAGACGATATGGGTAAATACGTCCAGTAAACGTTGGAGATATGAATTTGCAGAACGCCAGCGCATGTTGGTGAAAGAAAAAAGAGAGCAATTTGAAAGCGCCTCAGCTGGTTTTTTAAATTTGGCCACCTCCCAAGATTATTCAAAGGAACTATATAATTATTTCTCGAGATTTTAAACTAAGCAATTATGATTATTAGCAGGCGCCGTACTTTTACCGCCCTTTTACTGCTTTTAGGATTTATCCTGCAGGCACAGACTCTCTATTCGGTAATGGAGAAGAAAACTGTGGCTCTGGGGGAGCCCGCTGTATATAAAATTCGCATAGAAAATTTACAAGGAAAACCCGTGGCACTTCCCGGAAAGAATGAGCTCTTACCCTACCATTTTGAAGAGATTAGTGACAGTACAACGACCGACGGTGAAACCTTCGAGCGAGTTATAGAATTTGCCGTTTTTCAAGAAGGAGATTTTGAAATACCTGCTTTTGACGTTGGAATTGGTAGTGAAACATCTAGGACTGTGCCTTACCGTATTTCGGTGATTAATACAGCACAAAAGGGGGACAAGATCCACGATATTAAGCCCAACCAGGAAGTAGCGTTAGATCTTGCCAATTACTGGTCTATGTATAAATGGTATGTTTTAATGGCTTTGGCAGTTATTATTTTGCTAATACTGTATTTTGTTCTTAGAAAGTTTTTTAGACGGAAAATAAAAGAAACAGCCTCACCATCTAACATTACCTTAAGGAAGCTTGAGAAGCTTAGAAAGAAGGGTCTGATTGAAAAATTGAATTATCGTGCTTTTTACATAGAACTAGGCGACATTACCAGAGAGTTTATTAAGCTGCAGTACCATGTAGCTGCCGATGTGCTATTAACAGAAGATCTAATAAATCAGCTTAGGGATAATCAGACTATTTCATTGGAAAATGAAAAAGTAGTGCATGAGATTCTTCATCGCGGTGATCTTGTAAAATTTGCCAAAGCATTTCCTACTGTATTGCAAATGGAAAGTGATTTTAGCGCGGTCAAGACTTTCGTAAAACACTCCATTAAAGATTTGGAATTTGAAAAGTTAAGGAAAGATGTTTGATTTTAATTTTGAGTTCCACAATCCCTACTGGCTACTGTTGTTCCTGGTATTTATACCACTGTTTCTTCTTCGAAGGAGCAACGTAGAAAAAAGTATCGTAGTACCCGCAACCCAAGGTATGACCGAGAGTACTAGTGCTATTTGGATCAAGCGATTTCTACATTTCACTAAGTACATGGTCCTGGCATTTCTGATACTTGCCATGGCAAGGCCTCGTACATTTACTGTTTCACAGAATGAAGACCCGGAAAAAGGTATAGACATACTTTTAGCCGTTGACGTTTCGCTTAGTATGCTTTCAAGAGATTTGGAACCGGACAGGCTGAGTGCTTTACAGCGTATTGCGGTTGATTTTGTAAAGCAAAGAACTGGAGATCGAATAGGTTTGGTAACCTATTCGGGTGAAGCATTGACTAAAGTGCCTGTTACTACTGATCATCAGGTGTTAATAGAGGAAATTCAGTCCATTAATCCTTTAGAACTATCTCCTGGTACTGCCATAGGAGAGGGTTTAGGAGTTGCCGTCAGTCATCTACGAACCAGTACTTCTAAAAGCAAAGTAATTGTGCTGATGACTGACGGAGTGAACACGATAGAAAATGCAATGCCTGCACAGACTGCAGCGGAGCTAGCAGCCTCAATGGGAATTAAAGTATACACCATAGGAATTGGAACCAACGGATTGGCACTCATGCCTACAAACGTCGATCTTTTCGGAGATCTTGTCTTTACAGAGACTGAGGTTCAAATTGATGAGCCCGCACTGCTGGATATCGCGCGCACCACGGGAGGGAAGTATTTCCGAGCAACTTCTAATAGTACATTGCAGCAGGTGTATCAGGAAATAAATCAGCTGGAAAAATCCCAGATAAATTCAAGTAAGATGTATAACTACAAGGAGTTCTACATTTTTCTGCTGTGGGCTGCATTAGCACTTTTGGTACTAGACGCATTTTTTAGGTGGTGGATATATAAATTTATAACGTAGTATGGCAGATTGGCGAATGGCAAATCCGGAGTATCTTTTTCTACTTGTTCTTTTACCAGTACTTGCAGTACTTATTTGGTCTTATTTGAAATGGCGACGCAATGTACAATCTCAATTTTCATCCTCTCGCTTTTTTAACCGTTTTTTCCCTGAAACAAATCACGGTGCACAGTTAGTGCCGTACCTATTTCTAACTGTTTTTTTATTGATTATCGTTGCACTAAGCAATATAGTTGGAGGAAAAGAGCTTGAAAAAAATAGGCAGAGCGTGCAAAGCGTAATGTTTGTTCTTGATATTAGTAATTCAATGAATGCACAAGATGTATCGTCTTCACGTTTGGCGCAAGCACGAAATATTGTAAGTCAAACTTTAGATGCTATGGCCGCGCATAGAGTGGGACTGGTTGTATTTGCTGGTGAAGCTCGTTCGGTTATGCCCTTAACTAGCGATTACGTTGCCGCAGAATCATACGTTCAGGCTATCGAGAGTGAAGTGATTAAAAGACAGGGCACGGATTTTTTAAAAGCAGTTGAAGAAAGCGTCAAAAAATTTAAGAGTGTACCCAAAGGGGCACGTCATATTGTACTTCTTAGTGATGGAGAGGATAACGAAGGTAATGCTAATGAAGCGTTAGCCTTGGCAAAGAAAGAAGGAATTAAAATCACCAGTGTGGGTATAGGTAGTGATGAAGGAGCCCCAGTGCCTGAGTTTCTTTTTGGTCAGTTGATGGGATACAAAGTGGATCGTTCCGGTAGCACAGTGCTCTCTTCCAGAGAAACGCAGGCGCTTCAAAGTATTGCCTCAGGTACTGGTGGTAACTACATAGATGGTAACAATCTTGAATATGCAGCAGAATTGCTCGTTCAAGAAATTCAAAATTCAAAGGGCGGCGCAAGCTTATGGGTGGAAAATCAAAATTCAATAAGATACTATCAGTTCTTCATAGGTGGAGCAATACTAATTTTACTTGTAATTTTTGTGGCTTTTCCAAAAAACCCGCTGAATTATTAACATTGGGCACTATTTAACCAAACTTTAACTGAATGAGGGGACTTTATTAGCAAATTTAGAAATAATTTTGTGCAAACATGATTTATAGACTGTTAACCTTTTTTACATTATTCTTTTCTCTAGGCGTAGCGGCTCAGGATGACTATGCTGTTTCGGTATATGAAGGGAACAAAGCCTTTAAAAAAGGGGATTTTGGGCAGGCTTCGGAGCGTTTCTTATCTGCAGTCACAAAAGATCCGTCTCAGTATGCGGGACATTTTAACCTCGGCAATTCCCTTTATAAACGCGCACTGTACAACGAAGCAGCTGCTGAATATGAAAAAGCTTTGTCCGTAGCGCAAGACGAAACGCAAAGAGCTAATGCACTCTACAACCATGGCAATGCACTAATGGCACTGGAAGACTTTCAAAGTGCGGCGCAACTCTACAAGCAAGTTTTAAAAATCACACCATACGACGAGGAAGCACGGCGCAACTATGAAATTGCTATGCTAAAAGATAAAGAACAACAAGATTCTGAAGGCAAACAAGGTGGAGGTGGGCAGGGTGGTTCTGATCCATCCAAACAAAATGAAAAGAGCGAGGATGGAAAGATGAACAATGGATCGTCTGATTCTCAAAATTCGGGCGAGAGAAATTCTTCCAATCCTTCCAATAACCCAAATCCGGGTGGAATGCCTAAAGAAGAGCAGGAGGCTCTTTTAAATCGAATTGAGGGTCGCGAACAAAGAACCGCACGAAAAATTTTAAACCAAGATACGTACTCAATGCCACAAAGCAATGAGAAAGATTGGTAATGATTTCACGATTTTTTTACTTTTTAGCATTACTTACATCGGTATGGACTAGCGCTCAGGTTACTATCTTAGCGGATACAGATAAGAAAGTCCTGCAGGTAAAAGAACGTTTCGTACTATATGTCATCCAAGAGGTGAACGGTAGTGATCTTATCCAAGAAACTCCATTAAGGACCCCGGATCTATCCAAATTCACAATTGTTGGGCAAGGTTCCGTACGCCAAACATATGGAGACCCTGCAACTAATACAGCCATCAATCAACTTGTCTACGAATTTCTACTAGAGCCTAAAACGACAGGAAAGCTTCGCATTGGATCATTCTTGGTGACAGTAAACGGCAAGATTTACATGACCGACCCCATTGATGTTCTAGTCAAGGAAGGGGATACCAGACGGGAGGTTGATGTTGTTGATGATGATAAGGTATACTTTGATCTGAAAGTGGATCAGCAGGATTTATACCTGTTTCAACCTACCTTAGCAATCGTAAGAGCTTACAGTAAAGATTTTAATAATCTTCGTAAGGTAGGAGCCGTCCATGTTGAATCTTCTGGACAGGTACAGGTACGGCCTGTATCACTACGGAAAGCAGATATAGTACAAGAACGGGAAACTGCCAGTCAGGTCTTGGCGGTGTTAATTATACACCCTAAAACCTCTGGCAAAATACAGATTCCTGCTCCAGGCGTCCAATATACCGATTCAGACCGCAAAACCGAAACAATTAAAGCCAAAACTCCCGTCCTTAAGGTTAAGGAGCTGCCTGCCAATACTCCTAAAGGATTTAATAACGCAGTAGGGAATTTTATTTTGGCTCTCAAAAGTGCTGCTGTGGACGGTATCGTGGAGCAGTCCAAGCCGACCGAGATAATATTATCGTTAAAAGGAGAAGGGGATTTTGCAAATATAGATTTTCCGAAAATTATTGCCAGTGATGCCTACAGTATTTATCCACCTAAAACACAGTTTATTCCATCCAAAGGTTCTAACGGATTAAAAGGGGAGTATATTGCACGGTATCTGATTGTCCCAAAAGTACAAGGGCAATTTCAAGTCCTTATGGAACCATTTAGTTACTTTAATCCTAAAAGTGCAGAATTTACGGTCGTTGAAACTCCGAAAGTGTTATTAACAGCGTTATCACCTGAACAGGTTTCTAGCAACAAAAGTGCTATGGAAAAGGTTAACGAGTACACTAACAATGTTCTAGAGACGGTCAATACTCCAGTTATTGAAACGGCGAAATTCCAGGTAAAAGAGGAAAGTGAAATCAATTGGAATGCACTTTTTCTAAATTATCTTTTAATTGGTGGGTTCCTAATTTTGCTATTGTATCTTTTTACGACCTACAAGCGCCATTCTTCTTTAGATTCAAGGTTTAAAGAGAAGATATTATCTACTACTAAGGGACTTTATGAAATGGACCCTTCCTTACAACAACTAGTGAAGGACTATTTAGCTCAAATGCGCAATCATGCGGTGGCCAACCATTCTACTTCTTACTTCGACACCTTCGCAAATCTAGTGACTGCCCTTAATACGGCCAGTATTGCAGGGGGGTTCGAGGATTTAAAGGAGTATTTAAAGGTAGCTAAAGGTCCACAAATTATGGAGGACTTTAGAAGTATCAAACAGCAAATGGAGATAGAGAAATACGCTCCAGAGCATTCTTCTGAGCACTTGCTAGAGCTTTATTATCAATTAAAAGATTTGCTCAACAAAATTCTGTAGATTTCTTCAATTTTATTCATAATTTTACAGCCTCATTAAGTAAAATTTATGGAAGCATTCGAGCATTTTTCAATTAAGGAAATTGTTACCTGTTTTATGGTGCTTTTTGCAGTTATTGACATTATCGGATCAATTCCAATAATTGTAAGCCTAAAACAAAAATTTGGTCATATTGAATCAGAGAAGGCCTCAATAGTGGCTGGAATTCTAATGATTGTCTTTTTATTTGTTGGGAAAACCATCTTAAACTTCATAGGTGTAGATGTAAATTCATTTGCTATTGCCGGGGCATTCGTGATTTTTATAATTGCGCTGGAAATGATACTTGGAATTCAGATTCAAAGACACACTGAGGCGAAAGCTGCATCAATTGTACCGATTGCATTTCCACTAATCGCAGGAGCAGGGACACTTACAACGACCCTCTCTCTAAAAGCGCAGTACCACGATATAAATATAATTTTTGGAATAATTCTTAATACTATTTTTGTATATATAGTGCTTAAAAGCGCAAATTGGATAGAACGCAAAATTGGGGAAGGTACGTTGAAAGTTGTGGAGAAGGTGTTTGGTATAATACTACTGGCAATCTCTATCAAGTTATTTACGGCAAATTTTGCGGAACTTGTGCAAACTTATATTCACTTTTAAAAAAATCTCATGGCTAAAGTATATCAAATCTTTTTAGTTGTATTCGTAATTTTTATCGGAATCAATGTCTACGCGCTGGATTGGGAAATTGGGATATTACATCAGTACAACACTAAATTCGTGTTCTCTATTGTTGCGGGAATTATAGGTGTAATGTTAGTTTATGTACTAAGTACGTGGTCTAAAATTTCATCAAAGAGAGGATAAATCAAATCCTGACTAAATGCGAAAGTAGGGCCTGTGCTTTTTGCTCTGTTTCTTCCCATTCTTGTAGTGGGTCACTTAGCGGAGTAATTCCACCCCCCACATACAGAACGGCGCCATCTTGATAAATTTTTGCACAACGTAGTGTGACAAAAAAGTAGATCTCGTCCTGCGTTTCCACCCGGGAATACCCGGCATAAAATTCCCGATCTGAATTTTCCAGAGAGTGGATGAGGTCTTGACAGAGGGCTTTAGGGTGCCCACAAACTGCAGGTGTTGGATGTAATTCCTGAATTATAGCATCAAGTTGGTTCTCTTCCAATTTGATTTTAAAATCGGTTCTTAGATGTTTTATTGCACCTGATCGATGTGAGTAGGTAGGAGACTGATTTACTTCAATTGCATAATCTCGCAATATATTTTGAATGTATTCGGTGACCGCACCCTGCTCCTGATATTCTTTTCCGCTCCACTCTTGGTCTAGAGGTAGCGTTCCTGCCAGACTCATGGTGTGAAAGGTGGAATCTTTCTTGTTGTATTTTCCCAGAATTTCTGAAAATGCACCTAACCAATAAGTGTTTTCATAAGTGAAAATGTATACGAATGCTTCAGGATAGGCCCGCTGTAAATTAAAGAAAACATCACCCAACTTAATGGTACTAATGTTTTGCGGTTTTCTTCTTGATAGCACCAATTTCTTTAACCCCCTATCTATAAGTATATTTTTGGTTCGTTCCACGAGAGCAAAATAGTCCGATTTGACTATGTCTTGTACATCTTTAGGAAAATGTGGTAGGACTGCCTCATTGAGTTGCTTACAGGTATCGACAGAATCTGCTTCAATGATAAACCCCTTAAATGCCGCTATCTTCTTCTGGTCAAAAGAAACAAACTGTACTGGCGAACTGGATTGCGTGTGTCCCACAGTATAAAGCGTTGAAAGGTTAGGCAGTTTAAAATAAAGCATTATTTAATTTTGCTGTGGGGAATAATATTATTGGTCATTGTAGTGTGATTTATCAAGTGCCCTCGTTCATCTGTAATCTCTATTTGAGAGACGTGCAATGTATTTCCTTTGCGTATAAAAGTGGCTCGACCTGTAACGATCCCTGAACGTTTGGAGCGTAGATGATTGGAATTAATATTGGTGCCTACTGGCACATATTTAGTGGTATCAACATGCAAGACTGATAAACAAGACCCGAGCGTTTCGGCCAGTGCTACACTTGCCCCACCATGTAGTATGCCAAAAGGCTGATGAACCTCAGGTCCCACAGGCATTGTGGCGGTGAGTGACTCATCGTCTACTTCAGTAAATACTATTCCAAGGGTTTTACCCAATGAATTATTGCTCCAATTATTTAAGTACTCTAAAGTTTCTTTCTTCTTATTTTCTTCCATGCTAAATAATATGAGGATTCCAATTTGCAGCGATTTTGGGAGTGATTTCATGTGCAACAAAGTAATCACTAATCTCTTTTAGAAGCTCTTCATAGGTTATTTGCGTAAGCCTTTCGTACGAGATCTTGTAACCTAAATAAATCGTCTTGGTCTTGAAATCACCAGCAGCAAGAACGATGGGCACTTTAGCACTTAATGCCATGTGGTAGAAGCCCTTGCGCCATTTTGGAACCCAACTCCTTGTGCCTTCTGGAGTAATCACTAGACTGAAGCTATCCTTTTCAAATTGCTTAGTCACAAAATTCACTAAATCGTTTTTTTGCGATCGATCGATACCAATTCCTCCTAAAGCCTTCACAACTGATCCATACCAAGCTTTTGTATGCTGGTCTTTAATTATTACCTTCAGTGGTTTACCTAACTTCCAATAGGCTAAATTACCCAATATGTATTCAGAATTGTGGGTATGAGGAGCTACCACCAAGATACACCGGTTAAGATTATCTGCATCTCCGTGCAAAACCACTTTCCATCCCACTATTTTAAGAAGCAGAGCCCCAATAATTTTCTTCATATAGAGATTTTAAAACAAAAAAGTATAACCATAAGAATGGTTATACTTCACAAATATATTGAAATATTGACGCTCTTAAAATAAACTACTAACGAAATCCATTATTTTGATAACGATCTCAATAACTACCTGTACCATAGTGAATTTAGATTTTGTGTTTTGATTTGACGAAGATAATACAATCTGTATTTAAATAAAAGAAGTTAATGTTAATTTTTAAAAAGGAGCAGGCAAGGAAAACTTGAACAATTAAAACCTCACCCGCTGCCAAATCACAATTACTTAGTTTTAATGGATATTTCTTTTTCGCCGTTGTTAATTTGAATGTTCAAGTTTTTCATTTCATCCAAATCAATATTTAAAGAGTCGAGCATCTTTTCTGCTTGGGCTTTTGGATATTTACGATCATTGATAATGATACTGTCTTTGTCGTTAGAATCGTAAGAGATTGTTTGGCCGTTAATTATTACCTTATCCTTTTCGATTTGTATGCCCGAATTATTAATAGATTCTTCCGACTCATCATCCACATTGATACCCCATTCTTTTAGTTTAATAATTTTCATTGTGCGTGGAACCACAAGTTCATAATCCAATCGATAGTCCCGGAAGCGATCTTTGTAATCGTACCGAAAATAGTTGGGGAAAGAGATAGTATTGCCTGATATTTTTAGCGGAACATCCATGTTTAGCGGATGATTGTATCCGTCAGCTCTTTTCTTAAGTACTATATAGGGTTCCTTAATGTCCTCCCTTTTCACTTCCACATAGATGTGATCTTCCTTGAAGATAGACTTTCCGTCTGAGTACACATCGTCCCAGTATGATTTGAAATTGGCAGGGATTGTAACTTTGTTTATATCTAAAAGTAAGGAATCAGACTCTGTAGTGATTGCGACGTTTTGCGTCTCTTCATTTTCTCCACTATACTGAGACTTATACTTAAGTGCACTAAATCCAGCTGCAGAACTTAAGGCAATCCAGATAAGTGCTAAAGCTCCAATTACATATCCGGTGTTATTAAGTTTGGTTTTTGGAGAAAATAGTTTAATTGCTATATAGCAGAATATCAGGGCAGGTATAAATAAGGTTAGAAAACCTAAAGCAACGACTAAAAAACCTAAGTTGCTGTCCTGGAGGTAAAACCCAAGATTGTCAAAAAAGTTTATATCACCGCTGCCAAAAGCGCTCACTCCAAATACTGCGAAAGAACTTAAGAGAAGAGACCCTCCAATGAAGGCGAAGAAGGCTCCGACGATATAACGGAACACATTCCATATACTGCTTCCTGCGCGATTGATGTAGGGTTTGTTTTCATTGTAAATTTCGCCTACTCGTTGAGTGGATTCGTTTGCAAACTGTACTATTTTAGTAGATTCTTCCTTTAGATTATCGAAGTTTACTGGTTTACCTTTCATCTTTAAAAAATCTGAAGCTGTCTCTGCTTTGGGCAGAACAATCCAAAGGATTATATAAAGAAGTACCACTACAGTAGTTGAAATTGCTGCAGTGAAAAGCCCTAAAATTGCTATTATAAGCCATATCGCACGCATTAAAGTAATATCCATTCCCGTATAGTGTGCAAGTCCCGCACACACCCCGGCAATCTTTTGCCTTTCCGGATCGCGGAATAATTGCCTCTGTCCATTATAGGTTGTGTTTTTTGTTTTATTGGAAGTGGTTTGGGAATAGTACGCTTCTTCTTGTTCTTCGATAACTTCTGGTCTTCCAATTTGGTTTACAACGCGATCTACGTCTTCGGCATTGATTACTTCTCTTTTTCCAAGTGAATCTTTGAATATTTCCACCATGCGAATTTCAATGTCGTGCATAACCTCATCAGCTTCTGAAGCCTCAAGAGAATTTCGAAGTGCTGATAAATAGTCGCTCAGTTTTATGTAGGCATGTTCCTCAATAATGAAGGAAAATCCTGCAAGTCCAATTGATAGTGTTTTGTTCATGGTTTTTATGCTTTTTTAGTGATTTGGTTTACCGATTCTGTAAGTTCATTCCAGGTGAACTCGAGTTCGGATAGGAAACGTTGTCCCTGAGAAGTGATTTGATAATACTTTCTTGGAGGTCCTCCCGTGGATTCTTCCCATCGATAAGAGAGAAATTCTCCATTTTTAAGTCTAGTAAGAAGAGGGTAGAGGGTGCCCTCTACGACGTCTAGTTTTCCTTTTTTGAGTTCTTCAATGAGATCGGAAACATACATTTCTCTATCATTGATCAAACTTAAAATACAGAATTCCAGAATTCCTTTTCGCATTTGCGCTTTGGTGTTTTCGGTGTTCATGGATTAAAAGTGGTTTAAATTTTCATATTAGTGTAAGTGCGTTACAACTGGAAATAAGTTATATCTCTTACTTTACGATACAAAGATATGTAATAAATTTAGTATTATGCAATACAAAGTAGTAAAAAAATGTAAGGCAACAATATAAATCGTTGATAATCAAGATATAAATTTTTACTGCAAAGTTTTATTGTTTATTAGCCTACAAGTATGAAGCACTTAAAAATTTAAATGCGCTCTATTTTATCGCTTCCGATGGTTGTTTTAAAAGTTCCATAATTAATGACAACCTTATTCCTTTCCACTTTCTCAATGGTCCCCACACTGGTCGACCCCTCAATGCGAACCCGCTGCCCTGGTTTAATCCAAAGACTGCGTTCGCTTGCTTTAGCGGTTTCAAGCTGTTTGTTAGTCTGTTGGATTTTTTCTTGGACGTCGGATTTTTTAAGCTGCTGCGTGATCTTACGTTTGACAATCTGAAGTTGTTTGCTTCGGTCCTTATCGATATCCGACTTTTTATATTTCTCTTGTTCAAGCAGCTTTACAAATTCTTTGACGACATCTTTGCGGGATTTTCCCTCAGTATAATCGCGGATAAAAGTTTCTATCTTGTTTCCAAATTGCAATTTTCGATGTTCTTCTTCATAGAGCTTTTGAAAATTGTAAAGTTTTTGTTCCAACTGTTCGTTTAACCGCTGGAGATTATTGCGTTTTTCACTTTGCGAAAGTTTCGTCTCCTCTAGGTTCTGTTTGAGTTTTTCCACTTCAAATTTTTCTTGCTGAAGCTTTACAATGGTTTTGTCGAGATTTACCACATCACGTTCCACCTTCTTTCGTGCAGAGTGTATAATTGGTGCGGGTATTTTATTTTTTTCCGCAACCTCAAAAGTAAACGAACTTCCCGCTTGCCCCACTTCCAACTTGTACAGTGGTTCCAAAGAGTGCTCATCAAAAAGCATAGCTGCATTCTGAGCATGCGGTAGCTGCTCAATAAGTATTTTGATATTACTGTAATGGGTCGTGATGATGGCAAAGGCATTTTTTCGGTAGAAGTACTCTAAGAAGCTTTCGGCAAGTGCTCCACCAAGTTCCGGATCTGAGCCAGTACCAAACTCATCAATTAGCAGCAACGTGTCGGCGTCTGCTTCCCGAATGATACCAGACATTTTTTTTAGCCTTGAAGAGTACGTAGAAAGGTGGTTTTCGATGGACTGGTTATCACCAATATCGGTCATGATTTTTTCAAAGAAAAACATTTCAGATTTGGGATGGACTGGCACGAGGATACCAGATTGTATCATAAGCTGAAGCAATCCAACCGTTTTAAGTGTGATGGACTTCCCTCCTGCATTAGGTCCAGATATACATAAAATCCGATTTTCGGCCGTTAATGTTAAGCTTTGGGGAAATACGGTTTTTTTTTCGTGCAGGTTACTAAGGTACAATAGTGGATGGTATGCGTTTTTTAGTCGTAGTGTTCGATGGTTATTGATTTTAGGCAATACCCCACCTATACTATGGGCAAAGAGTGCTTTAGCACGTATTAAATCCAATTGGAGCAGATAGGACTGGTATAGAATTAGATTCCCGTGGTAAGTAGCCATTTCCGCTGTAAGGTTTCTCAGAATCCGATCCGTTTCTTTCTTTTCTTCTTCCTTACTTTCTCTTAATCTAAAATAGTGCTTCAAAACGCTCTCTGGCTGGATGTATGTAATGGATCCTGTTTTAGAAACACCTAGGATACGTCCCGGGACTCTTTTTTTGAAACCTGACTTTACGGCAAGAACGCGTTGGTCCTCTATGATTGTTTCTCTAATGTCGTCCAATAGATCTCCCTGTGAATATTGGCTTAAAGCTCTTGAGAAATTCTGCTGAATTGCTTTGCTGGCATTACTGATTTCCTGACGGATACTCCTTAAATTGACCGACGCTTCATTTTTTATCTCTCCAAACCTGTTAAACACATCGTCTATGAGCGTTACTATTTCTTTATGAAATTCTACCTGTTCAATCTGGGCTAATAAGCTGGGAAATGCAGGTTCAAACAAAGGGAAGAATTTTTTCAATCTGCCCACTTGCTGTGTTACTGATTTTATTTTGATAAATCCTTCCGCATCTAAACGATAATTCTCGATGGGAAGAACCTGTAGTTCCGCAGATAGATCAGGGAATTCATGGAAAGGGATTATATTATTGCTTTCAATACTTGTCAAATACTCTGTGGTTTTTGTCAAAGAATCGATTGCACCTGCTTTGTCAAGAGGGCGGAGATGAAGAATACGCTCAGCGGTTTGCGGAGAATATGCTAAGGGAGCTATTTGAGCTAAAAGCTCGGGAAACTCCAGTTCTACGATATCGTCATGGGAAATGTGCACAGTACAAAAATACTAAAAATAGGTTAGTTTGATTTGTGTATATATTTGGGAGTTAAAACCTGAAACGCTGTATTTTTCCACATGGCGTATATTTACATATAAAACAGAAATTTTCGGTAATGGGTTGGAACGCATTTTTTGAACAAACTGAAATTAGAACTATCTTGAATACTATCGAGATGGAACTAAAGGAGGAGTATACTAGTTACGAATGTTACCCGAGAACCGATCAAATTTATAGAGCTTTCAATTTGACCGATTATGAGAAACTTAAAGTAATTATCATAGGTCAGGATCCGTACCATGGACCCGGGCAGGCAGATGGACTGGCTTTTTCTGTTTCCGATTCCTGTAAGACACCTCCATCTCTGCAAAATATTCTCAAGGAATTGCATTTAGATTTGGGTGTAACTCGTACTAAAAAATCTTTGGATGATTGGGCACAACAGGGTGTCTTGCTTTTAAATACATCGCTTACCGTACGTAAAGCTCAGCCTAATTCACATCGGTTTTTGGGGTGGCAGCAATTTACGGATGAGGTTATTTCGTATCTCTCTAAAACTAAAGACTTTATGGTGTTTGTACTTTGGGGAAATCATGCCCAGGAAAAATTACCTTTGATTGATAAGATGAAGCATGCGGTAGTTTGTTCCGCGCATCCCTCACCCCTTTCAGCATACCGTGGTTTCTTTGGTAGTGCACCTTTTTCAAAAATAAACCGAATGCTTGAAGAGAAAAGTATCGACCCAATAAACTGGCTGGGCGCAAAGGACAAATTAACCCTATTTGATTAGGTCTAGAAGGACCACTGCAAGCATACTTAGGCCTACCAAAAAATTAAAGCCTGTTCCATAAATAAACCCAATGAATGCTCCTTTCACTGAATTTAGTGCTTTCTTCTGGTCCGTGCGATCGTGAAGCAGTTCTCCAATAAAAACACCTAAAAACATGCCTATCAAGAAACCAAATGGGATGGGAATAAAGAACATTCCAGCAAACGTTCCAATAACCGATCCAATCGACCCCCACCGTGTGCCACCGTATTTGCGGTTTGTTCGGGCAGGAATTAAATAGTTTAGAATTACAGAGAGCAACGTTAAAATGACAAATATCCAAATATATATCGTTGGTAAGGAATTCTCAGCGCCGTACTTATAAATTAGCAGTCCACACAAGCTAAGTAGCAGCCCTGGAAGAACCGGTAGAAATGTACCTAAGAGTCCTATAAACAATAAAAGCAAGCTAAATAAATAAATTATTCCCTGGTCCATAATATTTAAAGTTGGTTAAAAGTAGCGAAACCGACCTAATTGGCCAATCGTTTTTGCTATTTTTGTAAAAATGGAAAAAGAATTTAAACAAACTCTTAATTTTTTACAGATTATCAGTGACAAAATCCACTACTTTGTTGCAGAGAATATCTATGACCTATGGGTGTTGCAAGCAATAGCCAAGCTTGTGTTTCTAGTGTTAATGATATACGTCATTGACTTTCTTCTAAAATTGCTTATTAATAATGTATTCAAGCTGTTTTCAGATGAAAAGAAATATCCTGTACTTAAGGCTGTCCATGAGTCAAGAATAACACATTCTGCAGCACATCTCTTTGCTTTGCTTTTTGGAAACATGGCGCTTTATTCCATATTCTGGAGACATCCTGAAAGTTATTTGTATTTGGAGCGTTTCATTGATCTTTTGATTGTGGTCGTGGTGGCAAATATGGCATACCGCCTGTTAAAAGCGATAAAATTTTATAATATTTATAAGCAGGATTATTACCGAATAGTTGCCATTAATGCCATTTCCCAGACTTTAAAAACTATTGGTATTTTTATTTTTACTATGATCGCCGTTAGTGTGGTCTTTGGAATAAAGAGTACTACCATCTTAGGAAGCTTAGGAGCAATTACTGCCGTCTTGGTACTTGTCTTCAGAGATACCATCCTAGGATTTATGACAGGAATCCATGTGGCGACCTCTAAAAGTCTAAAAGTAGGAGACTGGATTGGTATCCCTAAGTACGACTTGGAAGGTACCATCATGGAGATTAATATAATTACTACTAAAATTCAAAATTTTGATAAGACGATCTCTACTATTCCTACCTACGATTTACTTTCTACAGAGATCCGAAATCTTCAGGTTATGGCTGAAGGAAACAAACGTAGAATAAAGCGCTCCATCGTTTTTAATATAAAGTCTTTTAAATTCTTGGACAGCACTCTGTTAGAAAGATTAAAGCGTATCAATTTAATTAAAGACTATCTAACAGAGAAAACGGATGAAATAAACCTCTCCAATGCAGACATGGAGAATAACGATCTGTTAATCAATGGTCGACAGCTTACTAATATTGGTGTCTTCCGCAAATATGTTGAAAATTATCTTAGGCATGATCCTGATGTAGACACTGAGGAACTTCTAATGGTTCGTCAATTGGAGAACACAACTCAAGGCATGCCTTTGGAAATATACTGCTTCGCAAACAAAGCGCAAATGACTGACTATGAGCAGATACAAGCCGATATATTTGATCATCTTCTTGTAGCCGCTGAAATGTTTGAGCTCGAAATAATGCAGATTAATAGAATTTAGTAATAGTAAACGAAATAAAGAATGGTACGGTTAAGTGTAAATATAAATAAGATTGCAACTCTTCGAAATGCGCGGGGAGGAGATAGTCCCAGTGTGGTAGAAGCGGCAGAGAAAATCCAAAAGTTTGGGGCACAAGGTATCACCATACATCCACGCCCCGACCAAAGGCATATTACTAGAAAGGATGTGTACGATCTTAAGGAAGTGGTTTATACGGAATTCAATATTGAAGGTAATCCTTCAACAGAATTCATCAGAATGGTTTTGGATGTTAAGCCCGATCAGGTTACCTTAGTACCGGATGCAGATGATGCCATTACTTCCAACGCAGGGTGGGATTGCAGGAACCACCAGTCAAAACTCTCAGATATTGTTGCAACTTTTAAACAAGCAGGCATAAGAACATCTGTATTTCTAGATCCTAATCCCGACATGGTTGAATACGCATACAGAACAGGAACCGATCGCATAGAGTTGTATACTGAAGGTTTTGCAAAATCCTTTGCACGTGATTCTCAAAGTGCTATTGCGCCCTATGTGCAAACTGCTGAATTAGCTTCACAATGTGGACTAGGTATAAATGCCGGTCATGATCTGTCTTTAGATAATATCAAGTATTTTGCAACGCATATTCCGGGTCTGTTGGAAGTGTCAATCGGACATGCCCTTATTTCGGAAGCCCTATATATGGGGCTTGAGAACACTATACAGGCGTATTTAAAGAGACTTGCTACTTGGAGCTAAAAACATAAGGAATGGAGATTTTACACTCAAAAATATTAGGAACCCAGCACAATAGTACACCGCTTCTTGTGTTCCACGGTTTATTTGGAATGCTAGATAACTGGGCCACTTTTGGAAAAATTTTTGCCGATTTTTTTCCTGTCCATCTTATTGATTTGCGAAACCATGGCAAAAGTTTCCATTCCAATTCTATGAGCCATGAAGATTTGGCTCGGGATATAGAGCATTACATGAATTTTCACGGAATTACCAGTGCAAATATCTTAGGGCATTCCTTAGGAGGAAAGGCTGTAATGCAGTTTGCTATTACCTATCCAGTTCGTGTGGAGAAGATGATTGTGGTGGATATTGCACCAAAAGCGTATCCTGCGCACCATCAAGGCATTTTCAAAGCATTGCAAAGTATTGATTTTACGCAGGTGCAGTCTCGAGGAGAAGTTGAGGAAAAATTAATGGAGTTTATTCCGGAAGAAGGCGTGGTGCAATTCCTTACAAAAAGCTTGTTCTGGAACGCTGAAAAGAAACTAGACTGGCGCTTTAACTTGGATGTTTTGCATTCTAAGTATACCGAATTTGTATCTAATGCTATAAAGTATGGCGTATTCAATGGTCCTGTATTATTTGTCGCAGGCAAAAACTCCAACTACATCCTGCCTCAAGATAAATTTCTTCTAAGCCAGCAGTTTCCTCACTACAGAATCGCAACTATTGATAATGCGGGACATTGGGTACATGCTGAAAATCCTAAGGATTTTCATCAAACTGTACAAGATTTTTTATTGGATTCGGTGACTGCATAAAATGGTTCTTTTGACTGCCATATTTCAAAATGTATATTTGCAAACAGAGAATATTTATCAATGGTTTTATTAACTGGTGCTACGGGGCTTCTAGGCAGAGTGATTTTAATGGATCTTCTAGTGAAAGGACACCGTGTTCGTGCACTGGTGCGCAAAAATTCTCCTATAGAGGAGACGCTGCGGAGTTTTACTAGCTATGAGTTAGATGCTTCTCAATATACACACCTATTGGAGTGGTATGAGGTCGATTTCTATGATATTGAGCAACTTCAATCGGCACTAATTGGGATCGAACATGTATGTCACTCTGCAGCAATGGTTAGTTTTGATCCCTCTGAGAGAAAAAATCTTTTCAAGAGTAATGTTGAAGTTACCCAAAACCTGCTTTATGCCTGCGAAGGATTAAACCTAAAGAAGTTCTTGTTTGTGAGTTCTGTAGCGACCTTGGACTCAATAAATGAGGAAGGGTACCGCGATGAGAATAGTGATTTTATTGCCAAGAACGAACATTCGGACTATGCAATATCCAAGCATTTGGCAGAAATGGAAGTACAAAGAGCCTCTGCAGAGGGTTTGCCTGTGGTTATCATTAATCCGTCAGTAATAATTGGAAGCGGAAATTGGATGAAAAGTAGTGGGGCACTTTTTGGAGGCCTATTGCGACTACCTTATGCTCCAAGTGGATTAGCAGGATTTGTGGATGTGAGAGATGTTTCAAATATTGCTGTGGTACTCTTGCTAAGTGAAGTGGAAGGAGAGCGGTATGTGGTAGTTGCAGAAAATAAATCGTATCACTGGATGGCAAACCAACTGCGGTCCCGAATTGCTAAGCCTCCTATTAAAATTCTACCATTATGGAGTAGGGGACCGTTGCATTTGCTGTCCGTATTTCTTAGTTGGGCGGCACCTTCCCTTAGGTTACTTCGAAAAGGAAATTTTGATGCTGTACACAGTCAGGTTAAGTTAAACAATGAGAAAGTGGTGCGGGATTTAAAATATAAATTCATTCCCGTTGAACAAAGTATAGAATTCCATTTTACTAAGTATTTAGAATGGAAAAAAAATTACAATAAATGAACATAGTTAATTTTATTGCTGAGAATGCGCGCAAATTTCCGCTTAAACCAGCAATTGGATTTAAGAAGCAGAATGAATGGAGTGAACTGAACTGGAGGGATTTCCAAGTGATGGTTGCAAAAACGGCAGGAGCCCTTCAATCCGTTGGGGTATGCGAAGGAGATACGGTAGGTATCTATTCAGACAATTCGGCAGAATGGATCGTATTTGACCTTGCCGTATTATCCCTTGGAGCAGTAACGGTGCCAATCTACAGTACCAATACTGAGCAGCAGGCTGAATATATTATAAAGGATTCGGAGCTTAAAATAATTCTTGTGGGTGACCAGCAGCAGTACGATGCAGTCTACCGCATTAGTGAACGTTTAGATGCCTTGCAGCTGATTGTTGCGTCCAAGAAAAAGATTTGGATTAAACCCGAAAAATCGGTGTTCCTAGAGGATTTTATTAAGGATAGTAGTGAGCAAATCACTGTCTGCGAACGGTCGGATGAGGATTTGGCTACGTTAATCTATACCTCTGGTACTACAGGTGTCCCCAAAGGCGTGATGTTAACACACGGTAATTTTCATAAATGCATTGAGGCGCATTTCGAGTTTTTCAAGTTTAAGAATTTCCAGGACCAGACTTCAATGGCATTTCTTCCTCTGTCTCATGTGTTTGAAAGGAGTTGGACACTTTTATCGCTGTATGGCGGTGCAAAAGTTTATTTTCTTGAGAACACCAAACTAATCGCCAGTGCTTTACAGGAAGTTCGTCCCACTATGATGTGTGCGGTGCCACGGTTTTACCAGAAAATTTATGCGGCTGTGAATGAAATGGTAAAAGAAGGTTCCCCACTAAAACGTAAAATTTTTAATTGGTCGTTACAAGTGGGCACACAAGTTTCAAACCTTCGAAGCAATGCGCAAGAGGTTCCTCTTCCTGTTCGTCTAAAATTTGCGATTGCTGATAAGCTGGTGTTTGGAAAGATAAAGATGAAAATGGGTGGTAAATTGTGGTTCATGCCGTGTGGAGGTGCCTCGTTGTCTCCTGAGGTAACTCAGTTCTTTGACGCCATGGGAATTCACATCACAGTGGGATATGGTCTTACCGAAACTACAGCCACACTTACTGCATTTCCTTTTACTGGCTACGAGCATGGAAGTGCGGGAAAGGTTCTGGGTGATACGCAGATCAAAATAGGTGCGAACGATGAGATATTAGCTAAAGGCAGTGGTATTATGAAAGGATACTATAAAAAGCCTCAAGAAACTCAAGAGGTTTTCACTGCCGACGGCTGGTTCAGAACAGGCGATGCCGGAAGATTTGATGAACAAGGTAATTTATTTATTACCGACCGTATTAAGGATTTGATGAAAACCTCCAATGGTAAGTATATAACTCCTCAACCTATTGAAAACTTGCTCTCTAATGATCAGTATATAACTCAGGCGATGGTCGTGGCAGAAGGAAGGCCTTTTGTAAGCGCCTTAATAATCCCCAATTTTGATGCACTTCGTGAACAGATCGCAAAAATGAATATCCATTTTACTTCGTGGGAAGATATACTAAATAGTGAATCGGTCAAGGACTTTTACCATCAAAAATTAGAGCAAATTCAGAAATCCCTTCCTGGATTTGAAAAGGTGAAAAAATTCACACTTATGCCGTTTGAATTTGAAGTGAGCACAGGCGAGATCACGCCCACATTGAAAGTAAAGAGAAATGTAGTCCTTAAGAAGTACGAAGAGTTAATTGAAAGAATGTACGCCCACTAAAAAATATGGAAGAAATTTTTTACAGTAACACAAATTATGATATTACCTCACTAGAGGTAGCTGCCTCATGTCCTAGTAATATTGCTCTAATAAAGTATTGGGGCAAATATCCAAATCAGATCCCTGCAAACCCAAGTATCAGTTATACGTTAAGTGCATGCCGTAGTGATACCACCATAAAATTTGATGCAGGCAAGGAATTTTCAGTAAAAACATTTCTAGGTGGAGAACAGCGGTCAGACTTTTCAAAAAAAATTGAAAATTATTTCAGATCCCTGAGTTTGTATCTTCCGTGGATTGATAAAGGATCCTATCTAATTCATACAGATAATACCTTTCCCCATAGCAGTGGAATAGCTAGTTCAGCGTCAGGATTTGGTGCGCTCTCTAAATGCTTGATGGCAATGGACCAAAGTTTTGGAGAGCAGATATCTGCCGAAGCGTGTCTGCGTAAAGCAAGTTTCCTTGCTCGGCTAGGAAGCGGAAGTGCCTGCCGTAGTCTATACGATGGACTTGTTGTGTGGGGCGAGACGCCCCATGTGAAGGGAAGTTCGGACTTGTATGGAGTAGAGTACGATATAAACAAAGTCCATCCGATCTTTCGAAGCTTTAACGACTGGGTCCTTCTCATTCATGAAGGCGAGAAATCGGTTAGTTCAACTGTAGGACATGGATTAATGAAATCGAATCCCTATGCAAAAACACGATTTGAAGAAGCGCGCAATAACTTTGTTCCACTAACACGTATTCTAAGGGAAGGGGCAATGAAGGATTTCATAGCGCTTGTAGAACATGAAGCATTAACACTTCACGCAATGATGATGGTGAGCGCACCCGCTTTTATTCTAATGAAGACCCAAACCTTAGAAGCCATCAATAGAGTATGGAATTTTAGAGAGCAAACCGGCCTGCCCCTCTTTTTCACTTTAGATGCAGGAGCCAACCTTCATTTGCTGTTTCCTCATGGACCAGAGGAGGCTTCAATCATCGAATTTATAGAAAACGGATTGCTAGAGCTTGCCCAGAACAGGCATGTTGTCAAGGATAAAATGATTTTCTAAATGAGATGAAAGCATATAGTGTATTTTGTGGTTCTAATAGTGGGCAGCAGCCAGAATTAGTGCAGGTATCCAGATATCTAGGTGGGATGCTAGCAGCTCGAGGGATCGCTCTAGTTTACGGTGGAGCGCAAGTAGGTTTAATGGGTGCGCTAGCAGAGGGTGCGAAACAGAATGGGGGGATATACCATAGGAGTCTTACCCCAATTCTTACAGACCAAAGAAATAGCTCATCCTAGTCTGGATGAGCTTCATATTGTAGACAGTATGCATGAACGTAGAGCCTTAATGTATGAGCGTTCGGAGGGAATCATTATGCTACCAGGAGGTTTTGGCACCCTGGAGGAATTTTTTGAGATGCTCACTTGGGCGCAACTTGGTCTTCATCAAAAACCTATTGGTATTTTGAATGCTTTTGGGTATTTCGATGCACTTATTAATATGTTTGATACAATGGAAACAGAAGGGTTTATTACACCAAAGCATAGGAAAATCTTTGTCGTGGAAAAGGAGGCGGACGCTCTCTTACAGGCAATGGATGGTTTTATTTCCCCTCCTGTTAAAAAATGGATTCAGAAAGAAGAGCAGTTATGATTGTTAAGGAAATACACCACGTGGCCATTATTTGTTCTAATTACCAGCGGTCAAAGAAGTTCTATACAGAACTTTTAGGTTTTAAAGTTCTTCACGAAGCATACCGCTCCGATAGGGATTCCTATAAATTGGATCTTGGAATTGGAAAACAGCAAATAGAGCTCTTTTCATTTCCGAATCCACCTGCCAGACCTAGTCGTCCTGAGGCAATGGGACTTCGCCATTTGGCTTTTTCGGTTGATAATATCACTACTGCGAGAGAGTATCTGTTGTCTCATGGTGTAGACTGCGAACCATTGCGGGAAGATCCCTACACGGGACGCAAGTTCTTTTTCTTTCAAGATCCTGATTCTTTACCTTTAGAATTTTATGAATCCACATGAATATGAAAATATTTATTTTTCTTTTTTGTCTATTAGCGCCGTTTGGAATTAAAGCCCAAGAGGAAAACGAAGTCCGTGCGGTGGTGAATTCATTCTTTGCTGCGATGTATGAAGCGGATTCTTCACGACTACTTTCTCTTACCCATAAAGATTGGAAGCTCTCTACGCTGGACAGCGTTGGGCAAGTGCGCAATACAAGCACCGATTCATTTATACAGAGCATTACAAGCGCTGCTCCCGGGGATTTTAAAGAGTTGATTTCGCAAAAGAATATTTCGGTAAAAGATGCCCTAGCAATTGTCCATACGCAGTACCAGTTTTATTATAAAAATAAACTTTCGCACTGTGGAGAAAACGTATTTATTCTAGGAAGGATAGGATCGACTTGGAAGATACTTTCTGTTACAGATACTAGGGAAAAATGCATTTTATAATCAGTATAAAAATAAAATATGAAAATTGGAATTCTTGGAGGTGGACAGTTGGGTAGAATGCTGATTCAGCAAGCACTTAAGTACGATGATACTTGGGAGGTGCTGGATCCTTCGGCAAATGCCCCTTGCGCAAATATTGCACGTCATACCCTAGGTAGTTTTGCCGATTACAATGCAGTGCTTGAATTTGGACGCAAGGTGGATGTATTGAGCATAGAAATTGAACATGTAAATGCCCAGGCCCTAGCAGACCTTGAAAAGGAAGGTATTAAAGTAATTCCTAATGCGAAGGCAATTTCCATGATACAGAGCAAAATTATGCAGAAAGCATTTTATGTCCAGCACGGAATACCTACGGCTTCGTATCAGGCAATCCAAACTGTTTCCCAGATTAATTTCCCTACACCTTTTGTGCAAAAAACCAGTACTGGGGGTTACGATGGAAAGGGTGTGCAGATTATTCGCAGTAAAGAAGAAATGCATAAACTATGGGACGTGCCCAGTGTTATAGAAAGTTTAATAGATATAGAAAAAGAACTCTCCGTGATAGTGGCAAGAAATGAAAAAGGAGAAACTGCTGTTTTTCCTATTACCGAGATGGTTGCCGATCCAGAACTCAACTTACTGGATTTTAATGTCTGTCCCGCAGAAATTTCTAAGGATGTTCATGCACAAATCCAAACTATATCAGATGCATTTTTATCCGCTGTAGATTCTCCAGGTCTGTTCGCAATAGAATTATTGCTGGACAAACAGGGTAAGGTATGGGTAAATGAGGTGGCACCACGATTGCATAATTCGGGACATCAGACACAGGAAGGAAATGCCAATTCCCAGTTTGAGCAGATGTACCGTATCCTTAAAGGGTTCCCACTTGCAGATACGAATTCGATTGGGTACTCCGGGATGTTAAATTTAGTAGGTGCGGCAGGGTACTCTGGTCGGGTCCAATACGAAGGACTGGATAAGGTGCTTACCCTATCTAGAACGTATGTACATCTATATGGTAAGGAACAGACTCAACCCGGAAGAAAGATGGGGCATATCAATGTAGTACGCGATTCGCGGGAGGAATTACTCGACATGCTACTGAAAATCAAAAAGATGGTGCGTGTAATTTCATAATTTTTAATAATTTTATTGGTATCAAATCCCAAAAAAATTAATTATGAGTAACGTAGCGAATGCATTAGCACACAAAGTAAAGCCAATGATTAGTATCGCGCCGCAAGCGAGCGTTTTAGAAGCTCTGCGGCTAATGGCTGACAACAACGTGGGTTCTGTTGTAGTAAAAACGGAACAAAAATACTACGGTATTTTCACTGAGAGGGATTATTCCCGCAATGTGATATTAAAAAACCGGCATTCAAGTCAGACCAAGGTAGAAGAAGTGATGTCCAGTGATCTGCCCTCAGTTTCCTCTACCGACAGTCTAGACCACTGTATGGCATTAATGTCCACGCATAATATTCGTTATTTACCTGTCATGGAAGACCATGTTTTTGCCGGTATTATTTCCATTACTGACGTGATTCGGGAAAAGGTACTTCAGCAAAAGGAAATGATTGGACATTTGCAGAACTATATACACGGTTAAAATACCTTATTGCTTCTTAAACATACCTTTTCGGTAATTCATTAGAAATACCCCTGCGATAATTAGTGCAGTGGAGAAAATGAATCCTGTACTGATTCTTTCATCTAGTACTGCCCACCCCAGAAATACTGCTATTATCGTGTTAAGATAGCTCAAGGTAGATATTTGGGAAGGTTTGACTCGCTTTATAGCATATAGAAATGCGTAGTAGGCAACGACTGAACCGAAAACTCCAAGATATACTACATTCCAAAGCGATAAGGTGCTCCAGGTACTTGGGTCAACGGACGGGTATGCCATGCGGGCAATAAATAGTTGTAAAACCGCAGCAAAAGCAAATTGATAAAATAAATTGAGTAAAATGGAACCTGATGAATTGGATAATGTCTTGCTGTATAAAGTCCCTGATGCCCACGCTATGATCCCTACGAATAGGATTAAAATGCCTTTGATATAACTTGGATTAGTTAAGTCTTTAAGTCCGTCAGAGAATACTAATACAACTCCGGAGAATCCGAGCACTAGGCCAACAATGGATCTAATGGTAAATCGTTCCATCCCTAAAAGGCTACTACCTAGAAAGACTAGAAGGGGAGAAGTAGCTGTCAACAGCGAGGTCAAGCTGCTGGAAATGTGCTTTTCTGCTACAGTAGTCATTCCATTGGCAAGTACGATCATAAGTACAGAAAGAACGATTTGTACTGCAAGGTTTTTCCAGCCAATCCAATCAAATTCTTTTCTGTATAGTAAGATAGCCAGAATGAGAGATGCCGCTATGCTCTGTCTTATACCTGTTACATACCAAGGGGGAATAGTGTGTACAGCAATGCGTATGGAGAGGTACGTCGTCCCCCAAACGACGGCTACAATACATAGGGCCACATACAAATAAAGGTTAGCTGGTTGCTTCATTGGAATTAGGGGGAAATTTTAGGGGGAATAATTTAAGTACAGTTGAGGGCAAAGGTATTTGATTTTGACGGTAAGGACAAGCAAAATCCCTTAGGATTATTTATAATTTCGGAATTGTCTTATCTTTGAAAAAAAAGCGAAAATGGTTGGTATCATAATGGGCAGTGAAAGTGATTTGAAGATTATGTCGCAAGCATCGCAAATCCTACAAGAACTAGAAGTGGAATTTGAACTTACCGTAGTTTCTGCGCACCGAACACCTGATAGAATGTTGGAGTACGCACAGACGGCGGGTAAAAGAGGTATCAAGGTCATTATTGCGGGAGCTGGAGGGGCAGCACACCTTCCAGGCATGGTGGCAAGTTCTACTACCGTGCCTGTAATTGGTGTTCCAATACTTTCTTCTAATTCTATTGATGGATGGGATTCAATCCTGTCTATACTGCAGATGCCTTCAGGGATTCCAGTCGCAACGGTGGCTTTAAATGGAGCGCTTAATGCAGGTTTACTTGCGGCACGCATCTTATCCTCATTTGATACGCAATTACGCCAACGCTTGGTGTCCTACCAAAGCAGATTGGAAGCCAAAGTCTTGAAATCTGTGGAAGTTCTGAAAGAGTCGTATCCGAACGGGTTTGATTAAAGACTCCAGAGCCAGAGGTAAGCCCGTGCAAATTCGCTTCTCCAAAAATTTTCATTATGTACCCCATTGGGATCTGATAAAATTGCTGTATTCTTTCTCTTAAGTCCGTTGTTTTGCAAGTGTTGTACCACCTCTCTGGTGTCTTTTTCGATTGTACTGCTTTCGTTTAAACCTTGAATTATGTATAGACTCTTTCGTGAATAATGGCAATTTCTGCTCGAACTTATGAATGAGACTAATGGTTGTAAATTAATCCAATACGCAGGACTAAACACTAGGGCTTTTGAAAAATAATCATTTGAATAACCCAAAGCAAAAGTAGAAATTAGGCCTCCTAGGGAGCTTCCACCTATATAGGTATGTCTTTTTTTGGTTTTGGTCCGATAGTTCTTGTCAATGTGTGGTTTTAAGCTGTTTGTGATAAAATCCAAATAAGCTTTGCCTTGGCCCCCCTTGTATTTAGGATGCGGGAAGGGTGTAAGTTCGTTTATTCTATTCTCACCGCCATGTTCTATTCCAACTATGATCGCCATAGGTTTTTTTTTGAAATAGAGACTGTCCATCGTTTCGTCTATGCCCCACTCACCACTGTAGGAGGTGTTACGGTCAAATAGATTCTGGGCATCTTGGAGATACAGAACAGGATATCTTTGCTTGGCGAAATCGTAGTTAGGTGGTAAATAAATCCATATGCCCTTGGTATAGCCAAGTTGGGGAGCGTATAATGAATCCTTTAGAACGGTGCCTTTTCTGGTGGCTTGAGCCTTGAAACAGGGTGCCAATACCAAGGCTACAATCAAAATTATAAGACTTTTAATCATAGGTTAAAAGTAGCGAACTTTCCTACGCTTCCGCAATACCATCTAGTATACTTTTCATTTGGACATACGTTTTTGCTATATTTTCATCCAAGCCAATGGAGAAACGAATTAAGCCGGACGTTAGTCCCATTGCTTGCTGCTCGTTTTCCGGTATTTCCGAAGAGGTGGAGCTGCCCGAGGCTGAAAATAAAGTTTTTGAAAACCCTAGACTAACTGCCAAATAACCAAGGCCTCTTTCTTGCATGCCTTCCATTAGTTTGGCAGCATTGCTATGGGTCTTCATGTCTAGAGCTAGGAGGCCTCCATATCCTATTTTGGGGTCAAAAAATGTATTTGCCAGAGCGTGCTGCGGATGTGAGCGTAAACCAGGGTACAGTACGGTGAAGCCGTCGCTTTCCAATTTTGTTGCTAAGTATAATGCATTTTGTGAGTGTTTCTGCATGCGTACTGATAAAGTTCGCATGTTTTTTAAAATGCTGGCGGCCCTTTGCGCGTCCATTGTAGGTCCTAACAGCATACTGGCACCTGAGTTTACATCCCTTAGTGCTTCCACAAATTCAGTGTCCCCACAGACAACACCCCCTAACGCATCACTTGTACCATTGATGAATTTCGTAAGACTATGAATGACCACGTCTGCCCCTAACTCTTTGGGCACACATAAAAGTGGCGTAAAGGTATTATCCACCACAATTTTAATTCCTTTTTCTTGGGCTAGTAATTTAATGGCATTAAAATCCGGTATTTCCAGTAGAGGGTTACTAAGGGACTCAAAATAAAGTACTTTTGTGTTGTATTTGATTGCTTGAGAAACGTGCTCGAGATTAATCATATTTACAAAAGAAGTCTCGATTTGATATCTTGGTAAAAAATTCTTCAACAGTGCGTAGGATCCCCCATAGATCGTTCGTCCCGCCACAATATGCTCACCGCTTTGCAGTAACTGCATTAAAGTAACGGCGATAGCGCTCATACCGGAAGCAGTCACAAGGGCTGCGGGCATGTTTTCCATTGCGGCAAGACTTCGTGCAAGATAATTGGTGCTTGGGCTGGAATGACGGGAGTACAAATACATTCCTTCTGTCTGCCCTTCGAACGTCTTTGACATATCTTGGGCGGAGTCAAAAAAATAAGTAGAACTGTCGGAAATAGCAGGATTAACCCCTTTTTCACTTGTTATTCCATAGGTTTTTTCAAGTCTTTCAGCAGCGGTAGTATTATTCATAGGGTCGGATTTATTCTACTAATATGTACAAATGTAAATTTAAAAACAAGCTATGTTACCTTTAGTAGAATTAAAATGGAGTACTATTAATTTTGGTAGATTTTTATTCTATATTTGCTTTTAGTATAGGTGTTAACCCGAAGTATTTTCTATGGAATTAGATAAAAAAGACAGATTGTTACTTACTCTACTGCAAAACGATGCGAAACAAACCACCAAAAATTTGTCTTTGCAGCTTGATCTGTCCGTCACTGCTGTGTTTGAGCGGGTAAAGCGCTTGGAAAGAAATGGTGTTATTAAAAGTTATGTTGCAGTTTTGGATCCGAAAAAATTAGAAAAGGATTTTGCAGTACTCTGCCATGTTAAGCTCCTGCAACACAGTAAGGAGTACATCACTACTTTTGAAAGACAAATTGTGGAGCTTCCGGAAGTAATGGAGTGTTTCCACGTAAGTGGAGATTACGACTACATTTTAAAAATAGTGGTTGGAAGCATGGAGGAGTACCGAGAATTTATGGTGTCGAAGCTAACCACCTTAAAGCATATAGCTAGTACCCATAGTTCTTTTACGATCAAGGAAGTAAAGCGAGAATTTGCGTTTACGTTGTAAATTCTAACTGTTTATAAAGTCCATAAGGTCTTTGTAATTCTTTGGGTTTATTGCATGGCCGCTCATGTATTCCCGAAAAGAAAAGTAGCATCCTAAATCATACAGTAGGTCGGCTGCTTTTCTGGCCCATTCTATAGGAATTATTCCATCTTCTGTGCCGTGCGATATAAAAAATCGCAGATGTTCTAGTTCTTTTTTTGAGATGCTACCTAATTGCAGCAGTGATTCTTCCGGGTATGCACTCAAGCATGCTACTTTCCCGAAAAGATTTGGATTTCTTAAGGCCAGTGCGTAGCACAGCATTCCTCCTTGGCTAAAACCACATAAATGAACTTTTTGGTTATTTAGACCGTAGTGGTTTTTAATTTGTACTATCGTATTTAAAATGTCGTTCAGAGAATCTATACCCTGCTGTGTATTGATACTTGGGGACTGATCCAAAAAGTTGATATCAAACCATGCGTAGGAGACTGGGTCAAGGACTAGCGGTCCTCGCAGACTCACCACAAGGAAATTTTCGTCCAGTGAATCGCTGAATGCAAGTAAATCTTCTTCATTACTTCCGTATCCATGAAGTAAAATAAGAAGGGGGGTTGTAGAAGTAATTTCTGACGGACTTTTTGTAGAGTAAAAGAGTGGCAAGCTTTCCATCGGATTTTAGTTTCGAGGTAGAATCTCACGCTTTGGCGTCGCCATTACTCTATTCATTTTAATCCATCCAAGTTTTTCCAATCCTAGCATGATTATGTAGGTCACATCTATTTCGTGCCACCGTACGCCTCCAAAATTAGGACGTCCTCCAAATTTGTGGTGGTTGTTATGGTATCCTTCGCCCATCATTAACCAATCGAAACGGAATAGGTTCTTAGAAGTATCCGACACCTTAAAGTTAACATAACCATAGATGTGTCCGAACCAATTTATAATCATTCCATGTATTGGAGCCATCATGTATGCTACCGGTAAAAACAGCCATTGCCACCATGCGTCGGCAAAGAAAATAAAGAATACCGTATAGGCTACAGCCCATCCTATTCGGGAGACCCATGAGCTTGCAAAGCGGTCAAAACTTTTCCACTGAGGTACATTTTTGGTGAATTTTTCTTCTACGCGGATCTTCTCCTTGTTAATCATTTGATAGATGTTTTTCGTTCTCCACATCATTGCAAATGGATGCGGGTCGTATTTTGGAGAGTGGGGATCATTTTCTGTATCCGCAAATGCATGGTGCATCCTATGCATTACGCCGTAACCATACGCGCTTAAGTAGTTAGAACCTTGAGTAATCCAAGTGAGCACGTAGCACAATTTCTCTCCAAAACGAGACATTTTGAAAGATTGGTGCGCTGCATATCTGTGTAAAAAGAACGTTTGGAAGAATAAACCTGAGTACCAGAGTACTATAATGAAAATAATAATAGCCATGAATGTAGTAAAATGTAAAAATACGTCACTTTATAGTTAAAAATGATTAAAAAATAAATTTTAAGTAAATTTAACTATGAAGTACGTTAGACCGCTTTGATGATAAAGTAATTCTTTTTCCCTTTTTGAAGTAATATAAATTTTCCTGCAATCAAATCTTTTTGGGTGATTTGAAATTCCTTGTCAATTTTTGTTTTATTGATTGAGATGGATTGACCTGTAAGTTCTCTTTGCGCTTCACTTTTAGATTTTAAAAATCCTGATTGGGTACTTAAAATGTCCACGATATCCAATTCGAGGAGATCTTTCAGTGGAACTTCTTTTTGAGGTACTCCATCAAATATTTCTAAGAAGAGTTGTTCATCCAAGCTGCCTAAATCCTCCGCGGTAGATTTGCCGAAAAGGATTTCTGAAGCTTTTACAGCGCGTTCGTATTCGCTTTGGGAATGTACCCAAATAGTAAGCTCCTCTGCCAGTCTTTTCTGCAATATACGAAGATGAGGTTCTGTATCGTGCTCTTTAATAAGCCGTTCAGTCTCATCTTTAGAAAGAAATGTATAGAATTTAATAAAACGTTTTGCATCGAGGTCTGTTGCATTAAGCCAGAATTGGTAAAATTTATAAGGTGAGGTCCTTTTGGGATCCAACCATATGTTTTCTCCACCTTCCGATTTGCCAAATTTAGTACCATCGGATTTGGTGATTAGAGGGACTGTAAGTGCATACGCAGTCCCCTGGACCTTCCGTCGTATCAGTTCTGAACCTGTAGTAATGTTTCCCCACTGATCAGATCCCCCCATTTGAAGTTTTACATTTTTCTCTTTGTAGAGGTGGAGAAAATCGTAACCTTGTAAGAGTTGGTAAGTAAATTCAGTGAAACTCATACCTTCAACTCCTTCTTCACCTGAAAAGCGTTTCTTAACCGAATCTTTTGACATCATGTAATTTACGGTGATGTGTTTGCCGATGTCTTTTGCGAAATCCAGAAATGAAATTTCTTTCATCCAGTCGTAATTGTTTACGAGCTCAGCAGAATTAGGAGCGTCCGAGGAAAAATCAAGGAATTTCTCCAACTGCTGCTGTATACACTGCACATAATGATTAAGAGTAGATTCATCCAATAGGTTCCTTTCAGAGGATTTGCCTGATGGGTCACCTATCATGCCTGTTGCTCCTCCCACAAGTGCAATCGGCCTATGTCCGTGCTGCTGAAAATGTGCTAGAATCTTGATAGGAATAAGACTTCCTATATGTAATGAATCTGCAGTAGGATCGAAGCCAATATATGCGGTTGTGATTTCCTTATTCAATTGCTCCTCGGTTCCAGGCATCATGTCTGCAATTAGACCACGCCATTTTAGTTCTTCAATAAATGAATTCATTACAGATTTTTTAAGGTGCAAAAATACAAAAAAAAACAGTGTTCACGGGTTTGGTTGTAAGCTTTGGTACAATAAATATAGAGTGATTTTTTGTAGGTAGATTAATTGGAATGCAATTTGAATAGAGGTTCTAAATAATCGAAATTCTATGCGCACGTTACGTTTTCTGGGAACTCTTATTTTGTTTGGCACCGTTACCTCCCAATGTACTAAACAGTCCAAAGTTCTTACCGATACATTGGGAGATACTACAGGCGATATTGTGTCCACAGCTGTGGATTCTTTACTCGTAATCGATTCCACTACAATTGATTCCACAATATCAGATTCCGTCTTTGCAGAGACAGAGGTAAAAAGCCCATAATACCTATAAATACAAGTTTTGAATCCTCTTGCAGCCTTAACCCTTACACCCTGTGTATAGGGTCGTTTTTATTTTGTAATTTTGTAGTCCAATGATAGATGCATCACTCTATAGTTTGATACTTAGTGCAAGGCAGAAGGATCAAAAAGCACAGACCAAATTAATCAACATGTATTGGGTCGATGTATTTAGTTTTGTACTTAAGAAAGTAGAAGACCAAAATGATGCTGACGAAATCACTGTCAATGTATTTTCTAAAGTACTATCCAAACTAGAGCTTTACGATCCCGCCTTCGAATTTAAAACGTGGGTACTTACTATAGCACAAAACACGATCATTGACTTTTGGAGAAAACGCAGAAGGGAACTTCCCACTGCGGACGACACACAGTCCGATCTACACGGGCAATTTGCTATGAGTCCCGAAGAGCTAATGATTTCTGAGGAAGAGGCAAATAGCATACAGACTATAGTAGAAGGAATGGATGAGTCTTATAGGGATATAATTCGGCTTCGTTTCTTTGAGGAACGAACAATCAAGGAGATTGCAGAGCAATTGAATATTTCTGTATCCAATACCAAAGTACGAATTATGAGAGCGAAAAAAGTTTTGGCTTCATTATTAAAACAACCTGAGTAGATCAGATATTATGGAAAATCCAATTTTAGAACCTACTGCTTTAGTTCAAAAACCTAAATGGATAAGGGTAAAACTACCCACTGGTAAAAATTATAGGGAGTTACGAAGTTTAGTGGATAAATATAAGCTTAACACCATTTGCCAGAGCGGCAGCTGTCCTAATATGGGAGAGTGTTGGGGAGAGGGAACTGCCACCTTTATGATTTTAGGAAATGTCTGTACTCGAAGTTGTGGATTCTGTGGAGTAAAAACCGGAAAACCTCTTGAAGTTAATTGGGACGAACCGGAGAAAGTGGCACGATCAATAAAGCTGATGAAGATTAAGCACGCAGTGCTAACTTCTGTGGATCGGGATGATTTGAAAGATATGGGTTCCATACTTTGGGCAGAAACTGTTCAAGCGGTCCGAAGGATTTCCCCTGGAACTACAATGGAAACGCTAATCCCGGATTTTCAGGGAATTCATAAACATATCGACAGGTTAGTCGCTGTAGCCCCGGAAGTGATTTCTCATAATATGGAAACGGTAAAACGTTTGACCCGTGAGGTTCGTATACAAGCACGATACGAGCGCAGTTTAGAAGTGCTTGATTACCTTAAATCGGCAGGTCAAAAGAGAACCAAAACTGGATTAATGCTTGGACTTGGCGAGACTAAGGACGAAGTTTTCCAAACCATTGAAGACATTCGAGGAGCACAAGTGGATGTAATTACTATTGGACAGTATCTACAACCCACTAAAAACCATTTGGCAGTTAAAAAATTTGTCACACCAGAAGAATTTGAAGAATATAGGGTTTTTGCTCAGTCTCTTGGCTTCAGACATGTAGAGAGTTCTCCGTTGGTTCGAAGTTCGTACCATGCAGAAAAACACATTCATTAACAGGAAGTACAACTTTTAGAAGGCGAATTTAAAAATTCGCTTTTTTATTGCCGATACAGTATATTAGTGAAATAAAAACTACATAAAATGCGTTATTACAATTTTGCCCTTATCTTATTTGTATTGCTTGGTCTGCTAGTCTCCTGTTCAAAGAAAGAACACTCGCAGGAGTCTGTTGCGCAAACAGAGACTACTGATGGTATTACCCTTGAAGAACTATCCTACGATATTAATGGAGTAACTCACCGATCTTATGCGGCATACGATGCACAGGCAGGAACTTCCCTACCTGTAGTTATTGTACTTCCCGAATGGTGGGGTATGACGGATTTCATCAAAGAAAAAGTGCACGCTTTCGCCAAGCTAGGCTACTACGCGGTGGCAGTGGATTATTACGGGGAGGCAAAGGAGGTTGAGGATCCTGCAGAAGCAAGCAAATTGTCCTCTCATTTTTATAACATTCCAATTGATGCGCGACGTATGTTTGACGCAGTAAAGAACAAAATTATTATTTCTCCAAATGCCGATTTTAACAAGATGGCGATTGTGGGATACTGTTTTGGAGGTGCGCAGGCGCTCAACATGGCAAGATTATCCGATGACTTTAAAGGGGTAGTGAGCGTTCATGGTAATTTGCAAACCGGAATACGGGCAAAGAACAATAAAGTCCAATATTTGGTCCTACATGGCAATGAGGATTCCTTTGTACCGAAATCGGAAGTAGAAGGATTCAAGAAGGAGATGGATTCTGCAGGTGCTAATATGCAGTTTATTGGGTATGAGGGAGCCAAGCACGCTTTTAGTAATCCCAAGGCAGATGAAATCGCCAAAAAATATAATTTGGATATTGCACATAATCCCCAGGCTGCTAAATCGTCCTGGGATAGAACAGTACAGTTTTTGCAGAAAGTACTTCGATAACCAACTAATTTGAAATCTATAATATTATGAAACTAAACATGTATCTGATGTGTTTAGCACTAATCGTGTTAACCTCTTGCTCGGTTGGAATTCCGGACGGGGCATCTGCTATCCGTGATTTTCAAAGTGAAAAATACCTAGGAAAATGGTTTGAGATTGCTCGCTTTGATTTTAAATTTGAACGTGATTTAGATAATGTAACTGCGGAATACTCTAAAAAAGAAAATGGCCATATCAAAGTTGTTAACCGCGGATTCCACACTATTGATAAAGTATGGAAACAATCCGTTGGAGAAGCAAGGTTTGTTAATGATCCCAGTGAGGCACGTTTAAAAGTGTCCTTCTTTAAACCCTTTTGGGCAGGATACAATGTAATTGATATGGTTGACTATAAGTATGCATTGGTGGCTGGCAAAAATTTAGATTATTTGTGGATCCTATCTAGAGAAAAGACGATTCCTGGTGAGGTAAAGGAAAGGTTTTTAACACACGCACAAAGGATTGGTTACGACACGTCTCGATTGATCTGGGTTAATCATGATTGAGATCTTTAAATGAAAGCAAGTATACTTATTATTGGTGACGAAGTTCTGGCCGGAGCTACTCAAGATACAAACTCAGGTTTCATCGCTCTGGAGCTTCGTAAATGGGGAGTGGACATCGACCGAATTTTGACGGTTTCGGATGAAGTCAGCACCATAAAGCAAGCTCTGGAATTTTGCTTCCAAACATCGGAACTGGTTATATCTACTGGAGGTATAGGTCCTACTAAGGACGATAAAACCAAAAGTGCTATTTCACAATTTTTTCGTACTGAATTGGTTTTTGACAGTGGAACTTATAGCCATCTTAAGGAGTTGTTTCGACAAAGAAACCGTTTGGAACTATTGGAAATGAACCGGGGACAAGCTATGGTGTTTTCAGATGCTCAAGTGCTTTTAAACCGCTATGGAACAGCACCGGGTCAAGTGATTTCAAAAAACGGACGCACCGCAGTTGTACTTCCGGGCGTTCCATATGAAGTTAAGCCCTTGATAAAAGAAAACCTGCCGACTATTCTAAAGCGCTACGGACTGAATACCCAATTTTATACCCGAACAGTTTCTGTAGTTGGGATTCCTGAAAGTAAACTGGCCCAAATACTTGAAGATTGGGAGCTTAGATTGCCTGCAAATACTACACTTTCTTATCTTCCTGTTGGAAACCGAATTAAGCTAAGACTTACTGCAAAAGGTCCAGTTGCCATGGAACTGGAAAAGCAGCTGGAATATCATATTTCAATGCTTCAAACTTTAATTGGTCCGAATATTATTGGAAAGCACAAGGATAAAATCGAGGATATTCTAAAAGATGTTATCTTGGAGAAAAGTTTATCGCTGAGTGTTGCCGAGAGTTGTACTGGCGGATTGCTGAGTGGTTTGATTACTAGTGTTAGTGGGAGTTCTTCTTATTTTAAAGGCGGGGTTGTTGCGTACGAAGCAGCACAAAAGTCGAGAATATTAAATGTGCAGGAACACACCATTGCAACATGCACAACGGTAAGTCCTGAAGTTGCAAGCCAGATGGCGGAAGGATGTCGCCATCTTTTTAACAGTTCTGTATCTATAGCAACAACAGGAGTAGCCGGCCCTTTAAGCGATTCGTATAATAACCCTATAGGGTTAGCCTATATAGCAGTTAGTACTTCCCAAGGGACAAGCGTTGAGAAAGTACACCTTTCCCACTTGGATAGAGAAGATTTTATGCGCTTTATATCCCAACGGGCTCTTCAATTTTTAATTCAAGTCTTACAGAAATAATTAGAACTTTTACTTAAAAAGAAATTCTGGTGCATTATTTGTTAGACTAGTCTAATTTTGTAATTTTGCAAATGAAATCTTTGATTGAATGAAAGATTTAACGTCATTAAAAAATAAAGACAGTGCGATAATTAAAGGATTCTCCCAACACTGCAATGTAGTGATGAGAGACAGACTATTGGATCTGGGGTTCGTTCCCGGCACACGCGTGTTCCGAATACGTACAAGCCCATTAGGAGATCCTGTAGCGTATAGTGTGCATAACACTGTTATATCACTTCGCCATGAAGATGCCGAAGTAATACTTATAGAAAATAATGAATAATAAGAGTCCTAACCCTTTTGGTCACGACTGTGGGAGTTGCGTGCATAGTGCCGTTTCTAATATTACTGGAAAGGGTAGGATTCGTGTGGCTTTGGCAGGAAACCCAAATACGGGAAAAAGCACCATATTTAACGCTTTGACAGGACTAAAGCAGCACACGGGAAACTGGCCTGGAAAAACAGTGCAATCTGCTACTGGAACAGCCTATTACAAGGAAACACGTTTTCAATTTGTAGATCTGCCGGGTACTTATTCTCTTCTTTCAAATTCGGAAGACGAACAGGTAGCTCGGGATTACTTACTCTTTGAAAATCCCGATGTTACTGTAGTAGTTGCAGACGCTTCGCGATTGGAACGGCATCTGAATCTACTGCTTCAGATAATGCAGATAACTCCAAATGTTGTACTATGTTTAAATCTAATAGACGAAGCTCAGAGACATGGTGTAGATGTGGATGCTAAACTGCTTTCTAGGGAGCTGGGGATTCCTGTGGTTAAAACAAGTGCCCGTAGTAAAAAAGGATTAGACCGCTTGCTGGAATCCGTTAATTTGATTGCCGAGGGGAAATGGAACATACAGGACCTACCCCAGATAAGAATGAGCGAAGGACCGCAAATAGCAATCAGTACTTTAATAGAGAGATTACGCATGCTTGATCCTGATCTTCCCAGTGCTCAATGGATTGCGATGCGTTTATTGGAAGGCGATGGGGTGGTATTTCAAGCTCTCCTTTCAGGGAAATTCTCTTCCCGAATTTCCGATCCTCACGCGCAAACTCTCTCACTTTGGATAAATGAACTGAAAGATCAGGTGGAATCTAGTTTTAGAGACACATTGGTCTCTGCTTTCTATTCACGTAGTACTGAGTTAGTAAAAAAGTGCGTAAAAGCAAGCACTTCTTTTTCTCTTTCCTTATTTGATATACGATTAGATAATTTGGTAACCCACCGCCTATGGGGTTTTCCTATTATGTTCTTACTACTTGCTACGGTTCTCTGGTTGACAATTACCGGGGCCAATTATCCATCGCAATGGTTGAGCCATTTATTGTTAGATATTGGCCTACCGCTCCTTAAATCTTTCTTTGTGAATTTGGGAACGCCCGCAGAGTTGAGTGGGTTTCTCGTAGACGGAGTTTACCAGTCTACTGCTTGGGTAGTCTCCGTGATGCTTCCACCTATGGCTATCTTTTTTCCTTTATTTACTTTGTTAGAGGATTTTGGTTATTTACCGCGTGTCGCCTTTAACCTTGATAGACTTTTTAAAGGAGCGGGTGCTCATGGAAAGCAGGCGCTTACCTTGAGTATGGGTTTTGGATGTAATGCAGCTGGTGTGGTATCCACCCGTATTATTAATAGTCCACGAGAGAAGTTACTAGCCATTATCACCAATAATTTTTCTCTTTGTAACGGACGCTGGCCTACACAAATTCTTATTGCGACCATTTTCTTAGGTGTTTTGGTGCCTCCTGCATGGTCGAGTACCGTGGCAATGCTCGGGGTAATAGCAATCGCAATTTTAGGTATTGCATTTACTTTCTTTACATCCTGGTTACTCTCTTTAACTCTACTTAAAGGAAAAGCCTCCTTCTTCACTTTAGAGCTTCCACCTTACCGGCCGCCCCAATTATGGCAAACGTTATATACCTCACTCATTGACCGAACCCTTGTTGTTTTATGGCGCGCAGTGGTGTTTGCCGCTCCTGCGGGCGCAGTAATCTGGTTGATATCCAATATTATGGTGCACGATCAGACAGTTGCCGTTTGGATTGTAGAGTGGTTGAACCCCTTCGGTCTCTTTATTGGCCTTAATGGAGTAATTTTATTGGCCTATATTGTGGCGATACCTGCGAACGAAATAGTGATCCCGACCATCCTTATGCTTACTGTATTAGTGCTTGGTACTCCAGCGTTAGGCGCAGGTTCAGGAGTATTATTTGAGGCAGACCAACTAGTTATAAGCAATCTTCTTCAAGCCGCTGGGTGGACGACTCTCACTGGAATTAACCTCATGCTCTTTAGTTTACTCCATAATCCATGCAGTACTACCATCTACACTATTTATAAAGAGACCGGCAGCGTGAAATGGACGTCAATCGCGACGATTTTACCAATAATTTATGGTATCATCGTGTGTGCAGCGGTGGCATTTTTATGGAAATTGTGAATGCTCTCAAATCCTTTATTGCACCTAATACAGAATTCCCTGCTAGTAATTTCCTATCATTTTTGTAACTTCAGTCCGATTTCAATAACTTATACTTAAAATTGATTCGTGATATGAAAAAAACAACTATTAGTGTGGTAGCACTTACAGGTATCTTATTCCTAAGCTCCTGTACAGTCAATACACCGGTAAATCCTTCTGCGGAAAGTAAGGAAGTCACTCAAGTAGTTTCTGAGCAAGGGCTTAATCTCGATTATATGGACACTTCAGTGCGTGCACAGGATGATTTCTTTGGATTTGTTAACGGTAACTGGTACAAAAACACTGAAATTCCGTCCGATAAAGCATCATGGGGGTCTTTCAACAAACTACGTGAAGATACAGACAATGCCTCCCTGACAATACTAAATAAAATACTGTCTACCCAATATAGTCCCAATTCCGAAGGAGAAAAAATTCAGGCCCTGTACGGAACGTTCATCGATTGGGACGCACGTAACAAGGAAGGGCTTGCTCCTATCCAATCGGACTTGGCTAAGATAGATGCCATTAAATCCGTTTCAGACTTACAGAATTATCTGAATCAGGCTACTCTTAAAGGAGATAACCCTCTGTACGGTTGGAGAGTAGGGCCGGATTTAAAGAACTCGGTTATGAATGCGGTATACCTTGGTGGACCTACGTTAGGTCTTGGAAAAGATTATTACCAGAAGGTTAACGAAGCTAACACTAGAACTTTGGAGCAGTATGAAGCCTTTGTGACCAAGCTTTATTCCACTCTGGGTTATAGTAACCCTGCTGCAAAGGCTTCATCACTAGTAAATTTTGAAAAACAGCTGGCCCAGTATCTGCTAACTAATGAGCAGGGTAGGGATGCGAATCTACGCTATAATCCTAAATCAATACAGGAGCTCTCTACTATAAGCAAGAATGTAAACTTACCAAGCTATTTAAAGTCTGTTGGAGTGGAAACCGATAGGGTGATTCTAAGTGAGCTGAAATACTACGAGAATCTAGATACTATCATTTCTGAGAAGAATTTGACACTTCTAAAAGATTATATAAAGTTGCACTTATTACGCGGTAGTATGGGCTACCTTAACCAAGAAATGGATGATCTCCAATTTGATTTCTATTCCCGCTACCTCCAGGGGCAGCAGCAGCAGCGGTCCATGGACAAACGCGGATTACAAATGATAAACGGTGTATTGGGCGAAGCATTCGGGAAACTCTACGTAGAGGAGTACTTTCCCAAAGAGGCTAAAGCCCAGATGCAGACGTATGTAGATTATTTGAAGAAAGCTTTTTCTGCACGAATCGAAGGGCTTGATTGGATGTCGCAGGCGACCAAAGTAAAGGCCCAGGACAAGCTCTCTAAGTTTAAAGTGAAGATTGCATATCCTGATACGTGGCGTGATTATTCGGAACTTAGAATGGAGAGGAAGTCTGAAGGGGGATCCCTTTACAAGAATATGGAGAACCTCTCCACTTGGAATTACAAAAGAAATTTAAGTAAGATCGGCCAGCCAGTCGACAAGTCGGAGTGGGGTATGTCACCACAGACAGTAAATGCTTATTACAGTGCTTCCAACAATGAGATCGTGTTTCCAGCGGCTATCCTACAACCACCTTTCTTTAACTTTAAGGCTGACCCGGCCGTAAACTTTGGAGGGATCGGAGCGGTTATAGGCCACGAAATTTCGCACGGATTTGATGATGGCGGATCACGATTTGATGGTGACGGAAACCTAGTGAATTGGTGGACGGATTCCGACCGTAAGAACTTTGATGAAAAGGTTGGTGAGCTCGCAGCGCAATACGATCAATACGAAGCAGTAAAAGGAAGCTTTATTAACGGTAAATTTACTAGTGGAGAAAATATCGGTGACCTTGGAGGGGTAGCTGTAGCCTATGAAGCCTTACAAATGTATCTTAAAGACCATGGTAATCCTGGGTTGATAAGTGGGTATACCCAAGACCAGAGGTTTTTTATGAGCTGGGCGACGGTATGGCGGACAAAATCGACTGATCAGTATGTACAGAACCAGGTTAAAACCGATCCTCATGCTCCTGGATACTATCGAGCCTTTGCTCCGTTGCTCAATATTGACGCCTTCCATGAAGCTTTTGATACTAAACCTGGAGACAAACTTTATAAAGCACCAGAGGAGCGAATTAAAATCTGGTAGATAGTCTTAGTTGTGGATCCGGCCACAATGTGAATTTTCTGTCCCTGTAGAGCGCATACTTTACAGGGACATTTTTTTTATACTTTAGTCGATCGCTTTAAATATTATTGACTTCTTAAAATACCCTTTTTCAAAGGCTTGCAGGAATAGATCGTCATCAAAATTTAACAGATAATCTTGTTCCAATTCGTCTCCATCCAACTTGCTGATAGAGGGTATTTTTGCTATCGTTGCCGCATCCAAATCATCAATATTAAAGTGAAATACATTAATGAGGCTTTGATCTGGGTGGTGACAAAACAGAAAATACTCCCAATAACCATTGCCTTCTCTGTTTTTAATCCCTGCTAAATAGTGGTGCTCAAGCTTCTTTATCTGATGCGGTTGGGAGTATCTAAGGTTAAAGGCTAGATCATAATCCTCCATATCGTATTTCGATGACAGAATTAGCCGCACATCTTTGCCCGAACGGTTTATTTGCAAAGTGTCGTTGCTCTCACTGGCATAAATACCGGTCATTCCCGAGGGCAATTCATGAGTGATAGGGACATGAGTGAAAAGTTCGTTCTTATAAAATGCATTGTCACAGGAGATGAACATCCATGCGCTAACTAGCAGTAATGCAATTTTAAATAGTTTTAATGTGTTAATTTTCATGGCGTTTGATTTTATTGCATTGAAGTTAGGCTTTTTTTGGTATCATAAATGAACGTCTCTTCTTAAATGTTATGCATAAAAAATGTGCAGCTATTTCTAACTGCACAAATAAGAATTAAAAATTAAGATTTACTTAATTATCTTCATTTCATCCAGTAGCCACGATGCTCCTGCAAATTTGTCTATTATGAAAAGAATGTATTTACTATCCACCATTATGTTCCTACTGAAGCGTGGGTCGAAATTGATGTCACTCATTGTACCTTCCCACTGGCGGTCAAAATTAAGTCCAATAAGATTTCCATCGGCATCTAGCGCAGGCGATCCTGAGTTCCCACCTGTCGTGTGATTTGTTGCAGTGAAGTTAACGGGCACATCACCAGTAGAATTAGCATAAATTCCAAAATCTTTCTTATTATACAGATCAATTAGTTTCTCCGGTACATCAAATTCGTAGTCTCCTGGAACGTACTTTTCCATGACGCCCGCAAGGTGCGTCTGATATCCGTAGTACAGTGCATCCTTAGGATTGGATCCTGCAATTTTACCATACGTTACACGCAGCGTAGAATTGGCATCTGGAAAGAATGGTCTTTTAGTGTCTGTCTCCATTTGCTGCTTCATGTATAGCTTCTGTAGTGCGTCGATTTGGTTCTGGTACGAAGTAAACTGCTTATCTGTAGTTTTTAGGTACGAGTCTCTTAATGATTCAAAAAGTTGAACGAAAGGATCTCTTTTGATTTCTTGAGCCAATTGCATAGGGTTTGAGAATACCTTATCGATATCTTTTTCTGCAGTAGCCCCGTTAAACGCCCCACGACCTGTGATTACAGAGCTCTTAGACATCTGTTCAAAAACCTCTTGGTTCTTCTTTTCATCTTTGTAGTTGCTTAATACCGGTGGTAAAAAGGAGGCATCCATTCTGTTGGCATATAAAGCAATCACCTTTGCTGTTACTTTCGCATCCAGCTCTGGATCGTAATTTGCGTATAAGCTTTTTAGGCGATTCTTTGCATTCTGCAGTCCTTTCTCATCAATTTTTCCTGTTTTGACAGCATCTGCGATGTTGGAATAGAAGCTTGCTAAACTTAACGTTTCCGCATTCCGGATTACTTCCGTATAGTAGGCTCTATTGAGTGCATAAGGTGCCTGTTGAGTATAGAGTACGTTGAACTGATCAATGGTCTTTTTGATAGCCGGATTCTTGGAGATTAGGTACGTTTCGTATTCCTTTTTCTTTTCTACGGCTTTAGACTTGGTTAACCCCTCCACTTCTCCTTTCCATTTTTTCCAGTAGTTGGCCACACTAGCAAACTTGGATGCATATTTTAATTTTACAGCAGGGTCTGTACGCATTTTCTCATCCAAAGTCTTCAAAGCTACATCGCGTACGTCAATCATGGCCGGATCTATTTCAGAACGGATCTTCTCTACTGCTATGGAAGGGAGATATTCTGTAGTCCTTCCAGGAAAACCGTATACCATAGTGAAATCGCCTTCTTTTTTATCCTTTATGGAAATCGGTAAATAATGCTTTGGCTTAAACGGTACATTATTGGGACTGTATTCTGCGGGCTTATTGTCTTTGTCCGCATAAATTCTTAGAACTGTAAAATCACCAGTATGTCGTGGGAATACCCAGTTGTCGGTGTCTGAACCAAACTTACCGATGGAACTTGGAGGCGCGCCGACCAAACGTACGTCCTTATACGTGTCAATAGTATACGCATAGTACTTATTCCCATAATACATTGGTTTAATAACTACCTTTTGGTAGGGAAGCGTCTTAAAGGAAGAAGAGATTTTTTCAATGTTCTCTGAAATTTTTCTGTCTAGTTTTTCAGCAGAAAGATTCTGTGTTTGGGCAAGAACCTGTTCAGTAACTTCCTTTATATCGGTAACAAAATCAACTGTTACACCAGGATTTGGAAGTTCCTCTCCTTGATTCATTGCCCAGAAACCCTCACTTAGATAGTCGTTCTCCATAGTGGAATGTCTTTGAATCTGACCATAAGCACAGTGGTGATTAGTAAGAAGTAAACCTTTGGGTGAGATTATTTCTGCCGTACATCCTCCATTAAATTGTACTACGGCATCTTCCAAACTCGGTTTGGATGGGTCAAAGATATCATTGGCGGACAATTTCATTCCCATCTGCTTCATTTCCTTTTCATTAACTTCCGTTGGTATCCACATACCTCCGTATTGCTGCGCGAAAGCCATGGCAGCGGGCAGTAATACCGCGGAGAGTAAAAACTTTTTGTTTATCATAAAATTCAGTATTGTATGTTACAAGTCCCTAAAAATAAGGAAAATTCTTTAAAAGTATGGTGCTATTGAGGGAGCTTTAGAAAAATGGCATTGGGTTTGAAGCCGTTTTGGAAAACACCATGGAATATTATCAATTTACTGATTTGTTATTACTTGCCTTACCTGTAGCTTGCGTGGCATGGACGGTAACACACGAAGAAATTTTTCGTGAACCTAGAGAATTGTGCGTGAAGAAAAGCAGACATTCAGAATCCATCTGGGAGCGCAAGTTTTTTTACTTATTTACATGTGAGTATTGCTTCAGTCACTATGTGGCACTAATTTTCGTTCTTCTAACCAATTTCCAACTTCTACAGAGAGGAGTTACGGGTTACCTTATTGGTTTTTTTGCTCTGGTTTGGATAGCGAATGTGTACATGACACTATTTGGTATTCTACGCCAAAGTTTAAAGGTGGAGAAATTAACCGGAAACCTTAAGGAAGAACTATTGGAAGAAAAGAAGCAAGATTAGTCTTCAAGCAATTTTAGAAATTCATTCTCGTCAATAACTAGTACAGTTCCAAGCGCGAGTGCTTTTTTTAATTTACTGCCCGCTTTTTCTCCAGCAACAAGATAGTGTAGGTTTTTACTAACTCCTGAAGCATTGGTCCCCCCATGTTCTTCCACCATAAGTTGTGCCTGCTCCCTAGTGAATAACGTTAGTTTACCTGTAAATAAGAAGCTTTTACCACTTAGTATTGTACTCTGTAATCTGTTTGGAGCTTGGTGCTGTTCCAACTGCACACCGTAGTTTCTCAGGCGTTCAATTAAAAGTAAATGCTCGGGTTTTTGAAAATAGTTCCATATACTTCGTGCAATTTTTTCTCCCACATCATCAATAGCAGTAAAATCTTCCACTTTTGCGGATTGAATAAGATCTATAGTTGGGTATTTTCTTACAATTTTTTTGGCTACAGTTTCCCCTACATGCTTGATTCCTAATCCAAACAGAACTTTTTCAAAAGGTATCTGCTTAGATTTATTTATACCCTCTATGATGTTTGTTGCAGATTTATCCGCCATACGGTCCAGCGTTACCAACTGCTCTTTAGTAAGGGCGTAAAAATCGGCTGGATTTTCCACTAATTGTGCGTTATATAGTTGTTCAATAGTCTCCTGGCCGATATTTTCAATATTTAGAGCTTTTCTTGACACATAATGGTACAATTTGCCAATGACTTGAGGAGGGCAGTGGTCTTCATTAGGGCAGTAATGAATGGCCTGTTCTGGGATTTTAAAAAGTGGTGCTTGGCATTCGGGGCAGTGGCTTATGAATTCAATCTTCTGCGTCGCAGGTTTTCTTTTAGAAGTGTCAACACCCACAATCTTGGGTATGATTTCTCCCCCCTTCTCCACATACACAAAATCCTGTTCGTGTAGGTCTAATTTATTCATAATGTCTTGATTATGAAGAGAAGCCCTTTTCACTATGGTACCGGCAAGTAGAACCGGGGAAAGATTTGCCACAGGGGTTATTGCTCCGGTTCGTCCCACTTGATAGGAGACACTGAGAAGTTGTGATAAGGCTTTCTCGGCTTTAAACTTATAAGCAATTGCCCATCTGGGAGATTTTGCTGTATAGCCCAGCTTAGCTTGTTGGTCGAGACGGTTAATCTTTACTACAATTCCGTCAATCTCGAAGTCTAGTGTATGCCTTTTTTCTTCCCAGTAGGATATGTACTGCTCTACTTGTTCCAGCGAACTGCATAATTGAGAAAATGCAGAAGTTTTAAACCCCCATTCTTGGGCAGCTTCCAGAGTCTTCCAATGCGTGGAGTGCTCCAAATTGTCAGAAACTACTTGGTAGAGTACTGCCGAGAGTTTCCGCTTCTTTACCTCCGCACTGTCTTGAAGCTTCAATGTGCCGGAGGCTGTGTTCCGGGGATTCATGAATAGGTCTAAGCCTTCCTCTTCTCTAGCTTTATTTAACCGTTCAAAGTTCTTTTTACTAAGAAAAATCTCTCCTCGCATGAAAAAGCGTTGTGAGGTACTTCTTGGAATTTGCAAGGGTATATCCTGTATGGTTTTTACATTGCCTGTAACTTCATCTCCCTGAAATCCATCACCGCGTGTTACAGCTTTAATCAGCTTGTTGTTTTCATACAGGATGGAGATAGACGCCCCATCGTATTTGAGTTCTACAACGTATTCTACGGGTTGTCCTAAAGCTTTTGTAACACGGGTTTCCCAATCTTTCAAGTCGGCGAAGTTATAAGAATTGTCCAGTGAGTACATTCTTTTTTCGTGCGCAATGGTAGGGAATACCTTAGTGATACTCCCGCCGACGCGCTCGGTGGGGGACGATGCATCGTAGAATTGAGGGTAATTCCGCTCCAACGCCTGCAATTCACTGAGTTTTTCATCAAATTCAAAATCAGTAATTGTGGGTTCATCCAGTACGTAGTAGTTGTAATTGTGCTGGTGTAATTCTTCGCGCAGAGCAAGAATTTTTTGCAGGATTTCCTCAGGCATACGAGTAGGCTTTAGGCAAAAATAACCATTACTATACAGATTTTTTTAACTGTAAGCCAAAATTCGTGATATTAAATTATTGTAACGCTTTAAAACGCTGTTAGTAATGGTATTAACTAGTTAGATAATATTGGGTTCACTTTCAAGATAGAATTTGTTTAATGATTGTTAAAATTTTGTTAAAGGCCACCGGCACTCGTGCAAAGTACTTTTGTAAAAAAATTATTAATTGTGAAAAAGCAAGTACAAGCAGTACTAATGGTCGTGGCCACAGGTTTACTTCCGACCGTCAGTGCGCAGCAAATCAGAGATTCGGTAAAAGAGAAGCAAATTGAAGAAATTGTAGTTACCGCATTAGGAATTAAAAGGGCTGACCGTTCCTTAGGATATGTGGCTGAAACGGTGGGATCGGAAACCTTTGAGCAAACCCAGAACAATAACTGGGCACAATCGATGGAGGGTAAAGTTGCGGGCTTAAAAATCCAGACAAGTGGTGCTGGTCCCCTTGGATCAGCAAGAATAACGCTAAGAGGTGAAAAATCTATGCAAATGGACAACAATTATGCTCTGATTGTTGTGGATGGAATTCCTTTAAGCGATGGCCCTAGAGTAAACTCAGGTACCGGGACACCTGCATACGGTGCCGGTTCCGGAGGAGATCTTCCCATTGATTTAGGAAACGGGCTGAACAGTATCAACCCAGACGATATAGAGTCGGTTACGGTTTTAAAGGGCGCGTCTGCAGCAGCGCTGTATGGCTCGCGGGCGGCCAACGGAGCATTGATGATAACCACAAAATCAGGGAAGAGCCGTAAAGGAAAAATGCAGGTAAGCTTAAATTCGTATACTTCTTTTGACAGTGTCTTAAAGTGGCCTGACTATCAATATGAATACGGACAAGGAACTCTTCAAAAGAACAAACAGGGTGATTTCTATTATTCCTACGGGGCCTCAGCCGATGGGGTTAACACCGGTTCAACCAGCAGTGCTTATGGCCCAAAATTTGAGAATCAATACTATTTCCAGTACGATCCTTTAGTACAGGGACAAAGCGCTGAAAGGCAGCTATGGAGACCCTACCGAGATAATATAAAAAGTTTCTGGGAAGTGGGATCTACATACTCCAATAATCTTGCTATAGAGCATTCCAATGAGCGAACAAGTTTTCGCTCATCCCTTACGTTTTTGAAGAATGAATGGATGATGCCCAATACAGGTTTTGACAGACTAAATGTGGCACAATCCATATCTCATAAGCTATCAGATAAACTTAAGATAAACACGAAACTTTCCTTTAACCGTACAAAAAGTGACAATCTTCCCGCTACGGGCTACAACAACCAATCGATTTCGTATTTCATGATCTTTCAAAATCCTAATGTGGATTTAGGTTGGTACCGCCCAATTTGGAAAAAAGGGCAAGAAAATGTCGATCAGATACATCCGTTCAGTTCGTACATAGATAATCCGTACCTCATTGCCTACGAAATGCTCAATGGAGTGGACAAACGTCTCTTTACTGGAAACATTTCGGCGGATTACCAGATTACGGATAATTTAAGTTTGTTACTTAGATCCGGTGTGGAAATGCTCAATGAAGTCCGCACTACAAAAAGGCCGTACAGTTCTGCCAATTTCAGACAAGGCTTCTACCGCGAACAGTACATAAAGAATCAAGAATACAATAACGATTTACTACTTACGTACAAAAACCAATGGGGGAAGCTCAATTTAAACTCCTCGGTGGGAGCAAGTATTAGGTACAATGAGTATGTAATGAATGATTATCGTGCGGAAGGTTTACGGCTTGCAGGAGAATATAGTCTGAATAATGCAATATCATTACTCACAAAAGTTCCCAAACCATTTGACGAACAGGTGAATAGTATGTATGGTCTTCTGAGTCTGTCCTACAACAATGTGTTTTTTGTTGACGTCACAGGACGGAACGATTGGAGTAGTACCCTACCAAAGGCCAATCGTTCCTTCTTCTATCCGTCGGTCAGTACAAGTGTAATACTCTCTGAAGTGTTGAACCTTAACGAGCGCAGCTTGTCGTTTTGGAAACTGCGGGCCTCCTGGGCGGAGGTAGGAATAGATGGGTCTCCTTACCAATTGGATAAGTATTATTCACCCAGTGACTTTCCGGGAAGCGTCACTATGCCAAACACCTTTGCTAATCCCGGTCTAAAACCCGAGAAAAACAACAACCTTGAGGCGGGAATGGACCTGGGTTTTTTCAGGAACCGTCTTAATTACAGTTTTACACTCTATGAGAATAATACCGAAAATCAGATTCTTTCCATACCTGCTCTTTATGAATCCGGCTACTCGTACAGGATTATAAATGGAGGTAAGATACGTAATAGGGGAGTGGAAATGACCTTGGATGCCACAGTGGCCAGGTCCAAGTATTTTACGTGGAAGACTTCTGCGAACTGGTCTTTGAATAGAAACCGTATTCTCACCCTACCTCCTGAGTTCGGTTCCGAGCCCTATACCATGTCAAGCGTTGGAGGTGTAGTATATTTCAATGCAGTGGTTGGAGGCTCCTTAGGGGATTTATACGGCTATAAGTTACTGCGAAACGATAAGGGTGAAGTGGTATACGGAGAGAACGGACTTCCTGCCCGACCTGCCAATATTGAAAAGGTGGGTAATGCTTTTGCAGACTGGAGGGCTGGATGGCAAAACGATTTTAGATATAAAAATTTTACGCTTAGCTTTTCATTTGATGGTCAGTTGGGCGGAATGGCCTACTCACAGTCCCACCACAAGATGTCGGAGCAAGGAAAATTGAGACACACATTGATGGGAAGGGACAATCCCAATGGTCAGATCGTAGGGGAAGGAGTAGTACTTACCGCAGATGGTTCCTATGTGGCTAACACCAAGCCAGTATCATTAAGTTCGTACTACGGTGATTATTACCGACGAGCTAATGTCGAGACCAACACTTTTGATACTTCTTTTATAAAGCTGCGCGATGCCCGCATATCCTTCTCTTTTCCGAGAGAAGTCACTCAGGAACTGGGACTAAACGAAATAACAATGGCCTTATTTGGCAAAAACCTCTGGATGTGGACGGAATACCCTCTATTTGATCCTGAGGTAGCAACCCTTGATAACAGTACTATTACTCCGGGCGTGGAAATCGGACAATTACCTAGTGCCCGTACCGTTGGATTTCAACTGAATGTTAAATTTTAATAAACCAGAAATGCGAATACACTATACCAAATTTTTAGTTCTTATACTAGCTACGTTGCTTTTTTCCTGCGACCGTACTATGGAGCAGATCAATACCGATACGAGTCGTATCAAAACTCCAACGGCGGGCAGTCTGCTTGCACCTATTCAGTACGAAATGTCTACCTATGGGTACAACCGTGCAGACGATTTTACTTTCCAATTGATGCAAGTAGCACTTCCCTTTCCAAATGAGGGCAACACCCTAAGCCGTTATTATATGACGGAAAGCACTGGGAATGGCTATTGGAATACAAGCTATAAATGGCTCAAACAAGCGCGCGAAATGCAAATGTATGCGCAAAAGGAGCAGAACAATAATTACTACGCCATAGCCTTGGTTCTCGATGCTTGGATCAGCTCAAACCTGACGGATGCTTTTGGGGATATTCCTTATTCGGAAGCACTACGTCTAGAAGATAATATTATGCAGCCTAAGTTCGATCATCAGAAAGATATTTACATCCAACTTCTTAATGATTTGGAAAAAGCTAATGGACTATTCGATACCAGCAAACCACTGAACGATTTGGATTTATTCTACCAAGCAGAGCAGTCGGCACAGGGTATCTTAAAGTGGAAGAAATTTGCCAATTCCTTATCGCTTAGACTTTTGACCCGAATACTTGCACGTGAGGGAGAAGTGAATGTCAAAGAACGTATTCAAAAAATTGTAAACAACCCGGCACAGTATCCCATTTTTACATCGGTGGATGATGGGACAAAAATCCACATTTCTGGTCAGGCTCCGTACTTACCACCATTAGCACGGCCTCAGGACTTTACTTCGTACAGGGCTGCAGGTGCATTTTTTGTTGAACTTCTTACTGCAAATAACGATCCGCGGATAAGCATGTTTTTCACCCAGGCACGTTCGCTTGCAGACAATAAAACCATAGGGTTTAAAGGCGCTCCATCGGGTTATGCGCTGGGAACCGTATTTGATTTTCAGCCCTCCAACTTGAACCAAAACCTTGCTAAAGCTCCCCTTACGGTGCTCGTGTATCCTTACGCCGAATTGCAGTTTACATTAAGTGAACTCGCGCTACGAGGAATAATTAGTGGGGATTCTAAGCAGTTTTATAATGAAGGAGTTCTTGCTACCTTAGCGGAATGGAAGCAGTCAGTGCCTGAAGACTATTTAGAGAATCCTGTGGTCGCTTTTGATGGTACACTGTCCCAGATAATGACCCAAAAGTATATAGCGTTGTTTTTTGTGGACCACCAACAGTGGTATGAGCATCGTCGTACCGGATATCCGAGGCTTCCTAATAATGGTGGACTCTTTAATGACGGAAAAATGCCTAAGAGGATGCAGTATCCTACGAATCCCCGCATAATGAATACATCGAACTACAACGAGGCAGTGAGTCGCCTAGGATCTGATGATATTAACCTACCTGTATGGTGGAATAAACCCTAATTATATGAACGTATTTCTCCTCTTCTTTCTTATTTCTGGAATGTGTCTACAGGCACAAACCAAAATTATTGCCCACCGTGGACATTGGACCGTAGAGGGATCGGCACAGAATTCCATAGCCTCATTAAAACGGGCAGGATCGCTTCCTATTTACGGAACTGAGTTTGATGTTCACTTAACTAAAGACCAAGTCCTTATACTTAATCACGATCCTGTATTTCACGGTAAAGCTATTTCGGATCATTCGTATTCCGCTTTAAGGCGGTCGGGCCGTTTAAGTAATGGGGAGGCTCTTCCACGCCTTGCACGTTTCTTTAGAGTGGCTAGGAGGTATCCTAATTTAAAATTAATTGTGGAATTAAAGCCTGGACCTACCCAGCTACAGGAAAAATTGCTCGTTGAAAAGACGCTGGAACTAGTGAAAAGAAAGAGACTAGAGAGCCGGGTAGAGTACATCTCCTTTAGTGCCAATGTCTGCAGGGAATTAAAACAACAAAACCCTGCCAGCAGTGTCCAATACTTACGCGGAGATCTTTCTCCCATAGAGGTACAACAGAATGGATGGAATGGCATAGACTACCATTTCAGCCTGTATCAGAAGAATGAAAAGTGGAGTGCGCAGGCGCGCTCGATAGGACTTACTACCAATGCATGGACAGTAAATGATCCAAAAATTTTTAATCAATTGGTAGAGCTTGGTGTAGAGTATATCACCACCGACTACCCAAATAAATTTACAAAATGAAACATTCTATAATGCGATTACTTTATTTGGCGCTAATAACCGCCAGTATTTCAGTATATAGTCAGCAAGAGCTGAAAGGCACCGTCTATTTAGATACTAATAAGAACGGGATATTAGACCGTGGAGAAAAAGGATTGGGAGGCGTTGGTGTATCCAATGGAAAAAATGTAGTTATTACTGATAAAAACGGCGTTTATTCCTTACCTGTAGGGGCGGAGTCCAGTGTATTTGTGATCAAGCCCAGTGGATTTTCCACCCCTTTGAAGAAGGGTAATTTGCCTGATTTTTACTACCATTACAAACCTAATGATTCCTCTAAGGAATTTAAATTTAAAGGAACTCCTGCTACTGGTAAATTACCCCGTTCAGTGAACTTCGCTCTATATCCGCAAACTGAAGCAGAAGAATTTCAAATACTCGTATTTGGAGACCCGCAGCCCTATACAGAGCATGAGATGGATTATTTTCGCCGAGGGATTATAGAAGAAGTACGTAGAAATCCAAGAAAAGCTGTATTTGGTATAAGTCTGGGAGATTTAGTAGGTGATGATCTCTCTCTGCATCCCTCCTATATCCGTTCTGTGGAAAAACTTGAAATGCCGTGGTACAACGTTATTGGAAACCACGACATGAATTACGATGCAAAGCAGGATTTCTTATCGGACGAAACATTCGAGCAGCATTTCGGACCCTCCACCTATGCTTTCAATTATGGCAAAGTCCATTTTGTCATACTTGATAACATTTTGTATCCGGATCCGCGTGATCAAAAGGGCTATTGGGGTGGTCTTAGAGAGGACCAACTACAGTTTATTGCACAAGATTTGCAGCATGTTCCCAAGGACCACCAGATAGTAGTTGCTTTCCATATTCACTTGAAAATTGAAGACCAGGACAACCCCCATTTCAGGATTTCTGACAGAGACCGTTTGTTTGAGTTACTTAGCCCCTTTTCCAAAGTGCTGCTACTTTCTGCCCATACCCATAAGCAAGAGCAGATATTCTATACTAGAAAAGAAGGTTGGTTGGGTGCCACTCCTCTGCATGAGCTTAATATGGGTACTACCTCTGGAGATTGGTATTCAGGTACTGTAGATTCAACGGGTGTTCCATTGTCGGTAATGCGTGATGGTACATACCGTGGCTATTCATTTATTGATTTTTCACAGAAAGGTTATAATGTAGATTATAAGGTTGCGGGTAAACCGGATGATTTTATGGTGGAATTGCACGTACCGAAGGTTATTACCAGGACCAGAAATTCTGCACGTTTCTTTGCCAATTTCTTTACTGGTGGAGCGCACGATACTCTAGAATATAGAATAGACCAAGGTGAATGGAAAAAAATGACAAGGGAAGTTTCATATGATCCTGCTTATGTGAGTGACGTACTCATGTGGGATACAGTTGAAAAGTTGCCGGAAGGTAGAAGGCCGTCCAATCCTGAAGTTTCCACCCATTTATGGAGTGCTGGATTTCCGCGTAACCTTACGGTAGGTGATCACCTTGTTGAAGTTCGCGCCACGGACCGCTACGGTAAAACTTTTAGTAACACCCAAAAGTTTTTAGTCCAGGAACTTCAGCCTATCCCCTAAGGCATTTACTATAAAATACAAAGGCTGCTCTCTCATAGGGCAGCCTTTTGTTATTATGGTCTCTTTGAAGCTATTCTTGCAAAAGGGCTTGAATGCGCTGGCGAAGTTTATCGGCATTTGGTAGCATTTCTTTCTCTAATGCAAGGTTTATAGGAACTGCCGGGAGATCTAATGCGCCAATTGCCTCCACCGGCGCATCCAAACTGGTAAAGCAATTGTAAGTAATACGATGTGCAAGCGCCTGAGCAAACGAATTAGTAATTGATTCCTCACTTAAGACGATGCATCGACTATGGAGTTTCACGCTCTGAAAGACTAATTCTTCATCCAGTGGAACCAGGGTGCGTAGATCGATAATTTCTATCCGTCCTGGAAAGTCTTCTGCTGCTTGCTTTGCCCAATATATACCCATGCCGTAGGTCACTATGGTCAACGTTCGACCTAAAGCTATTTGTTCAGGATTGGCCTCTAGTACCTTTAAGGCTTTCCCTAGCGGCAAGATATAATCCTGTGAGGGCTCAACGCGTTTGGCATCTTCGGTCCCGGCAACTTTTGACCAGTAAAGACCTTTATGCTCCAGTACCACTACAGGATTTGGATCGTAGTAGGCAGCTTTTAATAGACCTTTGAAATCGGCTGCATTACTCGGATACACAACTTTAATACCTTTTATGTGGCATAAGAGGCTTTCTACACTTCCACTATGGTAGGGTCCCCCACCACCGTACGCACCGGTGGGAACACGGATGAGTGTGGATACTGGGAATTTACCCCCCGAAAGATAGCAAGATTTGGATATTTCTGTTATTAGTTGATTGATTGCTGGATATAGGTAGTCCGCGAATTGGACTTCTACGATAGGTTTAAGGCCAACTGCACTCATCCCGGTCGTGGAACCAATGATGTAGGCTTCCTGAATCGCCGTGTTAAAAACCCTCTCGGGTCCAAATTTCTGACCTAAAGTCACGGTTTCCCTAAATACTCCGCCGATTCTTGCGCCCACGTCTTGGCCATAGAGTAGTGCCTCGGGATGCTTATACATGATTTCTTGCAAAGCATGGACCGCCGCATCCACCATTACAATCTTCTCTTTAACACCCTCGGGCGATCTTTCTCCTGATTCCTCTGTAATTGGCGTGGGAGCAAATACATGCAAAGAGACAGTGGAGGGGTCGGGCTCTGCAGCTGCCTGTGCATTTTTGAAGGAGTGCTCCACTAGACCTCGGGTTTGCTCTACGATACTTTCCAATGTTGCAGCATCGGTATAGTGCAGTAGTTCCTCACGCAGTATTTTTCCTGGGTCCTTTGCTCTATGTAGGTCCAACTCACTTTCTTCCCTGTAGAATTCTCTCCGTACGCCTGAAGTGTGATGGCCTATAAGAACGGTCTTTGCGCATACAACTATAGGCTTGCGCTCGGAACGGACATAGGCTATAGCCTCACCCATTTTTTCATAGGATTCAATAAAATTCGTACCGTCAATGCGCATTCTGTTGAGTCCGATAAATCCTTCCACGAATTCATAGGCATCTGCCGTTCGCGCCTCTTCTTTTGTTACTGATATTCCCCAGCCATTGTCCTGAACCAGGAATAGAATCGGAAGCTCATGGAGCGCTGCGAACTGAAAGGCCTCCGATACTTCGCCTTCAGTAACGGAGTTGTCTCCCATGGAACAAACCACAACGGGTGGCAATGTATATTTTTTCAACCCAAAGCGCTCGATATACTTTATCCCTTGGGCTACTCCGGTAGTGGGTATTGCCTGCATTCCGGTGGCGGAACTTTGGTGGATGATCTGTACGCGGTCAGAAGACTTGTTGGAAGGGTGCGAATAGTAAGACCTTCCCATTGAGAAAGGATCATCCGCTTTAGCAAGTAGCTGCAGCATCAATTCCTCGGGTGTGAATCCAAGTCCAAGCATCAAGCTCTCGTCCCGGTAATACGGTGATACCCAGTCTTCAGGACCCAAGTGGTAGGCTGTTGCAAGCTGTATGGCTTCGTGTCCTCGGGAAGTACTGTGTACATATTTGCAGATAGAACGGTTGTCTTCGTAAATATCTGCCATTGCTTTTGCAAGCATCATATCATTGAATGCCTTTAATGCAATCTGCTTTTTAGTATTAGGGTCTTTGAGTGTTTTCATGCTTGGTAAATATAATAATTAAACCTAAATTACTAAACAAGACCCTATACGTTGGGTACTTGCAGCAGCATTAAGTATTTACTTCCAATAGGTGTAGTTTTATTTCCTGTATTTTAGCTTTATTTTTACAAAAATTTTCTACTTAATGTTCTTAGTTTTTGATACCGAAACCACAGGGTTACCAAAGAATAACAGCGCTCCTGTAAGTGATCTGGACAATTGGCCACGTTTGGTACAAATTGCCTGGCAACTCCACGGGCAGGACGGTTCCCTCCTGGACTATAAAGATTATATTATAACACCAGAAGGCTTTGATATTCCCTACCAAGCGGCAGCAATACATGGTATCACAACCCAAATGGCGCAGCAACACGGTGTTCCTCTAGCGCACGTGCTTGAGGAGTTGAAAAGGGTGCTAGAAGCTACCAAAGTGGGGGTAGGGCATAATTTGCGATTTGACTACAATATACTTGGAGCTGAGTTTCTTCGGACTGGTCAGAGGGATCCTTTTGAAGACCTACCGATCGCCGATACCATGGAGCTGGGAACCCAATACTGTGCATTGCCTTCAGGACGTCCAGGGAAATTCAAAAGTCCCAAACTCGAAGAGCTGTATCATAGATTATTTGGAAAAGGTTTTTCAGAGGCGCACAATGCAGCAGCGGATGTAAATGCTACCGCACAGGTCTTTTTTGAGCTTCTGCGAGTGGGTGCAGTACATGCAGAAGAGGTCTTTTGGAATGCACAGGACCTGCAGAATTTTATTCGGGTGCATCCCGATCCTATAATGCCTTTCCCGGTCAAGATTCGCAATCAAGTCCGTAAACTAGGTGGCGAACGCACGATACATACTCAAAATGCACAGATTGACTTAGGGAGCTATTTCCCATTTCATAACCACAGCATTTATTCAGCTCTGCAGGCTTCATCTCATATACAGGATCTTATAAAGCATGCCCAAGAGAACCAATTTCCTGCGGTAGGAATGGTGGATCTTGGAAATCTGATGGGTGCGTTTAAATTTCTATCGGAAGTTGCTAAATTCAACAAAGCACAAAGCTCTAACGGAGATTTGCATGGAAGACCACACCCTTTGGTCGGAGTTCTGGGATGTGAATTCTATCTGTCGGAACGGCCCGAGCAAAAACAGTTTACAAAAGACGACCCGGACCGAAGAACCAATGCCGTCCTACTAGCAAAAAGTTTCGCAGGATATAAGAATTTAGCCAAACTTTCCAGTTTAGGTTATTTGGAAGGTTTTTACTTTGGTGTACCTAGGATTTCTAAGCAAATGCTTCTAGAACACAAGGAAGGATTAATTGCACTGTCGGGGGGGATTGCATGTGACATTCCGCATACCTTATTGGAATATGGGGAACAAAAGGCCGAGCAGTTGTTTGTATGGTGGCAGAAGCATTTTGGGGCGGATTTTTATGTGCAGGTACAAAACCACGGGTTGAAAGAAGAGGCTTATATCAATGGTGTACTGATCGCATGGGCAAATAAATACGGCGTAAAAATCTTAGCGCAGAACGAAACTTTTTACCGCAGCAAAGAGGATTCCCATATTCAAGACATTCTCTTGTGTATAAAAGACGGCGAGAAACTTTCTGCTCCTGTCGGAAGAGGCTTTGGTAAGCGTCGACAGCTGCCAAGTACTGAGTACTACCTTAAAAATCGAGAGGAAATCTCCGTTAGCTTCCAGCAGTATCCTCAAGCTTTTGAAGCGTACCAGGAATTCTTTGATAAATTTGAGCCTTACACATTGGAGCGTAATGTGCTTTTGCCACAGTTCGACATCCCACAAGAGTTTCAGGACCCCCAGGATTTACAAGATGATGGAAAGCGGGGAGAGAATGCCTACCTTCGACATTTGACGTATAAAGGTGCTGAAGCAAAATACGGAGCGATTACTCCTGAAATCAGAGAACGGCTGGATTTTGAATTGCAAGTCATCGCTAAGACGGGTTATCCAGGTTATTTTCTGATTGTACAGGATTTCTGTAATCAGGCACGAGAAATGGGCGTTTGGGTGGGACCTGGAAGGGGTTCGGCTGCCGGCTCTGCTGTGGCTTACTGTACAGGGATCACCAATGTGGATCCCATTAAATACGATCTGCTTTTTGAGCGTTTTTTGAATCCTGAGCGGGTTTCCATGCCCGATATTGATATTGATTTTGATGATGAAGGCAGGGATGAGGTCATTAAGTGGGTAGTAGAAAAATACGGAAAAAAGAACGTCGCACAAATCATCACCTATTCGGTGCTTGGTGGTAAGTCTGCTATCAAAGATGCAGGTCGCGTTCTGGATGTCTCCATACCTGAGACCAATGCTATAGCCAAGCTGGTGCCCGCCACACCCGGGATGAATATTGGAAAGGCACTTTCTAAGTTTGATAAACTTGCTCCAGAGGACCAAAGTCTGGTTACCGAGATGAAGAGCATTCTCGATAATGAGCAGGATCAGCGTCATGCAGTGCTAAGCGCAGCACAAAAGATGGAAGGGGCTATTCGAAACACGGGTATTCATGCATGTGGTGTCATTATTACTCCCGAAGACATCAGTAATTTAGTACCTGTGACCATTGCTTCCAAAGATGCCGATATCATTGTCTCGCAGTTTGATAACTCTGTTGCAGAAAATGCTGGACTGCTTAAAATGGACTTTTTGGGTCTAAGAACCCTTACCATCATCAAGGACGCTATCAAACTAGTTAAGGCCAATCACGGTATTGTGATTGATCCCGACAAAATTCCCCTTGACGATGAGAAGACGTACAAGCTTTTCCAAGAAGGAAGAACGGTAGGTATATTCCAGTACGAAAGTCCAGGGATGCAAAAATATATGCGTGAACTTAAACCGTCTGTATTCGCTGATTTGATTGCAATGAATGCCTTGTACCGTCCGGGTCCAATTAAGTATATCCCAAACTTTATTAACCGAAAGCACGGAGTAGAGGAAATTATTTATGATTTGCCTGAAACCGAGGAGTATCTGGCTGAAACATACGGTATCACCGTATACCAGGAACAGGTAATGCTGCTTTCGCAAAAACTTGCCAATTTTACTAAGGGTGAGGCCGATACTTTACGTAAGGCCATGGGGAAAAAACTTAAAGACGTTCTCGACACCATGTATCCAAAATTCTTGGAAGGAGGAAAGGCTAATAATTTAGATCCTGAGAAACTTAATAAGATATGGAAAGACTGGGAGGCATTCGCTGCCTACGCTTTCAATAAGTCCCATTCCACCTGTTATGCTCTAATTGCGTACCATACTGCATATCTAAAGGCAAACTACCCAGCAGAATACATGGCAAGTGCAATGACGCACAACCTGAATAACACCAAGCAGATCACTATGTTTATGGAAGACTGTAAAAACATGGGAGTAGATGTTTTAGGCCCTAACGTCAATGAAAGTCATTATGAATTCGCCGTAAATTCCGCAGGACAGATACGCTTTGGGTTGGGTGCTATAAAGGGAATAGGTGAAGGAGCCAGTGAGGCTATCGTTCGTACTGCTAGTGAAGGTCCCTTTACTAGCGTTTACGATTTTTTTGAAAGGGTGCCTGCAGGATTTGTAAACAAACGGGTGGTGGAAAGTTTGGTTATGGCAGGCGCCTTCGATGAGGTGGATGCGTTTCACCGTGCACAGTATTTTGAACAGGATATCAGTGGTAGAACGACAATCGAACGGTTAATACGCTATGGACAAAGTTTCCAGGAGAGTAAGAATGAAATGGAACATTCGCTATTTGCGGATTTTGCAGAAGAAGTGCAAATTGAACAGCCTAAAATTAACAGTGCGCCTCATTGGCAGAATATGCATGCGCTTAACAAGGAAAAGGAAACTATAGGGTTTTATATCTCTGCCCACCCATTAGATGAATTCAGGTATGAGTTTGATTTTTTAAGTGGTAACTATTCCAGGGCAAAAGTGCTTTCCGATAAATCCGAACAGAGCGAATTGGTATTGCCAGAATCATCTTTGGATGAAGGTTTAGTAGACTCGGAGATGGAGGTAATGGTACCAGAGGTTGGTCAGGAAGATGAATTTACCGTGGAGAATCCCTTTAATACAGTGCAACCCCGTGGCCCTATGCAGTTTTTGCATCTGGACGAAATTGATCTTTTCAGAGACCAGAACTACGGGCCGGAACAAATTCAGTTGTTTGAACAAATTCAGGACTATCGAGAGAAACAGAAATTTAATTCCAGTGCAAAGGAGTATGCAGTGGCAGGTTTAATTACAGAATTTACTGTGCGAGATGGAAGAATCAGTGGGGAGAAGGAGGCATTCTTGACGTTAGAAGATTATTCTGCAAGTTATTCTTTTCGTTTAGGCGACAGAGACTATCTTCGCTTAAGGGATAAGATTGATTTACAAAGATTTGTAATAATAAAAATAAAGTTTTCCATAGCTAAATCTGGCCGGGTGTTTGTCAATATCACTGAAGTTTGCGATTTGAAGGAAGCTTTTGAAAAATTTGCTCGCAAGCTTTGCGTGGTGGTGGATGCCGATGTAGTTAAGGAGTCTCAAATCCTGTCGCTAAAAGAAAGGATTTTTCAGTATCCGGGTGAAAACAAATTGCACATTCACCTAAAGTCCGCGACGCTAGAGAAAGACGTGGAGCTCAAAGCTTCGCAAGTGGGCGTACATATTACGCGCGATTTACTGCAAGTCATTGGAGAAAATAGCAGTATAGAATTCTTCATAAACTAATTAATAGTCCCTGTCAATGATAGGGATTTTTTTTATTTCTGTAAAAACCAGGAAACTAGTTTGGTTTTTTAGTTTCATTTGTTTTTCTTTGCATCGAAATACTAATGAATGGAATTTAAGACTGAATTTTTAACCCGTGTAGCGGAGTTGTTCTTGGAGTTTGGAGCCAAGACACTTACAATGGATGAGGTGGCAAGAGAATTTGGCATCTCCAAGAAAACTTTATACCAAAGATACCGCAACAAAGAAGCCCTTTTGGAGGATGTTCTCCATCTGAAACTGCAGGAAATAATTGATAAGATGCAACAATTAGATCTAGAGATCGATAATGCGATCGACCGCATGCTTTGTAGGGATGAGGTAATAGATAAAGCGGTGGATTCAACTAATACGGTGCTTATAAAGCAGCTTCTACGCTACTATCCTTCTATTTTCAGCACGCATATGCAGAACTTTTTTGAGAAATTCTCAGACGTGCTCATTCATAACATCCAGAGAGGTCGCAAGCAAGGTTTTTATCGTGATGACTTTGATGAGAGAATCTATTCGAAGTTCTTTTTTCAACTGATCATGTCGTACGATAGTTCCACTTTTGTAGATGTGAGTGAGATTGAGAGGTTAGAGTATCAAAATGGGGTAATGGAGTTCTATTTACAGGCCATAACCACCGAAAAAGGAAAGCAATATCTAAAAAGTATAATATAACAGACCAATGAAAAAATTGATTATAAGTCTTGTGCTAATGTCGGGATATGCTCATGCGCAGCAGGAAACCATATTGACCCTGCCAGAGGCAATTGCCCACGCACTTGAACATAAGGCTGAAGCAGAGAAGGCACGTCTAAATATACGGCGTGGTGATGCGCAAATTGCGGAAGTAAAAGCTAGCGCCTACCCAAACATCAGCTTCAACAGCAGTACTTCGTACAACCCTCTGCTACAGCAGACGGTGCTTCCTGGTGAAATCTTTGGAGTCCCGGGGGAGCAAATAAAAGTTTCCTTTGGACAAAAATGGACATCCAGTAATATGGTGCAACTTACCCAGGTACTGTTCAACCAGTCTGTTTTCACCGGCTTGAAAGCCGCACAATCCACTAAGGAGTTTTATCTCATTAACGCCGAACTAACTGAAGAGCAAATCATCGAAAAGGTCGCTAATGCGTATTTTCAAGTCTACCAAGCAGAACAAATGCTTGATAATGCGGAGAGCAACTTTGCAATTACCCAGCAAACAGTACGCATTATCAAAGGACTGTACGATGCCGGACTGGCGCGCAAAATTGATTACGACCGGGTGGTGGTAGCACAAAATAATCTGAGCTCAGCAGTGCAGCAAACTTCCAATGCAGTGGCCCTGTCGGAAAATGCCTTGAAGTTTATAATAGGGATGCCTATGTCTGCAGAAATAGAACTTCCGGAGCAAAGTTTTGAACCGGCTGTTTTGCATAGTGGGCAGGAAGATTTTTCGGGACGCACGGAACTTCGTCTTGCCGAGAAGCAGTTAGAGCTACTCGAATGGCAGAAAAAAGCTACGGAGGCGGAATATTATCCAACGGTGGCCCTTTCTGCAAATTATGGATTTCTAGGGCAAGGAGAGAAAATGCCCTGGTGGAACGGACAAAAAAATGGTGTTTTTTGGTCCGACATGGCTTCGATAGGTCTTAATATCAATGTTCCCATATTTAACGGATTTGCAACTAAGAGCCGAATAGAACTTAATAAGATTGAAATTGAGAAAGCGCAGGCAGACCTTAAGGATACCAAACTTGGACTTGATCTTGAATTTAAGAATGCAATAACCCAGTTGGATAATAACCGTACAATGATTTCCATGCAGAGTGAGAATGTTGAACTTGCAGAAAATGTGCTTTCCAATACACGTAGTAATTACCAACACGGCTTGGCTACGCTGAACGATATTCTGGATGCAGAGAGGGATTTAACCGAAGCTAAAAACAATCTGACGAAAGCTAAACTAGACTATAAACTCGCTGAAATTAACCTCCTGAAATCTCAGGGTAAACTTACAACTCTTAAATAACTAATAATACAATGAAAAAAAATACACTTATTACACTTTTATCCGTACTCGGGATAGGTATAGTGTTTTTCCTAATTCTACAAAACAATAAGAAAAACAACGAAGAAAAAGTAGCAGTTGTTGCAGAAAAGAACTCGGACGTGGCTGTTAGGACAGCTCCCGTTCTTGCCGAGGATATGAGTGGCGAAATAAAGGTCAACGGAACATTTTTGCCTAACCGCCAGGCTCAGATTTCTGCAGAAATGGGTGGACAACTCATTGCTTTGTATGTAAAAGAGGGGAGCTACGTGCGTGCAGGACAAAGTATAGGGCGTCTTGCTGGTGATAAGATTGATGTCAATATTTCTAGTGCTCGAGCTAACCTGGACAATGCACAGATGGCACTAAACAGATATGAGCAGGCCTACAAGACAGGAGGGGTGACTGCGCTGCAGTTGGATCAGGCGCGCCTACAAGTAAAAAATGCCCGTGCACAGCTTCAATCTGCACAACTTACTTCAGGCGATACCAACGTCATCTCTAAAGTGAGTGGTATTGTTAACCAGAAATTTGTGGAAGTAGGTAGTGTCGTGGGCGCAGGTACGCCAATTGTTGAAGTGGTTGATATATCTTCAGTAAAGCTAAAAGTAGATGTTGACCAATCTATTGTTACGCAGCTAGGGCTTGGAAATACGGTAAAAGTGCAACCGGACGTTATTGAAGGAGCATTGGATGGTCGTATCACTTTTATAGCACCGAGTGCTTCTGGTGCTTTAAAGTTTCCTGTAGAGATTACAGTACCAAATAGCTTTAACAAGCTAAAAGCCGGAATGTACGGAAGTGCGGTATTTACTAGAGCCTCGGATGCAAAAGTACTTACCATACCACGTACTGCTTTTGTGGGTAGTGTTAGTGATAATTTGGTGTTTGTGGTAAAGAATGGCATAGCATATCTCACCAAGATACAGAGTGGCATTAACTATGGAGAGAAGGTAGAAGTTGTAAGTGGACTAAAAGCTTCTGATCAGGTGGTGGTTAGTGGACAAATCAATTTAACAGATAAAACCAAAGTGAAGGTTTTGAAATAACCTTTGCGGAAAACACTATAAAATGAAATTAGCAGAAGTATCGATAAAAAGACCCAGTCTTGTAATTGTTATGCTTGCCCTAATGATTATTGGGGGTCTATTCAGTTACTCGCAACTGAGTTACGAACTTATCCCTAAGTTCGAAGTTAAGGTAGTAACGGTAGCTACAGTATATCCCGGCGCTTCGCCTGCCGAGGTGGAAAACACGGTGTCTCGAAAAATTGAGGATGCCGTTTCCTCCTTGGAAGGGGTTAAAAAGATCCAGTCTAAGTCCTACGAAAGTCTTTCGGTAGTGATCATAGAGTTTCGTAGTGATGCGGATGTAGACTATGCCCTTAATGAGGCGCAGAGAAAAATTAACGCCATCCGATCAGATCTACCGGAAGATATAGACGAGCCCTCACTTTCTCAGTTTTCCTTATCTGACATGCCTATTATGAACATGGGAGTTACAGCAAACCTTACGGAAAACGAACTCTATGACTTGATTGACCAGAGGCTTCAGCCCGAACTTTCCCGTATTCCAGGGGTAGCACAGGTGAATATCATCGGTGGACAGGAGAGAGAAATCCGCATCAACCTGAATTTAGAAAAACTGGAAGGTTACGGACTTACCATACCGCAGGTTCAGCAGATGATAGCAATGTCAAATCTGGATTTTCCGACGGGAAATCTTAAAACTAGAGAGAATACCACGCTTATACGACTGGCTGGTAAACTAGGGTCGGTGGATGAATTGCGAAATCTTACCATTTATTCAAAAAACGGACAGAATATACGCCTAACGGATGTGGCCGAAGTACAGGATACACAAAAGCAGGTAGATAAGATTGCCCGAATCGACCAACAAAATACGATAATGCTACAGGTTGTGAAACAGACCGAAGCTAATGCGGTGGAAGTTAGTGAACTCGTGCAAGTGAAGATGCAGGAAATTCAAGCGCAGTACAAGGACCAAAACGTACAACTTGATCTTGCCAGTGATACTTCCGTATTTACTTTGGAGGCTGCAAATGCAGTAATAAAAGACTTACTGATTGCTGTGGCTCTCGTGGCCTTTGTGATGCTTTTCTTTTTGCACAGTTTTAGGAATGCTCTTATAGTAATGGTAGCTATTCCAACTTCCCTTATTGCCACATTTATTGGTTTGTACCTACTTGGATATAGTTTGAATTTAATGAGTTTACTGGGGCTTTCATTAGTAGTTGGTATACTTGTAGATGACGCAATCGTGGTTATAGAAAATATCCACCGTCACATGGAAATGGGAAAAAACAAAGTTCGTGCTGCGTACGATGGATCAAAAGAGATTGGCTTCACTGTTACTGCGATTACTCTGGTAATAGTGGTGGTATTTCTACCGATTGCTCTAAGTTCAGGTATGGTTTCAGATATTATCAAGCAATTTTGTGTAACAGTAGTAATAGCCACGATGCTTTCCTTGGTCGTTTCCTTTACGGTCGTACCTTGGTTGTTCTCACGCTATGGGAAACTGGAGCTTATCAGTAATAAGTCCTGGTTTGGTAAAATAATAGAAAAGTTTGAACAGGGTCTGACTTGGTTTACAAAAAAAATAGAAGGTATTTTGAAATGGAGTTTGCACCACAAGCTTAAGACGTTTGGAATAACTTTACTTCTTTTTGTTTCCTCAATTTTACTTTTAGTTTTTGGCTATATAGGGTCGGACTTCTTCCCAGGTACAGACAAGGGTGAATTTTTGGTACAGCTTGAGCTTCCTAAAGACAAGTCCATTGAAGAAACTAATTTTATGACCCAGAGGGCTGAAAAATTTCTAGAGAAAAAGCCGGAAATTGTTCAGATGATTACTTCGGTCGGCCAAGTTAGTGGAGGTATGGGGGCAATGCAGTCCACCAACTACAAATCAGAGATCAATGTGGAGCTCGTGGATAAAAGCGAAAGGCAGGACGACACCAAGGTGTATGCTGCAAAGCTTAAGCGTGAACTTGAAAAGGAGCTCGTTGGAGCTAAAGTAACTACTGTACCTGTAGGGTTTATGGGTGCAGAAATGGCTCCTCTCCAGATGACAGTTACCGGCAACACCTTTGATGATGCGATGAACTACGCCAAACAGGCCCAAGCACAACTTCAAACTATTGACGGAGCATCGGAAATTAAATTGAGTGTAGAGGAAGGTAATCCGGAAATTTCCGTAAGTGTTGACCGTGATAAAATGACTTCTTTGGGACTCAATGTGGCCAGCGTAGGACAGACTTTGCGTACTGCTTTCAGTGGTAATACGGATAATAAGTTTCGTACAGGAAGCAATGAGTACGATATAAATATTATCCTCGACGAGGCCAACAGAACCAGCATAGACGATGTTCGTAATATTAATTTCCTGAATGCAGACGGTCAAAAAATTCAATTATCCCAATTTGCAGATATAACATTTGGCTCTGGCCCGGCGCTTTTAGAGCGGTACAATAGAAGTCCTTCAGTTACAGTACAGGCTCAGGTCGTGGGCAAAACAACAGGTGCTGTTGCCGGTGAATGGGAAGCCAAGATGGATGAGGTGAAAAAGCCTGCTGGTGTAAATTGGGTCTGGGGTGGTAATATGGAAAACCAGAGTGAGGGATTTGGAACCCTTGGAGTAGCATTGATGGCTGCTATAATGCTTGTCTATATGATTATGGTTGTGCTTTATAACGACTTTGTAAAACCATTTATTGTTCTATTCTCCATACCGTTATCGTTCATTGGTGCCCTTTGGGCCTTGGCGCTCACAAACCAGAGTTTGAATATTTTCACAATATTAGGTATTATTATGCTCATTGGACTGGTAGCAAAGAACGCAATTTTACTTGTGGATTTTGCCAACCATAGGATGGACCATGGGGAATCCATTGAGGATGCCCTTGTGCAAGCCAATCATGCACGTTTAAGGCCGATCTTGATGACTACCATTGCGATGGTGTTTGGAATGCTACCAATAGCATTGGCGTCTGGTGCTGCAGCCGAAATGAATAATGGACTTGCAATTGTCATCATTGGTGGACTTATTTCCTCCCTTTTCTTGACTTTGATTATTGTTCCTGTTGTATACTATATTGTAGTAAAACTGGAATATAGATATTCAAAACATGATAAAGTTGATTACGAAAAAGAGATGACAGCGGATTATACGCATATTCATCCCGAACAGGAAATTGAGTTCTAAATCAATATATTAAAGGCACTTACTTATGTAGGTGCCTTTTTCTTAGATGAGAGTTTATGTTGTGCGTTAGGACTTTAAAATATTTATCTTATTCATACTTCTTCCTTAGGTGAGGGAAGAGATAATTGACACTGAATGTACCAGGCTGCACGCTGCTAATAGAAAGAAACCTGTATCTTCAAGTGAAATAAATGCATGAAAAGTGTTATGAATGTAACAGTAGAAGAGATCAATCCAATTAAAATGATGTTCGTGAGACAAGTAAATTTACAGGGATTGCAAGCGGCATTTTACAAAGTAATCAATGGAGCTCTAAGTAAAAGTGTGGTACTTGAAGAGGAATTGAAACTGATTCGGATATATCATGAGAGTTTTAGAAATACTCCTTCGGAGAAGGTGCGAATGGATATTGGAGTATCATTAACACTTGAATTGGATCCCGGACCGGAATTCCTTTATAAGGAAATTTAACCGGGTTTGTGTGTAGTGGGTCTACAAACAACTACTGTTAATCAGTACTTTACGATTATTAGGGACTAAATCAGGGACTAACGTTCCTGATTTTTTTCTTTTAAAAGTTTTTGGGTCTAAACTATGACAATTACCTTCGAGCCGAAGTTCTAAAATCATGTTCGGTTTTTAGGTAATTGTTTTTTGCTCGATCATTGTCTATTTGTTTTCAAAAATTTTTGCTGTCAATAGAAACACTTGTCTGAAAAAGGATTTCATTTTAAATCTTTCTCTCTTTCACATAATCTACATCCTTATTTAATTTCATTCGCACTTTTTTTTCTTCTTCATATTGGTCAATTAAAACCTTCTGTAAAGGGCAATGCTTCCAATTTCCTATCTATTTTGGATATATTCTCTGCGGTTGCTTGAGATTGCTTTTCTATCTCCGTCACATTCACGCCTTTCTCAGATAATTTTAAAATTGTATTATGGACTGCCGCTTTGGCTAAATCTATACTTTTTTGGTATGATGCTAATTGGGATTGCCAATAATTCGAGTTTACGTCTTCGCTACTTTTTGAATATCCTAAAATACGGTCATAGGCCTTTTCCGCCTTATGAACTCCGGACTGTACCTTTGTGAAATCTTCGTATTTTCTTAAAACAAAAGCACTGTCTGCAAGAAATTTATTCTTCTCACTTTCTAATTTTTTTTCAGCATTTCAATTTCAATTTTCGCTCTTGTTTCGGGATTGGTGATGATCGAAGTTTTCAGTTCCTGTGTACTGATATCCGAAAAGTCTAAAACATCTGCTCCTTTTTTCATCGCTTCTAAATATCTCGCCTGTTTTGCCTGCAAACTATTCAGAAAAAGATAATTTTTCTTACTCAACCCGAGCTAAGTCAATTGAAGAATTTTGACATTCCAAAAGAGAAAAAATATTTAGAAAGGGTGAGAGATGTTTTTATGTTCCAATGTATTACCGGTTTGAGATATTCGGACGTAGAAAAATTAAAAACGAAGCGACATTAAAGATAATTTCATCGAAATAATAACGGTAAAAACTTCTGATAGTTTGATTATTGAACTTAATGACCACAGCAGAGCCATACTTGAAAAATATAAAGATGAAGTGTATGAAAAATCTAAAGCTTTGCCAGTGATTAGCAATCAAAAAATGAATGAATATTTACGGGAACTAATGGAAATGGCGGAAATTGATGAACCTATTCGCGAAACCTACTATAAGGGTAATGAAAAATTTGATGAAGTTTCCCCAAAATACGCACTTATGAGTTCTCACGCGGGCAGACGAACTTTTATCTGCAGCGCTTTGGCTTTAGGAATTCCACCGCAGGTCGTGATGAAGTGGACTGGTCACAGTGATTATGCTGCGATGAAGCCCTATATTGATATTGCAGATCAAACAAAAATAAATGCTATGGCAAAGTTTAATATGTTGTAAACCCTAACTTTTTTAAGGAAGTAGTTTACAGATTTTAAAATAATTGCCTATCTTTGTGCTGTTTACTTACAATGGTCGGAAATTTTAAAATACTGTTTCTTTCCCTTACACTCGCGTTATTTCTGGCGCCAGAGATTTCTCAGGCTTGCAGTAAAAAGGAGAAGCAGGTTATTAAAACCGCGACCAGTTGGCAAACTTTCATAAAACAGTCATTCGCACAGATACAGCCGTCTTGCGACAGCGGCGATTGCAAAGAAGAATGCTGTCACCCAAAATCACATAATTGTCAAACCGATGGATGCTCAGGAAATTGCAGCGGTAACCTTTGCAGCACTGCTCAGTATACCATTCTAGCAGATAGCAAATTTTTAGAGGATTGTAATAACGAAGCGTCCGGTTATGATGACAAAAATTCTAATTTCTTTTATCAGAATCCCCATTACTCCGGTGCATTCCATACCATTTGGGAACCGCCCAAAATAGTTTAAGATCTTCTTTTACAGCCCGAATTGTGTCTGGTCGTGAAGTGTTCATGACACTTTCCGCAGATTATTTTGCGGTGCTGAATGTCCCTTCGAACTTCCACTTCTCGTTTAAGTAATCTTTTAAAAAGAATGTTCTTTAAAGAACAACTTGAAGATCAGGATTTTCGTACACAGTCTCTCAAGACGGAGGCTCAATATTAACCTTTAACGATAATTTAATGAAGAATATTCTTTTAGGAATACTGGCTTCTGTAGCAGTGTTCCTCGTTTCCTGCACCAATTCAAAAGCAGAAACTACCCAAATTACCAATGCACAGTTCAAGACCGGCGATATTGTCCCCCACGACCAGGTCTGTATGGTAAACAACGCCTACATGGGCAAAAAGCAGCTCGAAGTAAAGCATGACGGCAAAACCTACTACGGTTGCTGTGAAAACTGCAAACTCAGAATCCCACAGGAAGAAAATGCCCGCATGGCATACGATCCCATATCTCATAAACTCATCGATAAAGCAACCGCAATTATTGCGATCTCTGATAAAAATGATAATGTCGTGTACTTCGAAAATAAAGCAAACTACGAAGCCTTTTTTAAAAAATAATCAATAACCTTTAACTGATAAAATAATGAAAACAATACTATTCAGCCTTTTGGCAATCGGCACTTTTGCATTCACTTCTTGTAAGGAAAACAAAGAACAGAAAATAACCACTGGTACAACCATGCAGCATGACATGAGTACAATGTCCGACAGTTCAGCGATTGGCGGTATGGCAATGGATGCTAAGGTAACCGTTACCGACGCAAAAAAAACTTCCGCTGACCTTACGGAGCTTTATTCTCATTACACCCACCTTACATTCGCGTTGTCCGGTGATGATGATAAGGAAGCGGTAAGTGCAGCAAAAGGAATCTTGGCGTCCTTTCCCAAAATAGACAAAATCGGTTTTTCCGCTGAACAGAAGAAAGAATTTGCGGATTTGGAATCAAGCATCAGTGAACACGCCGAGCACATTGCAGATAACGCTGGGAATATTGATCATCAGCGGGAACATCTGGATTTAATGAGTGCCGATTTTTACGATCTGCTGAAAGATTTCGGAACTCCAAAACCGGTGTACAAAGTATTTTGTCCAATGTATAACGATAACAAAGGCGCTTTTTGGCTTAGCGATTCACGTGAGGTGAAGAATCCTTATTACGGCAAAGAAATGCAGTCATGTGGCGAGGTTCAGGAAGAAATTAAGTAAAATCGTACAGAACCATGATTCAAAATTTAATCAAACTGTCCCTCCGCAACAGGTATTTCGTGTTGCTGATAGCAATCGGCCTTTTTATCTGGGGTATTTTTGCGGTAAGGGACAATCCCATCGATGCCATTCCGGATCTGAGTGAGAACCAGGTCATCGTTTTTACGGAGTGGATGGGCAGAAGTCCCCAGATTATTGAAGATCAGGTGACTTTCCCTCTGGTAAGCAACCTTCAGGGAATTCCGAAAATTAAGAACATCCGCGCCTCTTCCATGTTTGGGATGAGCTTCGTGTATGTTATTTTCGAAGATAACGTGGACATTTACTGGGCCAGAACCCGGGTGCTGGAACGGCTCAACTATGCCCAACGCCTACTCCCGCAAGACGTAACGCCTACGCTCGGACCGGATGGTACCGGCGTTGGTCACGTCTTCTGGTACCATTTCGATGCACCTAAAATGGATTTGGGAGACCAGCGCGCCCTCCAGGACTGGTATGTGAAATTTGCTCTGCAGACGGTTCCCGGTGTGGCGGAAGTAGCCTCCTTTGGCGGCTTCGAAAAACAGTACCAACTCATTGTAGATCCTGTAAAACTCCAGTACTATAACGTCTCTCTGATGGATGTCATGAACAAAGTGAAAGCCAACAATAATGATGTGGGCGGACGTAAATTTGAGATGGCCGATATGGCCTATGTCATTCGCGGCCTGGGTTATATCAAGAACGTAGCCGATATCGAGGAAATTGCTTTGGGAAATTACAACGGAATTCCTGTGCGGGTTAAAGACATTGGTTCTGTACAGATGGGTGGTGATTTGCGTCTGGGTATTTTTGATGCAGACGGTGAAGGCGAAGTCGTGGGCGGTATCGTAGTGGCACGGTATGGCGAAAATGCAGATAAGGTCATCAACGATGTGAAAGAGAAAATGAAGGACGTTGAAAAAGGACTCCCTGAAGGTGTCACCTTCAAGACATCGTACGACCGCAGTACCCTTATTGAAGGGGCAATAGACAATATCAAAACCAAGCTGATCGAAGAGATCATCGTGGTCGCTATCATTGTTATTCTGTTCCTGTTCCACTGGCGAAGTGCATTCAGTATCATTATTCAGATTCCGGTAACCATTGCCATCAGCTTTATTCTGCTCAATGCGTTTGGACTTTCATCCAATATTATGTCGCTTACCGGAATTGCACTGGCAATTGGGGTGATCGTTGATAACGGAATTATCATGTCCGAAAATGCCTATAAAAATCTCTCCGATTGGCAGAACCATCAACAAAATAAAAACCCATAACAATGAAAACCAACTGGTTAAATAATATATTCAGAAAGAAAGATAAGGAGAAAGACAGTTACGTTAAAATTCCCGAAGACATTCGGTTGAAGATTATCGAAAAATCATCCTTACAGGTATCCAGAGGCGTATTTTTTTCTACGGTGATTATCGTGGTTTCCTTTCTCCCCGTATTTATGTTGACAGGTCAGGAAGGTAAACTTTTTCACCCGTTAGCGTACACCAAAACTTTTATCCTGATCGTTGATGCGATCTTGGTACTTACCCTTGCGCCGGTACTTATCTCCTTTTTTATGAAGGGAAAGTTTAAAGACGATAATAAAAACCCAATAAACAGTGGCTTGCAGCGGGTGTACGAACCCATCATTCGCTGGTGCATGGAATGGAAAAAAACAACGCTTGGCATTAATATTCTTGCTCTTTTGGTCAGCATCCCTTTAATTATGAATCTGGGACGCGAGTTTATGCCACCTTTGGATGAAGGATCTTTGCTCTTTATGCCGGTCACTTTGCCTGATATTTCGAACTCCGAAGCTAAAAGATTACTGCAGGTGCAGGATAAAATCATTAAAGGAGTTCCGGAGGTGGATCATGTCCTCGGAAAAGCCGGAAGAGCAAACACGGCGACAGATAATTCACCCATTTCAATGATTGAAACCATCATTCTGTTGAAACCTCAGGACGAATGGCGCGACGGCCTTACAAAAGACGATCTTATTAATGAATTGAATGCTAAACTGCAGATTCCGGGCGTAACTAATGGCTGGACCATGCCGATTTCCAACCGGATCAATATGCTTTCAACAGGGATTAGAACGGATGTGGGCGTAAAAGTGTACGGACAGAACCTGGACAGTATCGCGGTCCTTTCCGAAAAAATAAAAAAGGAACTCACCGGTATTGAAGGAATAAAAGACATGTACGTAGAACCCATTACCGGCGGAAAATATGTGGATATTGAAGTGAAACGCGAAGAAATAGGAAGATACGGCCTAAGTGTGGATGATGTAAATGCCGTCGTGGAAAGTGCGCTCGGCGGAATGAAACTCACCACCACCGTGGAAGGCCGACAGCGCTTTTCGGTAAATGCCAGATACGGCCAGGATTTCAGAAATAATGTGGAATCTCTGAGAAGACTGCCCATGCAGACGATGGAATTTGGTTCCATTCCGCTAAGTGCAGTGGCTGACATTCGTCTTACAGAAGGACCACCAATGATCAATTCTGAAAATGCAATGTTGCGTGGATCTGTTCTATTCAACGTACGCGACCGGGATTTAGGCAGTACCGTAAAAGAAGCCCAGGAAAAACTCAATAACATGGTGAACAAAATGCCAAAAGGTTATTTCGTGGAATGGAGCGGTCAGTACGAAAACCTGATTCGCGGAGAGCAGACTTTAAAAATGATTATGCCCCTCGTATTAATCGTGATCTTTATTTCCATGTACTTTGCATTCAATTCCTACCGTGAAGCTTTCTTTAATCTCATCAGTATTCCTTTTGCCCTAATCGGGGGTGTCTTTATGATTTCGATTTGGGGGGTGAACCTTTCCGTAGCCGTAGCAGTTGGTTTTATTGCGTTGTTCGGACTTGCGGTAGAAACGGGAATTGTGATGGTCATTTACCTGAACGATGCCATGATTCAACTTACCACGAAGAACGGCAACTCACGGGAGACCATTACCAATGAAGAACTTCGGGAGTATGTCATCAATGGAGCAGCGAAAAGATTAAGACCTAAAATTATGACAGTGTGTGTTACCCTTTTCGGACTGGTTCCCATCCTGTGGAGTCACGGCGTTGGAAGTGATATGATGAAACCAATCGTATTACCCATGGTGGGTGGCGTTTTTACTTCCGCAATTCACATTCTGTTGGTAACCCCCATTATCTTTTACATGCAGAAAGAATGGGAGCTGAATAAACTGGGGAAAATTGACGTCCTGGACGCTTCCCATTAATCCCTAATTATTACAAAATGAAAAAATTCATAATAACAGGAGTACTTACCTTGCTTTATACCACCAGTTATGCTCAGCGGATGCCGTTAACGGCAGTAATGGACAGTATTGCAGCCAACAATCCTGTGGTTAAAATGTATAATGCGGAAGTCCGGTCAATGGACGCTGCGGCCAAAGGCGCAAGAAGCTGGATGCCCCCAACCGTTGGAGCCGGGTTGTTTATGACACCCTATAATCCAAAACTCTGGCAACGCGACGGCGATATGCTCGGTATGGGCTCAGTAGCAGTTTCTGTGGAGCAGATGTTTCCCAACACAAGGAAACTTGATGCAAACGAAAATCTGATGAAGGCGATGTCTTCCGTAGAAAAGGAAAAACTCTATGCCGCCCTCAATGAAAACTTTCAGGATGCGAAAAAACTGTATTACAGTTCAATCGTCCTGGATAAAAAGCTGCAGGTCGTAAAGGAAAACGAAAAGATGCTGGATTTCATGATCAGAAACGCCGAGATCCGGTACAAAAACGGGCTTTCCAAAATATCTGCATATTACAAAGCCAAAGCCGCCCTCGGAAGCTCCAAAAACATGCAGCTCATGTACGAGAATGACCTCCGCGTCAACCGGATCCGGTTGAATGCCCTCATGGGAAGAGACCCGCTCGCGCCACTGGAGATTGAACCGGAATACAACCTGAATGATTATTCTCTCGAGACTTTTGGTCAGGATCTATTTTATCAGAACAGAAGTGATCTCCGCGGCATCGACCGGGAAATCAATATTGCCAAACTCAAACAGGATCTGGAAAAGCAGAATTTAAAGCCGGAATTTGGCGTAAAGTTCGAAAACATGTTTGGTTTTGGCGGCCAGCCCATGCAGTTTTCACTCATGCTGATGGCAAAGCTACCGTTTGTTTCCTGGGCTTCAGGCATGAATAAAGCCAATATTGAAAGTCTCAAACTGAAAGAAGAGGCCTTGCAGGCACAGAAAGAAATGATGGTGAACGAATACAGTGGAATGGCCTACGGTATGCGCAACGAACTGGACCTGAATAAAAATCAGCTCAAACTCTATGAAGACACCATTATTCCGGCCTTAAAAAACAACTACAAATCCATGCAGTTAGGCTACGAGCAGAATACGGAAGAACTCTTCATGTTGTACGATGCCTGGGAACAGCTGAATATGACCCAATTGGAATATTTCGAGATCCTGACCAAAGCACTGCAGACGCAAACTGAAATTGACCGCTTAATTGAAAGAAGATGAGAAAAATTATAATATTCACTATGCTTTTATTTGGTTTGACGGCGTGTGACAAAGTTAAGTTCTGGGAAGATAAGCACTCGGCAGAAGCTGCAATGCATACTTATACCTGTCCGATGCACCCGGAAGTGATCTCAGACAAACCCGGTCAGTGTCCCAAATGTGGGATGGATTTGGTCCTGAAAGATGCCCCTGAAAAAAAGGAAGAGGGGATTAAACTCGACGATCTGCTGAAACCAACCAATGAATTTGTGATCTCGGAATTGCCGGTCGTAAAATTAAAAAAGGAAAATATTCCCACCACCGTTGATGCTTTAGGGACGGTAGAATACGATACTCGACAGATTGGCAGTATTTCCTCACGCGTTGCGGGCCGTATCGAGAAACTCTATGTGCGGTATAAATACCAGAAAGTGTCCAAAGGGCAGCGTATTTTAGATATATACAGCCCGGAACTTTTAACCGCACAGCAAAACCTGCTCTTCGCTATTAAAAATGACCGCTCAAACAAAACAATGATTGATGCTTCACGCCAGAAACTCCTTCTTTTGGGAATGCCGGCTTCACAGATTCAGAAAGTCATCCAGCGAGGGAAACCTGATCTCACAGTTCCGGTTTTCAGTAATTACAGCGGACACATTCAGCAGGCAGGATCGGCCGGAAGCATGGGGTCATCACCACAATCTGCACCCGCAATGGCTTCAAATACGGCAGTCACCGCTGAACTACCCCTAAAAGAGGGAATGTACCTCCAGAAAGGACAGAATATTTTCAGTGTCTACAATCCCAACAGAACCTGGGCCCAGATCAATATTTTTTCTGAAGACATTGCACTGGTCAGCAAAGGACAGTCAGTCATGATCATCCCGGAAGCCAATCCGGATAACCGCTTCAAAGGAACCATCGGTTTTATTGAGCCGTTTTTCAGGCAGGGCAGCAAAACCGTAACGGCGCGCGTCTATTTTGATAATTCCACCGCAAAAATTCCTGTCGGAAGTCTGGTTAAAGCGGAGATTATGAGCCACAACAGAATGGCAGACTGGCTGCCGAAATCAGCGGTGGTTTCTTTAGGGATTGATAAAATCGCGTTCAAAAAAGTAGAAGGCGGTTTTATTGCCCATAAAGTTGTTACCGGCGCGGTGGTAGGCGATAAAATTCAGATCGTCAGTGGTTTGCTTCCTGAAGATGGAGTTGCCGAAAATGCACAGTACCTGATGGACAGCGAAAGTTTCATAAAAATTAACAGATAAAAATTGATAAGATGAAATTCAATATTTTAATGCTTGCCTTGCTGGTTTTTCTTTACTCCTGTAAAAAGGAGGAAGATCCTCATGCCGGCCACGATATCTACTACACCTGTTCCATGCATCCACAGGTGGTATCTGACAAACCGGGAAAATGTCCTATTTGTCACATGGATTTGGTGCCGGTGGAGAAGAAAAAGAATGCGGATCCAAATGAAATTATCCTGAATGATGAGCAGATAAAACTGGGGAATATAGAAACAGTCGCACTATCTGATGGGTCTATGGCCGACAAACTTACGCTGACTGGAACACTCAATTTTAATCAGTACCAAATGCAGGCAGTAAGTTCCCGAGTAATGGGCAGAGTTGAACGGTTGTATTATAAAAACATTGGCGATTTTGTTCCGAAGGGGGCGCCGTTGGTCGATATTTACAGTGAAGAACTCAATAATGCAAAGCAGGAATATTTGCTGGCATTGGAAAGACGCAAGCTGTTCGTCGGCAATACTTCCATTGATTTTGACCAGCTACTCCAAAGTTCCCGAAACAAGCTTTATTTATGGGGAATGTCCGAAGGCCAGATCAAACAGCTGGAAAGATCAGGAAAAGCCACACCTACCACCACCGTGTTCAGCAATGCAGCCGGTTACATCACCGATCTGCGCATTGCGGAAGGTGATTATCTTGCTGAAGGTGGCACCATCGTAAATTTGGCAGATCTTTCATCACTTTGGGCGGAGGCGCAGATGTATTCGTCCCAAATGGCTCTCCTTCAGAAAGACAGCAAGGTCACCGTATATATTCCCGATCTGGATAATTTGAAGATTAATGGGAAGATTGATTTTACAAATCCGGAAATCAGCGCTTCAAGCAGGATAAATCTGGTCCGCGTTTCCGTCCCCAACCAAGGAAATCTGCTGAAACCCGGTATGCCGGTATATGTTCTTGTGGAAAACAAATCCCGTGATGGTCTTTCAATGCCTGTGGATGCGGTAATCAGGGATGGCAAATCTTCCACGGTGTGGGTGAAAACCGCGAAGAACACCTTCGTCAACAGAATGGTGGAAACGGGTCTCGAATATGAAGACAGAATAGAAATCACATCAGGAATTAAGGCGGGAGACGAAGTAGTGGTCTCCGGGGCCTACCTTCTGAACAGCGAATATATATTTAAGAAAGGGGCAGATCCCATGGCGGGTCACGATATGAGCACAATGTAATATGAGAAAATTGAATATGATAGGCTGGCTGGCGGTGCTAGTGGTGGCTATTGTTTTAGTCATTCAGTTCATACCGGTGGAGCGTAATGTCTCCACCGTTGCGCCAGGTCAAAGTTTTGAAAAAACTGAAAAGGTGCCCGCCAACGTGGCTGCAATCCTTAAAGTTTCCTGCTATGACTGTCATTCAAATAATACCCGTTATCCCTGGTATTCGGAATTACAGCCGGGCGCGTGGTTCATGGCCCGGCATATTAAAAAAGGCAAAGAAGAACTCAATTTTGATGAGTTCAATAATTATTCAAAAAGACGCAAAAAAGCAAAAATAAGAAGCATCATCAGCCAGATTGAAAAAGATGAAATGCCTTTAAAATCTTACCGCATGATGCACGGAAACGCCAGATTATCAGCAGATAAAAAAAAAGAACTGTTAGATTTTTTTCGTGACAACGAATATAGTAAGTAACGCAGAACATCAGAAATTACGCTCGACCTTGGTCTTTAGAGTATCAGAAATGGCCGTTTAAAATAAAAAAGGATCGGAAAATACCATGCTGTAGAATCAACAAATTAATAACAACGTGATGAAATTAAATATTAAAAATATGGTTTGCAGCCGATGTCTCAAAGTGCTTAGGCAAGAGCTTGAACAACTAGGAATTAATGTTTCATCAATTGAACTCGGGGTATTGGTAATCGACGAGATGGCTGGTAATCATACTGAAATCATGGCGAAAATTGAAAGCGTTCTCCATACCAATAAATTTGAAATAATCCATAGTCCAGAGTAAGTGCTCGTCGAAAAAATTAAACATTCTTTGCTTTGTAAAATAGAAGAGCCCCCTCTCGATTCCACGGTAAACCAATCTCAAATTTTAAGCACGGAGTTCAACCACGAATATAAGTCACTGAGCAAGTTGTTCTCACACTTTGAAAATACAACGCTGGAAAAATATTTTATTAAATTAAAAATTGAGAGAATAAAACAACTTATTCAACTCAGGCAGTACACCTTTTCAGAAATAGGGCATCTCCTGGATTACAGCAGCGTCAACCATCTGTCGAGACAGTTTAAATAGATTACCGGAGAGAGCATGACAGAGTATAAAAATGCTGAACTAGCCAATCGAAGATCCTATGATGAAATTAGTTAACCTTAGAACTTAGGCGTACGAAATTATAAATAGGAAATAGTTGCGAAATAGAAACGGCAATCACAGAGACGTTTGCGCAACTCTCGATAAACTTCAGGTATAGTTTTGATGTTACTTGGCCTTTTTTTCAAAGCAAAATTATACAGAAACTAACGAAAATTATGAAGAACATCCGTTTAAGAAATTTGTACTTTTACAGTAGTAATTACAACCAGCTCGCTTTCAAAAAGCTATTTTATTGCAACACTAGTTTGGCCAAGTAAGGCTCACAGAACGTATTTTAAAACGGATAGTCGGAAAGTAACAATATATAAAAGAATAAAATCAAACAAAATGAAACAACAGGAATGTCCTGCGAAGGCTGCGTTAAAAATGTCGAAAAAGCTTGAAAGAAATTGATGGCGTACAGAATGTAAAAGCGAGTCTGCATCCACCACGCGCAGTTATTGAAGCAGAGAAATCGATTAATACAGCGCAGTTAACGCAAGCCTTGGCGAAAGTAGGTTATAGTATTGCCGGCGCTTCCGTAGATGAGAATTTAAAAAAGTCTGGTGGCTCCTGTTGCTGTTGAAAAGTATGAACTGGGCGGGCAAGTATAACGTTAGTACGATGTGAACGATAACGGTAGAAATGCTCCGCTGAAAACTAAGTGAAAGAAGCAAATAAATTTTTTAAAAAAAATCAAAGTAGCCAGCAATAGCTTGCCTGATCAAACGCACTTATGATTGCGACAGGATCAGCTCAGGAACTGCATATTTATTGAAAAAACTAACCTATTTATTAACATAAAAACCAACAATTATGACAGGTTATCACACGTACCAAAGTTGTATTGAAGCATGTTTAAAATGTGCTGCAATATGTAATCACTGTGCTTCATCATGCACTGAGGAAGAAGATGTAAAAATGATGGCGAGATGCATTCAATTAGACATGGAATGCGCAGCGATCTGCTATGCCTCAGCACAGTTAATGAGCCTCGGCAGCGACAAAGCAAAAGAAATTTGCCGCATTTGTGCCGACATCTGTGAAGCATGTGCTGCAGAATGTGAAAAACATGCACAACATGGAATGGATCATTGCCGTGAATGTGCAGAAGCTTGTAGAAAATGCGCCGAAGAATGCCGGAAAATGGCAGCGTAATTTAAAACGGGTGGTGATTTTAATGATTGCCACTCTTTTTATCTACATCCTAACGACCAAATTAAAATCTATTAAACGAAAAAATTTTTTACCCCGACATTGGTTGTCATAATGACAATGCTATTTGCTATGGTCAGCAGTTGCGGCAATAACGATAATAGCAATACCAATAGTAGTAAAACTGACAAACCACCTTCATTGCCATTGGCTAAAGGATATGTTGCCAACGAAGCCGGAGGCAGTGTTTCAGTTATAGATCTTCAGGATAGCTTAAAAACCACAAGCATTGACTTCAGTGATAGCGCCGGAACTATGTTTATGGCCCATAATGTGCAGGTGCCCCCCAATGGAAAATCTGTTTGGGTGGCGGCAGCAGGTATGGACAGCAGTAAAACAAATTACTTAATAGTTATTGACCCAAACAGCGGTACAATAAAAGAGCGTGTGCTGTTAGGTAAAGATCTACACGTGGCCCATGTGGTTTTAGACGATCAATCAAAGAATGCATTTGTAACCGCAGGTGAAACGAATGAAGGCATACAAGTAGATGCAACGACCTATCAAGTGGTACGAAATTTAATTTAGGAGAAAAACATGCACCTCATGGCTTACGCTACGCTAATGGCAAATTGTATGTAGCCAATATGGACGGAAAAAGTATGTCTGTCATTACTATAGCTGATGGTAAAGTAACTGATATCCCTCTTGGTGGTATAGCTCCACAGGTAGCCGTTACCCGTGACGATAAATTTGTTTTCGTCTCTTTGTACGATACAAAAGAGGTGATACAGTATGACCTTAAAAATGGCCAAATAATAAGAATACCATTACCTGGCACCGCTCAGGGCCCTATTCAGTTGTACGCAACCCCGGATAGTAAATTACTTTATGTAGCAGACCAGGGTGAACTCTTGGGCAGGCCGGTTTCAAACGAAGTTTATGTAATAGACATACCAAACGCAAAAGTGATAAGTACCATTAAAGTTGGTAAGAAGGCTCACGGTGTAGTAGTAAGCAACGATGGTAAATCAGTTTTTGTAACAAATACTATAGATAATACCGTTTCTGTGATTGATGTGCCAAGTCAAAGAGTGATCCACACAATCCCGGTTGGCAAAGGCCCTAATGGAATAAGCTATTGGTTTGAAACTGGTGGAATGCCATAAACAGAATATTAAGGGAAATACACATCGGAAACCTTTTAATTTAATCGATAAGCTATATATATATATATTATGGAAAAAATAAGAGTTGCCATTAACGGATATGGTGTCATTGGCAAACGAGTTGCCGATGCAGTGCATTTGCAAGAAGATATGGAACTGGCAGGTGTATGCGATGTAATAACAGACTGGCGCATTCAAATGGCAGTATTGAAAAAATATCCCGTGTTTGCTTCCGATGACATGTTTAAAACAAAGATGAACGAAGCAGGCATAAATTCATCAGGCACGTTGAACGATCTGCTTGCATCCTCAGATATTATTGTGGATTGTACGCCCAAAAAAATTGCGGCTCAAAATATAGAGCTTTATAAAAAACTTGGTAAAAAGTTTATCTTACAAGGAGGTGAAAAGCATGAAGCAACCGGTCATTCCTTTAGTGCCGAAAATAATTATGCAACTGCAATTAACCTTGATGCTACAAGAGTAGTTTCCTGTAACACTACTTCCATTGTAAGAACACTAACCGCACTGAAGAATGCAGGCTTGCTCTTAAAAGCAAGAGGCACTTTACTTCGTCGTGCAACCGACCCATGGGAAAGCCATTTGACCGGGATTATGAATACCCTGGTTCCCGAAAAAGATATACCCAGCCATCAGGGACCGGATGCGCAATCTGTTGACCCCTCTTTTAACGTTATCACATCGGCAGTTAAAGTGCCGGAAACGTTAAGCCATCTACATTACTGGAATGTACAGTTGACCAGAAAAACTGATAAGGAAGAAGTTTTGGATGCGTTCAATAAATCTACCAGAATTGCAATGATTGAATACAGCGATGAGTTAGCAGCTAATAATACAGTTAAGGAATTAATGCTTGCAATAGGCCGCCCTTATGGAGATATGTATGAAGTAGCCTTGTGGCAAGACATGCTGAAAGTGGTTGGAGATGAAGTGTTCTATGCTTACTTAGTCGATAATCAGGCTATCGTAATCCCCGAAACCATTGACGCTATCCGTGCCCTAACCGGAATTGAACCAGACGCTGAAAAGTCGATACTTAAGACCAACGAAAGCCTTGGAGTTAAACAGAGTTTTTATTAGGAGTAAGCAAAAAGTAAATTATCAAATTAATAAAACGGGATGTTAAGGAAAATGGTTTGTACCCTGCAAATATTTGTAAGACGCGCACTTCCGCAAATGCCTATTTCTAAAATATATAGAAATTTAGGGATTAAAGTTTAAAAAAAATGAACGATAACATTGCAGACTTATTAGGCAAGAAGGCAGCCTACTATTTGGATCACGTTTGCCAAAAAATTACAAAAGATGAACTGCTGACTCCAGGCAAATACAGTCTAAAAAAGGTCTTTGGCGATAGCAACAGAAACCCGCAGGTTCTGCGGAGTCTCGCTCAACTTTACGGTCAGGGTAATCTTGGCGGCACGGGTTATCTGAGCATTCTTCCCGTTGATCAGGGTATTGAGCATAGTGCTGTGTACTCATTTTATAAAAACCCCGACTATTTCGACCCTGAAAACATTTTAAAACTTGCACTCGAAGCCGGCTGTAACGGTGTGGCTTCTACCTTCGGCGGGTTAGCCTTGAATGCCCGAAAATATGCGCACAGAATCCCTTTCATTGTAAAGATTAATCACAATGAATTACTGAGCTTTCCAAATAAATATGACCAAACGCTATTTGGAAAAGTTAAAAACGCCTGGGATATGGGGGCCCTTGCCATAGGAGCAACCATCTATTTTGGTTCCGACGAAAGTGACAGGCAGATCACAGAAATTTCCGAGGCGTTTGAGCATGCCCATCAGCTCGGTATGGCGACTATATTATGGTGCTATCTTCGAAATGAGGCATTTAAAACAGCAGATCAGGATTATCATTCCGCTGCGGATTTGACAGGACAAGCCAATCATATCGGAGTAACAATTCAAGCTGATATTATTAAACAAAAATTGCCGACAAATAATTTTGGATTCAAAAACATTAAGTTCGGTAAATACGATGACGCGATGTATGAGGCACTAACAACTCCCCACCCGATTGACCTCTGCAGGCTGCAGGTAGCGAACTGTTACATGGGCAAAATCGGATTAATTAACTCCGGTGGCGATTCAAAAGGTGAGTCAGATCTGCTTGAGGCCATTACAACAGCGGTCATCAACAAAAGAGCGGGCGGCACTGGACTGATTATGGGTCGGAAGGCATTTCAGCACCCGTTTAAAGACGGTGTGAACTTGCTACAAAGGGTACAGAATGTATATCTCGATAATAAAATAACAGTTGCCTAAAGTAAGTTTCAACAAACTATCAGAAAATGAAGATTCCCATTAGCATCGTAAAAAAGTCCGGAGATATTGTCGTATTTGATGTCGAAAAACTCACTAATTCACTTAGGCGCGCGTCTGCTGGGGAAAACATCATTCAGCAAATTGTTGGTGAGGTTCAGTCCACGATTTACGAAGGCATGACCACCTCACAGATCTATAAAATTGCTTTTGATTTGTTAAAAAAATATTCCCGCGTAAGTGCTTCAAAATACAAACTCAAAAACGCACTCTTTGAATTGGGTCCCTCCGGTTTTCCCTTTGAAAAATTAGTGGGCAAACTGATGGCTCATGAAGGTTTTTCCACCCAGGTTGGGGTCATTGTTCAGGGAAATTGCGTGTCGCATGAAATAGATGTCATCGCTGAAAAAGACGACCAGCACTGTTTTATTGAATGTAAATTTCACAGCGACCAAGGGAGATTTTGCAATGTAAAAATTCCTCTGTATGTCAATTCCAGATTTCTGGATGTAGAAAAACAGTGGAAAAAACAAAAAAGTAACGAAGGAAAAATATCTAAAGGAGGTGTGTACACCAATACAAGATTCACTTCTGATGCCACACAATATGGGAAATGTGCAGGTTTACTAATGGCAAGCTGGGACTATCCTTTTGGGAACGGTTTAAAAGAGAGAATAGACAAATCCGGTTTGCACCCATTAACCGCATTAACGACCCTGACAAAAAACGAGAAAACAAAATTGTTAGACCTTGGTGTTGTTCTTTGCAGAGAAATTTACGAAAACCCGGGGGTCTTAAACCAAATCGGACTTGCAAAACCACGCCATAAAAACATTATCGAAGACGCAAAAGAATTATGCACTCAACACTAGATCAATCTGACCAATGAAAAACACAAAAATTACCATTCATTTTTTGGGCGCTGCGGGTACAGTAACGGGTTCCAAATATTTAATCGATACAGGAGCACATCAACTCCTAATCGACTGCGGAGTTTTTCAAGGATTAAAGGAATTACGGCTTAAAAACTGGGAATATCCGCCTGTGGACGTTTCAGCCATTGATGCCGTTTTATTGACTCATGGCCATTTCGACCACACAGGATACCTTCCCCGATTGGTAAAATATGGTTTTAGTGGATTAGTTTACGGAACAAATCCAACTTTGGATATTGCCACAATCGTTCTGAACGACAGTGCCAAAATACAGGAACAGGAAGCAGCGCGAGCCAATAAGGAAGGCTACTCCAAACACAGTCCCGCAGAACCGCTGTACGGCCTGAAGGATGTAGAAAAAACATTGCCCCATTTTAAGGAGGTTCCGCCATCACAGTGGATTCCTTTGTTTGATGGTATCAATGCACGGTTTCAGTACAATGGGCATATTTTGGGTGCAGCTTTCATTGAGTTGGATGTACATGGCAAACGTTTTGTTTTTTCCGGAGATATTGGACGTACCAATGATCTACTGCTATATCCACCCCTGAAACCCGAAAAGGCGGATGTTCTTTTCATAGAGTCAACCTACGGAGGAAGGTTTCATCCGGATGAAGTGGAAGCGGTTCTGGAGATTGAAAAATTAGTCAACGATACCATTAACCGTGGAGGCAGCGTGTTTATTCCCAGTTTTTCGGTTGAACGTGCTCAACTGATGATGCTTATTTTATGGAGGTTGCTTAACGAAAATAAAATACCCAAAGTACCGATAATCATGGACAGTCCGATGGGAGCCAGCATACTCGATCTGTTTTACCGTACCAGAGATTGGCACCGGTTAACAACCGACGAATGTGATGAAATGTGCGATCATTTCACGGTGGTCAGCAGCTATCAGGAAACCATGGAGTTGCGGTCCGACAACAAACCAAAAATTGTTATCGCCGGCAGCGGGATGCTCACCGGGGGCAGAATGCTCAACTATCTTGAAACCCAGGCACAAAACCCTGATAATACCCTGCTTTTTGTCGGCTATCAGGCCGAAGGAACCCGTGGAAGAAAACTATTGGATGGTGAGAAAGAACTAAAAGTGTATGGAAAATGGGTTCCTTTCAATATGGAAATAGCGGAAATTGAAGGACTATCTTCACATGCAGACCACAATGAACTCATTGGTTGGATGAATGAAATAACAAATATTCCTGAAAGAATTTTCATCGTACATGGGGAAAAGGAAGGCGCAGAAGCGCTGCAGCTGGGCATAAAAGAAACCTACGGCTGGGATTCGCAAATACCGCAACTTTATGATATTGAAGAATTATAATTTGGAGAGATGAATCATATAACGGACAGTAAAATCAAGCATTCAAATGAGACCAACTGGTATGTGATTACCGGCGGACCCAGTACCGGAAAAACAACGACCATTGATTTGCTTCAGAAGCAAGGTTACCTTACGACAATTGAACACGCCAGGCATTACATTGATACCATGCATAATGAAGGAAATTCTGTTGAAGAAATCCGAAGCAATAAAAAGAAATTTCAATTGGGCGTGTTAGATATGCAGATTGCCCAAGAAGAATCGCTCAATAAGGAGGATATGGTTTTTTTGGACAGGGCTATCCCGGACGCAATGGCTTATTATCAATTTTTAAACTTGGATTATGATGAAAAGTTACTTAATGCCGTCAACGGGGTTTCCTACAAAAAAATCTTTATTCTAGACCGATTGCCGTTTATCAAAGACTATGCGAGAACCGAAAATGAAGACGATCAAAAACTAATTCATCAGTTGATAATAGAAAGCTATACCAATCTCGGTTTCACTATCGTTTTTGTTCCGGTTTTGCCTCCCGAAGAAAGAGTGAAATTCATTTTAGATAATTTATGAACAAAAAATATTCATCCAAATTGTTAACATATAAGAAATTATTATTATGAAAAATTCAGGACATGATCACAACATGCTTAAGAATACTGATTCAGCAACAGGCAATCATTCCAAACATGAAATGGAATCGGGCAAGGAGTCTGTCCAGCACGCGCAAAAAAGCCATACCTCTGCATACAAAAAGTTATTTTGGATGCTTCTGATTTCCTTTATTTCAATGTTTATACTAATGTATGCGATGGTGGACAAGCTGACTAATGTAATTCCAAACATAAACCAGTTATACATGGCAGGCCTGATGGCTTCTCCTATGTTAATCATCGAACTGCTGTTAATGGGGAAGATGTATCCCAACAAAAAACTCAATAAAATTCTTATGGGCCTCGGAGTGCTGATGATGGTGCTGTTTTGGTCCGGGATCCGGCAGCAGACAGCCGTGGGAGATGTCCAGTTTCTAAAGTCCATGATTCCACACCATGCAGGGGCTATTCTTATGGTCGAAGAAAGTAATCTGGTCGATCCGGAAGTGAGAAAGTTGGGCGAGGAAATTATCAAAGCACAGGAGGAAGAAATTGCCGTCATGAGGGCGAAAATTAAGGAACTTCAAACCCGGAAGTAATCTCAAATAGCAGAATTTAACGCAAAAAAATTGAATTATGAAAAAATACACCTGTCCCATGCATCCCCAGATATTGAAGGACGAACCGGGGAAATGTCCACTTTGCGGAATGAACTTAATTCCCTTGGGAGGAACCGCCCGACCTGAAAAAGACGAACACAGCCATCATCATCAGAATCATAATCATCACTCAGAATCTGATAGTTCAGCGGCGGGATTTGACAAACATGCAGGTCATCATACTTCGGATTTTCTAAAAAGATTCTGGATTACACTGGTACTTTCTGTCCCGGTGCTGCTGCTTTCCCACATGATTCAGCAGTGGCTTGGTTTCACCATAGCTTTTCAAGGCGATAAATACGTGCTGTTGGTTTTGGGAAGTATTATTTATTTCTACGGTGGAATGCCTTTTTTCAAAGGTTTTTTGGGCGAAGTGAAAGCCGGAGCTATTGGGATGATGACGCTCGTTGCTTTGGCGATTACCGTAGCTTATGTCTATTCCGTTGCCGTCGTATTCGGGCTGCCGGGCATGGATTTCTTTTGGGAGCTCGCCACCCTAATTGTCATTATGCTTCTGGGTCATTGGCTCGAAATGCGTTCACAGATGGCAGCTTCAAAAGCGTTACAATCCTTAGTGGCATTGCTACCAAATGACGTAACCGTCGAGCATAACGGAAGTCCGGTTAAAATAAAACTGGAACAGCTGAAAAACGGAGATACCGTAATCATAAGACCGGGCGAAAAAGTCGCCGCTGACGGTCTGATTGTCGAGGGCAGTTCCTATTTAAATGAAAGCATGCTGACCGGAGAAAGTGTTCCTGTAAGAAAAGAGTCCGGTGGAAAGGTTATCGCAGGGTCTATCAATGGAGACGGAGCTTTAAAGATAAAAGCAACAGGGGTTGGAAAGGATTCGTACCTCAATAAGGTCATTAATTTGGTTCAGGATGCGCAGGCAGCAAAGTCGAACACTCAGAATCTGGCGGATAAAGTAGCCAAATGGCTTACTATAGTAGCAATTGTGGTGGGAGTAGGAACTTTCGCTTACTGGTACATCACCATGGGAGATTTGGCTTTTGCTCTGGAACGGATGGTAACGGTAATGGTAACGTCCTGCCCTCATGCTTTAGGAGTGGCAATCCCTCTGGTGGTGGCTATTTCCACTACACTTTCAGCGACAAATGGTTTACTCATCAGAAACCGCACGGCTTTTGAAACCACCAGAAAATTATCGACCATTATTTTCGATAAAACCGGCACCCTTACGAAAGGCTCCCACACTGTGCAGAAAATCATTCCTCTAACGGAACACTATTCGGAAAACGATTTACTCCAGTATGCAGCAGCAGTGCAGCAGAACTCCGAACATCACATTGCAAAAGGAATCATGCAGACCCTTTCCGAGAGAAAACTGGAGCTATGGAAGTCAGACAGTTTCCGCTACATGCAAGGAATTGGAGTGACAGGAATCGTAAACGGTAAATCGGTTGTCGCGGCTGGTCCTAATTATTTCGTTCAAAACAATAAACAGGTACCTGCCATTCCGGAAGAAATCAACCAGGATGCAGAAACAGTGAACTTTATTTTGATTGATGACGTGCCCGTGGGTATTGTTTCTTTAGCAGATACCATTCGCGAAGGCGCAAAAGAAGCTATTGACCAACTTCGAAGCATGAACATTAAATCATTCCTGCTTACAGGTGATAACGAAAAGGTAGCGGCGGCGGTGTCAAAGCAATTAGGAATGGAAGGATATTTGGCAAATGTACTTCCGCACCACAAACAGGAAAAAGTAAAAGAATTCCAGGATAAAGGAGAAATCGTTGCCATGACAGGTGACGGCGTAAATGATGCACCGGCTTTGGCAGCAGCAGATGTAGGCATTGCAGTTGGCAGCGGAACTGATGTTGCTGCCGAAACCGCAGATATTATTCTGGTCAACAGTGACCCTCGAGACGTGGTGAAAATGATAGATTTTGGAAAGAAAACCTACAGCAAGATGATCCAGAATCTCGTATGGGCAGTGGGCTATAACGTCGTGGCTATTCCACTTGCTGCAGGTGTTCTGTATCCCACATTTGTCCTGAGTCCCGCCATGGGCGCGGTGCTGATGAGTGTCAGTACCATCGTGGTCGCACTTAATGCAAGTTTGTTAAAAATTAAATAATCACAAGATGAAATATATATTTTCGCTTTTTCTATTTATGGCAATGTCCATAAACAGTTATTCACAGAGCACCAAAACCGTGTACACCTGCCCGATGCATCCGCAGGTCGTGAAATCAGCACCCGGTAACTGCCCCATTTGCGGTATGACCTTGGTGAAGAAAACCGTTACTGAGAAAAAAACGGCGGCCAAATCCGCGCCCGCTCCTAAAAAGGCCACCGTAGTTAAAAAAACTACGGGTAAGAAACCTGAAATTACCGCTGCAAAAACAAAGACGGTAACGGAAGTTAAAAAACCGGTGATGCCAAAGACTAAAGCAGTACCGAAAGACCCAGCGAGCATCAAAACGCCGGAACATTCAACACCTGCTCCGCATCAGCATGAAGCAGCGCAAAAGATGTACACTTGTCCGATGCACCCCGAGGTGGTTTCGGACAAACCCGGAAAGTGTCCCAAGTGCGGTATGAATCTGGTCCCTCAGAAGGAAAGCGGCCGGCATCAGGCTACCGGCAAAACCCCGGAACATCAAACTTCAGATGCGCATCAGCATGAAGAAGCGCAAAAGATGTACACCTGCCCGATGCATCCCGAGGTGATATCGAACAAACCCGGAAAGTGTCCCAAGTGCGGTATGAATCTGGTCCTTCAAGAAAAAAAAGAAGATCATTCTGCACACGGAAACATGCAGATACATGGTGAACACAAAATGGTCATGCCCATGCCTGAAAAAAACCTAAAAGGCGGGCGCAAAGTGACCTACCATCTTTATGTGAAAGACACCCTGGTAAATTTCGCGGGCAAACAGAAACGCGCCATTGCCGTAAACGGGCAGATTCCGATGCCAAAGCTGGAGTTTTATGAGGGCGATACGGCGGAAGTGATTGTCCATAATTTAATGGACGAAGAAACTTCTCTGCACTGGCACGGTCTTCATCTTCCAAATAAAGAAGATGGGGTTCCCTGGCTTACCCAGAAACCCATTCCACCACATTCAACCTACACGTATTCGTTTCCGATCATCCAAAACGGAACCCACTGGTATCACTCACATACTGGCCTGCAGGAGCAGATTGGAATGTATGGGATGATGATTCTGAAAAAACGTCCCGAAGATCCTACTTTCCGGCCGGGGATTGATGATTTGCCCACAGAGCACATTATCCTGAGCGAGTGGACAAACCTGAACCCCAATAATGTTCAGCGGATGCTTCGCAACGCCAATGACTGGTTCGCAATAAAAAAAGGCAGTACTCAAAGTTATGCAGAAGCCATAAAAGAGGGACACTTTAAGACAAAACTCACCAACGAATGGAAGCGGATGCTTGCCATGGACGTGAGTGACATTTATTATGACGCCTTTCTGATTAACGGTAAAACAGAAAGCCAGCTCGCAGGATACAAAGCCGGTGACAAAGTGCGGCTTCAAATCGCCAACGGCGGTGCTTCCTCCTATTTTTGGCTCAATTATGCAGGAGGAAAAATTAAAGTAGTGGCCAGTGATGGATTGGACATTGAACCGGTAGAAGTGGACCGTCTTATTCTGGCAGTTTCTGAAACAGTGGATATCGTAGTGGAAATTCCTGAAAAAAACACCTCCTACGAACTCCTTGTTACACCTGAAGACCGCACAAAATCTGCGTCAGTGTTTATTGGAGAAGGAGCTAAGAAATCCCATGATCCATTACCCAAACTCAAATACTTTGAAGGGATGAAGATGATGAACGACATGATGAAGATGAATGGTGACATGAAAGATATGGGCATGAAGATGAGTTATCAGACGATGGATATGAATCAGGTGATGTATCCTGAAATTAGTGCTGAAAATAATGCAGCAATGCCGATGGACAAGATGGACAACAACGATGCGCAAATGGATCACTCACAGCATCAGATGCCTGCTTCCGGGATTACCACATTGAATTATGGGATGATGAAATCGCCTTATGACACTTCACTCCCGAAAGACAGTCCCGTGCGCGAGCTCAAGTTTACCCTTACGGGAAACATGAACCGCTACGTTTGGAGCATGGACGATAGAGTCCTGGCAGAATCGGACAAAATATTGGTAAAAAAAGGGGAAATTCTCCGCATTACCCTTTTCAATAACTCAATGATGCGTCACCCGATGCACCTGCACGGTTTTGATTTTCGGGTACTCAACAAAAATGGCCTTCAGGCACCCCTCAAAAATGTGTTGGATATTATGCCGATGGAAACTAATGTCATCGAATTTGAAGCTAAAACTGATGGGGACTGGTTTTTCCACTGTCACATCCTCTATCACATGATGGCGGGGATGAACCGTGTTTTTGCTGTTGGTGATTATCAGAATCCTTTGCTTCCCGATAAAGCTTCAGCTTACAAAAAGCTTCAGCGCGAAAGTAACATGTGGCACCTGATGGCCGAAAACGATTTCGCCACCAATGGTAACGACGGGATGGCGAGAATTTCAAATGCCCGCTGGGAATTGGGAACAGAATGGCGTTTAGGTTACAATTCCCATCACGGCTACGAGGTGGAAACCCAACTCGGCAGGTATGTGGACCGTATGCAGTGGCTGAAACCATTTATCGGATTTAACTATCGTTATAGAAAGATTGACAGGAATAATATTGAAAAAAACCTTTTTGGACAGGCATCTACTAAAGATGAAAGAAAAACTTTCAGCGCTGGTATCATGTATAAACTCCCGATGTTGGTGGACCTGCAGGCAGAAATATTTACAGACGGAATTGTAAGGTTCCAGCTGACACGTGAAGACATTCCGTTGACTGCGCGTTTGCGTGGGGCATTCATGGTCAATACCGACAAAGAATATATGGCAGGTCTTAAATATATCGTCACAAAAAATATCGGAATCTCAACCCACTACGACAGCGATATGAGCTGGGGTGCAGGGATTACTTTGAATTATTAAACAGTTATTGACTAGTAACTTTTGGTGGAGTGCAATAGGTAAAATAAAGACCGGTTGCACTCTTTTTTTATGCGTATCAGGTCAACTAGGTTTACTAATGAATATTCTTTTAATAAAAGTACAGTGACATCGTGTAAGCTTACGCGGATAGTAATGCTTGCTTTGCCACAGCAAGTAACATAACGACAGTTCTATATCGTGCCTACAACATCCTAATTCAGTCCGATCCTTCTCAAATGCTTCAGTCAAAAAATATTTTCCTAAATTAGCCCTGTGAAAATCTTCGCCTTTATTCTTTCCTTGTTCTTCATGGTACTCACGGTGGTGCCATGCAATGATAGTGCGAAGGGCCTGGGTGAAAAAGTGTGTCTGGCAGAAGATATTCATTTGGAACAAAATCAGGATCAACATGCAGATCTTTGTACGCCCTTCTGCGTCTGCAACTGTTGTGGAATCTCAATGACCGTTTTGCAGATCACGGAACTACTTCCTGAGAAAATTGTTGTTTTGATTAAAGATATTCTTCCTGAGAAGAATTACATCTACACGATTTCCGAACCTGCCGGCGTCTGGCAACCCCCCAAAATAGGTTAATACTTTTCCTTCGGATTTATATTCGTAGGATTATACGGCTATTAAATAGTCGTGCATTTCCGTGAACAATACGGAACATGCTTTATCCTTCAATTAACCTTAATTTTTACAAATGCTATATAAAATTATACAGTTTAGTGTAAAGAATAAGCTCATTATTGGGCTCATGACTTTCGCACTAATCATCTGGGGCGTGTATAGTGCTACTAAACTCCCATTGGATGCTGTACCTGACATCACCAATAATCAGGTTCAGATCATTACCAGTACACCCACATTAGCCGCACAGGAAACAGAACAGTTGGTCACCTATCCAATTGAACAGAGCCTCGCCAACATACCGGGAATTACCGAAATGAGGTCTATTTCACGATTTGGATTGTCCGTGGTTACTGTAGTCTTTGATGAAAGCGTGGATATTTACTTTGCCCGTCAACTGATTACTGAAAAACTGAAAGAGGCCGAGGAAAACATTCCACAAGGTATCGGTACGCCAGAAATGTCTCCGGTATCCACAGGCTTAGGAGAGATTTATCAATATGTTATTCACCCTAAAAAAGGGTCAGAAGACAAATACTCCGCTACTGATCTGCGAACCATGCAGGATTGGATTGTGGCCCGCCAACTCTACGGTACACCGGGCGTAGCTGAAATTAACAGTTTTGGCGGTAAACTTAAGCAGTACGAGGTGGCAATCAATCCGTACAGACTTAAAGCTATGAATGTGACTATTGCCGATATTTTCACAACCCTTCAGAAAAATAACGAAAATACAGGTGGTGCTTACATCGATAAAAAACCCAATGCATATTTTATTCGGGGAATCGGCCTTATTTCATCTTTAGATGATATTTCCAATACCGTTATTAAAACTGTTAATGGCATTCCGGTACTTATAAAAGATGTTGCGGAAACCCGAATTGGCAGTGCTGTCAGATATGGTGCATTAACTTATAATGGCGATAAAGAAGCGGTAGGTGGTATTGTTATGATGCTGAAAGGTGAAAATTCGGCGGAAGTGGTGAGCCGGGTTAAAGAAAAGATGAGCACCATACAAAAATCGCTGCCCCCGGATATTATCGTGGAACCTTTTCTGGATCGGACGAGTTTAGTTGACCGTGCTATACGCACCGTAGAAACAAATTTGGTAGAAGGAGCACTTATAGTCGTTCTTGTGCTGGTTCTGTTTCTTGGCAATTTTCGGGCAGGGCTTATTGTTGCGTCGGCAATACCATTATCGCTTCTTTTTGCACTCGGGATGATGAACGTCTTTGGCGTTAGTGCAAATTTGATGAGTCTTGGTGCAATTGACTTTGGACTTATTGTAGATGGTGCTGTAATTATTGTTGAAGCTACCCTGCATTTTCTTGCTGTCCACCACCGTTCCCAGAAACTGTCTCAACATACGATGGACCAGGCTGTACAGTCAAGTGCAAAAAAGATGATGAGTTCGGCGGTGTTCGGCCAGATCATTATCCTCATTGTATATCTCCCTATCCTTTCACTTCAGGGGATTGAAGGTAAAATGTTCCGCCCAATGGCAGAGACGGTGTCTTTTGCAATTATAGGGGCATTAATACTCTCGCTGACCTATATACCAATGATGTCCGCCTTATTTCTGTCTAAAAATATAAGCGCCAAAAAAACTTTCGCAGATAAAATAATGGCGAAGATCAGGAATTTTTATCTGCCCCTTTTGCAGAAAGCTATTGCATTTAAATATGCAGTTGTTGGCGGTGCGGTGGCGCTGCTTGCGGTTTCGCTGTTTCTGTTTTCCCGGATGGGTGGTGAATTTATACCCCAATTGCAGGAAGGTGATTTTGCTGTGCACTGTATACTTCCACAAGGTACTTCTCTTTCTCAGAGCATTGAGACCTCTATGCAGGCAAGCCGTATTCTGAAATCTTTTTCTGAAGTGAACACAGTGGTGGGTAAAACCGGTAGTGCGGAAGTCCCCACTGACCCAATGCCGCCCGAAGCAACTGACCTTATCGTAACCCTAAAACCAAAAAAAGAGTGGAAGGACAGTGGTAAATCTTATGAGGATTTGAGCGCTGAGATGATGGAGAAGCTTGAAATGATTCCGGGAGTATTCTTCGAAGTATCCCAACCAATACAGATGCGCTTCAACGAATTGATGACAGGGGTTCGGCAGGATGTAGCAGTTAAAATATTTGGTGAAAACATAGACACCCTTGCGAAACTGGCACCGGAAGTTGCCAAAATAGTACAAACAGTAGAAGGTGCCACCGAACCACAAATTGAACAGACGGTGGGTTTACCCCAGATAACCATTACTTACGACAGGGCCAGGCTGGCCTCTTATGGATTGAATATTGAGGATATAAACCATACAGTGAGCACCGCTTTTGCGGGCGAAACCGCTGGGGTGGTATTTGAGGACGAAAGAAAGTTTAATTTGGTCGCACGGCTCGACAGTGTTAACCGAAGTTCTATCGACGATGTGAGTAACCTGTTTATTCCAACTGAAAACGGCGTGCAAATCCCTCTTTCTCAGGTAGCAAAGGTTGAATATAAAGACGGACCGGCGCAAATCAGTCGTGAAGATGGCAAGCGCCGGATTGTTGTAGGCTTTAATGTAAAAGATAGAGATGTAGAAAGTGTAGTAACTGAAATTCAGAGTAAACTTAATGATGCAAACATCTTACCCGCCGGCTATTACTTTACATATGGTGGAACATTCGAAAATTTGAAGCAGGCCTCTTCCCGATTGCAAATAGCAGTCCCGGTAGCCCTAGCTCTTATTTTTCTTTTACTGTACTTCACCTTCCGTAACTTCAAAGACGGCATACTTATTTTTACCGCAATACCAATGAGTGCTATCGGTGGGGTCTTTGCTCTGCTCATTAGGGATATGCCTTTCAGTATTTCAGCGGGAGTCGGCTTCATTGCGCTATTCGGGGTGGCAGTACTTAATGGAATTGTTTTAGTCAGCACCTTCAAGGATCTACAGAAATCCGGCGTTAACAATATTATCAGGAGAGTCATTCAGGGTACAACCACCAGGCTTCGTCCTGTGTTGATGACGGCGGCAGTCGCATCATTCGGATTCTTTCCTATGGCTTTTTCAAATGGTAGCGGCGCAGAAGTGCAGAGACCGCTGGCAACCGTGGTAATTGGAGGTCTCGTAACAGCCACCTTCCTTACCTTATTTGTCCTGCCTCTGCTGTATATCATATTTAATTCTAAGAATCAAATCAAAAACAAATTGAGAAATAGTAAAAACAAATCGTTTTTAACGCTAATAATTTTACTGTGCTCTTCCGTAGGTGCACTCAGTGCGCAGGAAAGAATTTCACCAAATGACGCAGTGAAAATAGCGTTAGAAAACAATCTACAGTACACTGTAAACACGGCGCAGGTAACTAAAGCTTTACTGGAAACCAGAACGGCGCGTGAAATCCCTAAGACCGGCATCTTCGTGGAGAACGAAGATATGAGACCAAGTGATCCGGACGGCGATTTTAAAATTGGAATCCAGCAGTCCATTCAGTGGCCCGGGTTATATAAAGCTAAAAGAAAATATTTTGAGGAGCAGTTGAAATTTCACCAGTTGAACAAAAACATGCTGGACGCGGTGATAAAAAGGGAAGTAAATACCGCTTTTTACCAGCTATGGTACCTTCAGGATGTGGGTAAACTCTACCAAAAACTGAATGAGTATTATACGTCCATGTACAAAGCAGCTAATCTTCGTTTCAAAACTGGCGAAGCTGCAGGACTAGAAAACATTGCTGCCGAAGCACGGATGAAGGAGCTGCAGGCGCAGAGACAGCAAAACCAACAGAATATTTCAGCACAGCAGCAGCAGTTGAGCCTTTTTCTCAATACTCATGTGCTGTACTTACCGGAAGACACCAATTTGCGGAAACTGGATGTGGATGATTTTCCCTCAGACAGTTTGCATCCTTCATTGGCACTGCAGCAGCAAAATATCGAAATTGCACGAGCTAATATAGATGTTCAGAAAATGCAGAATAAACCTGACTTTTCCGGCCGGGTATTCTCCCAGAGATTATACGGAATGAAAGATCCCATAACCGGCTTTTCTGTAGCGGTAGAATTTCCCATTTTTGGAAAAACTGCCTATAAAGCCAAATTGCAGGCTGCCGAAGCAGAAGTTGAAATTCAGCAGTCGCAGCTGCGCTATCAGGAAAGCCAATTCGCTGCACAAACGCGCACCAGCTACACCGAAATTCTAAAAGCTTCTGAAATGCTTAAATATTATGAAAGTATAGGTTTGAAACAGGCAGACCAGATCTTTGATGCGGCAATGTTAAGTTACAAAGCAGGTGAAATAGGTTTTTCTGAAATGCACCAGTTCTTTACCCAGGCAATAGACATCAGAAAAAATTATCTGATTGCATTAAACGAGTACAACATGGCCGTAATTCAATATAACTATTACATTAAAAATTAAGTTCAAAAAGAGAATATAACATGAAAAAATATATCACCCTTATTTTTGCAGTCTCTGTCTTGTTGACAGGATGTAAAAAAGAATCAGAAGTTACTGAAACCAAAAATACACCTGAAGTGGAGAAGGTTGATGAACATGAAGATCCGAACGTCGCACATTTCACGGAGGAACAAATAAAGACTGTTGGAATTCAAATGGGTAGTATCGAAAGTAAGGAACTTTCTAATACCATAAAAGTAAGCGGTATGCTGACGGTGCCTAACCAGAATAAGGCATTTGTTACGCCCTCGTACAGCGGTATAGTACGCTCCCTGTACGTACAGCCTGGAAGCTATGTATCAAAGGGAAAAGTTATAGCAACCATTTCAAACCCCGATTTAATTGTGATGCAGCAGCAGCTTCAGCAGGTTAATGGTCAGATCAGAATGGCAGAACTGGAAGTTACCCGTGCCCAGCAGCTTTATAAAGGTAATGCCGCGCCGCTAAAGAAATTTCAGCAGGCACAGACAGATCTTGCAACATTAAGAAGCCAGCGCTCCGGACTGCAGAAACAGCTGGGCAGCATTGGGGCTGCTCAGGGTTACAGCTCGTCCCTTTCTGTTCGCGCGCCCATCAGCGGAACGGTAAGTAAAGTGATAGCGCAAATAGGGAGTAATGTGGACATGGCTTCGCCAATTGCCGAAATTGTAAGCAACTCAGCGCTTCATTTGGATATCTATGTATATGAAAAAGATCTGGGTAAAGTACAACCGGGGCAAACCATTCACTTTACATTAACAAACAGTCCAGGAAAGGAGTACGATGCAAAAATAACTTCAATAGGTACAGCCTTTGAAGGAGAAAGTAAAACTGTTCCTGTTCACGCGCAAGTCGTTGGAGACCGGACAGGTCTTATTGATGGCATGAATGTTGCCGCAGTCATAAGTCTTGATAATCAAACTGCTGCATCCGTTCCTACCGAAGCTATAGTGAATGATAAGGGTCAGGATTTTATCTTTATTATACAGAACGAGCCCGAAGAAGAAGGAAAAAACGAAAAAGTATCAGCTTTAAAAAAGGAAAGTAACAAAAAAACAACTGAGGAAAAGGAAGTAAGCTTTGAGAAAATTCCGGTTGCGAAAGGAGTTACAGATTTGGGCTATACTCAAATTACACCTTTAAAAATAATTCCCGGCAATGCTAAAGTAGTAGTTAAAAATGCCTTCTTTATCTTAGCTAAAATGAATAATAAGGGAGAGGAAGGTCATGGACATTAAGAAATAGTACGTCAAAATAAAAACTACAATACATTATTAAATATAACTTATGTCAAATAATAAATTACATATACATACCTACGACGAAAATGGCAATCAATTGTGCTGCACGCCGCAGGAAGGCAAGATATACAAAGATGCAGGCGCTAAAGTTCTGATCGAGGACAGCTGTTGCAGTGTCACTGACAAAGCATATAGTTCCGCAAAAAAATCACCGTCAGGGTCTAAGAAACTGACCGAGGATGATGAACATACGGAGGATGATGGTCACGACCATTCCATAGCGGGGAAATCAACTTTTCAGCTGTTTCTGCCTGCAATTATTTCCTTCGTGATTTTGATGGTGGGATTAGCGATGGATCATCTGATTCCTCAATTTTGGTTTAAAGATCGGGTGCGTATTATTTGGTACGCCGCAGCCTATCTGCCGGTAGGTTTACCGGTTCTGAAAGAAGCGTTTGAAAGTATCAGGAAGGGAGATGTATTTTCGGAGTTTTTCCTAATGTCCATCGCCACGATTGGGGCTTTCGCCATTGATGAATATCCGGAAGGGGTTGCGGTAATGCTGTTTTACTCCGTGGGCGAAGTATTCCAGACTCTAGCGGTTCAGCGCGCAAAAGGTAATATTGCGAAACTGTTAGATCAGCGTCCCGATGAAGTGACCATCTTGGTTGATAACCGCCCACAAACGGTAAAAGCTGCGGACGTTGCACTGGATTCGGTTATTCAGTTGAAACCGGGAGAAAAACTGGCCCTGGATGGAATTTTAATTTCAGACAGTGCTTCGTTCAATACTTCAGCACTTACTGGCGAAAGCAAACCGGATACAAAACAGAAAAACGATATCGTCCTTGCAGGAATGATTAACCTGAATACGGTAGCAAAAGTGCAGGTCAATACCCTCTACAATGATTCGAAACTTTCAAAGATTCTGGAATTGGTACAGAATGCGACTGCCCAGAAAGCACCCACTGAATTGTTTATCAGGAAATTTGCGCGCATCTATACCCCAATTGTGGTGTTTCTCGCCGTGGCAATTTGTCTGGTACCGTATTTTTTTGTGGATGAATATATTTTCCGGGACTGGTTATATCGCGCCCTTATATTCCTGGTAATATCCTGTCCATGTGCATTAGTGATTAGTATTCCACTCGGATACTTTGGTGGAATTGGTGCCGCAAGCAGAAATGGAATTTTATTTAAGGGTAGTAACTTTTTGGATGCGTTAGCAGAGGTCAAAAATGTGGTAATGGATAAAACCGGAACCATGACTGAAGGTGTATTCAAAGTACAGACCGTAAATCTGAAACCGGAATTCGAGCGGGATTTAATTCTAAAATTAGTGAATGTAATCGAAAATTCATCAACCCATCCGGTGGCAACTGCAATTCATGAACACCTCGGTGAACCCGACCATACTGTTATTCTCGACAATGTAGAGGAAATAGCGGGACATGGCCTGAAAGGATCATATCAGGGAAAAGAGTTACTCGTAGGAAACTTTAAACTGATGAATAAATTCAACATCCCATATGATGTAAATCCAAATGATATTGTAGAAACATTGATTGCCGTTGCTTATGAAGGCAAATTTGCGGGATACCTTACCATTGCGGATAGCATCAAAGAAGACGCTGCCGAAACTGTACAGAAACTTCAAAGTTTAGGAGTAAAAGTTACCATGTTGAGCGGTGATAAATCAACCGTGGTCAAAGCTGTGGCAGGAAAACTGGGCATACCTAATGCTTTTGGCGATTTATTGCCGGAAGATAAAGTGAATAAAGTCAAAGAAATAAAAGCACGGAATGAAACGGTTGCATTTGTTGGCGACGGAGTCAACGATGCGCCGGTTGTAGCTTTAAGTGATATCGGCATAGCGATGGGTGGCCTTGGGAGTGATGCCACCATTGAAACCGCTGATGTAGTAATTCAGGACGACAAACCTTCAAAAATCCCTATGGCCATTAATATTGGCAAGCAAACCAAAAAAATTGTTTGGCAGAACATCGCGTTGGCCTTTGGGGTAAAAGCCGTGGTTTTAGTACTGGGGGCGGGAGGTTTGGCCACGATGTGGGAAGCCGTCTTTGCAGATGTAGGCGTAGCTCTTCTCGCCATTTTAAATGCAGTAAGGATTCAGAAAATGAAATTTTAAACAAAGCGGGCTTCGGTCCGTTTTTTTTGCGTGTTGGGATCAAACAGTAATGTGTTGCGTATAATCCCCAGCCAGCCGTTAGGATAGTTATAATTTAAAAAGTTTGTCTCCCTCTAGAAAACCAGCAGTTTCCGACACCCTTTTATAGGATGCAGAAAAAAGGGTCAGAGAGTTGGCAGTTGAGCCCGTAAATTCATTCAATAAATGCTTGTCTCAGCGGAATGATATAGTGATTTTATTCACCTACAGCACCGCGCACAGCAATATTCCGTCTGTGCCGGTGGACGTACCGCCATGACAACTGTATACCAGTTGTTCTCCAATGTTCTGAATAAGATACCATTACAAAGATGTCGTTTTATACTAAAAAAATTACCCAGAGTCAATTTCAAACTGATTTCGCGTTGGTCACTTTGCTAAGGAGACCTGCATCAATTTTCCGTATTCTCTCAACTGACATTTAAAAACGAAAATCCGCTGGCGGGTGACAAAATGTAATAATTAACGTTGTGAAGGTTTGAGATTTGAGTGTGTTTAGTCCCTACATCTAAAATCAGTGACTAAATCGGGGATTGTTTAATGGTTTATACGATGCTTTATACTTTTATAAAATCATCTAACTTACTTATTGTGAGCAATATGATGACCTACATTGCTTTATTGGTTTAAACAAAAACTCCCTGTGGGAAGATTTGAAATAATTCTACAGGATTTTGCAATTTCGTGGACTGCCATATACGAATGGATGAATGCAAATGGATACCACTCTACGGAACAAAGACCTTTCGAAATTATTTACAACAACTATAAGGAACATCCCGAGCAAAAATGTATTGTCGATTTCTTTATCCCAGTGCATAAAAACTAGTGTAGAAATTTTTTCTTTTGATGAATTGGATGTTAAATGAACCGAAGATAATTCTTTGATTTCACGTTGTTTATAGCGTGAACTAAGTTATATTTTTAATGTTTTCTACCTTGTGTGGTGCTTAAATTATGTCCGTTGAATGCTACCATTTCAGAAGCATTATTTTTAGAGTAGTTCAATAAAAAAAACAAACGCAACATGCATTATTTCAGCTTGTTGCGTTTTAAAACTGTGAGCGCAGGAGGAGTCGAACCCCCAACCTTCAGAGCCGTAATCTGACGCTCTATCCAATTGAGCTATGCACCCGTTTTTAGGTTTGCAAATATAACACTTTTTTGTTTCCTTTGAAAGATGAGAGCGAATTTTTTTATTTTTTTACTCACTATTTTTTTGGTGGGATGTTCAAAAAAAGCAGATTCTGCATCCGAATCTGCCGTAATAATTACAAAGTCTCTAAGGTATAGCGAACTTGATTCTCATTTAGAAGTATATTCTGGTAAACACACTATTGAAATACCTAGAAGCAAGTTACCTTTTAAAAGAACCGTTTTTCTAAATGCAAGTCTTTTGGGATATATCACTGCTTTGCATCTGGAAAGCTCGGTTGTGGGTGTTTCTAGTCCAGAGTATATCTATTCTTCTGTATTACGATCAGCAGTCGAGAAACAGCAAATTCAAAATGTGGGAAATGAACAAAAATATGATGTAGAAAGAATTCTTTCCTTACAACCGGATGCTGTGTTCACCAACTACCTAAGCTCCTTTGAATCTACCTATAAAATGTTGCGGGACAATGGAGTGACTGTGATTTTTCTTGATGAATATAAAGAATCTGTTCCATTGGATAAAACGAAGTATTTACTGCTTTTTGGAAAACTTTTTAACAAAGAGAAGCAGGCACAGACGCTTCTAGAAAGTGTGACTGCTTCCTATAATACAATGCGTTCCAAGATTCAGGATAAATCGAATATGCCGCAAGTGCTTGTAAATGAAATGTACGGAAACCATTGGTTCGTGCCAGGTAATGAATCGCAACTTGCCAATTTCATTGCCCATGCAGGAGGCAAATACATTTTTAGTAAACTCCCTGGAGAGCAGGCTGTCCCTCTTAGTTTTGAACAGGTACTTGTGGAATCCAATGGCGCGAATGTCTGGATTAATGCCGGAAACCATTTATCCCGAAAGCAAATGCTCGCACTTAATCCGCTCTATTCAAAATTGGATGTGTTCAACAATGGTCGAATATACTCTATAACGGGGAGGATAAAGGGTAAATCCAATGACTTTTTTGAGTCCGGTGTCGTCAGAGCTGATATTGTCCTAAAGGATTATATTCGTATTTTTCATCCCGACCTTGTGCCAGGTGGGCAATTGTTTTATTTAAAAGAAATTAAATAAAGGTTCCTTGGTATTTTAGTATTTTTGCTGCTAACTATGTGGAAACTTCTTAAAAAACTTTTGTGGATTATCTTCTGGGCAAATGTGTTGGGTATCCTTCTCGGTAGATTTTTTAACCCCCCGGTAACCATCACGCAAATCGAGGGGTTTTTAGAATACGGCAAATTAGACCGTGACTACATTTCTAGTGAAGAGATGGGAACGCACATAAAGAAGGCGGTAATAGCTGCCGAAGATCAAAAATTTTATTCTCATAACGGGTTTGATTACCAAGCTATTGAAAAGGCATTGGAGAATAACGAAAAAGGAAAAAAATTGCGGGGAGGTAGTACTATTTCGCAACAGACCGCAAAGAATGTATTTCTTTGGCAGGAAAGAAGTTATCTAAGAAAGGTTCTAGAAGCTTTCTATACCTTTGTCATAGAATATGCTTGGGGAAAAAATATAATACTAGAGCGCTATCTCAATAGTATAGAGATGGGGCAGGGGGTCTTTGGAATAGAGGCTGCCTCGCATTATTATTACGGTAAGAAGGCTTCAAATCTCACCCGGGCGCAAGCTGCTATGATTGCCGCGGTGCTGCCAAGTCCTAAGAAGTACGATCCAAAAAACCCCTCTTCTTACTTAAGAAAAAGGCAGCAATGGATATTAAGGCAAATGAAGTACGTCCAACTTAAGTAAAAAGTAAACTATGGCACTATTTACCAGGACCAAGGTTGATTTTGGTACTTTATTCAAAAAGTATTTCAGTTTCAAGAATGAGACTAAATCCCTGGAGCCTCTCTATGAGATTTTCCATAGTGTCAAAAGATATCCTTTTAGTAGTGTGCTGGCATTCTTTAAGGAAAATCCCGACATCACCAACAACTTCAGCACGTATCTTACAAATCTTTTTAAAGACAAACCGTTTAATCTTTCTTTGACGGAGGCTAATATTCTATCTGAAAATGCGTTTCTTCCAGAACTTCGTAAACGGGCCTTGGATATTGTTCTTCCACCTGTAGGTAATGAGAACTCCGTTTGGTTCTTGGTGGATTACATCTTTGTACGGCCTGGTAGTGATTTTCGCTATATGAGAGAAGTGCCCCAGGAGCAATTGGATGAATTATTCAGACTATTGCGCATGGATAGTATTATTCTTTCCAGAAGTGTAAAACGGGAGCTTTTATTCTCGGCCAATATCTTAGCGTGGCGAGCGGTAGGAAATGCTCTGGATACCGGAGTGATGAATATGGTGCCAGAATACCGGAACTATGATAATCCCTTTCTTGCCCTCCAAGACGAAATGGACTTATTAAAAGTGGAGTTTGGAAAAAATCCAGATTTTCATTTCACTTCAAAGGATCCGCAGTATAAGCAGATCAAAATCTATTTAGAGCAGTGTTTGGTTTTTATTGAGACTGCTTTCAAGAATTCATCACGTTACGGTATCACTGGAAAAATTAATCAGTCTCTCTTAAAAATTAAGCAGCAAATCGTCAGGGTATCAGAGATACTCGCCCTTTGGGTAATGGATTCACCGGAGGATGTGCTTAGGAATTCTAAGAAGCTGGTAATGAATGTATTGGAATACAAATCACACAAAAATAATATTTCCGAGCTTTTCAATGATTCCACTAGATTAAAGTCTCATTTGATAACCAACCACACGGCAGAAACAGGAGCCCACTACATAACATCCACTTTCAAGGAATATTCTGTGATGTTTTGGAATGCAAGTGGTGGTGGGGTCATTGTAGGAGCCCTCTGTGTGTTAAAGATGCTGTACAGCTTTGCGCCAGGATCTGAGTTCTCCCATGCTTTTATGTATGCATTTAATTATGCGATGGGATTTATAATGATTTATTTGATGGGTTTCACCCTTGCTACAAAGCAACCGGCCATGACTGCTGCCACTATGGCAAAAGTATTAAGTGAGGATCATAATACCCAAAAGAACTACAGGGACTTTGCGCACATCGTGTCACGTCTTTTCCGTACACAATTTATTGCCTTTATGGGAAATGTTTTATGGGCCTTTCCGGTAGCCTTACTTCTTATCTATGGAATAGATGTACTTTTCAACAATAACTTTGCATCAGAGAAGTCCACGGTGCTTCTGTCTGATTTGGATCCCATTAAATCAAAAGCATTACTGCACGCAAGTATTGCGGGTTTTTATCTGTTTTTGTCTGGAATCATTTCGGGGAATGTGGGGAATAATTCCGTATACTACCAAATTCCAGCAAGGATTGCAAAGAACCCTATCATTAAAACGGTCCTTGGTGAACGCGCTGCTAAATCACTGTCACGCTATTATTCAAGAAACTGGGCGGGAATAGTGTCCAATTTTTGGTTTGGAGTATTCCTGGGTGTGACTGGACCTATAGGTACCTTTTTAGGGGTGGATCTGGACATTCGACACATTACTTTTGCTGCAGGTAATTTCGCACTGGGACTATATGGGAAGGATTTTGATGTGGATGCTTATACGTTCTGGATTAGTTTTGTCACGGTATTTCTTATCGGTTTCTTTAATTTCTTGATTAGTTTTGGATTGTCAATGTTCTTGGCGATGCGCTCTAGGAAATTAACAACCGGGGGAATCAAAGAAATCCTGCGTGCGATTTGGAAATATTTTCTTTCCAATCCCATGCGATTTGTAATTCCTATTCGATCCGGTGAGCTTGATCAAAGATCCAAAGTCATTATGGAAAAGGCCTCTACAAGACCTGAAGATCATTAAATTCCTTATCGGAAAGCATTTCGTTAAGTCGAAATAGAATTTCGCTTCTGTGCTGGTGGAGCTCGGTTCTTAGTAGAGGGGAAGAGGTGCGCAAAATGATTGTGTTTTCACTGATAGCTGTATGGATTATTTGGTGCATAGCTTCGGGTCCAAGCACTTTTTCTATCGCCTTGTAAATAGTGGATTGCGTACTGTTGGAAAGCAAACCGTACTTTTTAGTAATCAATGACGTTACCTCCTTTGCAGTAAATTCCCTCTTTTTTTTTCGCATTAGATTTCAAATACTTTACTTTCCTCGTTGATTCGTTTTACAATGTTTTCAGTCCGTTCCTTGTGGGTATCGGTTATAAACATTTGGCCAAAATCCTGAGCGTTCACCAGCTGAATTAGCTGGGTCACACGGCTTTCATCCAATTTGTCAAAGATATCATCTAGAAGCAGAATTGGTTTTTTCCCGGCATGTTTTGTTAGATGTTCTGTCTGTGCTAATTTCAATGCAATTAAGAACGATTTTTGTTGTCCTTGCGAACCGGATTTTTTTAGTGGGTACCCATCTAAACCAAACCACAGATCGTCCTTGTGAATGCCTTGCCCCGTATAACTTAGCATTCGGTCTTTTTCTAGATTATTTCGAAGCAGGTGCATAGGGTCGGTGTCGTGGAGGTGCGAATGGTACTCCATTGCAATTTCTTCTTTTCCTAAAGAAAGCACTGAGTAATAATACTGGACGATAGGTGTGATGGTCTGGATAAAATCCCGTCGTACCTGGAAAATATTTGCTGCAAGTCTTGCCCAGGGCTCGTCGTAAATTTCCAAGGATTCAAGTTGAAATGTACGGTTTCTTTGAAAATATTTTAAGAGCGCGTTGCGCTGCTTGAGTATTTTTTGATACTGAATCAAATCGTGTAGATACTGGGAGTCCACCTGTGAAATCATACCGTCCATAAAGCGCCGGCGACTTTCTCCTGAATCGCTGATAAGATTAGAATCGTACGGTGAGATCATTACACTAGGTAAGAATCCAATATGTTCGGAAATACGCGTGTAGAGTTTTCCATTCTTTCGAATATGTTTTTTACCATCTTGTGCTTGGTGCACATTTAGTAAATGCTCCCTTTCTTCTTCTTCAATCAGTGCCTGAATAGTGAAGTATTCTGAGCCGCGTGTTATATTTTGAGTGTCGGAGGTTCCAAGGAAACTTTTACCCACAGAAAGGTAGTGTAGGGCATCAAGAACATTAGTTTTACCCGCACCATTATCGCCCACGAAACAATTGATTTGTCTGGAAAGTTCAAATTGCCTTTCCGGATGGTTCTTAAAATTAAGTAAACTGATGTTTCTTACCTGCACGAAATTGGGGATTATAGCCAGCAGCGAAGTTAGCGAGTTTTTTATTCAAGCACAATTTCTAATACAATTGCGTTCAACTTTAGGGGACTATCCAATATATAAAAGCTGGGAATCCCACTGAGAGTTCCAATGCAAGTGTAAATGCAGGGTGCTTGTGCAACCAGGTACTACAAGCCGTTAAAAACAAAATCAACAGTATGGTCAAGCCCATTGCGAGATGAAACTCTTTTTTCATATCTCCAAAGAGGTGAAAAAGGCTAATTGCAAGAAAGCAATAAATAAGTATTTGTGTATTTCTTATTCCAAGTGTATTGGCAAATGTGGAAACCTGGTCCCTATTTTGGTCTCTAATATCGCTTAACAGTACAAGAGCGCTTATGAGTAGAAAAACCAGTACGAATACTCTGTATAAAAATGTTTGTGGAAGCATCCAGCTAATTACTAGCGCCCACACTAACCCCACATAAAGTGCTTTGATAAAGGGTATAGAGCGGATTTTTATGGGCGAGATTTTCCAGTTGTATAATATTCCAAGTATAGTTATCGCTGCAAATTTGTAAACTAGTTCCCAACCCTGTATGACAAACGCAAGAAAACCGCATACTACAAATGCAGTAGCATAGAAAATAAAGGTTTGCGAAAAGACAACCGCTGGCCCCGCAGTACGAGTAAAGACGTACCCTAGAAAGATCATGATAAATCCAAGAACAAGTGCCAAAGGGTTTTGATTATGTGTTACATCAAGTACAACACCCGAGAAGAATGTACCCATCAGAGCTACTAGGAAGGGGATACGTATCTGTTGGCTTACAGATTGCAAGGATTTCATAATACAAAAATACACTTTTCCCATGTTTTTTTATTTATCTTTAACTCTCTCATTAACTTACATATGAATTATAAGATCATCCTTTCCTTCGTTTTGTTTCTAATTCTGGGGTGTACTGTTAAAGCCCAAACCAATTTTGACTTAGAATGGAAAAAAATTGAGGCTATGGCAAAAGCGGGTCAGTATAAATCTACCCTTCCTCTAATTCAAAAACTGCAACAAAAGGCGCTAGTAGAAAAGAATCACTTTCAGTTGGTTAAATCGCTACGTTACGAATATCAGATTGGTAACTACACTAAGGATGACAGTGAGAACCGCTTTGCAACGGATTTTTATTTAAAGCTGGACACGCTAAATAATCAGATGTCTCCGCATATTAAGCCTTTGATTCGAGTCCTGCAAATCGAATATTTAATGGATTATTATCAGAATAACCGTTGGCGTATTTCAGGCAGAACCAGTACAGAGCAAACAGGCGATTTAGAAACGTGGTCCAAACTTCAGTTCAAGAACCAGATTAGCAATTTATTTGCGCAGATAAATTCGGCTTCTGTATCTCTTGATCAAATGAAACTTGGTCCTCTTGCAGAAGTTTTGGAGAATAGTGAGTATCTTAAATTTCATCCTACACTGCTTGAATGGAAGAATTTGAAAGAAGTGGAATTTCTTTCCCAAAGTGCGTTTTTTACCCCTTTGGAATTAAAGAAAAACAAAGAGACAATTTTGAATCTTTTCGATACAATGATCGCAAAACACTCAGGCAATACCAAGCTCTATTATCTCCATAAAAAGTTGCTTTTTGAATGTCCGCATCAACAGTGTGAGGATTTGGAAGGGAAATTATTAAATCTGATATCTTGGGACCCACAGCAGGACTACCAAATAATGCTCATACAGGATTTGGCGCAGAGCTACAGTGAAAACAATAAGAAACAGCAGGCACTAGATTTAATTAAGAAAGCCCAGCAAACGTATAATACCTCACCCTTTCTAAGAAATTTGAAGAATATCGAAAATCAAATCTTGCAGGAAGTTTTAGTGCTTAAATTTCAAGGTCATAATTTGCCCAATGAACCCATTCACACGGTTGCAGAATATAAGAATACTCGTGCCTTTTCGATACGGATATACACGGTTCAAGATATAAATGCTTTCATGGCATATCTTCCAAGCCGGTGGGACAAAGAAAGTTTTAAAAAGATCGCAAAGAATCGCATTCATACGCTGAATTACTCATTGCCTCCCACGCCTGATTTTCAAATGCATAAAACATCCATTGAGTTGCCTGGTTTAAAGTCAGGTGTGTATGTTGGAGAATATTTAGTGAAAGACACGGTGGTAGAAAAGTTTTACTTTACAGTGGGTAGTTCCGGGCTAGTCTACGAAGACATTCCTACGCGCGATGGGGCGCTGAAATACCGTCTGGTGGATAGAAGAATGGGTGCGCCATTAGTGAACACGGAACTAAGTATTAAAGAGTATCTTCGGGGAAAACCCGGCGAGCAGACCAATGTAGTTACGGATGCAAATGGAGTATTTATAATGCCCGAGCCAGTAGACACTAATTATTACCGTCAGTTTTTACTTCATGTACCAAGGGAAGGAGAGTATGTTCTATTTAACCGATACGGCCGTGATACGTACGAGAACTATACTCCTAAGGTACACCATCACGTTCAGGTATTTACTGACCGTGCTATCTATAGACCGGGACAGACGCTTTATTTTAAAGTTATTGCAACTACAACAGATCCCACGAAGGCAAACCACAAAGTTATTCCAGGCAAAGCACTTCGAATTGTTCTTAAGGATGCAAACGGACAAGAAATACAACGACAAAATATCATAACTAATATTCATGGTTCCGAAAGTGGCAATTTTATTATTCCTGCGGGAAGATTAAATGGTTCCTTCTGTCTTGAAATCGAGAATGCGGAAAAATCGGTAGATGGTGATTTTTTTTCTGCATACAAATGTGTGCAGGTGGAAGAATATAAAAGACCCACTTTCGAAATTACGCTTGACCCTGTAAAAGGCGATTACAGCTACGGCCAGGAAATAATGGTGAGCGGTACAGCCAAGACTTATTCAGGGGTGGGTATGAGTAATCAAAAAATAACGTACGAAATAAAAAAGCGTAATATACGGTACCTCTATTTTCCGTGGTATCCTAGAAACAACGATTCCGAAAATGTTATCATTGGCGAGGTCCAAACCGATGGAGAAGGGCGTTTCCAAATTCCTGTAACTTTGCAAGAGGACAACGAATTAGACGGAATTCAGATTGACAATTATCAGATTACGGTATCCATTTCGGACCTTGGGGGAGAATTTCAAAGTAAGTCGCAAGACTTTAAAGTCTCATCGATAACCCACTATATCGAGGCCAAGACACAGCCTACGTATTTCAATGATGAAAATGTTACTATTCCGGTTGCATTAAAAAATTACAGCGGGGAATTGCTTAAAAAATCATATTCAGTCCGACTTGAAAAGTTAAAAGGTAGAGATCGATTATACCGTAAGACTTTCTTAAATGAAGCACAGGACCAGCCTTTGAAAAGTAGAGAGGAATTTATTTCTGTATTTCCTTTTGATCCCTACCATAAAAATGACCTTAAGAACGAAAAAAAGGCAGAAAGTATTGTTATGGGACCAATTGTCAAGGCTTCAGATAGTCTATCCCTTGGTTCTTTGACTGAAGGATCGTACCGCTTAATTATCTATAATATAGAAGAGAGTGACACCATAAAAATAGAAAGGGAATTCGAGGTATTTTCTAAAAATGGACTGGCACCAAACCAAAAACCACTACTACGTGTGATGGCTCCAGAGACTGTAGATGCTGGTAAAGATGTAGATATTTATATCTATTCTGCACTCAACGGTGTCAGAGTTCATACAATACTACAGTCAAGCGCTGGAGAACGGCATCGTAAGGAACTAAAAATCATTAACGGAGTAGGGAAATTGACTGTTCCTAGCTCTCTTACTGCCAAGGAAGGAACTCTGGATTTGCAGGTGCAATTACTTGCTTTGAATAGTTATGAAAATTATCAAAATACGGTACGTATAGTATCTCATGAAAAACTATTGGTTTTGGAAACACTTGTGTTTAGAGATAAATTGGAGCCCGGGAAAAAAGAAAAATGGGCACTGAAATTGAAGGAGGCCACTCAGGACATTTCAAAGTATGAATTCTTAGTATCCATGTACGACCGTGCCTTAGATCAGTTTGCAACAAACTCCTGGCAGTGGTCGCTTCCTGGATTTGCGACGCCTACAATTGCCAGGTACCATATGGACGAAAATTTAGAGCAGCGCTATTACAGTAAACGGTATGAGTATGTGAATCCTTACGAGATAACTGGGCCTGGGTTTAGCTGGACTGGTCGTTTAGGTCTTGAATCTTTAAATTACGCAGCGCCACCTCCAGTAGCCACACAAATGGTGATAAGAGGGCAAGCGGCGCGAGAGAAAGAATCCAAAGCCCAGATAGAGGAAAGTGTTGTTGCAGACTCCACAGAAGTAAGTCCGTCCAATACAACCCCTACTTTAAGAGAAAATTTATCAGAAACTGCATTCTTTTACCCTCACCTTACAGCCACCAAGGACGGAATAGTTCATTTGGAATTTACAGCTCCAGAGGCTCTTACGCAGTGGCGGATGCAGGCTCTAGCGCATGGAACTAATGGTGAGTCTGCGCTTTTGGATAAAACAGTAGTCACACAAAAAGAGATATCGGTTAGCCCTAATTACCCGCGGTTTTTAAGGGAAGGAGACACTATAGAATTCACTGCCCGAATTTCAAGGCTTAACTCAGAGGTAAATAAGGGTTCTGTTGCACTTACCGTCACTGATGCCCTTACGGGAGAAAACCTAAGTCAACACCTTACAACCGAGAAATCTATTAAATCGTTTGACTTCCAAGGACAGGCACAGACGGCCGTACGTTGGAAATTGAACGTACCTCAGGGAATCAGTGCAATGATTTTCAAAGTGGTAGCAACAGCGGGGAAATTTTCTGACGGAGAGCAGAAATCGCTTCCAATCCTTCCAAATACAATACTTGTAACGGATAGTAAAGCAATTCATGCAAGAGAGGGAAAAGAAGTGGATGTTCAGTTACCTTCACTAACTAACCTACCCCTAGGTGCTAGAACCTATTCTGCAGTTTTGGAAATTATCACCAATCCGTTATGGGATATAATGCTTGCACTACCTTCCCTAAAATCTGAACCCCAACTTTCTTCAGACAATCTGTTCAATAAATGGTTTGCAGATGTGATTGGAGTAGAAATGGTTAAACGTAATCCTCAGTTTAAGCAATTCTATGAACAAAAACTAATTGAAGGAGGGCTAGAATCCAATCTAAATAAGAATTCGGAACTTAAACAGGTGCTCATGGATGAAACACCATGGGTTTTAGAAAGTAAAGATGAGGATTTCCAAATGCAGCAAATTGCTAGGTACTTTGATTCCAATACCATACGAATGGATTTGCGCACTAATTGGAGCACCTTTGCTGAAAGACAGAATCCCGACGGAGGATTTAGTTGGTATCCAGGCTATCCGAGTTCGTTTGGGGTATCACTGTATATATTAAAACAACTTGGAAGGCTTTCGCAGTGGATGGATGGCTCTCTGATAGATTATGCCCCTGAGAACAGTACTTTGGAGAAGAATTTGGTGGATTTTGTAGACCGTTACTTACAAAACCATTTTGGGGACACGACTTTGGATAAACCCAACAACTACGTACTCGAATATTTAGATGCACGAAGTAGGTGGGAGAAAAAGTATCCCCTAAAAGGTAGAGGGCTAGAATGGAAAAAGATCCTGTTAGCGCAGGCAGATTCGCTTAAGCTAACTGATTTTACATTTTACGGACTTCATAGAACAGCATTGCTACTTCAAATTTATGGCAAAAAAGAGGTTGCTCTAAAGCTAGCAACGTATCTAAAGGAGACCTCAGTAGAGAGTGAAGAGGTAGGTACTTATTGGAAAAACAATGCGCCCGGCTGGGGATATTACAATGCACAGATAGATAACCATGCCGGAGCAATGGAGGCGATAAATACTATCACGCCTGAGGATGCAAATTTTATAGAGGGACTGAAAGTGCATTTAGCAACACACAAACGCAGTAATTCTTGGCCGACCTCACGCTCGAGTGCGGAGGTAATTTATCTCATGCTAAGTACTGGAGTGTCGTGGCTTGCTCCCAATGCCCAATCTGCTGAAGTGGTGTGGGGCTCTAGGCAATTAACACAGCAGGAGCTCGAATCAGGTTACTTTAAAGAAATTGTACAGGATACTGAGCAGCTTAGAAATGCGGGTTGGGTATCAGTAAAGAAGTCAGGACCTGGAGTGGTGCTAGGTGGTATTCATCACTTGTACTATCAAAATGCCGATCAAGTACTCAGTAGTAGTTCTGGACTTTCGGTTGAAAAGCAGTATTATACGAAGGTTTCCACTTCAAGTGGGTCCAGATTAGATCCAATTTCTGCTAACAGTGTTTTGCAAAGAGGAGATAAGGTTACCGTCAGACTCGTACTTAATGCAGATAGGGATTTTGAGTATCTGCATCTAAAAGACCTGCGCCCGGCAGGTTTAGAGCCAGTTGATGTTATATCGGGATTTAGTTATAAGGATGGATTTGGATACTACCAAAGCACCAAGGATGCAAGTAGTAATTTTTTCATTCAGTACCTCCCTAAGGGACGTTATGTTCTAGAGTACGATTTGACCGCCTTTGCGGCAGGTGATTTTAGTACTGGACCAGCTACTATTCAAAGTTTTTATTCACCGGAGATGAACGCTAGATCCCACGGGCAGCGTGTATCTATTGATACACCCTAGAATATGAAAAGAAAAATTTACAGTGTCATTTTATTTCTTGCTTTGTGCGGTTTTTTCTTTGCTCAAAAAGCTAGTGATGCTGGTGCCTTTTGGTCCTCTTTAAATCAACAGTGCGGTAAAGCATTTGAGGGTAAAGTAACCAATGACAGTGCACAGAGTAGCGATTTCCTTGAAAAACGGCTGACAATGTCGGTCTTTGAATGCTCGGCAAATACAGTGAAAGTAGGTTTCTTTGTAGGTGAAGATGCATCCCGCACATGGGTCTTTACCCGAGCCAAGTCTTCTGGAAATCTTACTTTGAAGCACGACCACCGAAAAAAGGATGGATCACCTGACGAAATTACAAAGTATGGAGGGACAAGTTCCAATAAAGGTACTGAGAACATCCAGTTTTTTCCTGCAGACTCTTTTACGGCGGGTTTAGTGCCTGCAGCTGCGCAAAATGTATGGTGGATTCAATTGGACGAGTATAAATTCGTATATAACCTTAACCGAATTGGGACTGATAGAAAATTCTCCGTGTCCTTTAATTTGAAACATCCGGTTCACGAGCCTCGTACACCGTGGGGCTGGATTAAAAAATAAATGTAAATAATAATGCGACTGATTATTGCTATTATTGCGGGTCTAATCACAGGCTCACTAACCATTTGGGCAGTGCAGAGTTTAGGGCATCTTTTCTATCCCATGCCGGCCGATGTAGATCCTAACGACCTAGATGAACTTGCAACCTACGTACAAACAGCGCCTTTTATGGCTCTGTTTTTTGTAGTGCTCTCTTATGGGTCCGGCGCATTTGTCAGTGGGTTTACAGCAGCTTATATTGCCCGTGGTAGGGCATTGCTGGCTGTTAGCATTTGCATGATTCTGTTTCTAGTACAGTCTCTATTTATGATGAGTTCACTTCCAACTCCTATATGGTTTTGGGTTTTAGGTATATTATCCTGGGGACTGGCCCTTCTGGGAATGCATTTTAATCAAAAAAGACTTAATGGTTGAAGTGCTTTGGAAAAGCGTCTTTGGGCTGCATTCTTAAGATATTTAATTTTACCCAGGATTCCAAAAATCCCCATCCGTAAGAGAACATCTGAATATAGGTTGCGATCACGGCCAGGGACGCAATACTTAAGTTTTTTAAAGTAATAAGTGCGTGAAGGAACACTAAAAGGGTGTAGATACCGTAAAGGTTCAAAAGAAAGGTATTTCCAGACGAAAAATAGGTGATAAAGCCAATGATATACCCTAAAAGAAAAAAAGTAGGAAAAGCGAATGTAGCTTTTATGTACTTTGGATGGCGCATATTTAGTATGGGACGTGCAACTCCGAATTCATAAACCTGCTTACTGAATTTGCCAAAGTCAGTTCTTCTTTTGTGGTATACCCCTATGTTGTCAAAGAAGCAGGTTTGGTATCCTTGCTCCCAAAGTTTCATTGTTAAATCAGGATCCTCACCAATACGCATCTCAGAAAAGCCACCTACACGAGTAAAAGCTTCTTTTTTTACCCCCATATTAAAACTTCGGGGTTGAAACTTTCCTACGCTTTTTTTTCTTCCTCTAATGCCTCCTGTAGTAAAAAGAGAGGTCATTGAATATGAAATTGCCTTTTGCATTAGATTAAAGCCCTTATGCGCCTTATCGGAACCCCCGAAAGCATCACAATCGTGGGTCCGAATATTTGCTTTTATTTGCGTGATATAGTTCTTAGGAGCTATGCAGTCACTATCTAAAAACACCAGCCACGTTCCCAATGCCTTCTTAGCACCAAAGTTTCTAGAAAGACCTGGACCCGAATTTTCTTTGCGGTGAAAGTCAATTTTAAGTCTGTCACTAAACAATTCCACTATAGGAAGTAGTGCCACCTGGGACCCGTCGTCTACAATGATGACTTCAAAATCCTTATCGTCTTGAAAAGCTAAGGAATTGAGTAGCTCAAAGAGTTCATCCCTTCTATTGTAAATTGCAACTATTATGGAAATGGAGACAGGGACCATAGAAATACAGGAAGGTTTAAGATTGGTTTTTGGCTTTTTTTGAGCCCTCGTACATCTCGTACTGTAAAAAACGCGTTTCGAGTTTTCCGTTAAATAGTTTTATTTTCCGCGATGGTCTAAGGCCTACTTTTTTTGCAGCTTCTAAATCAGAGGTGATCATCCAGGCAAGCGTATTCGGGTAGCCTGCTTTAAAAGTGTCACCGATGTTTTTGTAGAAATCATCCTGCTGTATTTCTATCCTTTCATCGTAGGGTGGATTAAACACAATTAATAATGGAAAGAGCTCCTTCTTAGTAGTGAAAAAGTTTTGTTGTCTAACTTCAATGATATCTTCCAGTTCCGCTGCTTCAATATTCGTCCTTGATGCTGAAATCATGGCGCTGTCCTGGTCGTATCCAATAATTTTTCCTGTAAACTCTTTGATTTTATTAATGCGCGTTTCTTTGATTTTAAACCATAACTGTGCATCGTAGTTTTGCCAGTTCTGAAATCCAAATTCTTGACGGAAAAGCTGCGCAGGAAGATCTTGCGCTATCATAGCCGCTTCGATTAAAAGGGTGCCGCTTCCGCACATGGGGTCTAGGAAATTTCCTTTGCCTTCCCATCCAGCAATTTGTAGCATTCCAGAGGCAAGTACTTCGTTAAGGGGAGCTTCTCCTTGAACTTTACGATATCCTCTCTTAAACAAAGGTGCTCCCGAGGAATCCATAGAGATGGTGATATATTCCCGATCGATATGTAAATGAAAACGGATAGAAGGATCCTTGGGATTTACGTCTGGACGTCGGTTGTATTTTTGACGGAAATAGTCCACAATAGCATCTTTCATTTTTAGTGTCATAAACTGCGAATGTGTAAACCTTTCGGAATGTACAGTAGCGTCAATGGCAAAGCTTTGCGAAATATGAAGATATTTATCCCATTCGAACCTATTGAGATTGCGATAAAACTGCTGTTCGTCGAGCGCCCTGAATTCAAATATTGGCACCAGTATTTTTACCGCAGTCCTTGCGCTGTAATTAATCTTATAAAGAAAGCCTAAATCTCCCCGGCAATTGACTGCCCTGTTCTTTATCTCAACGTCCTGTCCTCCTAGTTTTTTCAATTCCTCGGCGAGAATATGCTCTAAACCGTAAAAGGTCTTGACCTGAATAGGTAGATTGTCAATGTCCATGCTTGTTTTTTTTTAGAATATTCCCTCAAGTGTCCTTTGTAGGTGGGATTGTGGCAAATTTAGTTATTTTTGCACAATGGAGTGGTTTAAAACCTGGTTCAATACCAAGTACTATCATATATTATACAATAATAGGGACCATGATGAAGCTCGTTCCTTTATAGTTCATTTACTAGGGGAGTTGTCGCTAGCGAAGGGGAGTCGTGTCATTGACCTTGCCTGCGGAAAAGGAAGGCACTCACTGTTTTTAAATAGTTTGGGTTATGATGTGCTTGGACTGGATCTCTCTGAGCGTTGTATAGAGCACAACAAGCAGTTTGAGAATGAGGCGCTTCATTTCGCGGTGCACGACATGCGTGATCCAATTGACGGACCTTCTGCTGATGCAGTTGTGAATCTTTTCACAAGCTTTGGCTACTTTGATAACCCTAGTGATGATGAAAAGGTGTTCGAAAGTGTATATTCCATTTTAAAAACCGGAGGTCTTTTCGTGTTGGATTTCCTTAATGCCCCATTCGTACAAAGTAGGCTTACGCCCACCGAAGTGGTCAATAGAGAAGGAATAGATTTTTTAATAGATAAGTCGATCCAAAATGGAACAGTCATTAAAAGGATTCGATTTGAAGTGGAGGGAAACCAACATGAATATTTTGAAAAAGTAAAGCTTCATACCTTGGATGAAATACTTGTGCTGGGGCATTCTCAAGGTTTCACTTCTATAAGAAAATTCGGGGACTATTATCTTAATTCGTACGACGCTCAGAATTCTCCGCGCTGCATTGTAGTATTTCAAAAACAATAATAATGGTAGTTTTACTTTTGGTGTTAAGTGTTGTAGTAGGCGTGCTACTTGGGCGTTTTTTTGGAAAAGAACAAAGATGGGCAAAATTCCTATTAATCTTAAGTGCAGGATTCCTGATCGCTGTATGTTTGAATGAGATATTTCCTGCTATTTATAACGCAAAAGTTCATAACATTGGGCTTTGGGTAATCGCAGGAGTTTTACTCCAGATGTTCTTGGAGAATTTAACTAAAGGATTTGAACATGGTCATATGCACCATCATTCCGAAAAAGCGATTCTGCCGATAGCGCTCATTTTGGGCCTTTTTATTCATGCATTTATTGAAGGAATACCATTAGCTAACGAAAAGGATTTAGATTCTGCATACTTGCAGGGTATTCTATTTCATAATGTTCCAATTTCCTTTGTGTTAGGTGCTTTTTTATTCAAAAACAAGAAGTTCACTTCCTACTCTTGGGCCGTTGTAATAGTATTTTCTTTAGCATCACCGTTAGGAATGCTTTTGGGGACATACCTTGATCCCAAAACATATATTTATTTTCTGGCATTGGTGGGGGGAATATTTTTGCACATTTCTTCTGTTATTATCTTTGAGAGTAATAAAAATCACAATATTGATTGGCTGAAGATTTCTTTGGTTATTGCAGGAGTCCTGCTAGCAATGGTAGGTCATATGTTTCATAACCATTAATAAACAAATCGACTTCACCAATACGATGAAGTCGATTTGTTTATGTTAAGAGAATACTTTAGAATTTCCAACCAAAGGTTAGACTTACTAAACTTCTTTTATTTTCTACATCAGACACCACTGAGGCGTCATTATCAAAATATGCTGAAGGGGAATAATATTCCGTTCCTGCTGTCGAAGATCCAGCAAGGAATGGACTTTTATATGTTGAATTAATCATATTATATGCAGCATCAAGATAGAAGGAGCGGAAATCATATCCAATTCCCAGTCCAATGTTTTCTCTTTCACCCGCATATAGATTTGAAAGAGTTTGTGCAGTTACAGAACCGCTAGGTTGATTGACCTGCAGGGAAATATCCTCAAATGGACTTGTGGTCATGGAATATCCTCCTCGAAGTCGGACTTGGTTCATACGGTATTCCATACCCACTTTCACTTCAGAGAAATTCTGATAGTTTGCATCAAGAAAAGTGTTGATCTCTTCCTGAGCTGCTACATCCATCTTTGAAAATTCTGGTTTGGATAGACCCACTGCATAATCCACATTAAGTGCGAAATTCTTTGTGGGCACATAGGCAGCACTAAGGGTCGCCTTCATAGGTGTTTTATAACCTCTATCCTCTCCATACAATCCATCGTCCGCACTATCGTAACCGTAGAATTCGTAGGATCTTTCTATGCTCCACCACGTGGGGGTCTCCAATGATGCACCCAGGCGGATTTGGTTGTTTAGTTTGCCGATAACTCCAACCGATGCTGAAAATCCAGAGGCATCCTCATGGTAGGGGGTATATTGCTTATTAAAAACCTCTACATCTCCAGAATTTTCAAATTTCATAGCGGCCGAATCGTATTGGCTAAGTGTCGCACCGTGAAGATTAATACCAGCACCTAAATAGAATCGATTGTCGTAATTACCACCAACAGCCAATGCCATCTTAGTAACATCACCTAATCTGTTATATGCATGTCCGTTGTATAATAAACGATCGGAATCTGGAAGATTAAAAGCAATGCTATTATTTCCAGGGCTCTCAGAATAGTCTTCTATACTAGAACGTACTACCGAGAAACCTAGATTTACAAATTTCCACGGTGAATTAGAGCGCGTACCAAACACGGCAATGCCTCCTACATGACCTAGATCGGTATCATTTATTTTGTAATCGTAGGATTGATTATTCAACATCGTTATATTTTCGCTTCCTGAAATAACTAATGTCCCTGAAACATCTCCTGCGATTGCTACACCTACGCCTGCTGGATTGGAAGCTATAACAGAAACATCTCCGCCAAGAGCTCCCATAGAGCCTGCCATAGCATTATATTTTGCAGAGCCTCCCAACACGGGATTTTGGTATACTTCTATAGAGTTGCGTAATACGGAAGCATCTTGCGCCTGTACGTAGTAGGTTGCTGCAACCGATAAGATAAGAATTGATTTTTTAAGCATTTAATTATAAAGTTAAGTTTATCTGAAACCTCCTCTTTGACCTGCGGAACGTGTACTGCTTCCAGAGCCGAATCCTCCTGAAGAACTTCCGGAACGGAAGCCACCATCATTTCTAAACCCTCCCGAATTATTCCTGAAGCCTCCATCATTGTTATAACGGTACTCATTGTTACGCTGTTCCACGGAGCGTTCAATTCTGCGGGGTTGTTCTATAGGTGAGGTAGTTCTTACCCCTTGGGTCGCTCGAAGCCTTGGTTGTGAGGTTGCGGATGTATTTCCTACAGACCGGGTTGTGGAAGTATTGGTTCTAAAGCCAGTGTTAGATGGGTAAGTGGCGTTTGTGCCAACAAAGCCTCTGTCTGGTCCGGTTTTACGGTAGGGTGGCCTTTGGTAGTAGGTATTGCCACCATAATACGGGTAGCCGTAACCATATCCATAAAAAGGAGAGTACATTCCAAAGTACGGATTGTAGCCATAGTATCCTCCATTCATTCCCCAGTTCCAATAGGATGCGTAACCCCAGCCAGCATAATCAAAGAAGAAAGGGTCGTAGCCATACATCCACGGGTACCCCCATGAAAAACCTAAATTGAAATACGGCCTGTACCCAAAGTACGGATTGTAACCGTAGTAAAAAGGCGAATAACCCCAATCGTTCCAAATGGTTTCAGAGCCTGTGTATGTTCCCCAGTCGGAACTAGTTGTATCCTGATCGTTCCAAATCTGGTATCTGTTATTTCTTACCTCTGTATTCTGTCTGCTTTTCTCAATGGTGGTGAGCGTGTCTTGGTAGTCGTAATATTCACCAACTTCATTACCATCTTGATAAACAATTGTCTCTTGAGGAAGGGTGTCTGTAGCAGGATCGTAATAAACTCCATCGGTCTCACTATACCCTCCAGGGTACGCACCACACGAAAGAAGACTTAGGCCTGCCGCTAAGCCTACAAAAACTTTGAAATCCCAAAGCTTTTGGATTTTAGATTGTATATTTTGTTTCATATTAAGGCGAAAAATTTTTATTTCGATTATATTTGCAAAACCTATTCAAAAGGGTACTTCCAGCGAGGGTTTACCCGTAAAATTAAGCTTTTTAATTTAGATTGTAAATTTAATTTAAGGTTAAATAGATTTTCAAATACACAGCAAAAAAATGGCAAAATTAACTTCCCGCGAGCAGGATTACAGTAAATGGTATAATGAATTGGTAGTAAAGGCAGATCTAGCTGAGAACTCTGGTGTCCGGGGAAGCATGGTGATAAAGCCTTATGGATACGCAATTTGGGAAAAGATGCGGGATGAGTTGGACAAACGTTTCAAGGCCACGGGCCATCAAAATGCTTATTTCCCACTGTTTGTTCCAAAAAGTCTATTTGAAGCAGAGGAGAAGAATGCGGAAGGATTCGCAAAAGAATGTGCTGTTGTAACGCATTATCGACTAAAAACCGATCCAAACAATCCGCAAAAATTAATAGTAGATCCCGAAGCAAAACTTGAAGAAGAATTAATCGTACGTCCTACCTCTGAAGCCATTATTTGGAATACATATAAAAATTGGATCCAATCGTATAGAGACCTTCCGATTTTGATCAATCAGTGGGCTAATGTCGTTCGGTGGGAAATGCGTACTAGACTTTTTTTACGTACTGCCGAGTTTTTGTGGCAGGAAGGACATACGGCGCACGCCACCGAGCAAGAGGCTCTTGAAGAGGCTCAAACGATGTTGGAAGTATATGCGGATTTTGCTGAAAGTTTTATGGCAATGCCTGTTATAAAAGGCGTTAAAAGTGAATCAGAGCGTTTTGCCGGCGCAGTGGAAACGTACTGTATTGAAGCTATGATGCAGGACGGAAAAGCCCTTCAAGCAGGAACATCTCATTTCCTTGGGCAAAATTTTGCAGAGGCATTTGATGTTAAATTTACTAATAAGGAAGGTAAAACGGAATATGCCTGGGCTACGTCTTGGGGCGTGTCTACGCGTCTTATCGGAGCTCTTATAATGGCTCATTCTGATGATCAAGGCTTAGTGCTTCCACCTACTTTGGCGCCAATTCAAGTTGTAATCGTTCCAATCTTTAAGGGTGACGAGCAATTAGAAGCAATAAGAAGCGTAGCTAACGAAATTTCCAAAGCGCTAAGCGCCAAAGGAATTTCAGTTAAATTTGATGACGACGAACAGAATAAACCTGGCTGGAAATTTGCTGAATACGAACTTAAAGGTGTTCCTATCCGTATTGCCATGGGTGCGCGTGATCTTGAAAACAAAACAGTTGAAGTGGCCCGAAGAGATACACTTACCAAACAAACCTATCCTTTGGAAGGAATAGCGGAAACGGTGGAATCTCTGTTAGCTGAAATACAAAAAGATATATATACACGCGCTTTGCATTTCCGCGAACAAAATATTCGCCAAGTCGATACTTTCGAAGAATTTCAGCAGGTGCTTGAAACCCAGGGAGGATTTATCTCGGCGCATTGGGACGGAACCGCAGAAGAGGAAGAAAAAATTAAAGAATTGACAAAGGCTACTATACGGTGTATTCCTCTGGATGCTCCACTCGAACAAGGAACATCATTGTTAAGTAAAAAGCCATCCTCGCGACGCGTAATCTTTGCTAAAGCCTACTAGTTCTCACCTTTTTTTGGATTGAAATTTGCATAGTTTGTGGAACATTAACCAAATACAAACTATTATGAATTCAAATCTTATTGACCTTATGAGGGGACAATTAGGTCCAGCACTTGTAAGTAAGTCAGCGACACAATTAGGTGAAAGTGAGTCGGGCATTTCGAGATCTTTTGAGGCATTGTTGCCTGCAGTACTTGCAGCATTAGGCAAGGAATCCAATCATCCTGTTCTGCATGATGCTATAATGCAAGACGATACCATTTCTCATCTGGGAACACTAGGAGAGCAGAGTGCCCCAGGAATATTCACCACTCTTTCAGATGTACTTTTCAAAGATCGAATAAGTGGTCTGGAGAATGCGGTAGCTAATTTTGCTGATGTAAGTCCTTCTGCTGTTCAGCGTTTATTACCTATTGTCCTTAGCGCCGTTACGGGAATTTTTTCAAGATACCGCAAGGAGCACAACTTAGATAGAGATCAAGTAAGTAGACTGCTGTCAGAACAAGCGGCTCATGCAGCAACTATTATGCCTGCTGGACTTTCTTTAGGTGCGTTTGGTTTGGTAGAAAATCAAAGTAAAGATCCTGTAACAGATTCATCTGGCCATACTTTCGAGGCTTTAGATAACGGTGCAGTTATGCAGGAAAATGTGGAAAAGGAAGTGGAAGTTAATAGAGCTGGTGAGACCCATGTCTACACAGAAGCACCGCAGGGGGACTCTTCCTCTATATGGAAGTGGCTTTTACCTTTACTTTTACTTCTGGCGGCAGGTTACTTTCTGTTTAAACAATGCGACAACAAGGAAGTGCAATCTACAGTGGTAGAGGTGGATTCTACGCGTATTGAAAGTGATACTGTGAATGTCTTAAATGACAGTCTGGACTCAAGAACTACCACCACGATAGCATTACCTAATAATGCTAGTGTGGAAGCGTACGAAGGAGGTATCGAGCAACAAATTACAACTTTTCTTTCTTCGCCTGAATATGCAGAGGCTACCAACGAAATACTAAAGGACCGTTGGTTTGATTTTGATAATCTAAATTTTGAATTTGGTACAACACAACTAACGCCTGAATCCCAAGTACAGTTAGAGAATATCCGCTCTATTTTAAAGGCATATCCCGATGCAAAGATTAAAATTGGGGCCTACAGTGATAGAAAGGGTGACGATCAATTAAATCTGGAATTATCACAAAAGAGGGCCGAAGCAGTAAAATCAGCACTTAATTCTGCGCAAGTGGTGGAGGCGGAAGGATATGGAGAGCAGTTCTCAACTGTGGCAGAAAGTGCTTCAGATCAGCAGCGTCAAATTGACCGCCGTACATCTATCCGATTTGTAAAATAATAGGACATTAGACACATAAAAAATTTACTTCCAAGAGAATCCTCTTTTGGAAGTTTTTTATAATGTGACATTTTTTCCGTTTCGTATCTTTGGCAGTTAATTTGAGAAATTAGCCCTAAATAAAAAGGTATTATGGAAGAGAATAAAGAGATTAACGAAGAATTAAATGAAAAGGAAGTAACTACGCAGGATTCAGAAACTTCTTCAATGGACGAAAAAGTTGAAAATAACGTGACAAATGAGCCGTCTGCAGAGGAACAATTGTCTGCCGAAAAGGACCGTTATATTCGTTTATACGCTGAATTTGAAAACTATAAAAAGCGAACCAATAAAGAAAGACTAGAATATTTTCAGTACGCAAGTCAGGAAATGATGACATCCATGCTCGATGTACTGGACGATTTTGAAAGGGCGTTGAAAGATTTACGTCAAAGTGACAATGAAGAACATCTTAAAGGCGTGGAGCTTATCTATCAAAAGTTTCGTAGCCGGTTGGTAGATAAAGGTCTTAAACCAATTGAAGTTAATAGTGGCGATGCTTTTAATGTGGACTTGCATGAAGCAATCACCCAGATTCCTGCGCCAAGCGACGATTTGAAAGGCCGTATTGTGGACGTAATTGAAACTGGATACCAATTACACGATAAAGTAATTCGCTTTGCTAAAGTAGTTACTGGTAGTTAGAATATAAGAGAAAGGGCAGGGCAACCTGAACCATGCAATTTAAAGATTATGGCAAAAAGAGATTACTACGAAGTCCTGGGTGTGGCAAAAAATGCTACTGGAGAGGAGATTAAGAAAGCTTACAGAAAGCTCGCGATTAAATACCATCCAGATAAGAATCCAGGGGACAAGTCGGCGGAGGAAAAATTCAAAGAGGCAGCAGAAGCGTATGAAGTTCTTAGTGATGCTAATAAAAAAGCTCGCTATGATCAGTTTGGACATGCCGGAATGAGTGGAAGTGGAGGATTTGGTGGCGGTGGCTTCGGAGGAGGAATGAGCATGGAAGATATTTTCTCCCAATTCGGTGATATCTTCGGAGGAGGTTTCGGAGGAGGATTTAGCGGAGGAGGTCGCAGTGCCCAAAGCAGAGGATCCAATTTAAGGGTGCGCATCCGACTTAACCTAAACGAAATGGTCAATGGTACACAAAAGACCATCAAGGTTAAAAAGATGAAAGCAGCACCTGGAGTTACTTCTAAGATTTGTTCAACCTGTAATGGGTCAGGAGCACAAGTAAAAGTTATGAACACGATGTTTGGGCAGATGCAGACACAAACTACCTGTTCTACTTGTCAAGGTTTGGGAAAAGTTGCTGATAAGATTCCCGCTGGTGCCAATGAGCAAGGTTTAATACGAGACGATGAAGAGGTTACAATAAACATTCCTGCAGGTGCTAGAGAGGGAATCCAACTCAACGTGAGGGGAAAAGGTAATGATGCACCCTTTGGAGGAAGTCCAGGCGATCTCTTGGTTGTCGTTGAAGAAGAAGAAGATAAAGATATAAAGCGTGAAGGGGATAACTTGCACCAGGAGTTATATATATCCTTTTCAGAAGCTGCTCTTGGTACGTCCAAGGAGATATCCACAGTAGGAGGGAAAGTGAAGATCAAGATAGATCCAGGAACGCAATCTGGTAAAATACTTCGACTTGCGGGTAAAGGTCTTCCAAGCATAGACAGTTATGGTAAGGGGGATATGTTTGTACATATCAATGTTTGGACGCCGCAAAGACTAAATCCTGAGCAAAGAGAGTTTTTTGAAAGACAGATGGATTCTGGGGAGATGAATCCGGAACCTTCCGGTAAGGAGAAATCATTCTTCGATAAAGTAAAGGATCTTTTTAGCTAACAATATCCTTTTCCTGATTATCCTACATTTAAATAATAAAAGCCAGTATCCCAAGATACTGGCTTTCGTATATACTCAAGAATATTAGGGTTTGCGTTCCAACACCTCATCCACCATTCCATAATCTTTAGCCTCTGAAGATGTCATCCAATAATCTCTATCAGAGGATCTCTCCACCCAATCATAAGTCTGTCCAGAATGTTGGGAAATTATTTCGTATAGTTCTTGTTTAAGTTTAAGCATCTCACGTAGATTGATCTCCATATCAGACGCCACCCCTTGCGCACCACCAGAAGGCTGATGAATCATCACACGGGAGTGTTTCAAGGCAGAGCGTTTGCCTTTTTCTCCAGCCACTAGCAGTACTGCTCCCATACTGGCTGCCATACCTGTACAAATTGTAGCTACATCCGGCTTTATAATTTGCATGGTGTCATAAATTCCCAGTCCCGCATAAACACTTCCACCGGGTGAATTAATATAAATTTGTATGTCTTTTGAGGGATCTGCACTTTCCAGGAATAAAAGTTGGGCAGTTACAATATTTGCTACTTGGTCGTCTATTCCCGTCCCAAGAAAAATTATACGGTCCATCATTAAACGTGAGAACACATCCATTTGTGCAACATTAAGCCTTCTTTCCTCCATAATATAAGGTGTAAGATTGGTAGGTCCGTACATGCCCATATACTGATCTGTTGCTAGCCCACTATTCCCCATATGTTTGACTGAGAAATCTCTAAAGTCCTTTTTAATATTCATAATTTCTATTTTTGTTTATCATCTCAAATAGTGTTCCCAAATCATCAGCAGTCAAAATGTCATAAAATACGATGAAGCATCTGGTCAATATCCATTTTTAATTTATTTAACTGCACGATCCGCTTGTAAGAAGTTGTGGGATCATCTTCTGCAGCTAAGCCTTGCTTTAATCCACTTATCATTTGCATTATGAATTCCCTTTTATGCCTTATAATCACTTCTTCAACCAGAGTAGAAACTACGTCTTTTTCTTTCTTAAAGAAAATATTGTGTTTAGCCCAGTCGCTTGTTTCATGTTGCTCTATTAACACGCCAGCAGTTTTAACAGAAAGGTCTTCATCCAGTAATTTCAAGAAAAAATCGCCTTTTCTTAATTCGTTTTCCTCCAGGCCCTTTTTTATTTCATGTATAATTTTTGAATTAAGAATGGAGCGCATTTGGTAACCGTCTTCTTCCAAGTGGCTTAGTACTTCTTCTATTACGGTAGTTTGAAACTGCTCCTCTCCTTCACTTCTTACAAGTACCAGGTCGCCGTACTTAAGCATAATTTCAATTAATTTCTCTTCTAGCACTAAAAGAGCATCTACAGAGTTTTCTGGAAGTTCGACTTTCTCCAAATTATTTCTTAGCTCCTTCTTGGCAGGTTTCACTGCCCTTTCTGCGTTTTTTATGTAAGCCAGTTCATTAAAGAGGCTTTGCTCCGAGAGTGTAAATCGGGTGGCTACCTCTTTCAGGTAAACTTCTTGCTTAAGAGGGCTGCTTACTTTAGCGACCGACCGTACAATGTCTTTTATGGCATCTGAAATCTTTATGGGGTCGTTGGCGGCGTCCTTCAATAAAACCTCCGCCTTGAAATTTATAAAGTCCAGTGCGTTACTAGTAATGTAATCCTGTAAATTTTCCCTTGAGTGCGATCGTGCAAATGAATCTGGATCGTGCCCGTCGGGGAATAATACAATGCGAACGTTCATTCCTTGAACAAGAAGCATGTCTATGCTTCGGAAGCTTGCTTTGATACCGGCTTGATCCGAATCGAAAAGAATTGTTACATTTTCAGTAAGTCTCTTTATGAGCTTTATCTGCTCTTCACTCAGTGCTGTTCCCGAGCTCGCCACTACATTCTCTACACCGTGTTGGTGAAGTGATATTACATCCATATAGCCTTCCACTAAGAGGCAGAGATCCGCCCTAGAAATGGCCTGTTTGCTTTGATTCAGTCCATAAAGAACGTGTGATTTATGGTATATTTCACTTTCTGGGGAATTTAGGTATTTAGCTACCTTTTGATTGTTTTTCAATAGACGTGCTCCAAAACCAAGCACCCTGCCAGAGAAACTATGAATAGGAAAAATAATACGCTCGCGGAATCGGTCTATTCCTTGATTTCTATCATTGAAAATAGACAGTCCTGATTTTTCTAGTAGCTCCTTTCCATATCCTCGCTCAAGGGCCATTCGAGTAAAGGCATTTTTTTGAATAGGGGAGTAACCTAACTGAAATTTTTCGATTATATCTATCCGTAGATCCCTTTCTCTTAAATAGGAAATACCAACGCTTTTACCCTCCTCAGTTTGATGAAGTTGCTGTATGAAAAAATCCAAAGCAACTTCATGAATCTTGAATAATTGTTCTCTTTCCCCCTGTGCAGCTTTTTGTTCTGGCGTTTGTGCAATCGCTGACTCTTCAACATCTATGCTGTACTTTTTGGCTGCGTATTTTAAAGCTTCAGGATAGGTAAAATTTTCAATTTCCATCAAAAAGGAAATAGCTGTACCTCCCTTTCCTGTGCTGAAGTCTTTCCATATTTGTTTACTTGGAGAGACCACAAAACTTGGCGTTTTTTCATCTCTAAAAGGACTCAAACCTTTGAGATTAGTGCCTGCTTTTTTTAATTGCACGTATTCACCTATAATCTCTTCCACTCTAATCACAGAGAAAATCTTATCAATGGTCGATTTTGCTATCATAGGTTTATTTTGAATAACTTGGCGCAAGTTTGGTACCTGCTAATTTAACCAATTACACTGGATCTCGAAAAAGTGTTTGACTGAATAGAGAGATATTTCCCGAAACAACACATCGGTTGAGCGACAGTACTTGGTACAAAGAATTTATTAATTTTGCATTAATGAAAACGATACAGATTCAAGCGCAAGATTTTTTTGAACTACTAAAACAAAAAGATACCTCAATGTGGGAAGTTTTCGCTCAAATGGTCGACGGAGAGGAAAAACTTATAGAATTTATAGGAAAAGATCAGAAGATTGCGTTCAATTATATTCTGCCTCCGACCCTGGAGAAACTAAATGAAGACCGTAGGATTTTCGCTAAGGAGTACGCCCAAAAACTTGCATCGCAGAATTGATGGTATTAGATTTTTGCTTTCGCTTCAGACATAAAACGTTCAATAGTTTGTCGGGTAGAAGCAACATCGTGTACCCGAAGTATTTTCGCTCCCTGTTGTAGCACTTGGTAATGCAATTCTTGAGTTCTATCGTCCACTTCTTTGGGATTTTTGCCTAATGGTTTGTATATAAATGATTTACGGGATATTCCTACCAGCAACGGGTACTGTTGTTGCACCAACAGACTTAGACGGTTTATAAGGTCATACTGGCTAGCAATAGACTTCCCAAAACCAAAACCTGGATCTAATAGTATGCTTTTAATTCCCATGTCTTTCAAGGTTTTCAACTTTGAGGAAAAATATCGGTTTAGTTCAAAGGCAAGATTTTCCTCTTCCCTTAATTGGTGCATTGTTTCGTATGAAGAATTTACGTGCATTAAAACATAGGCCAAATTGCTTCGAGCTATTGTTGGTAGCATTTCTGGATCGAATTGGCCCGCAGAAATATCATTTATGATATCCGCGCCTTGATCTGCAGCATATTGGGCAGTAGAGGCATAGAAAGTGTCAACTGAAACCATTATTTCTGAATGTATCAGCTTAATAGTTTTTATAATATTGCCAATTCTTTTTATTTCCTCCTCAGAAGGTATTTTACGTGCACCAGGACGGGTAGACTGTGGGCCAATATCCACTATAGTTGCACCCTGAGCAATCATTTTCTCAGCGTGTATTATAGCACTTCGCTCGTCTAAGTAAGCACCTCCATCAGAAAAAGAATCCGGAGTGGTGTTTAGTATCCCCATAATAATGGGCTGGTCCAGTATTATAAGGCGACCGTTGCAGTTTAATGTATAAGGATGATCACTCTTAAAGGGGGGTGTATTCATGGGTGTAAATTTAGCAAAATTGCCTGCTATAAATAAGCAAAGAGTCCTTAAGCTGTCGGCTAAATATATTATCTTTGAACATTGAGCTTGTTTATGACCGATACATCGATACAGTTTGACAAAGTAATGGCAGAGTGCCAAGAGCTTTTTTTAAAGAAAATGCAGGATTACGGTGCGGCGTGGAGAGTGCTGCGGCCCAGTTCTATTACCGATCAAATTTTTATTAAAGTAAGTAGAATACGTACCCTGCAGGACAAAAAAGTGCAGATGATAGATGATTCAGTTCAGGATGAATTTACTGCAATTATTAACTATGCCATTATCGGCCTTATTCAATTGGAACTAGGTACTGCATCTTCATTTCAAGATGATAATCATGCAATTCATTCTCTCTATGTGCGTTTGGCGGGAGAAGCCAAATCTTTGATGGAAAAGAAAAACCACGACTATGGAGAGGCATGGAGAGAAATGCGCATCTCATCGATCACTGACCTGATATACCAGAAAGTATTACGTACGAAACAAATAGAAGACAATAAGGGAGCAACTTTGGTATCCGAAGGAATTGAAGCAAATTACTTCGACATGATTAATTATGCGGTTTTTTGCCTTATTAAGTTTGATGAATTAGAAAATAACTTGGAAAAGGAGACTGCACTATGAATGAAACCATAAAAAAAGGATTGACTGAAACCCTACGTATTTTTCTAGCGGTTGTTTTTATTGCTTCCGGTTTTGTTAAGGCGGTTGATCCTGTTGGATTCTCTTTTAAACTAGAGGAGTATTTCTCTCCGTCCGTGTTCAACCTCGAATTTCTTTCCTCGTATGCTTTAGTATTTGCTGTATTTGTCGTGATGTTAGAGCTTTTGTTGGGGCTGGCCCTTCTGTTTAAATTGGAATACCAAAAAGTTTTACTTGCACTTATTGTACTATGCATATTTTTTGGTTTCCTTACTTTTTATTCCGCATATTTTAATGTGGTTACTGACTGTGGATGCTTTGGAGATGCACTTAAGTTGACTCCGTGGCAAAGTTTTATAAAGGATTTGGTACTGCTTGTTGGGTTAGTAATTCTTTGGTTCAGGCAAAGTAATTTTAAATCTCCAACAATTCCATCAAGACGCGCTGGAATTTGGGGGGTTGGAATATTGATGCTAATTGCGTCCTATTTTATCTACATGGGTATCTATAGCGAGCCTCTTATTGATTTTCGTAGCTACAAAATTGGAACCGACCTTGTCGTGGAACGTAATAAGTTAAACCAGAATCCTTCGCAGTATAAGACAGTGTATACTCTTTTGAATCCCACAACCAATGAAACAAAGGAAGTGGATCAGGACGAGTACGTTGCCACTAAGGCATTATGGGAGGAAGGAACTCCCTGGGTTATACAGGATGAGCTTACTAGAACCGAGCTTGTAAAACAAGGTTATCAAAGTGAAATATCCAAGTTCAAAATAGAAGCCGACGGTATGGATATTACGGAAGACATTTTGAGCGCCTCCCATGTGGTACTTTTATTTTCCTATGATCCTAAAAGTTTAACTACCGAACAAATTGCACAGGCAGAGAGAAAAGTTAGAGCAAACCCTCTTGTTTTCGGCGTTTCGACCGCTAGCAACACATTCAGCAAGATTAAGAATGCCACGATGGACGGTACTGCAATAAAAACTATAGCTAGAAGTAATCCTTTCGTAATGGTGCTGCAAAAAGGAAAGATTATCAGAAAAGTGCCTGTCTACGAATATCAGTAAGATCTAAATATATACAACAAACAAACTATAATTATGCTGCAAAAATCAAATAAATCCATTGCCGGATACCACTTGTTGATGATTTTGTCCGCAGTGGACAATGAATTTGCCCCGGAGGAAGGAATTAAAATACAACAGTATTTAGCCGATGAGTTTCCTTTTCGAATGAACTTAGATAATGAACTGGATACCATAGCACACCTTAAGCCTGAGGAATGGAAGGACCACTTTGAGTTTCATGCGCGTTGCTTTCTGGAAGATTCTGTCGAAGAAGAACGTGTAAATTTCCTGACGTTTGCTAAATCTCTGATTAAGGCAGACGAGCAAGTAAATGAAGATGAGCACCGGTTTTACTTGCTACTCAAGAACCTGTGGGCCTTATAAACTTTTATTGTATGAAAAAATTAATCTTAGCCAGCACTTGCATGTTATCAATGATTTCGAATGCCCAAATATGGCCTGAGGTAAAAGCACCCGAGGCGCAAAAGCAGACGCATGTACGAACCATTCATGGAGAAACAGTTGATGATCCTTACTATTGGATGATTGACTACTTTAAAAAGGGTAAGGACTCTGCAAAAGTAATTGATTACCTAACTAGAGAGAATCAGTATCTGGAAGCGATGATGAAAGATACAGAAGGCCTCCAAACAAATCTCTATGAAGAGATGCGTGGGCGCATTAAAGAAAAGGACGAGTCAGTTCCTGTATTTAGAAATGGTTACTTTTATTATACTAAAACAGAAGAGGGTAAGCAGTATTTCAAGTACGTGCGAAAAAAGGGTTCACTACAGGCTTCTGAAGAAGTGCTGCTAGATGTAGATGCACTCGCCGAAGGGAAGCCATACTATTCTGCCACAGGGTTCAGCGTCAGTCCTGATAATTCAAAGATGGTATTTGGCGTTGATGATGTTTCAAGAAGGCAGTACCGTCTGTATATAAAAGATCTTAAGTCAGGCGAAATTAAAGATCTGGGAATAACTAATACTAGTGGTAGTGCCACGTGGGCAAATGATAACCAAACGCTCTTTTATACGGCAAAAAACCCTCAGACACTGCTATCAGAGAAAATCATGAGGCACACTCTGGGGACGGACAGCAAATCGGACAAAGTTGTGTACCACGAAAAAGACAACAGCAATTATATTGGACAGTACAAGTCTAAGAACGGTAACTTTATCTTTATCTCTTCGTCTGCAACTACGTCTTCGGAAGTGCGATACCTCTCCGCAGACAACCCTAATGGAGCTTTTCAGGTAGTACAGCCTAGAATGAAAGATGTGCTTTATGATGTGACCGCGCTAGAAGATAGGTTTTTGATCACTACTAACCATAATGCTTTAAATTTCAAAATTGTGGAGACGCCTTTATCAAAAACTACGGTGGAGAACTGGAAAGACTTTGTGGCGCATCGTGACAACGTACTTATTGAAGGAATTGATGAGTTTAAGAACTTTTTAGTGATCCAAGAGAGAGAAAATGGTCTTAACCAATTGGTGATCATAGATCGAAAAAATGGTAAAAGGTCGTTTCTAAAATTTGAGGAACCTGCTTATTCTTTAAGTCCCTCATCTAATCCAGAGTACGATACGAACAACTTCCGCTTCGGCTACACCTCTCTGACTACACCTTCTTCTATTTATGAACAGGATCTACTAACAGGTAAGCGTACCTTATTAAAGGAACAAGAAGTACTGGGCGGCTACAATCGTAGCCAATACGTTACCCAGCGGGTGTTTGCTACAGCCAAGGACGGTACTAAAATTCCAGTATCCTTGGTCTATAAAAAGGATCTTAAGAAACAACAGGGCAATCCGCTTTTACTTTATGCATATGGCTCGTATGGTAATTCCATGAATGCTTCCTTCAGCTCCACAAGGCTTTCCCTATTGGATCGAGGATTTGTCTATGCTATAGCCCATATTCGTGGGGGTCAGGAGATGGGTCGGAAGTGGTACGAAGACGGAAAAATGATGAAAAAGATCAATACTTTCACTGATTTCATTGACGTAGGAAAGTACCTGATAGATTTAAAATATACCACACCTGAACAACTTTATGGACAAGGTGGCTCGGCTGGAGGACTCTTGATGGGTGCAGTGGCAAATATGGAGCCTTCTATGTGGAAGGGTATTATTGCTCAGGTGCCTTTTGTCGATGTGGTCAATACTATGTTAGATGAATCTATTCCTCTTACCACCAACGAATACGATGAGTGGGGTAATCCTAACAATAAGGATGCATACGATTATATGAAATCCTACTCACCTTATGAAAATTTAAAAGCAGTCGCTTATCCCAATATGCTCATTACCACGGGTCTTCATGATTCACAAGTACAGTACTTTGAGCCTGCAAAATGGACTGCTAAGCTGCGGGACTACAATACGGGCAATAACGTAATCCTCTTGAAGACCGATATGTCCTATGGACATGGTGGAGCTTCTGGAAGGTTTGATTATCTGAAAGACGTAGCTTTAGTATATGCTTTTATGTTCAAACTAGAAGGAATTAAAAATTAATTATGAAAATGAGAAAGAATATTGTAGCGGGTAACTGGAAAATGAATAAAGATTTTTTTCAGGCCCAACAACTCCTGACCCAGATCCTAAGTTATACCAGAAATAGTCAGCCCAGCTGTGAAGTGATGGTAGCTCCACCTGCACTGTATACCTCCATGGCCGTAGATCTATTAGAGACCTCCGGAGTTAAGGTGTTGACACAGGATGTAAGTGCCCATCAAAGCGGTGCGTTTACTGGTGAAATTTCGGCCAGTATGATAAAATCACTCTCTGCCTTTGGGTCCCTTGTAGGCCATTCTGAACGCAGGCAATACCACGGTGAGACCGATTCCCATTGCAACCGAAAAATAAAGAATCTATTGGAGGAAGGTCTAACGCCAATTTATTGTAATGGTGAGACCTTAGAACAGCGTCGTAGTGGCCAACATTTTGAAATTGTGAAAAATCAGACTGAGGTAGCACTTTTTAGTTTATCAGCAGAAGAAATAGTAAAAGTGGTGATTGCCTATGAACCTGTTTGGGCTATTGGTACCGGTGAAACGGCCAGCCCTCAGCAAGCGCAGGAAATTCACAAACATATAAGAACACTGATAGCCTCTAAATACGGAGATAATGTGGCACAGGAAATTTCCATTTTATATGGAGGGTCTGTGAAGCCTGATAATGCCAAGGAAATATTCTCTCAAGAAGATATTGATGGGGGCCTTATTGGGGGCGCGGCACTGGAAGTCACTGATTTTGCAAAAATCATTGAGGCTTTTAGTTCTTAGTTTAACATTCTTTTTAATGCATTCATGGGTCTGTTTAAAGGCCCATTTATTTTAACTTTGCATCATGCAAGATTATACAGAAGTTAAGTTTAATATAACTCCTCTCACACCATGGAATGAAATTCTCATGGCAGAACTGATTGAGATAGGATACGATAGCTTTACGGAAGAATTCGACGGAATAAAAGCCTATATACCTACTGCTTTATTTGACCGGGCGAAAGTCCAGGACCTATATATTTTCAATCAGCCGGAGGTAGTAATTACGTTTGAGTCAGAACCCATGCCCAATATAAATTGGAATGAAGAATGGGAAAAGAATTTTTCTCCGATTGTAGTGGCAGAAAAAGTGCGCATTCGGGCAGAGTTTCACCCTCAGGACACTTCCATGGAGGAAATCGTCATACAGCCTAAGATGTCTTTTGGTACAGGACACCATCCTACCACACATCTGATGATCGAACAGATGCTCTCCATGGACCTAACGGGTAAATCTGTACTAGATATGGGATGCGGCACGTCGGTTTTAGCTATCTATGCGAAAATGAAGGGTGCAGGCCGCACATTAGGTATTGACATCGATCAGTGGTCGGTGGAGAACTCCATAGAAAACGCTAAGCGAAACAACGTCGACATTGAAATTAAATTAGGAACCAGTGCCTTACTTGGAAACGATACCTTTGACATTATACTTGCCAATATAAATAGAAATATATTGCTCTCTGATATTCCCCACTACGAAAAAGTTTTAAATAGAGGTGGACAATTACTTCTTTCAGGTCTGTGTTTTTTCGATGTAGATGATATTATGAAGGTTTGTACAGCAGCGGGACTCACTCTGGAAAAAAAGCTACAACTGGAAGAATGGGTATCACTGCTACTGCGCAAATAGCAACATTTAGCTACTTTTTATTTTTCGCTTCAATCCACCTACTTAAGTACTTTGTGCTCTGTAGAGTATGGTGAGAGAGGATTTGACCTAGAAAGTTCTTTTGTCGGTGTGCGTGTAAATCTAGAAGAATTTTATAAATCAAGTCGTGTAATTTAGGGTAAAATTCCCTAACATTAAGTGCCTTTTCAATAATAGCAAATCCATTCAATCGACTGGTATTCCATAGATTTTCATTTTCGTAGAGAGTTATCGCCTTGCGTACGAAATCCAGTTCGTCGTCTGTAATAAAACCATTCCAAATACCGGCCTGATCTAATCCTTCTGCTCCAACGGAGGTTGTGACATTAGGAACTCCGTACTTCATACTATCTATCAATTTACCCTTAAGTCCAGCGCCGTATGGTATTGGAGCCAAAAGTACACGTGCCGTAGCGTAAACCTTCTCGAGGTTCTGCGCATGTCCGTGCACAAGAAAACCTTTAGTTGCATTATTTAAGTTCATGGCCTTTTCGGGTGGATAAGCCCCAAATACATGCAGATTAGCTCCAGGTAGTTGGGCCCTTATTTTTGGCCAAAGTGCATTTAATTTTAGTACAGTTTGCCAATTAGGGTCATGGCGAAAATTTCCAACCGACAGGAAATCAACCCGCTGCGAAAAAGAATTGTTTGTGGGACTAGGTTGTGCCAGCAAAGGCATATAGAAAAGTATCGTCTGATCAAGGGAGAAAACATTGGTTAAAAGTTTAAATTCATAGCTTGAAATTATAAGACTTACATCACAACGAAGTATGGAAGCGATTTCTCTCTTGGCTATCTCATTTTGAAGTAGTTCCCTAGAAACTGGAAGTTGTTTCTGGAGTGCTGTCTTGCGGGCAGCACGAAGAAAGTGCAGGTCCTCCGTATCTAATATTCTTAAAGCTTCAGGAACGGCGGAAGCTACGCGCCATCCAAACTGCTCTTCAGAAATAAAGCGGTCGAAAAGAACTATCTCTGGATTAATAGCACAGAGAAGATCTTCAACCGAATTGGAGTTTAATTCTATTATATGAATTTTAATTCCGGCGTCAGGCAGATTATCACTTTGTGTACCGATAGGAGAGGTGGATAGAAAATGGATAGTATATTTACTCCATTTAAAAAAATCTATCAATTGCCTCATTCTTACGCCTGCTGCACTTGAGCTGGACTCAGGGAAAATGGTTCCAATGACAACAAGTGTTTTCATGCGGAAAAGTTACAAAATAATAGTACTTCGCATGCAATTGCAATGGGAGCCGCTCTATGAAGAATCCACACCTCTACAAAGTGGTTTAGAAGAATTTTTTATAATTTTGTACCCTTGCTTAAGTAAAAAATAGGCAAACAAAATAAAGACAAACGTAATATAATGGCGGAAGAAATTGGTGAAAGACCTTGGGGTAGATATATTGTACTGGCAAACACTCCATACTATAAATTAAAAAGGATAGAAGTGGAGCCGGGGCAAAGATTATCATATCAATATCATAAATTTAGAGAGGAGCATTGGACGATAGTACAAGGGCAAGCCACTGTAGTGTTGGATGGAGATTTATATAGTGTTTCTTATGGACAAAGTATAGCAATTCCATTGGGATCAAAGCACCGCATAATAAATGAAAGTAAGGAGTTGTTGGTTTTTATCGAAGTGCAGACAGGTAGTTACTTTGGCGAAGATGATATAATACGTCTGCAAGACGATTACGACAGAGTAGAATAGGATGTACGTTTCAGTGCAGGGGATGAATGTAATATAACAAAAAAAAGGAGGCTGTCCCCATAACTAAAATGAGGACAGTCTTTTGTTTTTAGCCAATTGGGGTTAAAAAAGTAGATTTTGGGTTTTTAGCCCAAGCAGAAGGACGGTTTATGCCGTCCTTTTCTTGATAT
>NZ_JADKYY010000020.1 GCF_015354315.1 Planobacterium oryzisoli
GTTTTTAGCCAATTGGGGTTAAAAAAGTAGATTTTGGGTTTTTAGCCCAAGCAGAAGGACGGTTTATGCCGTCCTTTTCTTGATATTATGTGCTAGAGCATGTAATCCGAACTCTATTTCCACTTTTTTGAGGCCTTTGAGGGTAAATCGTTTAAAGTTCCGGTTATGTTTTATCTGCGCGAAGGTAGGTTCTACATCCGCGGTACGTCTTTTTCGAAGTTCTTCTCCCTTTTCAGTCAGGAGCCGCTCCCTAGCTCGTGCTTTATAATGTTCCAAAAGCGCATTGCGCGTAACGACTCGCTCTGCGGCCCCCTTGTGGCACATGCCCCGGAGGGGACAACCCTGGCAGTTCTTTGCCTTATAGAGTCGTGTATGCTGAACTAATCCGGATTTAGTAGTGCTGCGCGTGGTGTATTGGTATTCCATATGCTGACCCATCGGGCATACATAGTAGTCTTCCAAGGCATTGTAATAGAGTTGGTCTCTCTCAAAGGGCTTGCGCGCAGTGCGGGCTTTTACCAGCTTCTCTTCCTTATTGAACGAAGGATACTTTACGTAGGCCTCTACGCCCTTGTCTTCCAGTAACTGGTAGTTCTCTTCACTACCGTACCCTGCATCGGCTACCAGCTCCTGGGGAAGCTGTCCGTAGAGCGCTTCGTGCTCCAAGAGATGTCCCGAGAGGGTATGCAAATCGTTGGCATCCTGGTGGATGGTATAGTTCACCACTATCTGGTTCTCGGTACTGATCTGTGCATTGTATCCAGGCTTTAGCTGCCCGTTCTGCATATGGTCGTCCTTCATGCGCATGAAGGTAGCCTCCGGGTCGGTCTTACTGTAGGAGTTGCGCCCCTTCAGTAGCTCTTCCTGCTGCTGGTACTTCTGTAGGGCCTGAGGGAAGTTCTTCTCTATGTACCGGGCCTTGGCCTTTGTCTTGGGATCTACCTGACTGGCCTTCCCCTTGATGATCTTACTGATCTTCTGAGCCGTCTGCTTTACTTTCTCCGGATCGATACTCTTAAACTCCGGGGGCTCGGGATCCTTGTCCTCCTCGTCGGCAATGCTCTGGGCATACTCCCACATCTCTTCGAGCTGGCGGGAGAGCTTCTCCCTGTTGGTCTTGATGCTGTTGCCCCACACGAAGGTATAGCGTCCTGCTACCGACTCTATCTTCGTACCGTCGGTGTATACCCGCTTAAGGCTCACCAGTCCCTGCTGGGCCAAGAGCAGAACTACCTGACGGAAAATGTCCTTAAAGATCCCTGCAAGGCGCGCACTGCGGAAGCGTGCTATCGTATTGTGGTCCACCTGAGCCCTTCCACTAATCCACATGAAGTTGATGTTCTCCTTCAAGGCCTT